>JAYPPP010000028.1:0-7481 GCA_038131525.1 Gammaproteobacteria bacterium | reverse complement strand
TTCCTTTTCGATTCGTGGATCACACCCATGCCGATGCCGTGGTTGCTCTCAGCAATACCCCCGGAGGTGAGGAGAGAATACGAAACCTTTATGGCGATAAAGTTTTGGTTGTGCCTTACGTCATGCCGGGCTTCCTTCTCGCGAAGACCGTTGCGCAGATGACCAAGGGTATTGACTGGTCGCAGTTGGAAGGCATGGTGCTGATGCATCATGGCATCTTCAGCTTTGCAGACGACGCTTACGAAAGTTATCGACGCATGATTGATCTCGTGAGTGCTGCGGAGGAGGCATTTGGTGATGAGCCCCACGCTCAGGATGTTGCGTCCATGCCGATCTCGGCTTTGGAGCTTGCGACGATTCGAAGCGCGGTGAGCGGTATTGCGAAGCGCCCGATGCTGGCAAGTTTTGACGACAGTGGTGCGGCTGGATCTTTTGCCTCGCAAAAGGACGCTGCCGATATTGTGACGCGTGGCCCGCTGACGCCGGATCATGTGATCAGGACCAAGCGCATACCGGCAGTCATCGAGGGTGACGTCATCGCATCGGTTGAGAAATTCGCCGAGGAGTACAAGGCCTACTTTGATCGTCATTCAGATGGTACTCAAACACGCCTTGATTGCGCTCCGCGATGGGCGCTCATACCCGGTAAAGGCGTTGCGGCGTTTGGGCGGCAGCCTAAAGAGCTAAAGATCATTCATGACATCACGCGGCATACGATGGGCGCCATCAGGCGAGCTGAGCGAATCGGTGGATGGCGAGCTCTGCCGGAACGCGATGTTTTCGAGGTCGAATACTGGGAACTGGAGCAAGCGAAGCTTGGCAAAGGCGGTAGCGACCTAGAGTTCGAAGGACGCTGTGTGATGATTACGGGCGGCGCGAGCGGTATTGGTCATGCCTGCGCTCATCGGTTTGCCGAGCGTGGGGCACAGGTCACCGTGCTCGACAAAGAAGATGCTGTTCTCGGCGCTTTTGACTCACCATCAATCACCGGGATGGTCTGCGACGTGACAGATGTCAGTGCTGTGGCGGATGCGGTTGAGAGTGCGGCGCGCCGATACGGCGGCATTGACGCGGTGGTCAGTAATGCCGGAATTTTCTCGCCAAGCAGCTTGATCGAAGAAATGCCCGAAGCAGACTGGCAGCGGTCAATCGATATCAATCTCTCTGGCGCAATGCATGTGGCGCGGGCTTCGATTCCGTTCCTACGTCTCGGTTGGGAGCCGTCACTTGTCTTTATCGGGTCAAAAAATGTGCCCGCGCCTGGACCGGCAGCAGGTGCCTACTCGGTCGCCAAGGCAGGGCTGATGCAGCTGGCTCGGGTGTTGGCGTTAGAGGTTGCCAATGACGGTATTCGAGTGAATACGGTGCATCCGAATGGCGTTTTTGATACGGCCATTTGGACGGATGAGGTCTTGCAGGCGCGCGCGTCTCATTACGGTATCACGGTAGAGCAATATCGTAAAAACAATCTGCTGCAACGCGAGGTCAATTCAATGGATGTCGCAGAGATGGTGTGTGCCATGGCCGGCAGCGCCTTCCGATGCACGACCGGCGCGCAGGTTCCCATCGATGGTGGAAACGACCGCGTGCTTTAATGACGGCAGATTGAGCACGTTTGAATAGGAATGAGTTAGTTTGATGAGCAGCATGCGCCAACGTTTTCAAGAAATACTCGCGCCGGCAGAGATCGCTCTAGATGGATCAAACCGGTGGGATGTCCAGGTTCATAACGAGGAGCTTTTTTCGCGTCTGGCTAAAGACGGCACGTTGGGCATGGGCGAAGCCTACATGGACGGCTGGTGGGATTGCGACGCGATCGACGAGATGATCACCAGAGCTTTTCGCGCGGGCCTCGAGGATGAAATTCGAAACAACTGGCGCTTCCTTGTATACCTGATCGGATCGCGGTTATTCAATAGACAAAGTCGTGCCCGAGCGTTTCAGGTAGGGGAGCAGCACTACGACATCGGTAATGATGTCTTTGAGCACATGCTCGACCCGCACATGAACTACAGTTGTGCGTATTGGGCTAACGCGGAGTCCCTGGAGCAAGCGCAGATCGCAAAGATGCAGATGATCTGCGAGAAGTTACAGCTCGAGGCCGGTATGCGGGTGCTCGATATCGGCTGCGGGTGGGGCGGGCTTTCACGCTGGATGGCTGAGCATCATCAGGTTTCGGTCACGGGCGTGACGGTATCGAAGGAGCAGGCTGAAGCTCGCCACCGAGCGCTGTCAGGGCTTGCCGGTGGAGATCATGCTGAAGGATTACCGCGCACTTACCGGACGATTTGATCGCATTGTTTCTGTGGGCATGTTTGAACACGTCGGCCCTAAAAACTATCAAACCTACTTTGAAAAGACCGCATCGCTGCTGGATGCTCACGGTCTGTTTCTTCTTCACACCATTGGAGCGGGGCGCGATGGATACGCGACGGACCGGTGGATAGAAAAATACATCTTCCCGAACGGCGTTCTGCCTCCGGCCCCTGATCTCGCTCGCCATGTAAGCGATTTTTATACCATCGAGGACTGGCATAACTTCGGCGCTGATTACGACCATACGCTCATGGCGTGGTACGAGCGGTTTAATCAGGCGTGGCCCCGGCTGCGGCAAAAATACGGAGAGCGGTTCAAGCGTATGTTTGATTACTATCTACTGGTCTGCGCCGGATCGTTTCGGGCAAGAGAGAACCACCTCTGGCAATTGGTGCTCTCAATAGGGGGTATCCCTGGAGGTTACCGCGCTCGACGATGGGTCGTTGGCGAATAGAGATATTTAAAAAGCGCGATCCGGCCTACCAGCCACCGCCGCCTCCGCCGCCTCCGCCGCCGCCCGAAGATCCTCCGCTGAAACCAGACGAGGACCCCGGTGCAGTGCCGGCGGCAACTACCGTCGTGGCCAAGGAACTCCCCAACGCACTTGCAAAGCGACTCGGATGGCGAGTACTCCAGGAGCGGCCGTGATACCAGCGGGGATGATAATGGCGGTCGGGATCCTGGACCGCCGCGTCGAGCGCCGCGCTGAACTTCTCTGACCACGCCTGATCGACATCGAGCGCGAGGGCGTACGGCAGGTATTTCTCAAACAGCAGCAGCTGTTCATCGATTGTGCCTAGCGTGTTGAGCCGGTTCTTCTCCGCGGTGGCCAGGTATTTCTTAAAACCTTCGATCTCGTCCATCACTTCTCGTCCTGCACGAGTGGGCGCTTTCAAAAGAAAATAAAACAGCACATTGACGCCAATGAGAAGAGCCAACACGAGGATTACGGCAAGGCTATCTGCATTCAAAAAGGCAAAGGTGATGTTAAAGAACCCGCTGACAGTTGCGATGAATCCAAAGAAGATGGCTAGGATACGTCGCCCTTGTTTCCAAATGCTTCGTGCGGCAAACAGGAAGGCTAAAAAGACAATGATGGGTATACCCGTGCCAAATAACAGTACCGCGTTATCAGAGACGGCGGTAACGGCGATGATGGTCAGCACCGAGAGTGCTATACCCGGCAGCAGCCATCGACCGTTACTGAAGAAAAATGTTTGTGGTACTCGGCCTCGAGACGGACCTTAAAAGCATCTCGGGCGCCATTGATTTTCTTGTGATGCTTTTTATCCAGCTCGAGCGTCTTTTGAGCGCCAAGGAGCTTGTCGTAAAGCACTTTTCTCCAAAAGAAAGCGAGGCATCACCGCCTTCATCGTCGCGCTGAATAATGGTTTTATTGCCGAGTTCCTCCGCAATTTGAATACGTCCCTTGACGGCCATGCTGATCAGTGCCGTTGAAAATACGCGATTATCGAAACCCATCCGCATGATGTAACGAGCTGCCGCGGGCGAAAGATCCTTAGGGGTTCAAAACGCGGAAAGATGGTGCCCCAGTCGGATCGCGACCCACGCGATTCCAGGCCCACAGGAAGTAAGACAACACCATCAGCAGCCCCCGATCCCCAGCACGAGCACGATATTGTCCTCAAAGAAAAATCCCAAGCGCTCGGTACGACTAGGCTGTTGCACAAAGCCCTTTGGCCAACCCACCACGATGGTGAGTCCGGAGCCGGGGGTAGGCCTTGAGTGGTCTGAAAGGTCGCTTCTCCTGATGTCGAAATCTCAGAGTCAAAGTCGCGGGCCGTGGCGCCAAGGGGTCCTGTGAATGCAGAGGTCTGAATGCTCAATGGCGCAATGCCATCCGGCAGGGTCACGCTCGCGGTTGCTGTTTCAATCGTGAAATCCCAGTCGTTGCCGGTCACATTCCAGTAGAGTTCGTCATGGCTATCAAAAACCAATCTGCCGGTTGGTTTGGTACGTCAGAGCGTATGTATAGCGTCCAGGCGTAAGGTACCGATCGCTTTTGCCGATGTAGATTCGCACGCCATTGCTGAGGCTTTCAATGTGGTAGTCCTCTGCCCGATCGTCTCGCTTGACTGAGATGAGGTTGAAATCCACCCGATAGGTCTTCCCAGCGTATCTTTATATTGCGTGGAAAGTCCCGGTAGATGCCGCGGCGAATTTTTTTCCTTCCGCAAGGACGGTGATCGTTTCGGTAACCGTAACCGTGCCGTCAGCGCTGACCGAAATCTGGCTGTCGAAGCGATCATTTCTTCAACAGCAAAAAGCGCAGGCGGCGACAGAAACGCAGCGAGGGTGAACGCTAGAGCCCAAAGTCGCGCGCGCACCCTCTGGCCCCTAAAACTTGACTTCTGGGACCGCTCGCTCGGCCGCGATTTCAAGCTCAAAGAATTGTGCAATTCGGAACTTGAATATTGAGGCAATCAGATTGCTCGGGAAGGACTCGACCAGAATATTCCAGTCTCGTACGGTACCGTTGTAGTAGCGGCGGGCCATTTGAATCTGATCTTCGGTCTGGGCAATCTGCTGCTGAAGATCGAGAAAATTGGTATTCGCTTTCAGGTCCGGGTAGTTCTCTGCTACCGCAAATACATTGGCAAATGCTTTCGTCAGCAAATTCTCGTGCTGAGCGACCTTTGCGACGTCTCCCGAATCGCGCGCACCGGCCCTAAGTTCGGTCAGCGAGTCGAGCGTTTGTTTCTCGTGCCCGGCGTAACCCTTGACCGTTTCAACAAGATTAGGGATGAGATTGTGTCGACGCTTCAGTTGGACATCAATTCCGCTCCACGATTCGCGCACCGCATTCTTGTTTTTGATAAAGCGGTTATAGGTCCAAATAAACCACGCAAACGTGATTACCAGAGCTATGAGAAAAATGCTGCCTAAGCTGAAATCCATATCTGCCTCCCACGACCATTGTAGCCCTCCTTAATTGGGGAGGCCAAACTGAACCGTTTCTCCGACGGTCCGCAATGAAGATCAAGTCCCCTAAATCATTCAGAGGCGGCGAATCCAGATCCGGTTGTCGTGAAATGCGGCTCCACCCACCGGAGCGCTAGGATCCGCACCCGTCAGCACGTTGATGCCTTTCCCTTCGGCGAAGGCATCATTCGGCCAGATGCTTTCCACGATCACTACTCCGGGTTGCGTGGCATCCGTGACCTCGGCGGTAATGGTTAATTCACCCCGCCCGTTGCCAAGCCGAACGGGATCGCCGTTGTCCAATTTAAGGTGGGTAGCGTCATCCGGGCAGATCATTACCGTCGGTTTAACGTGCCGACGCGAGGAGGTGGGCGTCTCTGTAAACGTTGAGTTGAGATAATGCCGAGCCGGAGCGGTCACCAATCGAAACGGCATCTCGTCAGTGGCAGACTCGATCACATCCCAATGGTCTGGAAGGGTCGGCATCTTCGCGTCCTTGGGCCCAAAAACTGCTGACTGAATGGATGACCAGTCAGGCGCAAAGTGAAAGCGGCCGTCGCTGTGCGCGAAACCATCCAGATAATGAGCGCGTCGAAAATCAGGCTGACAGTCAATCCAGCGTTGACCTTCAAGCGCCTCAAGGGTGCCCCATCCTGATGATTGCAGGGTTTGATCAATGAGCTGACGGGGCGAAAGATCAAAGCCCGGGTGCTGGGCGCCAAGGCGTTTTGCAAGGGCGCATATGACGTCGTGATTCGATCGGCAGCCCTCGGGTGGGTCGATAATTTTCGGACCAAGGAGAATATGTTGCTGCCCCCCAGCCTGATAAATGTCATCGTGTTCCATGAACATAGTGGCCGGTAACACGATATCAGCGACCCGGGCGGTTTCCGTCATGAACTGCTCGTGAACACAGACAAAAAGATCATCACGAGCAAAGCCCTCGTGCACGCGGTTGAGATCGGGCGCCACAGAAAGAGGGTTTGTGTTCTGAATCAGCAACGTGGTGACAGGTGGACCTCCTTTGAGGTCATCGGGATCATTGGTCAAAACGGCGCCAATGCGAGACTGATCGAGAAGACGAATCGAAGGGTCCACACAATCCAAGCCCTCGATCAGCGTCTTATCCCAATGGTAAATGGCGCCGTTGGTATGAAAAGCGCCACCGCCTTCGTGTTGCCAACTCCCCGTTACGGCTGCAAGAGATAGCGCTGCATGCATATTTGTGGCGCCGTTACGACTTCGGGTGAATCCATAGCCAAGTCGGAAGAAAGTTCTCGGTGTTGCGCCGACCAGACTTGCGAGCGCCTCAATTTCTTCAGAAGGCACGCCGGTGATCTGCTGTGCCCAATCTGGACCTCGGTTTGAAAGGTGCGTTTCCAAATCGCCTGGACAATCTGTGAATGTGTTGAGGTATTCACGATCGGCCTTATTGTCTCGAAACAGCACGTGCATGATGGCGCAGGCCAATGCGCCGTCAGTGCCGGGACGCACCTTAATAAACATGTCCGCCTGTTTTGCCGTGCCGTTCAGATAGGTATCAATCACAACGATTTTGGCGTTGCGGTCGCGCCGGGCTTTCAATGCGTGGGTCATCACATTGATTTGTGTGCTGGCTGCGTTAGTGCCCCAGATAATGATCAGATCGGATCGGGCCATCTCGCGCGGGTCGACACCGGCAAGTCTGCCCGTACCTGCCATGAATCCATGCCAGGCTAATGAGGTACAGATCGTCGAGTGAAATCCGGAATAGCGTTTGACATGGCGCAGTCGGTTGATCCCGTCGCGCATCACGAGTCCCATGGTCCCGGCATAGTAATAGGGCCACACGCTCTCGCTACCCAGCGCCCGCTCCGAGCGCAGCATCGCCTCTGCAACGATATCGAGGGCGTCCTCCCAGTCGATCGGCTCGAAGGTAGCGCTGCCCTTTGGGCCGGTACGCCTCAGCGGCTGGGTGAGTCGGTCAGGATGGTGAATGCGCTCCGCATAGCGTGCCACTTTGCTGCAGATAACGCCCGCCGTGTAGGTGTTGTCTGCGGCACCGCGGATTTTTCCAATCGTGCGCTCATCAATTTTTTCAATCTCCAGTGCGCAGGTGGAAGGGCAGTCATGAGGACAGGCGCTGAAATACTTCATGAGGGTGATTTCGGATTGATGGGAAGTTGTTTATGGATCCCTAATGCCGACTCAAGCGCAGCAGCGGCGGCAAGCACTTTCGCATC
>JAYPPP010000027.1:0-20665 GCA_038131525.1 Gammaproteobacteria bacterium | reverse complement strand
TTGTGGCGGCAACAGGTCTATCGACCTCCTCGCCTGATCTGCTTCGGGGTATCCGTCACTGTGCCGATCAGTTCGGAATCGGCATCTCAATTCATATGGGATTCGGGGAGCAGTCGCTCGTTCGGCAAATCCACGGTTGCGAGCAGTTTGACTATGCGCAGCAGCATGGCATTCTCGGTGCCGACATCATAGCGGTACATTGTTATGAGGTGAGTGAGCCGGAGATTGAGATCCTGGCCAAATCAGGAACCAAGGTTGCACACTGCCCGCACATGAATCAGTTTCGAGGAGAGGTGGCGCCTGTGCATGCGATGCGTCAGCAAGGCATGCAGGTGGGCCTGGGTATTGATAATTATTTTTCCGATTATTTTGAGGTGCTACGTTCCTTTTTGGCTGGCGCACGCATAAAAGCACATGACCCCGAGCTGTTCTCAGCGCAAGACGCGCTCGCGATGGGCACAATCGAATCGGCGAGGGTGATGGGCCTCGATCATGAGGTCGGGTCGATCGAGACTGGAAAAAAAGCAGATCTTCAGATTGTGAACATGCGATCTTTAGGGCTGACGCCCACGAACGATCCAGTCGCTACGCTTGTGTACCACGGCCACGCAAAAGACGTAGAAACCGTATTGGTGGACGGACAGCGGGTAGTGGACGGTGGTTTGGTGCGAACAGCCGACCAGGATGCGTTGCTTGCTCAGGCAGGATTCGCCGCGCACGCCGCCTGGAGCCGCTTTAAGTCAAAGCACGGCAGTTTTGTGGCGCCGGCCCCTCATTGAGAGAGCATATCCCCTGACTATCCATCGACGCCTGTTTCAATAGCGACGTCAGAGTCAAAGTCGCCCACGATCGCCTCTCCGGTCATCTTCCATTTCGGGTAGTTCTGCTCGTATGTATCACGTATCGCCTGTATAGGCGGCTCCGCGTACTCGCCACGCTCTCGGATGTACTCCATGTGGCGTCGACCCTCCAGATCAAACGGGTGGTAGATCGAATCCTCAGTTCCGTCAAAGTCCAGAGGCCGTAACTGGAATTTGTGACACAGTTCGAGATTGAAAGCCGGAGTCGCCTTCAGCCAACGGCCATTGAGGTAAATAGAGGTATAGCCGTGCCAAAAGAAAATATCGGTGCCCATTTTTTCACGCATCTTGCGAGTGGATAAATGATTCCGTACATCCGCGTAACCCAATCGCGCAGGGATACCGAGGCTGCGGCAGCAGGCCGCCAGAAGGATCGCCTTTGAGACGCACCAGCCGTGGCCAAGCTCGAGGTTACGTCGTGCGCTTAAGCCCGTTTCCGAGATATCCAGGTCGTATCCGTCATATCGGATCTGATCCCGGACCGCGTAATACAGAAGCACAGCTTGCTCCGTCGCCCGAGTTTCAGTCCCGATCGCGCGCCGACTGAAGCCGACTACGGCATCATCGTCGCTCTGAACGGTGGGACCTGGTTTGAGAAAGTCAGAAAAATCTGAAGTCACGGTAAGCGCGCGGTTTCCAATCTGCGTGCAGACTATAGGCAGTCAAAAATTTATTTGTCAATCAAGCGTGTAACGTTGATACTCATTTGCCTGTCTGTTCAACTGATTTACACACGATGGCTCAAATCGCTTATCTCAATAGCTTCCCTGCACCTAATGCACTCGAGATTCTCGCCGAGCATCCGCAGCACAACGTGATCAGGGTGGATGGCAAAGCGTCCCTCGATGAATGTTTTGACATTCTTCGCACCGCTAATGCCTATCAATGTGTCGGCGCACGAGATGAAGTGCCTGTCGAACTTCGAGTCGATGAGGCCTTTTTGAATCGAACGCCAGAACTATTGGTTGTGTCCGCCAGTGGATCGGGAGTGGACGTGTTTGATCTTGAGGCCTGTACACGCGCCGGCGTGTTAGCGGTTAACCAAGCAGGCGCCAATGCACAATCCGTTGCAGAGCATGCGATTGCGATGATGATTACGCTTTATCGCTTTATTGCGTCCGCAGATCGCATGCTTCGAGCCGGCTGGCACGGGTCGCGTTGGGACTTCATGGGTATGGATCTCGCGGGCAAGACCGTTGGGATTCTCGGCATCGGCAACATCGGTACGCGACTGGCTCAGATCTGTCGGCACGGATTCGGCTGCACGGTGCTGGCGACCGATCCGTTTGTAGACGCTGATGAGGTCAAAAAACGCGGCGCTGAACCGGTCTCGTTCGACACTCTGCTTCAGGCGTCTGATGCGATTTCAGTCCACACCCCGTTAACCGACCTGACCCGCGATGTGTTCAACGCTGACGCATTTTCAAAAATGAAACCGGGTTCAATTTTTATTAACGCCGCGCGTGGCTCGATACATAATGAAGATGCGCTGGCTGATGCTATGGACCGTAAACATATAGCGGGAGCCGGCCTTGACGTATGGGATGTTGAGCCGCCCGCCTCAACGCATCGTCTTCTAAAAATGCCGAACGTCATTGCCACACCGCATATCGCAGGGTATACCACCGACAGCCTCGAGAACATGGCGGAGCATGCGGCCACCCAACTGCTTACCATCTTCGAGGGGAATCGCCCGCCACGACCCGTCAACCCCGCAGCGCTGCCTGCCTTCAGACAGCGCTACGCGGCCCGATTTGGCGAGCCTCAGTGGGTTTGATTAATGACCGCTGAATACCAGCATCTGCACCGGCATAAGCAGAGCCTGGATTCTTAAAATAATGGCGTGAACCAGGCCGACGGTGTCCACAATGTGCAAAAACACGCTTTCACCGAAGCCTAGGTCACCCGACGCGAGCAATTCATGATTGTTGGTGTACGCGTTCGCGATACATTTGCTGCCCGGCATCACTTTTCCAAGGCCGCCCGCATATAAGGGCTCCATTACGACGGTAAGCGTTCCCGGCCGTGCCCGCTGCTGCGCATCAAGCAGGGTATCTGAAGGCTTCAGCTGGCCTGCGGCGAGGACAGGCTGGACCCGCGTGACCACCATGGGTATCACCTTGAACGGATCCGAAAGGCAGACCACTTCGCCAAGGGTTCCAGGTTTGATAACCTGGGTTGCCAGCTGATTGAAGCCCGCGGCTATCTGGTAGCGGCCAGACTCAGGCCCCTCGGAGGGTATCAGGACACCCGCCGGTCGAAGGATGGGATTTACGTAGTCGCCCCGCTGAAGAAAAAATTGTGCGACTTCGCCATCAACTCCGGCATAAATGATGGTTTTGCCCAGTTCCACTTCAGCTTGCTCAAGAGCACGTTGCGCGCTCTCGCGCTGAGCAGGCAGGACATCGCTGATCTGTGCGTCGATTGAGTTAGCGTTTGCTAAAGCGGTCTGCAGACCGCCTTGTTTCTGAGCCACGTTGTTTTTGAGTCTATCGAGTTCGATTTGACTTACGAGCTGCGATGACAGTTTGCTTTTCTTGTCCAGCTCGTTCTCGGCTTGCTTCAGAGCACTTTGTGCTTTTAGCAGAGCCGCTTCGGCGGCTTCTCGCTGGATTTTCGCCTGCGCAAACGCGGTATCGATTTGTGCGATTTGGCTTTTGGCAACATTGACCGCGGCAATCTGGCTGGCGTCCAGCAAGCTAAACAGGGGAGTCCCTGCGGTGACCGGCTCACCGTTATTTACAAACACCTCCTCTACGCGACCGCCTCCCTCAGGCAGGATAGGAATCGTCCGAAAGTACGGCCCTGCGTTTGTTGTGGACGGGTGAAAGTAAAAAACGACGGTTATTAAGGTAACCGTGAGCACCAGACAGGCTGTGATACCCCAGCGAAGCTCGTACCACATGGTAAAAAAGTTTATTTCGTGACCCCAGCGCTTTCCCTGCCGATATCGACGGAAGAGGTAATCGGGCAATACGGTAACCAGCGAACAGAAAATCAGCTCAAGCATGACTTAATGCCCCCGATCTTTTGTTCAGCAGTTGTCGCAGGAAGCTCGACCGGATCCCCTGAAATTTTGCAAGCGAGCGCGCGATGTTATTAATCGGTGTCAGAAAGTCAGGCAGTTTTAAAGAGCCAGAATAAGAGCCAGCACCCAAAACACGTTGTTGTGGGTGAACAGCGCTAAAAGCGCCAGCACCATAATCAGTTGGGATTGAGTATTCCCGTGCTTATGGGCGAGCTGTTCGGGAATCGCGTGAATCTTGAGATAAAAAATCCCAATGGCAAGGATGAGTACCACCACGAAGATGGCGATCGGTGAACAGAGGATCGCTGCCGTCCACGCCTCCTATGTAGGGAGGTAAGTCGTGCGGTGCGAGGGCGTGCAGTTCACTACTCATGTCAGGTTCTCCTGCTATTGCCGAGTGCGTTAGGATGTTTTTTGATCGGATTGCGACTCACTGGCGGCAAGTCTCTCCGAGAGAGGTTTGGCAGAGATGCCGTGAGCCAAAAGGCTGATCCCCACCGTGCAAACAACCACCGCCACGATTAATTCGGTATGAGGCAATTGTTCGGTCACAACGATTGAAGCAAATGCGAGACTCGCGAGCCCGCGTGGCCCGAACCAGCCAAGAAAGAGTTTATTGGCCATGCGCTCTTGGGATCCGATAAGCGAGATTGCAATGGGGAGCATTCGAATGAGGGTCAGACTCAGCACCGCGTAAAGCACGATGTTGAGATCAATGACGGGCAACGCGAGGGGAACAATCAGAAGACCAAACATCACCCACGCCACCAATGCGAGTACTTCGCCGATTCCCTCCGCAGGTTCTACAAGGTGATGGACTTTGTCACCGATCATGCCGCGGAAAACCAGGCCGCCCACGAATGCCGCAATGTAGCCGCTGCCGTGCAGTGATTGGGCAACCGCGAAACAGCCGATCGCGAGCGCCGGCAGGCTCATCTGCAGCCATATCCCGTCTAGCCATTCATGTTTTTTGGTAAGCTGAGAAGGAGGCACCGACCGCCGTGAGACCAATACCACGGCAAGGCCAATGCCGATTTCTTCGCTAAGCAGCACCAAGCAAGCCCATCACCTCGGGTGGTGTTGCCGAGTTCGAGCGCAATGAAAAAGCAGAGAAAAGAACGCATAGCCCATCATTAAGGCCGCTCTCGGCGCTTAAGCCTTCCCGTAAGCGATCGGGCACTTGCGGGTTGGTTACAACGGCCTTCCCCAGAGCGGCATCGGTGGCTGCCAACATGGTTCCGAGGACGGCTGCTTCGTAGAAAGAAAGGACGTCAAACCAAGCGGCGGCGATGAGTGTTCCGAGCGCGATAATCATGGGCAGCCCGATAATCAGCATGCGCGCCGGCAGTCGTAGATTTTCTTAAGGACGCTAAGATTGGCATTCGCGGCGTCAATAAACAGAATGAGTGCGAGCGTCACGTCAATGAGCGGTTTGCCATTGACCTTCGCGGCCTCCGGAGAGAACCAGTCAAGGCCTAGCGGGCTCATGGCGATGCCTGCCGCGACGAATATGATGGGGGCCGATAGCGGCAATCGCTGGACTTTGCCGGCGATCAGGCTATAGAAAAAAGCGAGTATTGCGAAACCAGCCAAGCCTATGTACATAGCCGTTTTCCTTAACTTCTCGGGTTCTGATGCTCGAGGCGGTGTGAATCGAAGGTGTTACGGAGACGTAGCGTTTAATATCTCAACATTAGTCAGAGAATATCACGAATCGCGGTGTTGCCTAAGGGTTTGGTCTGCGTCAAATACATCCCGGCCACCATCATGAGCAAAAATAGAGTTCTCGATTGCTTCGTAAAACTTTATAGCGCGGAAGATCGACGTCGGTATGCCGCCCGTCGCATGCCGCGCATTATTTTCGATGCGCTGAATGGCGCAGCAGGCTGCGAGACACGGCGCAAAATACCCAAGCGTTCGAGAGGTATTTCTTCAGAGTCGAATTAGTCAATGTGCAGAATCGCTCGCTCGACACGCACCTTTTGAGGAGACAGCTGGCAGATCCCTTTGGGATTGCGCCGATGGGTATGTGTGACCTCTTTTGGCCGGGCGCCGATAAGATGTTCGCTGAGGCAGCGCGAGATTTTGGTTCCCGCTCGGGGTCTCGACGATGGCTTCCACACCTCTTGAAAAAATCTTTGACTGGGCTGATGGGAACGCCTGGTTCCAGCTTTACGCGGGCGAATCGGATGAGGTCACCTTTAGCTTAGTGGAACGAGCTCAGGACGCCGGATATTCGACCTTGATCCTTACCGCGGATGTACCTGTGTTGCCGTCTCGGCCTCGCGATTATCGAAATGGTTTTGCGGTACCCTTCAAGATGACACCTCAACACCTGATCGACTTCGCGACGCATCCTCGTTGGTCAATCTCGACCTTGATGCGAGGCGTGCCCAAGCCCGTCAATATTTCCGAGCAAACCGCGCTGCGGCGGTTGCCTCAATTCAAGCGTGAATCGGGTCGCGACCGGATCGATTGGAACTTTCTTTCGACGCTTCGGGGCGCGTGGAGAGGCCGTCTCATCCTGAAAGGAGTAATGAGTCCTGACGATGCGGCCCGAGCGCTGAGTATGGGAGCAGATGCGGTCTATGTCTCCAATCACGGCGGACGCCAGCTTGAGAGCACGCCGCCGGCAATTAAAATGCTGCCCATCATTCGAGAAGCGGTAGGGCCATCGGCGCCTTTAATTTTTGATAGTGGTGTGAGAAGCGGCGATGATATTGTCTGTGCATTAGCAAGTGGCGCAAATTTCGTCATGCTGGGCCGGCCCATGCTTTATGCGTTGGCAGACCGGGGATCCGCCGGCCTTCACGAATTTCTTAAAGTGCTTATAGATGATGTAAGTATCGTGATGGCCCAGATCGGCTGTCGATCGCCATCGGAAGTCGATGCGGGATGCCTCGCACCCTAACGCTCGTGCACACCTCTTGGCGCGAGCAGACTGAGTAAAAAAATGACTGATGCGAAGTTAATTCGGGGTGGGGCGTTATTGGCACGAGCTCTGCAAGAGAAAGGAATCGAGCGCGTATTTACCTTGAGCGGCGGTTTCTGTAACCCGGCTCTTGAGGGCTTGTCGGATCTTGGAATTCCGGTGATCAACGCGCCACACGAGCAGATTGCCGGGCATCTGGCGGATGGCTTTACGCGAATCACCCGTAAACCCGCGGTTTGCCTGGTTGGCCCCGAAGGATTTGCCAATGCGATTCCTGCGATGATGGAGGCGTGGGGCGAGCGTAGCCCGGTGATCTTTATTACGGGTTCAAGCACGCTCAAGCGGCAGGGGAGCGGAGGATTCAAGGAGATTGATGATGTCTCGATCGCCAAGCCGCTTACCAAGTTCAGCGCAAGCATTACCGACGGGCTTCGGATCAGGGAATTTGTCGATCGCGCTTACAAGATTGCTTTGAGCGGTTATCCGGGTCCGGTCCACCTCAGCGTGCCGGTCGACATCATGTTCTCTTCTTTTCCTGAAGACGCCCAGCTTGACGAACGACCCTTTTCGCATTCGCCTGTATCCACGCCTCGTGCATGGCCTGCGCCCGACGATTTAGAGCGGGCGTTACAAACCATCAAGACCGCAAAACGACCGATATTGATTGGGGGCCATGGGATCTGGTGGTCCGGGGCCGAGGCGGTGTTACAGCAAGTCGGTGAAAGGCTTTCGATACCGGTGTTCAATGTGCCTTATCACCAGAAGCTACTGCCCGAGACCAGCTCCGCCTACATGGGGCTTGCCGATCTCCATCAATACGCGCCATCACGACATGCACTCGAGGAGGCAGACGTCGTGATTCTCGTGGGCGGGCGCCTGGATAATCAGATGAACTTTGGCAACCCGCCGCTTTTTCCGAGTTCGTGTCGATTGATCTGTGTGAATGGCTCACCGGAGGAACTCGAACAGAACCGCGCTGCAGATCAGGCGTTGCTATCGGATCCGGGTGCTTTTCTGCAAAGCCTCCTCAACATGGATTCATCGGATGTTGGGCTACGCTTTGGCGACTGGATGAATCGCCAGCGAGAGCATCGCAAGAGCTGGGCGCAACAGATGCTCAGCGATATGCGCTCCGATGAGACGCCCGGATTGGGAGCGCATCCGCTGGAGGTTGCCCTTCAGACGCAACAGGCAATGAGTCCCAACGATTGGCTGATCATCGATGGCGGCAACACCCATTTCTGGTCGGAGATCGCGGTAAACATTGCCGGCACTCAGGGGCAGAAGCTCGGCGGCATTCTACATCCGGGGTCATTCAGTATGCTCGGCGTGGGTGTTTCGTTTGCCCTTGCTGCAAAGCTGCGGCATCCCGATGCCCAAGCGGTAGTGATCAGTGGAGACGGGGCCTTCCTCTCCGGCGGGCTGAGTATTGAGGCCGCCTTCCAGGAAGACCTTCCGATCACGGTCGTCATCGACAACAATGGCGGCCTGACCACAATCTCTCAGCAGCAGGAGCGGCTTTTTGAAAAACCCCGTCATGTGGCGACCGATTTCAGAGACATTCCGTTTCATACGTTATTTGAAGGACTCGGAGGCTACGGCGAGCTGGTCGAGAATGCTGAGGATATTGCACCTGCGGTGAAACGCGCTCTTGCGAGTGGTAAAACCGCATGCGTCAATGTGCGAACCCGGGGCGTGATTAGCCCCATTGTGGCGGCGGTAACCAGTCGGCGCGATAAAGCCTCTATTGAGTAGGTCAAATATGAAAATGATCTCATCGCACGTGCTGGATGCGTTTAACGGCACGGATGCTGCAAACATTCAGGTGACTTGCCATCGTCTTCAGTTGGATGGCGCTCGCATAATGGTGTCCAACATGAGAGCAGATGCGTCAGGCAGAATTTCGATCGAGGTTGACGTGTCTTCTGATGACGCGGCGGTGAGATATGAGTTGGCCTTTAGCTGTGCTGATTATTTCGCCACGCAGCCAGCGGTTAGCGTGCCGCGATCGCCAATCAGCGACGCTGTTTTTCGTTTTGATCTCACGGATGTTGCTGAGCGTCTCCATGTCCCTATCATTATTTCGCCCCACGGCCACTCGACCTGGTGGTCGCAAGCGAAGCGTTAAGTCGTCGTGTCTTCGGGCCTGGTCACCTCTCGACGAAACCGGCGCACGCCCTACACGGACCGTGTAGAAACGCTGGGCGTCAGCGGTTATTCGATTGTCAATCACACGCTGTTGCCCAAATCATTTCAAAAAACCGTTGAAGAAGACTACTGGCACCTCAAAGAAGCGGTTCAACTTTGGGATGTCGGATGTCAGCGTCAGGTCGAATTGCGCGGCCCGGATGCCGCTCGATTGGCGCAATGGATGACGCCGCGCGATCTACGCGCTATGCGTGTGGGTCAGTGCTTTTATGCGCCGCTTATTGATCATGACGCGGGTCTTTTAAATGATCCCGTTTTGATAAAGCGCGCTGACGACTGGTTTTGGTTCTCGATCGCAGATTCTGATGTGCTGTTGTGGGCGAAGGGCTTGCGCTTGGTCGCGGGCTTAACGTCGACGTTCGGGAGCCTGACGTCTGGCCGCTCGCTGTTCAGGGCCCCAGAGCCGAGGAGGTGTGTTGCGCGCGTGTTCGGCGATGCGATTCGTTCAGCTCGTTATTTCGAGTTTGTTGAGGCGGGAATTCTCTGGGCATCGACTGGTGGTGCCCGATCCGGCTACAGCAAACAGGGCGGGTTTGAGATTTATTTGGATGACAGCACCCTGGGAAACCCGTTATGGGATGCGCTAGTGGGAGGCTGGATTGATCTTTGGAATTGCTCCGGGGTGTCCAAACCTTATTGAGCGATAGAGGGCGGATTGCTGTCATACGGTAACGAAATGACTCGGGAGAATAACCTGCTCGAGATCAACCTCGATCGGTTTTGTCATTTGGGTGGCGAGTTTGACTACATCGGACGGAAGCGCTTGAATCGATTGCACAAGTGGTCCCTCGCAGGTATGCGGGCGTTCTGATCGACGGCGGGCCTTGCCCGCCGTGCGGTAAACCGTGGCCTGTTTTTGCCGACGGCGGCAAGGTGGGCAAATCACGAGCGCGATCTGGTCACCTTTTTGAGAAAAAATGTGGCCCTCCTTAATCACAAGAGGCTTGGAATCCGGGCGCGGCTAGCGGTCGAAATGCCCAACGGCGATGTTCAGTCGGGGTGGTTGTCGAACTTCCATTTGTTCGATCAGAGGAAATTGATGCGTTATCAACTTTATGCACTCGGCAGCGCCTCGATGGGCGTTCGCGCGATGCTTGAGGAAATCGGGGCGGATTACAGTTGATCCCACAACGATTGATCGGGACAAGCCCCGTCCAGCCGAACAGCTTGCGTTAAATCCAACGGCTGGGTGCCGGTCCTGAAATAGACGATCAGGCTATGTACGAATGTGCGCGGCCATTACGATTTTTCTTTGTGATCGAGCATCCCGAGGCTGAGCTCGGGCCGTCGCCCGGTGAATCGGGCGACATTTTTGCAGACTGGTTTTACTTCAAGCTCAATCCAGAACGCGTTTCAGCTGACGTACTACCGGACCGTTTCGTTGATAAAGCGTCGGATGAATTGTCGCGGTTGCTCGCGGTAATCGGCGTCTGGTAGAGACATGGAACGTCATCGACGACCAGATCGGGAGTAATCCGTGGCTTTAGGTTCTTCATTTGGTGCTGCGATACTATCTTTCATGCTCACGACCTAGCTGACGCCGGAGAAGGCCATCCGGCGGTTGATAATTTTCTGAATGTCAAACGAATTGCCGATTGGCTGTGCGCAAAGTATTCGACGCAGGTGTATGGCGATTCGTTTCTGTGGCACGTGAGTGATCCCACGGTTTAAGAATTGGGCGTAAGCGTGATGCAAATTGAGCCCATACCCAATGCCCTGTTTGGTGTCCGTGTCAACGGTCTCCGCTTAGCGCGCCGTGAGGAGATCGTCCAACTTCAGACAGCTTTGCATGAACATCAATTACTGGTGATTCCTCTGGCAAAATGAGCTAACGCCAGCTGAAGAAGTAATTTTTACCGATTGATATACCCGCAAGCCAAAAATGTTTGGCGGGATCAGATTGAGAATGCCTGGGAGCGCTTACAGGGTGTCAAGTGCAACTCAGCACGTATCAAATTCATGACCGGGTGTACTGTCCTGGTAAGGTCAGATCAATCATCATGGCTTGCAGGTGATCTCTGGGTGGCACCGGACAGCATACGGTAAATCCAAAGGCCTCAGGTGCTCGGAGGCGGTATCGCAATGGCATATTGATGGGCCGTTTTACGAGCACGCTCCCGGTCTTTACCCAAATGCGCTGTCTGGAGGCGCCACAGAGCGAGGGAGATGGATTGACCTAGCCAATGGAGTGGATCCCGTTTGTGTGCTGCGGGCGCACAGCCTGCCAGTGGTCGGATCGCGTTTGAGCTTTACCGACGTCGACTCAGTCAGAGTGTATCAATCAACGAGTGCATTATTTTCCTCGACCGTTCGAGACCACGTATCGACTTGAATACAACAAACGGCTTGGCTAGAGGATGCAGAGGCCGAAAGAGATTTTCATAATGGCGCTGGAACCCCAAGGCGCCCGATTTCAGGATCCGTTGCGCGCAGGTCTGCACTCTGGTGTGGAGCGTCGGCAAACCGCCGGGTTGCTCTTATGCCTCACCCCAGATGTCTCCGCCTATCTCGAAGATGTAAGCAAAGCCGTCGGTATTTGCGGGAACGACCGAATCTCGACTGCAGGTTGAAGTGGATGTCACCGCAGTCGCGAAGAACTGTATTTATATTCACGCATGGCAAGCGGGCGACCTGCAATCTGTACAACCACGCCGTGTGGCATTCCGCTACGGGCAGTCTTGCCCCTGATGACCGGCGGGTCATGCACTGACGGCATTTTAATGACAGTCTCCTCTCCAAAAGGTGCGGTCACGTAAGACTCGCGAAAAGTAGGTTTATGGACGTGTCTGAAGTTTTTACTTTCTGTTTGATCTGGGCCTGTTCGTTTTCGATTACGACGCTATCCCTCAAGGAGCGCAGCAGCTGTTCGATCAGAGGTCTGAACTGGTGTTATGCCTTCAACCAAGATGAAGGTCTGCGGTGCTCAAGCAGGTCTGAGCACGACCCGGAACGCCATGCTCCATTGGGGCGTGGCTTACAGGCGGCCCGTTTTACAACATGGCGTGGAGCGATTTCAGCGAGATTGAAGCAGAGCGCACTGCACTTTGTTACGAGCACGTGAGGAAGGCGCTTGCCGGGGTTGATCGCGTCGGCCCCATTGAGGAGGCTCTTTGTGCTCGCGCTGTCTGAAAGTTTCAGAAAATCATCCGGTTCAACAAACCGAGTTCCGATCGCTGGGACGATGATTACGCACAGGCAATGCGGAGGTATACGAGAAGTTTCCAGAAAGTCCTGACGTTGCTGCGCTACTCGCCGAGCACTGATGAATCGAACGCCTTGGCAGCTGTGGGATGTTGAGCAGGACAAGCCGATGGCAGGTGCAGATACCCTTGAGGCAATTGCTGTATGCGAAGAAGCGATCAGCCGCTTGACGCGGCCAATCATCCTCTGCATCCGGCGCTACTGCATTCCCATCCACCCCAATCGAAATGTCGCTACGCGAGCGGCGCGATGCGTTCTGCGGAACTGGGCAATCTTTGTCCCGATGTGGGAACGTCCACCATATGCCGGGACACGTTTATGTTCTTTGCGGTGATTATCAGCGGGCTGTTGAGATCAGTCGGGATGCGATTGCGGCAGATCAGCACAATTCGCCAGCGCCACCCTTTAATTACTACACGACCTCGCGCTGCCACGACCTGCATCTGATGATGTATGCAAGCATGATGACCGGTCAGTTCCAGTCAGCGATCATGGCCGCGGATGAAATGTGTGAGAACTCTCTGAGGCTGTTATCAGTCAGAGAAGCGTCCGTTTATTGCAAGCACAATGGAGGGATATTTTCGATGCGCATGCATGTAGTCCGCTTTGGAAAGTGGCAGGACATTATTGATACCCGCTGCCGCAGCCTGCTGATCTTTTGTGTACGGCTCATGCCGCGACTATGCGAAGGGAGTTGCGTTCGCTGCCCTAAGAAATTTGACGCTGCCGAAGAACACAAGACGTTGTTCTATGCCACTTGACGGTGTCCCTGAGGATCGACGATTTTTCAATAACCCGCGCGGCAAACGCTGGGAGTTGGTGAGGCGATGCTTCTGGGTGAGCTGCGTACCATCGTGCAATCATCAGGAGGGATTATCTGCGCGAAGGGCAACGTTGCGATGCCCTTCACTACCGATTGCGGCTCCTGGATGCATCCGCTCTGTCATGCGCTCGGAGCTTCGGAGCAGGGTGATATGATGAGGCGGGAGCAGGTGTATCGTGATGATCTTGACTGACCGATACAGGCATCTGATGCGCAACATCCAAAAATATGTGGGCGCTTCCATGGATTGGTGGAGTGCCTTGAGCGTCGTAAAGACGCTGATGAAGTTGCGCAATTCAAAAAGTTATTGCAGGAAGCCTCTGCGGCGACGGAAACGCCGATTCATTCGTCCTGTTGCTGTCGAGGGCTGGAGACTTAAGCATTCAAAAAGTAGAATGCGCGTGAGCGCTACGCTTTCCTATTGGCCCAAAAGTCCGCTATGACATCCGTCACCGTTGATCCTTCGGGAGGTTCCGACCTGGCAGTCGGACGCAGGCGCTCGCTTTCATGCGATATGGCTCAGGGATAACGCACAGGATGCGCAGACTCGAGCACCCGGCAACGGTCATGATTGATTACGCTTTTGGCGATATTCCGCGTGACACCACGATTGACGCCGCTGTCCTGACGAGCGATGGATGCCTGGAGGTGCGGTTTTTGCCGGAGGCCAAGTCTGTGCGTTTTGAGCTCGATTGGCTGAGTGAGCGGGCTTACGATCGCGATGTCTCGCGCGAGCGAGCACGACTGGAACCCGGGGTCACGCTTTGGAATTCGATCTCGAAGAAAATCTGCCGATCGGCGATTTTGAGCGTCTTCAAAGTGATGAGGAGGTGGGCGACTGGCTGGCGCGACATCCTGCGCTACGGGTTCGCGTTGGTGCGGAACACGCCTGCTGAGCCGGAGGCGCTTTTTTAAGATAGTAGACCTTTTCGGATATGTGCGAGAGACAACCATGGGCGGCTGTTTGAGGTGCGCACGAGGTTAACCTAACCAATTTGGCGTTTACGGGCCTTGCGCCGCAAGCGCATACTGATAACCCGTATCGCGATCCCCTTCCCACGGTACAATTCTGCATTGCCTTGAGCTCAGCGGCAGGAGGGGAGAACATGGTGGTGGATGGATTTGCCGCAGCGCTCAAACTGCGTTCGGAAAATCCCAGAGGATTTGACCTTTGGCCGACTACTGCGCCCGCTTTGAGTACTCCGGAGAGCCCGGTGTTTGCTTGACCGCTCGCCAGCCGATGATTGAGTTATCTCCTGATGGCGAGCTCGTGGGTATCCGGTTTAACAATCGGTCCCTATCAGCCATCACGGACGTGCCATTCCATCTGATGGAGGAGTACTACGCTGCGTACCGTCAGTTCTCGGAAATCATTGATGCACCCGGAGCATCGGTAACGTTTCGGCTCAACCCGGGCGACGCTTTTTGGTGGACAACACGAGAGTGCTGCATGCCCGTTGAAGGGTTATGCCGGAGGTACCGCTGGCTGCAGGGATGTTACGCCGATAAGGATGGTATTCGATCGACCTACGACGCGCGCGCGAGCCGGTAGGCCTCAGAATCAGACGATTCCTGACCCGAAGGTTCTGAGCGACACGCTCGCCAACAAGTGCCGCTAGCGTAACGCCGGAATGCATTACCGCGAAATATGTACCCTCGACGGCACCGGGACCAATGACCGGCAAATGGTCCTCAGGGACAGGACGCCAGCCGACAATTGCCTGTTCGAGCTCGAGTTGATCAAGTCCGGTCAGTCGACGCAATGTTCTTAATCCCATCGCTGCGGATTCAGCGAGGTCGCTGCCGTCTCGCTTTCATCGCCTTGGTGACTCCGCTGCGCTCGGAGGCAAAGCGCCCGTCGGGTCAACCGCTGAAATTCCATTTCCGAAGAGACCATGATCGGATCAACGACGCGAGCGGAACGGTTGTGTCCGCAGAAGAACTCCCGACGCGACAGCATCGGCAGGCGTAGGCCAATGTCCTTCGCGAGCGCCTCAGAGCCGACGCCTGCGGCAATGACAACGCCGTCAGCTTCCTCTAAGCCTATTTTTGTCTGGACGCCGCAAACCCGACCGTTGCGTTCAAGCAATCGCTCAACCGGGTGTAGCGTATTCAGGGATGCGCCGGCACGGGTAGCCGCATGCAGAAGCTCTGAGGTCAGGCGATCCGATTGCGCGACGCCTTCCTGAGGCAGCCATAGCGCTGCTGTAGGGAGTGTTGGCAGGTTCGGACAAAGTGCGCGAATCTCCGACCTGGCCATGATTTCGCATTCATAGTCGAGTGTCTGTAAGGCGTTGTATTGCGCTTCGAGCTGATCACCGGAGTGTTCAAAACAAAGACACCCAGGCCAATAAATCGACTCCGATTGAATGTCGTGCTGCAGTTGCCGCCAGGACACAAGCGATGCAGCGCGCAGTCGATGATGATTGGCATCGATGTAAAAGCTTGCATTAATCCACCCAAAGGAATTTTGCGTCGCACGCGTCTCTGGTGTTCCGGAATCGTAAACCGATACCGCATGACCGGATCGTGCCAGGTGGTAGGCGATGGAGGCGCCGACAATTCCAGCACCCACCACAATGAATTTATGGGCCAACTTGCGCTCGCTCAGGTATTCAATGAGTGGGTTTGCAGGAGCAGCATCATTTGGTCACGACCCCTCGTTGACGGTTTCGTCACTCATTAACCGGTCGGCCGTCAGCCAAGTGAGGACACTGGCTGGAGGGTCAACCGCCTCCCCTTGGTAATCCATGGCGTCCAGCAGTTCATGGGTAGGGACGGAGCGGCCACGGGTGCGAAAAAGACCCCGAGCAAAAGCACGGGCGGCGCGTTTTTCGCCGGTGTAAATATCATGGCTGAAGTAAAGCCACTTCTCGTCCCAGCCGATGATGGCGCTTTTTAGCTGTATCTTTTCGAAAACGTGCAGTGGTCGCTCGAAGCGGACCATGACACCACCGGCTACGGGAAACCATTTATTTTTAAATACGGTTCTCACAAGGCCGCATTCGGTCATGAGATCGAAGCGGCCGAGATCCATCAGCGTCAGATACCGCCCGTTGTTCACGTGCGCGTTTGTATCCAGGTCATTGGGCCAGATGCGCATCTGAAGTACCGATGTGCGTAGCGCCGGTTTTCGCCTGCCACTGATCGCCCGGCCGAGTACGCGACTCGCACGCAGAAAGGGATACATAGCCCTCTAACCCGATACCGTGATTGCAGCGGTTAAGCTAAAAAGCGTCTTCCGGGAAGTCCATCATTGTTGCGCTGCCGGCCATAATCGAAGCGAACAGGGCGCCGGTCTGCGGAAGCACACGCTCGAAGAAGAATGTCGCCGTCGCGAGTTTTGCCTTGTAGAAGCCAGAGTCGTCCTGCGCCTCTTTAGTGAGCGCGATGCTGGCCATCTGAGCCCATAAATAAGCAAGTGCAACCAAGGCAAAAAGTTTCAGGTATTCGGCGGAAGCCGCTCCCGCCTCGTTGGGGTTCTTCAGGCCCGCTTGGGCGATCTGTCCGGTCGCCAGCTGCAGACGCCCAAAGGCCTTCGATAGAGGCAGGACAAATCCCTGGAGTTTGGCATCGGCCGCATGGCTATCGATCCAACTCTGGACCGGGTGGAAGAACCGTCGGAGATAGCGTCCCATGTGGGCGGGCAACTTTCGGCCGACGAGGTCAAGGGCCTGAATACCATTTGCCCCTTCATAAATCATCGCTATCCGTGCGTCGCGTGCATATTGCTCTACGCCGTTTTCCCGGATATAGCCGTGACCACCATAGACCTGTACTGCCATTTGAGCCGTGTCATGGCCGACCTCCGACAGGTAAGACTTCACCAGCGGTGTAAGGAGTTGCACCAAATCGTCCGCCTCCTGCCGAGCCTGGGGATCCTCACTTCGATCCCGAATGTCGATGTTTCTGCCTATCCACACCGCCAGAGCCCGACCTCCCTCTGTGAAGGCGCGCATGGTTAACAGCATGCGCCGGATATCAGGGTGCACCATGAGCGGGTCAGCGGCTTGCTCGGGATATTGGACGCCGGTCAGCGACCGACCCTGACTTCGATCTCGGGCATAGGTCACCGCGGCCTGATAGGCGCTCTCACCAAGACCGAGGCCTTGAATGCCGACGCCAAGTCGGGCGTCGTTCATCATCGTAAACATGGCCCGCATGCCTTTATGCGGGCTGCCGACGAGCCAGCCTTTGGCGTTCTCGAGACTCATCTCACACGTGGCCGAGGCTTTGATACCCATTTGTTCTCAATGCGGGCACACCGCATCCCGTTTCTTTCGCCCGGATTGTTGCTGGTATCGGGAATAAACTTGGGGACTAGGAAAAGGCTTATGCCTTTGATTCCGGCAGGCGCGTCTGGAAGTCGCGCCAAGACCAGATGGATGATGTTCTCGGTGAGTTATGCTCGCCCGCGGTGATGAATATTTTTGTTCCTGTGAGGGCATAGGATCCATCAGTATTCAAAGTGGCCTTGGTGCGGATCAACCCCAGGTCAGTGCCGCATTGCGGCTCCGTGAGACACATGGTGCCTGACCAGGTGCCGCTTACCATTTTGGGGAGATATTGGTTTTTGAGCTCGTCACTCGCGAAAGCATTTATGGCGCGGTAAGCGCCTCGGGTGAGTCCGACGTAGGTGGCGAACGAGACGTTTGCAGAGCAAGCCATCTCCTCAAGAAGAACGTTTAGCGCACCGGGCATGCCCTGGCCGCCGTGCGCGGGATCGCAGGGCAGTCCGATCCAGCCCCCTTCGGCATATTCACGGTAGGCCTTGTCAAAGCCTTTTGGTGTCGTGACGGTGCCGTCTGCGTACTGGCATCCCTCAAGATCGCCGCTGTGGTTTAACGGAAAAAGTTCCTGTTCCGCAAGCCGTGCGGCTTCTTCCAGCACCGGTTCAATCAGATCTGCGGTGGCATCCTGACAGCCTGGCAATGCGGTGATTTCTGATGGATCAAAGAGTTCGTTGTATACAAATTGCATGTCGCGCAGCGGCGCTGAATAACTGGGCATGGTCGTTCTCTAAAAAAAGGGTCTAGTTCCGTAAGGGCTTGCCGGTTTCGAGCATATGCTCGATCCGATCGAGCGTGGGCCCGGTTCTCAGGAGGCTCACAATTGCGTTTCGCTCAAGGGTGAGAATCTTGTCTTCAGCAAGCGTCTCCGTGGGATCGGTTTTTCCACCGGCGAGCACGTGTGCGAGCTTTTTCCCCACGGTGACATCATGCGCGGTCGCTTTGCCCGCTCGATGAAAGTCATTCAAGACCAGTGTCATCGCAGCCTCGCCCGATGGGCCAGGAAGATGCATTTCCCTGGGCTCAGGTGGCACATAGTTTTCCGCCATGGCCAAGGCCCGTGCTTTGGCGCTGGCCAGCAATCGATCGCGATTCATGACGATACCGTCTGCATCACGAAGAAAGCGCAGCGCACGGGCTTCGTCGGCGGATTTGGCAACGGTGGCTGTGGCGACAGTCTCAAAGACCTTGGTTACCGCGGGCATTGGACCTTTGGGATGTTTCTTGTCCTCACTCCATCGAATCAGCATCTCCTTGCATCCACCCCACGCAGGTACGAGGCCAACACCGACCTCCACAAGGCCCATGTAGGTCTCGGCGTGGGCTTCGAGGCATCGCAGTGCAAAAGAATTTCGCAACCGCCACCCAGCGCCATGCCGGAAGGCGCGCCAACCACGGGGAAGGGCGCAAACTTGAGCTTCTTATAGACCTCCTGGCCCTGTTTCACGGATTCCGTAATTTTTGGCCACGCGGCAATATTGGCTGCAAAAAGCGCCATCCCTACGTTGGCACCCACGGAGAAGTTTGGCGCTTCATTATGGATGACAAGGGCGCGATAGCCTTGCTCAGGAATAATCTTCAGGGCCTTAGCCGCCATCGCCATAATGCCCTCATCGATTGCGTTCATCTTGGCATGAAACTCAAGACAAAGGACCTGGTCCCCAATGTCCCACAGGCTGGCCGATCCGTTTGAAGCGATAGGGGTCGACGCGCGCTTGATGTCAGCGAGCAGAAGAACCCCGTCGGGGCGGACGATGTCGCGATAGCCCCCGTCGGTTGAGAACTGTTGCAACCGTCCTTCGTGGGTCCGATAAAAACTGCCGTCGCCGACCGCCTCGAGGATCGGCGGTACCGTCATGCCGTCCGCTGCGAGCTTCTCGCAAAACCATTGGGCTCCGAGCTTGTCGATCAATTCAAATGGGCCCCATTTCCAGGCATAGCCATTTTCATTGCATCGTCGACTGCGCTGATGTCGTCCGCGATTTCAGGAATGAGCGATGCGGCATAGCTCAGCGTATGAGCGAGCACGCGCCATGCATAGCGCCCGCCTTTATCGGGGTGCTCTGCAAGTGCGCGAAGACCTGCTCGAGCGGCAGAGACACTTTCGAGCGTTGCTTTCTCGACCGCACGATACTCACCCGTTTTAAGATCGAGCGATTCTTTCGTTTTTGTCCGCCAGAACGGTTCAGCCGATAAAGCCGCCTTTGCCTTTTCGTCCTGTAAAGTCCATCAGCAATCATTTTCTCAATGAAGGGGCTTGGCCTGTGAACCTCGCGGTACATATCGTTCTCTGGCAGAAGCGAAAGCATGGATTTTTCAACGTGCGGTTGTAGATCAATGCCCACGAGGTCAAGCAGGCCAAAAATTCCCGTCTTTGGAATGCCTACCGGTTTACCCATCACGGCATCGGCCTCTTCCACCGTGATGCCGTCCTCAAAAGCGAAGCGAACCGCGACGCCCATCCACAGGATGCCGATTCGATTGGCAATAAATCCGGGCGTATCTTTGCAGTCAACGACGGCTTTGCCCAGAGCGCGGTCGCCGAAGTCGCGAAGGGTTGCGATCGTTTCGTGATTCGTATCCGGCCCACCGACGAGCTCCAGCAGGCGCATGTAGCGGGGCGGATTGAAAAAGTGGGTTACGGCAAAATGCTTTCGGAAGTCCTCGGACCGCCCCTGGATTAAGTGCTGCAGGGGGATTGTTGACGTGTTTGAGGTGACAATGCTTCCGGGTTTGCGGTGCGCCTCAAGTTTTTCATAGAGCGCTTGCTTGATATCGAGATTTTCAAGGACTACCTCAATGATGAGGTCGCAGTCGCTAACCCATTCCAGATGATCATCGATGTTTCCGGGCTGAATTCTCTTTGCGTTGCGCGGATGCATCAGCGGCGCAGGGCTGGTTTTGAGCATCCGCTGGACCGCCGCCTTTGCGACAGCGCTTCGATCACTATCACCCCCGACGATATCCAGAAGGATCACCGGAATACCCGCGTTTGCAACCTGCGCCGCAATGCCCGAGCCCATAACGCCCGAGCCAATCACTGCTACTTTTTTTATGGACGACATCTAGGCGGCCTCGAGAACAGTGGCAATACCCTGGCCGCCACCAATGCATTGCGTGGATAGGGCGTAACGTCCGCCGACTCGGCTCAGAAGTTGAGCGGCCTTGCCCGTGATGCGGGCGCCTGTCGCCCCTAACGGATGGCCAATGGCGATAGCCCCACCATCAATATTGACCTTGCCCGGATCCAGCTCGAGGTCTCGAATGCTGGCGATCGATTGGGTCGCAAAAGCCTCATTGATCTCAATGACATCCAAATCGGCC
>JAYPPP010000026.1:0-7949 GCA_038131525.1 Gammaproteobacteria bacterium | reverse complement strand
CCCTTTATTCCTATCGAGCGGTAAGGCATCATGGGCAAAAGATTAGCGTTGCTGCTTTTCGTCAGTCCAGCGCTTGAGAATCTCGCGCGGATCGCCATGACCCACGTCGCTTTCTCTGCCGACACGACGTGCCGTCAGTTCGATCACGTACCCGTTGGGATCGCGGAAATAAATCGAATCGATAAAGTCGTGATCGGAGATCCCGCGCGTCTCAAAGCCCATCTCTTCGCCGCGCGCCATCATCGGTTCAAGATGCTGTCGCTCAACCTCCACGGCAATGTGTAGGTCGAAATCGCGCTGGTCTTTGAAATCAAATGGCGTCTCGGGGTCTTCAAAGAATGCAAGAAACGAGCCGTCCTCCATCTGAAAAAACGTGTGTAGCACCTTCGTCGCTCGCCCTGATTTCGTTGTAGAAATCTCCAGTGCCCCGGAGAATGGCAACCCCAGAAAATCCTCATAAAACGTGCGCGTCTCCTCAGAGTCGCGACAGCGATAGGCGGCGTGGTGCAGTCCTTTAATCATGGTGAACTTTAAATATCAATTTAGTCCAGCAGTTTGTCAGCGCGGACGTGATGCTGGTGTGCTTGGATGTGTGCATCTGCGACTTTACCGTAGAGCTCTTTTGTTCGGGTAAGGCTGCCGATCATCCCCGGTTTTTCCGCAAAAGACATAATGAGCACGAGCCGATCAGTCGCGCCTGTGTTGGGCGTGACCTGATGCAGTGAAAAGCGCCCCAGGAAGAGCTGCAGATCGCCTGCCTTAAGATCGAGTCGCTTCACGTGGGATGTATCACCGGCCAGCACGGCTGCAACATCGTCATAGCGCTCGTCGGATTCATTTCTGAGATTGGGCGCATACTCAAAATGCCCGCCTTGCTCAGCGCCCTTGAGCAACAGGGTGATGGTGAACTCGTTGGTGTCAAAGTGCCAGCTGAACTGCCCACCGGGGGCAAGCACGTTGATAGGCATATCTGCGACGGGATCTGCGTATTGATGGAGTGACGTTTTGCTGAGGCACTCCTGAATAAATCGCTTGAGCGCGGGCCACTGGAAAAGCGTCCGGCTCGCAGTCGCTTTATCGTAGCAGTCGCTCGGTACGAAGCCGTTTGTGCGATCGAGGAAAATCCGTTGCGGATGGCTCAGCGGCAGCGCTGGATCATCCTCCGAAAAATATACGTTGGTTTTCTTTTGGGTTGAAAAATAAGCAAATGGACGCCGCTCTTGCGCTTCGGCCAAGAGTTGGGAGAGGCCATCAGCGCTCAAGAAATCAGCAATAACAGCACAACCGTCTTCACGAAGTTGGCTTTTGACCCGCCGAATGGTGTTCTGTGTTTTCGTTGAGCTGATGTCCTGTATCGGATAACGCTCAGTGTTTAAAAGATGCGCCGGTTCAAAAGGAAAGGAAAGTCCCATGCGATGCTCCTCTCGAGGACGGTGACTTCAATAATTATTGAGGGAGCAAATTGGGCGTTGTATGGCGGCGACGCTCGATTACCTGAAGGCGAAACTTGGTTGGGTCGAGTTGATTTACCAGCATTTGGCGGTGTTGGAGCCTGTTGCACCCTGTTGGCCGAGGTGTGTCAGGGTCAGGCTCGCACAGTCGGTGTCGTTCGTTGCTTGACCCCTGGGGTGTGGCGGTGAGGGTGAAGGTCGTCGAGGTTATCGCACCAGTAATTTGGTAAAACCTTCTGCAGAAGTCTGAGCGGTTATTGCCGTGTCGTTGGTGGCCCCAACAACAGCGCACCCGCCGTTGTTGTAAGCCGAAAACTGCGTATAACAACGCTCCAGTTCCTGAGCAATCTGCATCAAAGCACTTTGGCCATCGGTTCGTTTGCTCCGAGTCACATAATCTGAGTACATCGGCAGCGCGATCGACGCAAGAATCCTGACGATCGCCACGACGATCATCAGTTCGATCAGGTAAAGCCGCTTTGTTTCCGCCGCATGGTCGTCATTCTTCGAAAGCCTTAACTGGGATCTAGTGTACCAATTCGCTAATCGGGAAAGAGTTGCTCCCAGGAGAGTCGCCCTGAAACCGTGCCTTCATTTGAGATCAGCAGTGCCTGCTCAATCTCGTTTGCTTCGTCTGTCGCGCTGCCGGGGGTAAAGCGCCGGTTACCGATAATCGATGGGCCGGCCGGCATGCCTTGCTCGTCTTCAGCTTTTTGCCTGCGTAGCCAACGTCCTCACCGCCTTCAGCGATGGATGCGCCCGTTACGCGGGCGGTATCACCCTGAATGGCAATGACCCCATCTTCGTTGAAGTCGAATATGGGTCCAGAGGGACTTCCGCCATTTTCAAGTTTGACCGACATCTCCCAACCGCTGCCTCCGGAGGCGCACACGCTGATATCCGGAATCACGGTATTGAAAAAGATCATATTGCCGCGTACCCGCGCTTCTGCAATCACCCGCTCACCGACGGAGGGCAGGTCGATATACCAGCCGTACTGTCGTCCGGTTAGCTTCTCGTAGTTAACACGAAGATGGGGATTCAGTACGCGTGCACGTTTGGCATCATCGTTTAAATAAAAGTTCTGGGCCGCAAGGTCAGCTCGTGTGAGACGCGCCTTGGCGCTATCCCAGATGCCATAAAAGGATTGGCCCGTCTTTAGGGTTTTGTCCGCGTCGTTTAGAAATCGGCCGGTTCCGAAATAAATCATCAGATTTGGCTCGTTTCGAGGGCGCCGGTCGGATGCCTCGTGACGATTGGTTTTACCGTGATCGGCTGACCTGCCTTTGTGGAGAAAAGAGGCGCGGCATATGCATTTTTCCAACTATTTTGATCGGCACTTGCAATATCAAAAGCCCAAAGATGTCCTTTGAGATCACCAGCGTAAACACGATCAGCGGTGCCATTCCCATCCAGATCAACGACAGCGGGCGAGAAAAGTCCGTTTCTGTCGGAAACAGAGCCCACGCCAGTCGGGATGCGTAGGTAGTCCTTGCCTTCAGTCCAAACGCCGTCGATCCCACCGTCGAGATAGATAATAAAGAGCTGCGATTGACCGCCGGTGCGATCGGTGGCGGTGTCATTAAGACCGTTTCCGGTAATTGCTGCCCAACGCCCATTATTCATCAACACAATGGTCGGCTCACTGAAGGTGTATCCGAGGTGTGGATCGTGCTGATGGGTGAACTCCCAAAGCACAACATCTTTTGCGCTGGAGTTTCTAAATATTTTCGGATTCGTAACGTCAAGGGCAAAAAGTCCGCGCCCGCCGCCGCCCTGAATACCCACCAACACGGTTCGCCACTGGGCGGGTGTTCGCGTGGCGATAAAGACATCACTGACGGTGGGCGTGCCGTCAACATACAAGTTGTTGTGGTTGAAGTTGGGGTCCGTGAGACGGTGATAACCGGCATTGACGGTTGTGCTGAAAAGATTACCCGGCGCGTAGGCAATCACCTCATCGCCAGAGTCCGCGTCGAACCCGTGCAAAAAGCCATCGTTGGAGCCCACATAGACGACCGGTGTTCTTGCTTTTTGATCTCTCGCGAAATTCGAGTAGCGGTTTTTATCTGACGGGAATCCGCCTCCGCTATCCGGCCAGGGCTGCTGCGGCGCTCCCACATAAACGGCGCGCGAGTGCCATATGTCGCCGAGCACAGATCCACGCACGCGGTAACCAAAGCCTTTGCCCTCGTGGGCGCGATTGCCCCTGAGGTACTCAAGGCGAGTTGCGCCCTTGGATACGTTGCCGAGAGCGCCATTGGGTTCTGTGCGCAAATCATTTTGCTGGGCTACGGTGAGCTGACCCCAGATGAACGGCACGCCAACGATTTCTCCGCGCTGATTACCTAAGGTATATATCGTTCTTGCGCCCGTGCCTTTTCGATTCAGTTTGTCGGCAGCGCTCCACACCTTATTGCCGATCGACGCATCGTCTTTGAGCTCGTAAGCAATAACGTCACCGGACCAGTCCTTTGCATTAAACAAGGTCTGGTATAGCCGCGTGTTCTCGGTAAATGACGGCGTATCGAAGGAGACTGCCGCGGCAGACCCCGCCTGAGCCATTCCGCCCGCCACGGCATCGAGAATCGCGTTGATGGTGGCTGCTGTGCCGCTGACCTGATTCGTCAGCGACCCGCCTGTGGCTTCAGTGACGGATGCGGCCTGGCCGGGATCCGACTCCACATACACGACCCGATCCCGACGTCTGAAAATGATCAATGCCTCGCCCGGAGCGACCTGAGTTGATTCCGGCAACAACCACGTTATTGGCTTGCAGTGCGCGGATCACCTCAGTTTTATCGACGGTTCGTGTCCAAGAGCAGGCATCCCCAAACCAGACCACGATTCGCCCGGAATCCTCCCGCCACTTGATGTCATAGCCGCTCGCAAAGCCTTTATCGGCGCATGCTGCATAGGGCGCGCGGGGATAGGGCGGATCGATGCAGAGTCCATCGGTCGATTGACCCCCGGTCGCTAATTGATGCAGTCCAAAAAAATTGGCCTCTGCCCAGTCTCCGCCGCAGCCGCCTGGGCTGCTGCAGGGACGCCACTCGTTCATTCCTCTTTGGGTTTGTAGTTTCGAATCCGTGAGAGGCTGATTGATCCTAAAAGCCCTACGCGCCGCGGCTGTTTTCTGCGCCTCGGTAGGCTCGCGACTCACACACTGCGAAGGCAGGTATCGCGCGCAGATGCCGTACGGGTTCTCGCATATGTATCGGTTGCACCAGGAATACGGGCAGGTGTCGCGATGACAGAACCAAAACGACGAATTTGTCAGATACTCGCGCGGATCACCCCAGTAAGTGGCAACGCCATAGCGGGTATCAATCCCCGCAAAGCGCGGATCGCCGCCGGATATGGCATCGAGAATTGTTCGGGCATTTCGCTTTGTGCTGTTAATCGGACCGCCCATGCTCCCGGTGTTATCCATGAGAAAGACAACGTCTGCGCGGCAGGCCCCTGCATCCGAGACGGACTGCGCAAGCCCAACGCTCGGCGCACCCCACAATGCACCAAGCAATAAAACAAATGGGACACACCGCATAGGAGTATTAGAAGACAGCCTTTTCATGGCCCAGTAAAAAGTCTTCATGGCAAAAAAAGAATGGGTTGTTCCCTAAGGAGAACTAGCTGCTTATCGGGAAAGACAAATACATCAATAGAGGCGACCGCCAGCGGCGCAAAAAGACCCACGTCGATGCTCGCGACAGCCGTTGGATTCGCACACTTAAATTCCCATCCGGCGCTGATACCAAGCTCTGCGCCATCAGCGCCTTCGATAGGGAGCGCATCAAAAGCGTTCATCACGCATCCTGCGTCCTCAGGAAACCCGAATAGCCCCGCTGCTTTGAGAGTCGTCATAAGGCTGTTGCGCTCTGCCCGGCGCTCGTTTGGGTCCTCAGGAAGCAAAGAAAGCGGAATATCTGAAGTAATAAGAATGCTGGTCTCGATCTGAGCGACGGTCAGCAGTACGCTATTGGATGTGCTCTGGCCCAAGGCGATAGGGCTCATTAGGAGATACGCGCAGATCGCGATGTGCGGGCGCACTTTTGACCAAAAGGCCATTCTTTAAAAACTCAGTCTGCCCTGGCGTAATGGCTTCGCAGCACGGTCTGCGTTGCTTCGTTACCGCCTAAGCCCCGGGCCGTGATTCGGTAGACCGATGATTTTTGGCTGAGATCAGTCTCGCCGTAGCCACCCATATTTAAAGATCCATTGCTGCCAATCTCGCCAACTTTCTTGATCATGTATCGCGGAGCCTCTTTGACAAATTTTGCAGATCCGGGCAGTTGTTTGGAGTTCGCGTTGGTCCACTCGGTTGCGAAGGGAGCCGGCTCCTGATCTCTCGGGTCATCGCCCTGCGCATAAAGCCCCGCACCCGTTGCGTTAAAAACGCTGGCGCTTGGAAGATCCTCAATGAAAGCCTCTCCCGCGCGGAGCGCGATCTCGCTCGCCTCAAACGAAAGATACATATCGCGAGTGACGCCCGCCATTTTTTCTTCCATTCGGGTGGTCTTCATCAGTCCCATGGCGATAACGGTGAGCATCACGAGCATCACCATGCCAATAATCAAGACCCAGCCTTGCTGTTTCAGACCCGATGCACTATCCCGCGATGTAGTCATCGTAGCAATGATAGCGCCGCAGGCCGGCTTCGCGGGTGACGAAAATCACCGTCAAACGTAAGACACCGAATAAAAGCTGCCACGAGCATCATGGGGAACGGGTTAGCGCACCTTGTTGCGAAGCGTTATGGTTGTGGTGAACACTTTCCGCAAGTACCGGTCGGACGCGCCTGGGGTATAGGTCGTGCCATTAAAGCTGTAGGGCGCGGGATTTGTCGTAAGGTTATTTTCGATTGAGCGAAGGAGAATCGAGATCCGCAAACTCACAATGCGGTCGACATCAAGACCTGAGGTGCCAGCGGCGACATAGCGGTTGGCAACATCGTCGCCATTGTCGCCGTTCGCATCGGCATCCGTATCCTCTCCATAAAGAATCTGGATATTTTCCACACCCTCGATTAATTCCTCGCCGCCGCTCGGACAAGAAACACCCGGGTCGGTTGTTCGCTTAAGTGAGGGCACGTTAGGCGTGACGCCATCACCAATGCAGTAGGTGCTCTGCCGAACCGGGTGCACGCGGGCATCCGTCTTGTAGACTTTACTGAGGCTGCCCGATACGTTAGCTCCGGCTGTGTGCGACAGCGTTAATTCAGAGGCGGCGGTGATAGCGAAGATATCCGCGTTCTCACAGTCGCTGACCATGGCAATGGGAGTCGTGAGTTCAGCGATGCTCGTGACAGCGAGCTCCGCGGCCTCGCTCGTCATTGCAGCGGTAAGCGCCGTACCGTTGCCAAAGCCGCCTCTGAAGCTAATGCTGTCCGGGGCATCCGGTAGGTTCGCTCGAGCCTCGCCTTGCGTACCCGCGATGTGGCCCGCCGCGATATCTATGAAGGCGGCATTTGTACCACTGACTCCATTCGATAATGTTGCGTTGCTGTTGCAGCCCCAAAAACCCGCTGCTCTTGCATCCCGCCGAATAAACTCAAGCGCAAACCGTCCGTTTTCCTGGAGACGCGCAAGACCTTCATTGAATCGATACATTCGGCTCGCGTCGATATAGACCTTGAGCAAAGCCACGGTTACCAAAAGGCCTAACGCCAACGCAACCATCAATTCCACCAGCGTCACGCCGCGCTGACGACGTGCAGAGGTGGCGGCTTTTGGCGCAGTGAACTGAAGGATTGCGGGTCTCATGGCCGAAACTCGAAGACGAAGCTGTCATCCGCTGCGCCATCGCGATCGTCATCCCAGGTAATCGTGACGGTATATATCGGTGATACGAAGGTGACCGATCCGCTGCCGTCGGGCAATACGGCTGCGTTTGTTGTGTTCCATTGCCACCGATCGAAATCGCGCATGGCAGTTGCATCACAGCCAGATGTGAGGCAGGTTGAGGCGGATTGATCAGAGCCGATGCCGGACAGGTTCGCGTAATCCCCGTCGCGATTGGCTCGGACGCGGTCGGCAATATCATAAGCCTGGCTCGAAGCATACGAGCGATGAAGTGCGCTAGTGTTGAATTGAAGGCCTTTCGCCATAAGCGCCGCAAGCGCCAACAAGCCAAACGAAAAAATCACGAGCGCAATCAGCACTTCAAGCAGGGTAAATCCCTTAGAAAAAGATGCGCGATTAGGTGCCACAGTTTGAGAGTCCTGAGCCGCTGGCATTGGCTTCCATAACTTTGGTTCTTCCCGTAGCGCTGATTACCACGGCGCGTGCTTTGTCCCCAAACCCTCGGCTATCGCAAAGCGCAAACACGCCGCTCTGACCAGTCCCTGCGGTGGTGACTGATGCCCCGTCGTGCCGAAAGGCAACGTAGGTCGCGAATGTAGATGATCGTAGTGTGTTTCCTCCTGCTAAGGCCGATGCTGCAAGGATCGTGGTCTCACCGGAGTCCAGACTTGCGTTGGAATTGCTGTCGATAAAACCA
>JAYPPP010000025.1:0-8577 GCA_038131525.1 Gammaproteobacteria bacterium | reverse complement strand
GTACATTTTTTTAATCTGCATCTCGGACTTTCAGGTATCGAGCGTAAGATGCAGCTCCGGAAGCTGCTCGCAAGCGATCGACTGGCTCATCTCTCGGCCACATCGTGCGTTCTTGTAGCTGGAGATATGAATGACGTGTGGGGTTCACTTGGCCGTCAAGTCATGAAACCGGCGGGATTTCGTGGAACACAACGTAAGCCTAAGACCTTTCCGGCCTATGCGCCCGTCCGCCCGCTCGACAGCGTCTATGTGCGCGGCGCATTACGCATTGAAAGTCTTACGCCGTCACGGCTCGCGCTGGCCCGGCAAGCGTCGGATCATCTACCTCTCATTGCAGAGGTATCTGAGCTTTAGAAACGAGCCGCCACCACCCGCTGCATATGCGAACGCGTGATGGCGGCTTGTTTTATTTTGTCGCGTCTAGTGCTTGATCAATATCGGTCAGGATGTCGTCGATATGCTCAATTCCGATCGATAGTCGGACTAAATCCTCGGAGACGCCTGAGGTTGCCAACTCTTCAGGAGATAACTGGCGATGTGTGGTACTCGCCGGGTGGCAAGCAAGCGACTTGGCATCGCCAATATTCACGAGTCTTGTGATGAGTTTCAAGGCATCAATAAATTTGGGTGCCGCTTCCTTACCGCCCTTCAATCCAAAACTCATAACGCCTGAAGCTCGACCCCCCATGTACTTATCAAGAAGTGCTTTATGGGGGCTATCCGCTAAGCCTGCGTATCTCACCCAGGCAACCTGAGGGTGATCCTTTAGGTGATTTGCAACCGCTAGTGTGTTGTCACAAATCCTATCCATGCGAAGGGCAAGGGTTTCAATACCTTGCATTATTAGGAAGGCATTCATCGGCGTCTGCGATGCGCCGATATTTCGAAGCGGCACTACGCGGGCCCGCAGGATATACGGCGGTAACCCTGTTTCAGTGTACACAACACCATGGTATGACACGTCGGGTTCGTTCAGGCGAGAAAATCGCTCCTTGTTAGCCACCCAGTCAAACTTATTGGAGTCCACGATCATCCCACCGATGATGGTTCCGTGTCCTGACATGTATTTTGTAAGCGAGTGAACGACGATATCGCAGCCATGCTCAAAAGGTCGACAAAGGTAAGGTGTTGGGACAGTGTTATCTACAATCACAGGCACCCCGTGCGCATGGGCAATATCAGCGACTTTCTCAAGGTCGACGACATTCCCTGCTGGATTTCCGATCGACTCGCAGTAAACCGCCTTCGTTCTGCTGTCAATCAGCGATGCCATTGCATCGAGATTCTCTGGATCGGCAAATCGTGCTTCAATCCCCAGCTGCGGGAACGTGTGAGCGAATAGGTTATAGGTACCCCCGTAAAGCGTCGACATACTCACAAAATTGTCACCTGCTTCAGCGATGGTAAGGAGCGAATAGGTGGTAGCGGCCTGACCTGATGATAGTGCGAGGGCGGCGACGCCATTTTCCATATCGGCTACGCGTTGTTCGAGGACATCGTTTGTCGGATTCATTATCCGTGTGTAGATGTTGCCGAGCTCCGCAAGGTTAAAAAGGTTTGCCCCGTGTTCGGTATCTCGAAAGGCGTATGACGTCGTCTGGTAAATTGGAACCGCAACAGAGTTCGTTGTGGGATCAGGTTTGTAACCTGAATGAATCATTTTCGTTTCAATTCTCATGTATCCTCCGAGCTATGCAGATTTCTGGATATCCAAAGTGAGGGTCATATCATGATTTACGCTACAGGATGTGGCGCCTCGGCTCAAGCGGGAACTTTTTAACCGCAAAAAAAGCAGTTCTGAGCATCTTTAATGATCCATTTAATCTATCAAGGTCAGTGGCCGCTATTCGCGACGATTCTTGTGGCGCTGATTCTCTCTCTTTCCTGTCACGAATTTGGTCATGCCTTGGCGGCACTGCGATCCGGCGACGATACCGCCAAGCGGGCAGGGCGGCTCACCCTGAACCCGCTTTCGCACATCGATCCCATGGGTCTCATGATGGTGGTCTTCGTGGGCTTTGGATATGCCAAGCCGGTTCCGACGAACCCGCGGGCATTTCGGTCGCGATATGCCGAACTCGTTGTTGCAGCAGCCGGACCCTTTATGAATCTCGTGCTCGCCGTGGTCAGCATCAATCTTTATCTGCTTTCCCTTGAGATGGGTTGGCTTACGTTGGCCGATCGGGGATCACAGATATTTTTTGTCTATCTTGCGCAGATCAATCTGCTGTTGATGCTATTTAACCTTCTTCCTATCGGCGCTCTTGATGGGCATTACATTCTCCCGTACGCCTTGCCTAGACGACTGGCGAATGCCTATCGCTATTACAACCAGCGGTACGGCAACTTCGTGCTGCTCGGTTTAATCGGCCTGGCTATTCTTGGCGTGCCCATATTCTCCACCGTGATCGGCTGGAGCGCAGGGTTACTTCAATGGATTGCATTTATCTGATTAAAGAGAGGAGGCTTTGATGACATCTGGGAAGCAAACAGAATTTGAAGCCAGCGCCTCCTCCGAGTCTTTGCTTTCGAGGGCGTATAGCCTCAGTAGTCCTGAGGACGCCAAGGACCTGTATCGGGACTGGGCCCAAACCTATGACCATCACCTGGAAGCGGGTCTGCATTATCAGGGACCTGAGAAAATCGCGGACATGTTGGCCTCTGTGTTGGATCAAAAATCAAGCCGAGTGATTGATATCGGCTGTGGAACCGGCCTGGTAGGACAATATTTATCGTCCCGAGGGTTCTCTAAGATTGATGGGCTCGATTTCTCGCCGGAGATGCTTGCGGTTGCGCGTAGCAAATCGATCTATCAGGAGCTTCTGGAGGCGGATCTTGAAAAGACTCTCAAGATTGATCCCAAAAGTTATGAAGGGGCTATTTGCTGTGGGACGTTTACCCATGGACATGTCGGGCCCGGTGCCCTCCGGCAGATCTTTCCGATCCTTCAGGACCATGCGCCATTTGCCTGCACCATTCATGCCCACCTGTGGTACGAGGCCGGATTCGAAAGGACGCTGCTTGAGCTTGAGGCCGATGGCGTTATGAGCATTGAAAAAATAAGAGATGAAGCCTATTTTGAGGGTAAAGAGGCCGAGGGCAAATTCTGTATTTTTCGGAAAAACCCCCAGTAACAGCGCACGGGTTTGTCGGATGGGGCTCGAGCCCGAATGTTAGAATCACAGGCGTTTCCCGCTTTTTGCGGAAAACCCTTATGGCGGCGGCAGTCAGTCTCCCCGGTGGCGAGAGGTTGTGAACCCGGTCAGGTCCGGAAGGAAGCAGCCGCAGCATCCGAATCGGGTGCCGGGGTAAGGCGGGCTGGCGCCGTCTCCAGTTTTCATGGGCTAAAACCCGTGATCAATCACAAGTTTGAGGGTTGAATGAGCTATCAGGCGTTGGCCCGGAAATGGCGGCCAAAACGTTTCGCTGACGTCGTAGGCCAGGCTCACGTGGTGAATGCCCTGCGCAACGCTCTTGAGCAGGATCGTGTACACCATGCGTTCTTGTTCAGCGGGACGCGAGGTGTAGGTAAAACGACTCTCGCCCGCGTTTTGGCTAAAGCACTTAACTGCGAGAAGGGTCCGGCTCCCGAGCCGTGCGGTGAGTGCGGGACGTGCCAGAGTGTCGACGAGGGACGATTTATCGATCTCATCGAGATCGACGCCGCGTCTCGAACCCGTGTCGATGACACGCGTGAAATACTTGATAACGTCCAATATGCGGCAACCATGGGGCGCTACAAGATCTATCTTATTGATGAGGTGCACATGCTGTCGGGCCATAGCTTCAACGCTTTGTTGAAGACGCTCGAAGAACCTCCGTCTCACGTTAAATTTCTGCTCGCCACCACCGACCCGCAAAAGCTGCCCGCGACTATTCTGTCGCGGTGCCTGCAGTTCAATCTCCGCGCCTTGGCGCCCAACGAGATCGCTGACCAATTGAGCCGCATCATCCAAGCCGAGGGCTTGTCCGCAGACGACGTCGGGCTTCAAATTCTTTCCCGTGCTGCCGGCGGCAGTATGCGGGATGCTCTCAGCCTGATGGATCAGAGCATTGCCTTTGGAAATGGCGATGTGCGCGGAGAGAACGTGAGAGAGATGCTCGGCATGATCGAATCGCATCATGTGGATGCGCTGCTGCGCGCTCTTGTAGCGCATGATGCGAGCGCCTTAATTGCGACAGTCGCTCAGATGAGCGAGCGTGCATTGGATTACATGACCGCGTTGGATGAACTGCTGATGGCGTTGCATAACGCTTCTCTCTTCCAGGTTTCGCCGGAGGCTGTGGCGGCTAAGCAAGAGGATTCAGAGCTCATCGTATTCTTGGCTTCGTCTTTGAGTCCTGAGGACATTCAGCTTTATTATCAGATCGGCCTTTACGGTAAGCGGGATCTGCCTCTGGCCCCCGATCCGGCGTCAGGATTTGAAATGACGATGCTTCGGATGCTGAGCTTCCGTCCCGATGATGATGCCCCTGGGTCGCCGGAAGGCCCCATCAGTGCGCCACCGGCTGAGGGAAAATCCCCATCGGAAGCAAAGCGCCGCGGCGCGTTAAGGCCGAAAGCATCGGAGGTCTCGCCAAAGGAGAAGTCAGCCGGGTCGTCCTCGTCAGGAGCCTCATCGGAGCCCACGATGGTCACCGAGAGCGTGGAAAAAATCGCCCAGCCGGCTCAGTCTGGTGCTTCTGAGAAAGCAGCCGGGTCGATTAAGACAGCAGAGGGTTGGGCGGCTTTCGTTGAGCAGGCCGGTCTTTCTGGAGTGACGAAAGAATTAGCCATGAATCTTGCTCCGGTTGGGTTTGATGATCAAAAAGAAACTCTGAGCGTGGCATTGGGCACGCATCTCGGGTCTTTGCACAGCAAGGCCCGCCAGGCTGAGATTGAGCACGCGCTTCACGCTTATGTCGGCGCCGCGGTTGCTATTACCCTGATTCCCCCGCAGGAGGATCCGATCGAGACGCCCTCCGAAGTGAAGGCGCGTCGCGAAAAGGAAGACAAGGAACGCGCGTATAACACCCTGCTGGCAGATCCGAATGTTCAGGATCTGCTCACGACGTTTGATGCGACGTTAATTCCGGAATCCGTAACCCCAGGAAAACAACAAAGGAATAGCGAATGAAAGGACCCTTAGGCAACATCATGCGCCAGGCCCAGGAGATGCAGGAAAAACTCAAGTCGGCGCAGGAAGCGCTTGCTGACACCGAAGTAACGGGGTCTGCCGGCGGAGGCTTGGTTGAGGTCACCATGACCGGGCGTCACGACGTACGGCGGATTGCGATCGACGATGCGTTAATGGGCGATGATAAGGAAGTGCTTGAAGATATGGTGGCAGCCGCAGTCAACGATGCCGTTCGCCGGGTTGAGAAAGTAACTGAGGAAAAGATGGGCGGCTTGACGGCCGGATTAAATATTCCCGGCCTTAACATTCCTGGTTTAAATGGCTAGTGACGCCGCAATTGAACGACTGAAGGAAGCGCTTCGGCGACTTCCGGGTGTCGGCCCCCGGACGGCGGGCCGCATGGCGTTTCATTTGCTTGAGCGTGATCGGGAAGGTGGCCAGCTGCTTGCTGAGGCACTGACGGCCGCTGTCTCTGGGGTGATGCACTGCGAGCGGTGCAATAACTTCAGTGAAGAAGCGCTGTGTCGGATTTGCAGCTCAGGCAAGCGCGATGAGGCGTTATTGTGTGTTGTTGAGACGCCTGCTGATCTGGATACGATCGAGCAGGCAGGTGCTTACACGGGATATTATTTCGTGCTCATGGGCCATCTGTCTCCCCTCGACGGCGTCGGCCCTGATCAATTAGGTTTTGCTCGGCTCGAAAAGGTGGTGAACGACAGCGGCACGACTGAGGTTATTCTCGGCACAAATCTCACTGTAGAAGGCCAAGCGACGGCCGATTACCTTTGCGATCTGCTTCAGGATAAGCCGGTCACGATCAGTCGCCTGGCGCGCGGTGTGCCTGCGGGTGGCGAGCTTGAATACATGGATGCGAATACGCTAACCCAGGCGTTTAGCGACCGTCGGACGCTCTACCAGACTGCACGAAAGGACGGCTAACGGTTTTTCTTAACCCGCGGCGCTCTCGCGCCCTTCGAACGTAAGTGCCTTGCCGAAAACGCCTTCTCGAATTTTTCCGTTGTCGAACACGACGCGACCTCCAACCACGGTGATTATCGGCCAACCGGTCAGGACCCGCCCTGCGTAGGGGGACCAGCCGGCGCGCGTGAACACATCCGCATCCCGAAGGGTGCGTTCGCTATCGAGATCCACAAGCGTCAGGTCAGCGTCGTAACCGGTTTCGATGATTCCTTTGTTAGGAATGCCGTAGGTTTTGGCTGGACCCCAGCACATCCATTTCTGGATCTCCGAAAGCGAGCATTTCCCCGCGCGCATTGCCGTGAGCATTAGCGGAAGGGAGGTCTCAACACCGGGCATTCCAGAGGGGGATGTCGGGTATGGTTTGGCTTTGTCCTTCAATAAATGCGGCGCGTGATCTGTGGCGACAATGTCGACAGTACCGTCGTGTAATCCAGCCCATAGTTCTGGCGTGTTCTCAGGATCGCGAATAGGCGGGTTCATTTGTACCCTCGAACCCAGCGTTTGATAATCGCGCGTGTCGAGAAACAAGTGATTGGGTATCACCTCGCATGTCACCTGCTCAGGCTTGTCCTGTCGGAGTTTTCTCACTTCCTCTGCGGTGGATAGATGAAGAATGTGAAGGCGTCGGCCATATTTCTTGCTTAACGCCAACGCTCGCTCGGTCGCGATGAGCGCTGTTTGGGGGTCTCTAATTTTTGAATGGATCGCATAGTCAGGATTACTGACCCCATTCAGCATGGCGTCGGTTCGGGACCGAATACGACTTTCATCCTCCGCATGAACCGCGATCAGCCGTTCTCCATCCCCAAAGATACGATCGAGTTGACGCTCGTCATCCACCAGAAGATCGCCAGTGCTCGAGCCCATAAAGATTTTGATGCCGCAGGCAGGCGAGGCGGAATTTAACGATGCCAGGTTTTCCGCAGTTGCCCCGATAAAGAAACCGAAATTGGCGGAACTGGTCTGCCCGGCACGGGCGATCTTCCAGTCCAACTGCTCCTGATTTGTGGTGGGAGGCCGGCAGTTCGGCATTTCGAGAAAACTTGTGACCCCACCGCTGACGGCGGCCCGTGATCCGGACCCAAGATCCTCCTTATCGGTTCCCCCGGCTCCCGAAAGTGCACTTGTGGGTCGATGACGCCCGGCAGCAGAAGATGACCGGAAGCATCGATCGCCTCGGTCGCATGGGCGTCGATATGAGCATCTATTTTCTCGATCCGACCGTCCTGGCAGGCGATGTCAGCTTCGAGGGTAGAGCCGTCTTTTGAGCGACTCGAGCGTTTCTTATGAGAAGTTCGTACATGGATGGGTCGTAAAGCTCGCGACCCGTCCGAGTGTACCCGACGTTATGCTCAGCGCCCATGTTGGTCCGACCCACGGAGCGATGAGAAGGGGAATCAGGCGCTTTGGCGCTCTCGAATTTCGCTTAAGGACTTACAGTCAATACAAAGCGATGCAGTGGGTCTTGCTTCCAGTCGTTTGATTCCGATTTCGACACCGCAATCTACGCAATAACCATAATCTCCTTTCTCAAGATCAGAAAGCGAGTCATTGATTTTTTTGATAAGTTTTCTTTCTCGGTCACGAGTCCGTAGCTCGAGAGATCGATCAGTCTCAAGGCTTGCTCGATCGTTTGGATCCGGCAGGCTGATATTTTCGTCCTGCATGACCGACATCGTTTTCTCGATATCCTCAATCAGTTCCTGCTTCCAGGCGTTCAGGATTTCACGAAAATGGGTCGATTGGACGTCGCCCATGTACGGCTCGCCTCGTTTCGGGCGATGGGGTTTGATTCCGTGAATTAGGTCGTCGACGATTTTTTTCTTTGCTGCAGGCATTGCTTTTCACTGCACGTGGACTTGAAAATCCACGTCTAAATAAATTTTTGAGGCGGCGCAATCTATCAGGTTAGACGCTGGGATGCAATGCCCGAAAACCCCCAAAAAAAGGCTAGAAAAATGAGGCTAAAACTCCGTTATTCCCCCACTTCTCCGTACGTTAGAAAGGTCAGCGTCACGCTGCTTGAGACAGGTCTTCACGACTTAGTTGAGCGAATTGGAACGAATCCCTGGGATTCTCAAACGGACCTCCCTGAGGATAACCCCTTAGGGCGCGTACCCGCTCTTGTCACTGAGTCTGGAGAGCAAATATTCGATTCCCCAGTGATCTGTGAGTTTCTCGACAGCCTGCACACCGGATCCAAGATTTTTCCGCAGGATCCTGAGTTGCGTCTTAAAGCCCTGAGGCTTCAGTCGCTGGCCGATGGAGTGTTGGACGCGGCTGTCTCGGGTGTTATTGAGAGGGTGCGACGACCCGAACCCTATCGATGGGAAGGCTGGATTGACCGACAGCTTAAGGCGATTCATCAGAGCATGGATTGGCTCGAGGCGCGCGCCGACTGGTTGAGTCAGCGAGTGGATATCGGGACGATCTCTGTGGGCTGTGCTCTGGGGTATCTGGATTTTCGTTTCGCGAGCGA
>JAYPPP010000024.1:0-8907 GCA_038131525.1 Gammaproteobacteria bacterium | reverse complement strand
CCGCTTTGTCTCTTAAGTGCCAAACCCGTTGTCTATGTGGCTAACGTGGCCGAGAATGAATTAGCCGGAAACGCCAATGTCGATGAGCTGCGCCGGCATGCCGAACAAAACGGCGCGCAGCTGGTTGTGGTGAGCGCGGCTATCGAACAGGAGATATCCGAGATCGATCCGGCCGATCGGGCGAGTTTTCTTGAGGACCTGGGGTTGGAGGAGTCGGGTCTGGATCGCGTGATCCGGGCCGGCTATACGCTCCTTGGCTTACAGACCTTCTTCACCGCAGGGCCCAAAGAGGTCCGAGCCTGGACCGTCCGCATCGGTGCGACAGCGCCGCAGGCCGCCGGTGAGATTCACTCGGACTTCGAGCGCGGGTTTATTCGCGCGGAGACGATTGCTTACGAGGATTTCATAGGACTGAAGGGCGAGCAGGGTGCACGCGAGGCCGGTCGGCTGCGCCTCGAAGGCAAAGAATATGTTCTGAGTGATGGCGACATCATGCACTTTCGCTTTAATGTCTGAGGCGCACTCAGGATCGCTCGCCGGTTAAGATCAGGAAAATTCTGCGAGAATTAAGACCGCTTCTTGCGCGACCTTGAAAACGTGAGGCAATCACGCTAGATTCGGCAGCCCTTTTTAGGCTTTTTGGCTATGTAGCTCAGCTGGTTAGAGCACGGCACTCATAATGCCGGGGTCGGTGGTTCGAGTCCACCCATAGCCACCACTCATTCGACACTCTTTGGCAGCGCGACTCAGTTGCTAACATCCCGCCAGGGATCTCCGCCGATTTATGCCAGCTAACAAACGCATCATGAGTCATGCAGGAGTGGCCGGGTTAGCTTTCTGAGTGAGACTTGCTGTATCCCGGCGTCATCGAAGTTTCCTGGATCAAGCCAGGTTTCAAAGGCCGTCTTTAGAGCAGGCCATTCGCTGTCAATACCGGCATACCAGGCGGTATCGCGATTTCGGCCCTTCTGAACCGTAGCCTGCCGGAAGGTGCCTTCATAAGAAAGCCCCAGCCTCAGCGCGGCGTTTCGGGATCGCTCATTGAGGGCATTGCATTTCCATTCGTAACGTCGGTATCCCAGGTCAAAGGCCTGCCGCATCATGAGGTACATTGCTTCACTTGCCGCGGGCGTGCGCTGCAAAGCCGGAGCAAAGTGAATATGCCCCACCTCTATTGAGCCGTTGGCGGGATCAATTCTGAGATAGCTCGCCATGCCGATAGCGCGCCCAGCGAGATCCCTGATAGTGAAAAAGAGCGGGTCATCGGACCGAGCGATCTGCGAGAGCCATGCGCCGAATTCCTCTGGTGTTGCAAAGGGTCCGTAGGGCAGGTAGAGCCAGTCGATACCTTCGCTGTCCTCGCTGAACGCCGCGAATAGCTCGGTGGCATCAGTATCGGAGTCAGGTGGATCAAGGCGGCAGTATCGGCCTTGAATGCTGACTCGTTCCGGTCGGGAAGGCGGCGTCCAGTTCGGCACCAAGAAACCGATGGGGTGAGATGAATCCATCATGAATTCCATATTGATTACCGGGCGGCGATCAGAGTAACTCCCCCAGCGCATTGGAGGGAGAGCCAAGGCTTCAAGGGCGATAGAGCCAGGCGACCGTGTGTTTGCAGCAGGGCGCAGAGCCTGCCTGCCGAGTTACACGATCCCCAGCGCCTGCTTTCGACCGCGGCTGATCGCTTGGAGAATCTGGTCGGCCGCCATCGCAATAAAAGCGATACCCAGGCCTGCCACCAGTCCGTTCCCGAAATCTGCCTGACCCAGCGCAATATAGACGGCCTGACCCAAACCCTGGGTGCCCACCAGCGCAGCAATGATGAGCATCGCGAGGCCAAACATAATGGTCTGGTTAAGTCCCAGCATGATTTCGGGGATGGCGAGCGGCAGGCGCACCTGCCACAGAATCTGGTGAGGCTTGCAGCCCGACGCCGTCGCCGCCTCCACGACGGCGGGATCCACATGCCGAAGGCCGTGTTCGGTATATCGGATTGCCGGCACAATCGCGTAAGCAATGATGGCAAGAAATGCCGTGAACTCACCCACCTGAAAAAACATCAGGATGGGAATCAGCAGCACAAACAGCGGCATGGTCTGCAGCGAATCGTTAATCGGTCTTAAGAATCCCGACACCCGATTATTTTGCGATGCCCAGATTCCCAAACTGCCGCCCACTAAAAAAGACACCAGCACTGCGGCAAAGCACAAATAAAGTGAGCGCATTGCGAGCGGCCACACGCCGGTGACCAACATGAACGCAAGGCCGCAGAGCGTAAACATGCCGACTTTGCGCCCGCCGGCCTGCCAGGCGAGGGTGGTGAGAAGACCCACCATGACGGGCCACGGCGTTCGCTCAATGCCGAAATAAAGCAGGGTCGCACATATGGCTGCGGCAATGCCCGCACGCCAGCCGACCCGGTACCACAGACCGCTCGTGATCAGCGCAAACGCAATCCAGTACGCCATTTTCATGGTTGGGGAAAAGTCGAAACCCCATGTAAAGGGCCGTATGGTGTTTTCAAGTCCGATCCGAAGAGGCAACAGAAAAAAGAACAACAGCGTGTTTTTGATTTGGTCGAGAACAGCACCAAACTCAACCGTGATGTATTCCACAGCATTATTGATGGGTACGCTCGGATAAAAGATCCAGCGCTCGGGGAAGGCGGACAGTTCGATGACCGTAGGCGACAACATGAGAAATACCAGTGCGCTTGCAACGGCTATTAAGAGAATACGTGAGGCCGGCATCGAAGAGACGCGATTTCGGGTCCGGTTGTCCCCAGCGAATCCGCGCGTAACCCGATCCAGCAACATCGCGATGAGCGCAACCACAATGCCAGCAAGCAGACTCTCACCGAAATTCGCGCGTCGCATGGTACTCAAGACTTCCCAGCCGATGTCGGCGGAGCTGCCGATGATGGCGGCAATAATCACCATGCTGAGGGCGGCCATCGTTGATTGATTAACGCCGATCAGGATGGTGGGCAGAGCGCTCGGAAACCGGACCCACCAGAAGAGCTGGCGGGGACTTGCCCCGGCCATCATGCCCGACTCGACGGTTTCTGCAGGTACCCGCTGCAGAGCCAATAAGGTGTTTCGTACCATTGGCGGGCAGGCATAGATCGCACTCGCCACCATGCCCACGACGGGACCGAATCCAAACAGCAGCAAAATGGGAATCAAGTAAGCGAAGGTCGGCACTGTCTGCATCAGATCAAGCAAAGGCTGAACGATTCGATTCGCGCGCTCGGATCGCCAGGCGCTGACCCCCAGCGCGAAGCCGACCAGTACCGACATAGGCACTGAGACGGCAACCAGGGCAAGGGTGCGCATGCTTTCTACCCAGTAGCCGATAGCGGCCATGTACACCAGCGACGCGACGGTAAAAAGTGCAAGCGTCCAGCCGCCAGCGACGAACGCAATCCCTGCAAAAAGGCAAATCGTCGTGGGCCACGGAAGCCAGGTCAGAAGACCCACCAGCCCATCCATGGGCCAGGTGAGCGCCCAGGAGAACGCTCGAAATAGCCAACGAAAATGAGCGACGAACCAATCCATCCCCTGGTTGGTCCATTCGGCGACCGGCAGTGTCCAGGTCTCCGGGTAGCTGCTTATCCAGTCAACCGACGCCCGTTGCGTTAAAGCAAGCGCGCTGAGAACACCGATGATGATCCAAATCAAAACGGGACCCAGACGTGATGAAGGGTTCGCTGCTGTCATGAGGCGCTCTCTTTGGCGAGCGTTTTTAAAACGTCACTGACGCTGATGGATCCCAGAATCTGACCATCGGCTGCGTGGACGGTAAGTGATCCCCCGCTCGATGCCAAGGTGGGGAGAATTTGATCCAGTGTGGCGGTTGCCGAGACCGATGGGCCGCCATTCTCGGTATCGGCGCTACCGGCGCTGGCGATTTTTTGTTTGAGCACCTCGTGCGCGGTAAGGATTTTTATGCGCGGCACATCGCGGGTAAATTCCGCCACGTAGTCGTCTGCGGGGTTGCTTACGAGTTCAGCCGGCGTGCCGATCTGCACAATCTCGCCGTCTTTCATAATCGCGATACGGTCGGCGAGCCGAAGCGCTTCCAAAAAGTCATGCGTTATAAAAACGATCGTCTTGTTGAGCATTTTTTGAAGACGCAAGAACTCATCCTGCATCTGGCGACGGATCAGAGGATCCAGCGCGCTGAACGGTTCATCAAGCAGCCATAGCTCCGGATCGCCGGCAAGTGATCGAGCAATGCCAACCCGCTGCTGCTGTCCGCCGGAGAGCTCTCTGGGGAAGCTCTCTTCACGTCCCGCGAGGCCCACGAGCTCAATCATCTTGCGGGCCCGCTCGTGTCGCTCATCGGGCTTCATGCCCTGAACCTTGAGGGGGAACGCCACATTGCCAAGTACCGTCTGATGAGGCAGCAGTCCAAAATGCTGGAAGACCATGCCCACGCGATGCCGGCGAATGTCGATCATCTCGTCCTTTGATTTTTGAAGAAGGTCTTCACCATCAAGAAGGATTGTTCCGGATTCGGGTTCAATCAGTCGAGAAAGACATCGAATCACCGTGGACTTGCCGGAGCCTGACAAGCCCATGATGACAAATATCTCACCCGCCGGGACATCAAAGCTTACGTTAGCGACCGCCGGTATGTGATCGTCTGCGCGGATGGCCGCCAGCCGATCAATCGGGTTCTGCTGCTGAGCGAAAAACCCGTGAGCGCGGGGACCGTAGACCTTCCAAAGATTCTGACAACTCAGCTTGGGCGGGTCTGCGGTCATGGCATCCGGGGGAAGAAAAAAAGAAACCAGGAAAACGGCGGGCGTCTTCCTGGTTTCCGTGGTGACTTCAGCAAAAAGTCAGACGCAGTTCAGACTTAGCTTTTCGCTGCATCGACCCAGGGCTGCCAGATCGAAGGGTTCTGATCCACCCATTGACGTACGACATCCTCGAGCTTCTTACCTTCCTGATCGATTGCGTTCATCATGGGGATCTGATCTTGGTTGCGCAGCGTGTAAGACGAAAGGATGGCATGTGCTGCCGGCCATTTGTCTTTCATGCCGGCCCAGGCCATCTTTTTGATGTAGCCCCGTGCCCAGTCGCAATCCCACGTGGCGTTCGGGTTGACACCCACAGATGCGTTGTCATGACAGCCTTCTTCATAAGGCGGCAGGGAGACAACCTTCAGGTCGATCACGGCCTGCACCCAGTGCGGTGACCAGAACATCACCAGCAGGGGGGTGTTCTTCGCTTCAGCACCCTTCATCTCGGCGATCAGGGCGCCCTCGCTACCGGCAGGCACGGAGACGTAGTCAAGCTTGAGACCCTTGATGCGGTCGACGTTCGAGGTGCCCCAGTCGGCGGGATAATCGACAAGCCGGCCTTTCGGGAAGGTATCGGCATTGGCAAATTTATCGGCACACGCGTTAAGGGCTTTCCAGTCCGGAAGTCCCGGGCAGGCTTTGGCGGCGGCCGAGTTATACATCCAGGTCTCGACCGGGACGAGTCCCAGGTCGCCCAATTCCTCAACCTGACCCGAAGCGACGGCCTCGTCGTAGTGCTCACCGATATTGGAGCTCCAGATTTCAAGAGTAGCCGTGACGGTGTTATCCCGGATCGCAGTCATCTGCGGGTAATAGCCGGCGGTCACGTACTCCACTTTGTATCCCGCCCGCTTTAGGACCTCGCCCGCCACGTGGGTGGAGATGTGTTGACCGGTCCATTCGTTAACGGCGAGTTTGATGGGCTCATCAACGGCTCCCATCGAGGCGGCATACCCGATTCCCGAAGCAAGCATCGATGCTCCGGCGATGCTGGATAGCAATGTTTTCTTCAACATGATTCCTCCTTATTTATTTAGGAATTATTTTTACGGCCCAGCTGCGCAGATTGCCTCACCGGGCCAGTCGTACAGCCTGATGCGAAAAGGCCGCGACATTGGGTTCTGTTTTACCACACAAAAAACCATCTGCCCACGGTTTTCCCATCGATGCGGTTCGTGTCTTTGCCTCTGTGAGAGACCGTGATCGACGCTAGAATATTAGACTTTGTTGATGCGCTTAAAAAACTACGACGTGCGCGACAGCGGGACCTACTTTTGAGTGAAGCGAATTCCCATCCCCGTGAAGGAGATCAACTCGATCGCCTGTTGGCGCTTTCACATCTTGAGGTGTCTGAGCTTTTCGAGAGAGCGGCCGCCACTTCAGCGACAGACTCTCAGAGTAACGAATCGGACCAGTTCGCTATTTACCTGTATTGGTGCGATTCCGCGCCCATGCTTCCTGAGCGGTCGTACCGCGCGGTCAGTAGAGGCATTGAATGCACCGCGAAGATAACCGATCTGAGCTATCGGATAGAGCCTGGGGATAAGACAAGAATCGCCGGGAAGATTCTCGAACAGGGACAGATTGCCTACTGCAAGCTATCGGCAGATCGAGCGATTGCATTCGCCGGGTCATCCGGTGATAACGTGCTGATCTTTACTGATGATCAGGGGGCGGCGGTATTAGGCATTGCGCTACTTCATTTTGCACTGCGGCGCGCTACCAATATCGTGTGGCATCCGACCCGCGTCACCAAAGAAGCGCGCTCATCGCTGAACCGCCAAAGGCCGTGCGTTGTTTGGTTGACCGGATTGTCCGGGTCGGGCAAGTCGACCATCGCAGATTTATTAGAGCAAGAGCTGCACGCGGCGGGCTGTTTAACCTACCTCTTGGATGGCGACAATGTGCGCCATGGATTGTGTCGTGATCTGGGATTTACCGACGTCGATCGTGTAGAGAATATTCGCCGCGTTGCGGAAGTCGCGAAACTCATGATTGACGCGGGTCTTATTGTTATCACTTCTTTTATCTCGCCCTTTGAATCGGAGCGGCGCATGGCGCGCGACCTGATTGGCGAAGCGGACTTCGTTGAGGTTTATGTGGATGCCCCGCTTGCTGTCTGTGAGGCGCGTGATCCTAAGGGTCTATACAAAAAAGCGCGAGCGGGGCACCTTAAAAACTTTACCGGTATCGATTCCGATTACGAGGCGCCTCAACATGCCGAGCTGACCTTGTCGACAGTCGAGTGCGCCCCCGAGGTTCTGGCGAACGAAGTCGTCGATTACCTACAAAACCATCTATTCATTAACTGAAAAGCGCAGAGATCGTTTATGGAACAGCAGTCCAAAATCGCAGTCGTTACGGGAGCGGGTACCGGGATTGGAAAAGCCGTGGCGCAGATCTTTCTCAAGAACGGATACCGGGTAACCCTAACCGGAAGGCGATCAGAGCTTCTTGATCAGGCAGCGCAGGAAGTTGGCGCCAGTGACGAGAACGCGCTCTGTCTTGCGGCGGACATTCGGCGGGATGCAGATGTGGATCGCGTTTTTGACGAAACCATTCAGCGGTTCGGTCGGGTTGATTTGCTCTTTAACAACGCCGGGGTAGGCGCGCCGGCGGTTGATATTGATGAGTTGGATGTCGAGCACTGGCGGGCGGTGATGGAGACCAACATCCACGGCGCGGTCATGTGTGCTCGTCGGGCATTTGGCCAAATGAAGAAGCAAAGTCCCAAGGGAGGTCGGATCATCAACAACGGATCGATCTCAGCTTACGCGCCCCGCGTGAACAGTTTGCCGTACACGGTCAGCAAGCATGCCATGTCGGGGTTGACGCGCAGTCTCGCGCTGGACGGCCGGGCACATGATATTGCCTGCGGACAAATAGATATCGGGAATGCCGAAACGGATCTCACGCAGCGCATGAAGGCCGGCATCCGACAGGCAAACGGAAGCACAATGGTGGAGCCCTTAATGGATGTTGCTCACGTGGCGACCAGCGTGCTGCACATGGCGAATCTGCCGCTGGATACCAACGTGCTCTTCATGAATGTGATGGCACGCGATATGCCGTTTGTGGGTCGCGGATAAGCGTAACGTTCAGCACCTTTAAAGATGCCGCTCACAAAGCCCAGCCTTGAAAGCCTGCAGGCGATACGGCAGGCTTTCGCGAGCCATGATTTTTCCGACACGGATCTGTCCGAACTCGTGACCCCCAAGCTGGGATTGATCACGGGTTTCGAGGATCTCATGAAGGAGCTCGAGAAACTGCGGGCCGTTGACCTCGGGGCCACTGCACCGGCTCTCGGCATGACCCCAAACGCAAGTCCACAGCATGAGGACTGATCCATTCTGTTGGGCGAGCGTTAGTGAATTGGGTGCTGCCCTGGGGTCGGGTGACCTCAGCTGTGCCGAAGTTGTCGACGGGTTCATGGCACGAATCAGCGCGTTGAATCCGTCAGCCGTTGCTTTTATCGATGTGTATGAGGTTGAGGCGCGTGCCCGGGCCGCTTGGCTTGATCAGCATGGGTCGGTCCACCCGCTGCATGGTATTCCTTATGCGCTTAAAGATCTCATCGATATCAAAGGTCATCGTACGAGCGCAGGCTCGGCGGTCTTTGCAGACCATATTGCAGAAAAGGACGCCGAGGTCGTAACCCGATTAGACAGAGCGGGCGGCGTTTGTCTGGGCAAGGCGAATCTTCACGAGTTCGCCTACGGGGCGACGGGCGAGAACAAACTGTTTGGTACTGCGGTTAACGCTTACGATTCAAGTCGCCTTGCCGGCGGTTCTTCAAGCGGTTCCGCTGCGGCGGTTGCCTGGGGTTTAGTGCCGTTCGCGCTCGGCACGGATACCGGAGGTTCGGTGCGCTCGCCGGCGGCGCTGAGCGGGCTTGTGGGTTTAAAGCCCACCTACGGTCGGCTGCCGATGGACGGCGTTGTGCCTTACAGTTGGTCGCTGGATCATCTGGGCATACTGACGCGAAGCGTGAGTGACTGCGCCGTCGTGTTTGGGGCACTGACCGATTCCAATAACTCGGGCGAATCTTCGGGTGGAGGGCACACCCAGAGCGCATGGGCGTCAAGGATTTCAAGTAC
>JAYPPP010000023.1:0-10621 GCA_038131525.1 Gammaproteobacteria bacterium | reverse complement strand
GCGCCCCGCATTTCTTCAAATACATCGCGGGCATGTGGATAGTTCCAGTCGAGCCCCAGGCGCTTGGCGATCTCCTGAATGATCCAAAGATCCTGGCGGGCCTCGCCCGGGCAATCGAGTGCCTGGCGGCCCAACTGCACGCGTCGATCCGTGTTCGAGAAGGTGCCTGTTTTTTCCGGAAACGCAGAAGCCGGCAACAACACATCGGCAAAGGCTGCGGTCTCCGTTAAGAAGATATCCTGAAGCACGAGGTGATCAAGCGCTGCCAGACCTGCGCGGGAATGATTGAGATCGGGATCTGACATCGCCGGGTTCTCGCCCATGATGTACATGCCGCAGATCTCACCCTCATAGGCTTTATCCATGATTTCAACGACTGTGAGTCCGGGATTGGGATCCAACTCAGCGTGCCAATACTTTGCAAAAAAGTCATTGGCCTCCGTGTTATCCACACGGCGATAGTCAGGGAACATCATCGGAATCAGACCAGCATCTGATGCGCCCTGAACGTTATTTTGACCACGAAGCGGATGCAGCCCGGTGCCCGGCCTCCCGATATTGCCGGTCATCAGCGAAAGTGCAATCAGGCAGCGTGCGTTATCGGTACCGTGCACGTGCTGACTGACACCCATGCCCCAGAAAATAATCGAGCCTTTGGACCGTGCATATACCCGAGCGCATGCCCGAATAACGTCAGCATCAATTCCGCAGATGGGGGCCATCTCTTCAGCGCTGAACTCCTTAACGCGCTCACGAAGCTCCTCAAAGTTATTGGTGCGGGTTGCGATGAAATCCTGATCGACAAGATCCTCATCAATGATCGTGTGGATCATGGCATTCAGAAGCGCGACGTCCGTATCAGCGCGAAACTGCAGGAAATGATCGGCATGGCGCGCAAGCTCGGTGCGCCGAGGGTCCATCACGATCAGCGTAGCGCCTTTACGAGCCGCGTTTTTGATAAAGGTGGCAGCAACCGGATGGTTGCCGGTGGGGTTCGCACCGATAACGACAATGACCTCCGCATGGGCGGCGTCTTCTACCTGATTAGAGACGGCGCCGGATCCAATTCCCTCAAGGAGAGCAGCGACCGACGACGCATGACACAGACGTGTGCAGTGGTCTACGTTGTTTGTGCCGAATCCTGCACGCACGAGTTTCTGAAAAAGGTACGCCTCTTCGTTGCTGCCCTTTGCAGAACCGAAGCCTGCGAGCCCCTTGGCGCCAAGCTTATCCTTGACGGCCTGCAGGCCCTGCGCGGCGTGATCAAGCGCCTCATCCCAGGTGGCGGGCCGGAACATCTTGGAAGGATCGGCCGGATCAAAAAACTCGTTTAGTCCTTTGGGCACGCCCTCCTTTCGGATCATCGGCTGCGTGAGACGCTCCGGATGACTGACGTAATCAAAACCATAGCGTCCCTTGACGCACAGGCGACCCTTGTTGGCCGGTCCGTCTCGGCCGGTCACATATTGGATGCGATTGTCTTTTACGTGATACGTGAGCAGGCAACCGACCCCGCAGTATGGGCACACTGAATCGACTTTTTGTCGATTTCCTTAAGGCCCACCTCATTGGCAGGCATGAGCGCGCCGGTGGGACAGGCCTGAACACACTCACCACAGCCCCACACAAGACTCGCGCCCATATCATCGCCGAGATCAAAACAATTTGCGCGTGAGCCCCGCGGAACGCAAGACCGATGACATCGTTGTTCTGCTCTTCGCGACAGGCTCGAACGCAGCGCGTACTGGATACAGCTCTCCATATTCACCGCAATTGCGGGATGAGAAATATCCGCCTTAGGCTGAGCCCGACCGCCGAAACGGCTCTCGCTTTTGCGTGCTCTTGGCACCAATGGTCAAGCTCGGAATGCTTTGAGTGGCTGGCCGTGCCGACTTCACCGCGCAACAGCTCAAGCACAAGTGACTGTGAGCGACGAGCACGTTCGTTATCTGACGATACCTTCATACCCTCAGACGGGTAACGACAGCAGGACGGGGCTAACACCGCTCGCCGTCGATTTCAACGACACAGGGCACGGCAGTTACCCGCAGTGGCGGCCATCGAGTAACACAGGTGCGGTATGTCCACACCTTGACGGCGCGCGGCCTGAAGAATCGTCTCGCCCTGCTTGGCCTCAACGGCCTGATTATTCAGAGTGAACGTAATACTTTCAGAGGTCGCTTGCGTCATGTCATATTGCCGTTATCTCATGCGGAAATGTAATCGTGCAGCGTATCGGATTGGTGCGCTGCCTGTCCCAACCCACAAATGGATGCATCCTCCATGACGGTTGCCAGCTCCTCAGAAGTTCGGTGTCCCAAGATTGAGCCTCCATTAACTGGGAGGCACGATCACACCAACCCGACACGGCGTGCACTGGCCACAGGATTCGTGGGCAAAAATTTCATGGTGTTGCGCGCGGCGTCTCGGACACTATCCTGATTCGAGAGCACGACCACCGCAGCGGATCCGATAAAGCATCCGTGGGCCTGCAGGGTGTCAAAATCGAGCGGCTCATCTGCCAAGGACGCCGGCAAGATACCGCCGGAGGCCCCGCCCGGGAAATAGCCATAAAGTTCATGGCCCTCAGGCATCCCCCCGCAATATTCATCGACCAATTCACGCAAACTGATACCGGCGGGCGCGAGATGCACCCCGGGTTTATTGACGCGCCCGCTCACCGAGAACGAGCGAAGGCCCTTGCGACCGCGCCGACCCTGAGAGGAGAACCAGTCTGCCCCTTTTTCCGTGATGTCGCGAACCCAGTACAAGGTCTCACAGTTATGCTCGAGCGTGGGGCGCCCAAAAAGACCTACCTGAGCCACATACGGAGGCCGTAGCCGTGGAAGGCCGCGTTTACCCTCAATGGACTCAATCATGGCGGATTCTTCGCCACAGATGTAGGCCCCTGCCCCGCGACGGATAATGATCTCCGGCAGGCGATGATCAAACGAGCTGCGCAGCTCCGATACGGCAGCGTGCAGAATCTCGATCACGCCCGGATACTCATCGCGAACGTAGAGATAACAGGTGTCGATACCGACCACCGTTGAAGCGACCACCACCCCTTCGAGGAAGCGATGCGGGTCACGCTCGAGGTAGTACCGATCTTTAAACGTCCCGGGCTCACCTTCATCAATGTTGACGGCCATTAGGCGAGGCGCGGGCTGCTCTTTTAGGATGCGCCACTTACGCCCGGCCGGAAACCCCGCTCCGCCAAGACCGCGAAGCCCGGAAGACTCCAAACCATCAATAACGCGTTCCGCGAAAGCTGGATCTTCATAACATTGCCGCGCAACCGCATAGCCGCCCTGCTCCACATATTCTGCATATCTTGTCCAATCATCCGGCGTATTGGGGCCGGTATCCCCTGCATCGACTCGTGCGACTACCGACTCGGTACTCGCATGGCCCACCGGATGCTGCCCCACCACAGCCACCGGCGCCTGCTCGCAACGACCGACACAAGGCACCCGCTGGATGCGAACCGACGCCCCAATTGCTTTTTCAAGGCCTTCAATTAGCGGCTCGGCGCCTACCATCGCGCAAGATACGGAATCGCAAACCCGGACCGTCAGCTGCGGAGGCGGCATTTCTCCCCCACGTACCACGTCAAAATGATGATAGAACGTGGCGACTTCGTAGACTTCTGCGGGAGCAAGCTTAAGCAAGTCGGCCAACGCAACAAGGTGGCGATCCGGCAGGTGTTTAAAATGGTCTTGAATCTTATGAAGGCACTCAATCAGGTTATCGCGCGAAAGTTCGAGCCCGTCTATTAGAGCGGTGACCTCCTCTAGTGCGGCGCCATCCACCGCCCGGCCTTTACCGGCTGCTCTTTTGCGAGTGTGATGCCCGTTGAAGTTTTTCATGAGGAATAGCACGATACGATATAGATGCCCGAAGTTTACCTTGTTGTTGTCGCCGATTTGATAGGCTTTACGGATGGACTGATCGGAAGAAGCGCAGACAAACCGGCTCTTCGGGCAAGCTTTCTGACCTCGCCATGCGCGCAAGCGAAGCATCAGACACGATCGCGTCCCGCGCAGGTCTGCCTTTGTCCCATAATTAGCCGATAACAAGTCCTTCGCCCCTGCCGACATCGATATCCCGTCATGCTGGAAGCTCAAAAACTCACCTGCGTTAAGGGCCAGCGCCTGCTGTTTGAGCAGGTTGATCTCTCCGTGCGGTCTGGGACTGTTCTTCAGATTACCGGCAGTAACGGGGTGGGGAAAACCAGTCTCCTCAGAATTCTCTGCGGCCTTAGCCCGCCTGAGGAAGGTGACATTTTTTGGGATGGCGTGCCCATCAGGACGGACCCGATAGCCTATCGAACTGAGCTCGCCTTTTTGGGGCATGTGCCCGGCGTCAAGCTTGATCTGACGGCACGCGAGAATCTTGCATTTTCCTGCGCGATTGCTGGGCGAGTTAAGGGCCATTCGATTGACGATGCACTGGGCAAGGTCAATCTGACCTCGATCGCCGACCTTTCATGCCGACATTTGTCTGAGGGCCAAAGACGGCGCGTTGCCATCGCCCGCCTCTACCTGAATGCTGCCCGTTTATGGATTCTTGACGAGCCCCTGGCTGCCATTGACCAAAACGGCATCGAGGCTTTCTTAGACCACCTTGATGCCCACCTCGATGACGGTGGGCTCGCTGTAGTTACAAGCCATCAACCCGTCTCACTGAAGCGCCATCGAGTTGAGACATTTGCGCTTGAGGGACCCCGATGAGGAGTCTCGGCTCAGTGTTTTCGGCAACCGCAAAGCGCGACGCAAGACTTGTGGTGCGTCGACTGGGCGAGATCTCTCATCCGGTGATTTTCTTTGTGATCGTGGTGTCGATCTTCCCTTTCGGCGTAGGCTCCGACCCGCACAGCTTGCACGAATGGGGCCAGGCATTATTTGGGTGGGCGCATTACTGGCCACGCTTCTGGCGCTTGAGGTCTATTTCGATCTGACTTCGACGACGGCTCGCGCTTGAGCAGATGGTCCTGAGCGGGCAACCACTTACTGTGCTTGTGCTTGCGAAATTTTTGTTCACTGGTGCGCGACCGGCTTGCTGATTTTAATTACCCCGCTGCTCGGAATCTTTCTCAATCTGGCCACAGATGTCCAGATCACGCTGATCGCCGCGCTGGCGCCCAGCACGCCGACACTGAGCCTGCTTGGGGCAATCGGGATTGCTTTGACCGTGAGCATCAAGCGGAGCGGCCTGCTGCTGACGCTTCTGGTGCTGCCGCTCTATATTCCGGTGCTGATTTTCGGCGCGAGCGTCGTGGCCGCTTCCCAGGCTGGACTACCGACGGCTGGGCATTTTTATCTGCTCAGGGCGATGGCGATACTCTCTTTGGTGCTTGCACCGCTCGCGGTCGCCTCCGCTCTTCGCATCAGCGTGAGCTGATGCGATGCGGCGAAAGCCGGCGCGAAGCCCCCGCAAAAGCCGCTGCAAAACCGATACAAAAGACGCTCTTTGATCGGCCTATTCGTCGGTTACGCAACCCTCGCTCGCGGTTTTTACATTTTTAATGTACTTGTAAAGCGTTCCGGCTCGCTTTATAGGCCGGCATTGCCAATTGGCCCGGCGTTTTCCATCTCATCGGCGCTTAGGTCTACATCGATCGTATTTGCATCGGCATCCAAACGAATTGCGTCACCATCGCGAATCAGTCGATCGGACCGCCCTCTTGGGCTTCGGGTACCACGTGGCCGATGATAAAGCCATGCGAACCGCCGGAAAATCGGCCGTCCGTAATTAATGCCACATCGGATCAAGGCCCGCACCCATAATCGCCGAGGTAGGTGTCAGCATCTCCGGCATACCGGGACCCCCTTTCGGGCCGGAGTAACGGATTACGATGACATCGCCTTTCTTGATCTCCCCGTCCTCAAGCGCTTTCAGCATTGCTTCTTCGTCGTCATAGACTCGGGCAGGCCCACTGAACTGGCGACCTTCTTTGCCGGTGATTTTTGCCACCGCACCTCCAGGCGCGAGGTTGCCCTTGAGGATGCGGATATGGCCCGTCTCTTTGATCGGGTCACTCAGCGGATGCACGACGTCCTGCCCGTCGGTGAGATCAGGTAACTTCGCCAAATTCTCATTAATGGTTTTGCCGGTCACCGTCATGCAGTCCCCGTTCATCAAGCCCTCTTTAATCAGGTAGCGCATCACCGCAGGAATCCCGCCCACGTTATGTAAATCCTCCATCACGTACTGACCGCTGGGTTTTAAATCAGCGATAAAGGGGATGCGATCACTGATGGACTGAAAGTCGTCAATTCCAAGCTTGACGTCCACTGCGCGCGCCATCGCAATCAAATGCAGAACGGCGTTCGTCGAGCCTCCCAGTGCTGAGACGATAACCATAGCGTTCTCAAAGGCCTCGCGGGTCATGATATCCCGGGGACGCAGGTCGATCTCAAGCATATGGCGCACCGCGGTACCGACGCGAAAACATTCTTCCATTTTTTCTGGCGTCACAGCAGGCGTGGACGAACTGTACGGTAATGACATACCCATCGCCTCGATCGCACTGGCCATGGTGTTCGCGGTATACATACCGCCACATGCTCCAGCGCCAGGGCAAGCATTATTTACGATGTCCTGACGCTCGTCGTCTGTAATCGATTTCGCGATGTACTGGCCGTAACTCTGAAACGCCGACACGATATCAATGACCTGCTTACCGGCCGTGTGCCCCGGCTTGATGGTGCCGCCGTACACCATGAGTCCGGGACGGTTTACCCGCCCCATCGCGATCAGACACCCAGGCATATTCTTGTCACAGCCTGGCACCGTCACCAGAGCGTCGTACCACTGACCGCCCATCACGGTCTCGATCGAATCCGCGATAAGGTCACGCGACTGAAGCGAATAACGCATTCCCGTGGTACCCATCGAGATGCCGTCGCTCACCCCGATCGTATTGAACCGCATACTCACGAGCCCCGCCTCGATTACGCCATCTCCGATCTTCGCCGCCAGATCGTTGAGATGCATGTTGCAGGTGTTGCCCTGCCACCACATGCTCGCAATACCGACCTGTGCTTTGTCCATATCCTCTCGGGTCATCCCGGTTCCATACAGCATGGCCTGTGAGGCGCCTTGGGAGCGAGGCTGGGTAATACGGGAACTAACGGTATTTAATTTGTCACTCATGACGGGTCTCCGTGGGCGAGCATCGCTCGCAAAATGATCTTGGTCTAACTTAAACAGGTAACGGCGTAATCTATCGATTATCGGCGATCATACGGTAGCGTTGCTCGCCGAGTCCGGTGATGCCGAGCCGCAGCTCATCCTGATCCTTTAAGAAAGAGGCGGCTTTGTCCCAATCCGACTCCAGCAGGGTTCCGGTCGCCACCACATCACCCACATCAAGACTCATACATTGGCTTAAATAGGCGATCAGATCTCGAACCGGAAAACCATGTCGGATGTGTTTCCCTGCTGCATCCGCTCGCCGTTCAAGTCCAGCCACAAATCCAGATCCTGAGGATCGTTGATTTCATCCGGCGTGACCAACCAGGGACCCATGGGGCCGTAGCCATCGCCGGACTTTCCCTTCGACCAGTTTCCACCCCGTTCCAACTGCCACTCGCGCTCCGACAGATCATTAATCAGGCAATACCCGGCGACGTAATCCAGCGCTTCGTCAGAACTTATGTATTCACCGGGCGTCCGATGACGATCCCGAGCTCCACCTCCCAGTCGCTCTTCGTAGAGTTTCGCACCATGAGAACGTCATCGTGGGGACCACCAATCGAACTGGTCGCCTTCATAAAGACAACGGGTTCTGTGGGTACAGGCATACCGGTTTCTTTTGAATGATCATGGTAGTTGAGCCCGATGCAGACCAGCTTGCCGGGACGACCCACGCACGGACCGAGACGCTCCGACGGGGAAACGGCTGGAAACGTATCAACATCAAGCGCTGCAAGACGGGTCAGCGATTTTTATCCAGAGTCGACGGATCGAGGTCGGCTATCTCGCCACTCAAGTCCCGAACGACGCCGTCTTTATCTACGAGGCCGGGTCTTTCCTTACCCGCTGGTCCAAATCGAACAAGTTTCATAATTCTTCCTGTTGTCTTAACGCACTTCTTGCTTCAACCGCTCTACCGGCCAACTCCAACCCAACGGCATCCCTGATCCGGGCAGCGCTATTGCGTAGCTGCCGCCTTGATCCGGGCCGAAATATCGGCTCTCAGTTGCTCCGCCAATCGCAGAACAACCGGATCTTTGCCTGGAGGCTTAATCGGTGAAGGGCCGCCCATCATGTGATTGAACTGCATCTGCAGAAAGGTTGTCATATCGATAGTGGCGGCCGGCGACTGCCGGGTGCCACTCACCTGCAGGGGGAGCACCAGCAGTCCGGAATTTAGAGGGGGCGGTAGGCTTTTTGCAACCTTCGAATTCTGTAAAGAAAGAAACAGGCGATAGTTAATTTGCTCGGATACGAAATCGTATCGGCCGTATCCGCGGGTATCCAGATTAGCCACCCGCAGCGCCAGGTCACGATTTGTCACGGCGCCATTTTCAATTCTTGCAGTCGCAATCAGTCCATTAATCGGTGTGGAGGCTCCCTCGCCCTGCCAATCGCCTTTATTTGAGCTCTGCTCTACCAGCTGTTCGATGAGTCGCTCAACATCAATGCCCTTGATTCGCCCGGGTTTACCGTCAATCACTATTGCCCCCCGCAAGGCTTCAAGGCCGCTTTCAAGATCCGTTCCAGAAAAACTTAGCACGATCTCAAGATCCGCTTCGGACTCGACAACATCGGTAACGTCTAGATCCTTGAGTGCATCACCGACAGCTATCTTTTCGAGGCGCTGCACAGAACCCAGCGACATGCCCTCTGATGACACCTGCATGATGCTGTCGATTCGGGCCGACCCGCCGTAAAGTTGCGCGGTAATCGGAGAGGAGACAACGCTTCCTGCTTTTGAGCGTATCGGAATCTTCACCTCGGTCATTCTCATACCGCCCGAGCGCAATTGGTCAATCGCCAGATGGCCGGTCGCATTTAGAGAAGCGAGGGAAAACGCAGGTAAATTGACGAGCATCAGGCCGTCCATGAAGCTCTGCGTCTCAAGAGGCATCATATTGGACATCTCAAGCTCGGGTATCTGCAGATCAAAAGCAATCTCCGACTCAGTACGCCAGCTATCCACCATGGCCCAGCCTTTGATTGGCGTACTGGATAGCATCAGGTCGAGGTCAAATAACCGGATACGATCGTCGTTGATCTCAAAGCGCCCTTTGCCTTGGGCGTGTCGAAACGCCTGAGGCAGAAAAATACTCCAGTCAATCGCGAGATCCGTAGTCAAGGTGCGAATATCGATCTCGGCTACGTCAAACATGCCCTCTGCGCGCATTCCCTCGCCGCGCAACACTCTTCGAAGATCTTCAAGACTGAATGCAACCGAAAAACGATTGATCGTCATCGGTTGAGAAGGCATTACCCCCGATATCGAGCGGATCGTCGCTGACTGGATACCTACGCTAAGGCCCAGGAATGCATCTGACGGAAAGCCAACATCAAGAGCAATGGGGCCTTCGAAGACCATCTCAACGCCGGTATGTGTCTGGATCCAGTCAGAAATCCGATCACGATGATTGATCGGATTAAAAAGCACAAGCGCCCAAAACGAGATAGCGACAATCGAGATCAGCCCGACCCCGAGGACGCCAAGGATAATTCGACGGCTTCGTCTCAAGAGAGCAACCTCGGTTGCGCTGCGCGATCGTGAGCGCCACCTGACGCATGTATCTGCCGAACCACCTGCTCAGCAGCTTCGATCGCTTCGAGTCCTGCGTTAAATCGAAATGCCTGCTCTGAAAGGGTTCGGCGCCACAAGCGCGCGCCCGGTTCTCCCTGAAAAAGGCCGAGAAGGTGTTTGGCCATACGTTTCAGCGGTACCCCCTCCTGAAGCCGAGGTGCCATATAGGCTTTGTACTTGTCGAGCACCTCCCACCGCGTATCCAAGCTCGGCGCCTGATCGAATAGTTCAGGATCCACCGAGATCAAACTCCAGGGGTTCTGATAGGCCTCGCGCCCCACCATCACCCCATCGACATGAACCAGATGCTGCTGCGCTTCAGTGAGCGAGCAAATTCCACCGTTAATCACCACGGTCATCTGAGGAAAGCGAGACTTGAGATCGTAGACGCGATCGTAATGCAGCGGGGGAATCTCTCGATTTTGTTTTGGGCTTAAGCCGGAGAGCCAGGCTTTACGCGCATGAACGATAACTACGTCGCAACCTGCATCATGAATGAGTTGCACAAATCCGCAGAGCGCGTCAAAAGAGTCCTCATGATCGACACCGATACGGCACTTTACAGTGAGAGGGACGCGGGTTACTTTTTTCATCGCATCGACACAGCGCGCTACCAGAGCCGGTTCTCGCATCAGACAGGCACCAAAGCGACCCGCTTGAACCCGATCTGAGGGACAACCCACGTTTATATTGATCTCGTCGAAACCGGCCTGCTCGCCAAGCTCCGCGCAACGCGCCATATCCGCCGGCTCACTTCCACCCAGTTGCAGGGCCACAGGATGTTCCTCATCGGAGTGCGCCAGAAAGCGGGATCGATCGCCATGGATCAATGCTCCGGTTGTC
>JAYPPP010000022.1:0-13008 GCA_038131525.1 Gammaproteobacteria bacterium | reverse complement strand
TATCATGGCCTGCCGCATGCGCCAGAGGACCCTCTTGGCCCCAACCCGTCATACGGCCATAGACCAATCTGGGGTTTCTCGATTGGCAGACATCCGGCCCCAAGCCCAGCCGCTCCATGACCCCCGGCCGAAATCCCTCAATCAATATATCGGCCCGCGAGATTAGCTGAAGACAGCGATCGACGCCGACCTGCGACTTCAGATCCAGCGCAACAGAGCGCCTGCCCCTGTTTAAAAAATCAATGTCCAGACCCAACGGATTTGAACCGGTTGGTCTATCCACGCGAACGACATCGGCACCCATGTCGGAAAGCAGCATCGCGCAAAACGGGGCGGGACCAAGACCGGCCATTTCAACCACGCGTACTCCTGTTAATGGGCCGCTCATAACTTCTCCATTTCGAGATCTTGCTCCAGCACGTTCTGGGTCTCCCGCAGCACGCGTGACCGGCTGACACAGTAGGGCCAGAGGCGAGCAATACTGCGGACCGGAACACGCGGATATACCAGAACCGCCTCCCGCCAACCGGGCCGCCAGCTAAAAAACCGATTACGGCTGGAAATAATACAGACTACGGGCTTGCCGAGTGCGCTGGCTAAATGCGCGGTGCCAGAATCATTTGCGATCACAGCTTTCGCACCTGTCAGGAGCATTGCGAGATCCGCAACGCCTTGGGTGTCCGCAATCAGAAATCGTCCGTCGAGATGATGCGCCCACTCGCTTTTCTCTGACGGTGCAACCGCAAAGATAACTTCGTAATCACGCTTCTCTAGGGATGCAGCCACCGCAACAAACCGCTCCGCTCGCCAATTCTTCTTTGCCTTCCCGCTGGTCGGGGAGATCACAATCCGGGCCTTTTGCGAAGGCTTTTGGCTCGTCGACCGGGTAAGAGGCGGCGCGACAATACCGATGTCTGCGGTCGTATCTTTCAACCCCATTTCTCGACGGCAGAACGCCAACGCGTGCGCCACCATATCGGCCTTGCGCATCTGATTGTTCCGCACAAGCCCATGCCGCGGCACCAGAGATTCCAGCCGATGTCGCAGATTTTTGGGTAACGTGGTCGGATCAAAGAGCCCGTCGAGAGGCGTCTCATAATGTGCGAGACTAAAAAACGCAGCGCGACGAGCGAGCGCTGGACGAAGGTCAATCCCCTGATGCTGGAGATTGGGGGCCTGCGAGTCAATCACGCAGAGGTCACAGGCGTTCGGAAGGTCAGGAAATTCGCCGTGCCCAACCTCGGGTCCGGTCTGAAACTGCGGGAACCACGAAGATAAATCGTGGACGACATTGCTTCGAACGGTAACCCGGTACCCAGAGCGGACCAGATTATTTGCGATCACAAGCGAGATGAGACCGTCGCCCAATTTACCCGGCGTCACAAAAATAATGTGCGGAGCCTTTGATAAGGACGACGGCGTTGATCCTGTCTGAGGGGATACATTCACCATAAACAGATTATCGTCCACTCGCCCGCACAAGGCGAACCTAAGCCATGCCGAATAATGACGAATCGAGACAGGTCAGTGTCGACGTTTCTCTTGACCTGAGATATCACTGCCCTAATATCTGTTTTTGAACCGATCAGGCTTAGGTTTTGCCTGCACCCAGAGAAAAATTCCCATGAGCAAACTTTCAGACGCATTGGCTGCCAACGAATTCGTTGTCACCAGCGAACTTACACCCCCCAAGGGCACTGACCTTAACCCCCTTTTTGCGAAAGCCGAGCTGTTAAAACCCTATGCCACGGCAATCAACCTGACCGAATCGCACGCGGCACGCATGGCCATGGATCCCGTTGCTGTCGGCCACCTTATGTTGATCACGGAGTTGAGCCTATCGTGCAGATGACATCTCGCGATAAAAACCGATTGGCTATTCAGGCCAGTATTCTTGGCGCATCCGCCTAGGAATCCCGAACGTTGTGTTCATGGGAGGCGACCCGCCCAAAAACGGTGACCATCCGGACGCCAAACCGGTTTTTGATCTTTTCGCTTCGCAGTTGCTTGAAGCCGTGCGAGCGCTAAATGATGGATCAGACCTTAGCGGGGCGGCGTTAAACCAAAGCACCAACCTCTTCGCGGGTGCCGTGGCTAATCCGGGAGCGAGTGACCTTCAGGCAGAGATTGACAACCTCCATCGCAAAATCGACGGGGGCGCACAATTCTTTCAGACTCAGGCCGTTTATGACGCCGGCAGTTTCGCCGCTTTTCTTGAAAAGGCCGGTGCTGCAAAACCTATTCTTGCGGGCATCATCCCCATCAAGTCGGTCAAGATGGCGCAATACATGAACGACAAAATCCCAGGCGTAGACATACCTGAGGAATTGATCAAACGGATTGCCGACGCCGGAGACGATAAAGATCGCGTGTTGAAAGTCAGCCTTGAGATCGCCGCACAAACCATCCGCGAGCTGCGCTCCGTTGCTGCAGGCATTCATGTCATGGCGATTGGGTGGGAGGAACACATCCCAGCGATGCTCGAGCAATCGATGGGGTAACCCCAACGTCGCGTAGAGCGCAGCTAAATATCGAGTACCAGCACCTCGCCTTTTTTTGCGCGGGAAATGCAGATCAGGATTTCCCGGTTAGCTGATTTCTCGGCATCGGTGAGTACCACATCCCGATGCTCAGGGTTACCTCGAGCAACCCGACGCGACAGCACCCACAAGCCGTCCTCACATGAGGACTCTGTATTTGATCCCCGCATTGCGAACTACATCCAGAATGGTCTGCTCCTCGCCAACCTGAAGCTTTATCTGCCGTCAGGACAGGACGATCTCGAAGGGCTCGTTCTGCTCTGTTGATTCTGAAGCGCTTGGCAAGCTGTTCCCAATGCAACGATCCCTCCGGCCAATGATGCGCAAACTTCGTACATCGCTAACCAGACTCGGCGGACCGCACACATAAACGTGATCGCCCTCCAATGGAGTCTCTAGAAGCTTCGCAAGGTTCAGTCCTTTCGAAGGATCGCCTCCGTCAAAGTGAAGGCTGAGATTAGTATCAAATATCTCTTTGACTTCCGACAGAAATGGAGCACGAACTTCATCGGGGGCGCAGAAATGCAGATGACAGTCAGCGCCTGAACGTCGAAGTGCGCGACCCATGGCCATCATGGGCGTTACGCCGATTCCGCCCGCAATCAAAATATGGCGCTTAGCCGACCAATCTAAAGGAAAGTTATTCGTAGGCAGGCTGGCTTCCAAACGGTCACTGACGGATAAGTTGTCGAGGAGCCAGTCCGATCCGCCCCGACTCGGGACTTCGCGCCGAATACCCAATACATATCGTCCGCGATCGGCCGGGTCGCCCGCAAGCGAATAGGACCGCCGCATACCCTCGCCGGTAAAGAGGTCAATATGTGCGCCTGCCTCGAAAGCCGGGAGATCACCCCCGCTCGCGGCAACCAACTCATACCGACACACATCCTGCCCCTGCTCCTGTACTTCAGCAACCTGCAGCGCAGTTCGGACCGGTTTGTCTGGGGACAGCGTCGTCTGTCCGGCGGTAACCAAAAGACGGGCGACATGCTTTCCGTTAAGTACATGCGACTCGAGGATCTCATCAATATCCTCTTTTGTTCGGTAGTGGTACCACACTCCTTCGGGATAAATGACCATTACCGGGCCAAGTTCACATCGGTCCAGACAGCCGCTTTTATTGATGCGAATTTTCCTGCCCTGTGAAAACTTTTTTCCTTGCGCCTTCATGTATTCCTGTAGATCCACGGACCCACGAGCACTGCAAGACCCTCGGGGATGGCCCGCGGCTCTTTCATTGATGCAGCAAAACACATGAATGTCAAAATGGGTTTCAGACATAAGCGTTATCTCGGTCACGAACCTTACTGGGCTAGCCCGCCGTGCCGGGCGCATGAATTCCACTTCCGCCCACTCGGTACTCGTCACGAGGCGGAGAAAACACATCGAGCACTGTGACGTCAGTATCACCGGCGCGAAACGCGTGCGGCACATCAGGTGGTGTTCGCCAGAAATCACCTGCTTTTACCTCAACCTCCTGACCACCCTGAATTCGAACCCCGCTGCCCTCGAGCAACACGCCCCACTGCTCCTGAGGGTGTGAATGAACATCACTCTGGGCGTGCGCCTTTATTCGAACAACGGACAGCATCGCGTGGTCGCCAGGAAAAATACGGGTTGCCACGCCGTTCCCCAGTTCCCGACTGATGCCTTGCGAGAGATCATGGAGATTGAAGAAATTTTCTTTCATAGGACAGTCCTTAGGTTCAAGCTTACGATTTCGGCGCGCGTCTCTCGATCAACGTTTCAGCCGCGTGAGCACTTCGCCGCCCATCGCTGCAGACGAGGCGATAACCTCAGGATTCTCGGCAAGTGTCTCTTCCACCACTGCTTCAATCTTTCGGGCCGCATCTTGGCAGGGCCCAAAGCGATGACGGCGCCCTAACCAGTCCAGCAGCATCGCGGCGGAGAGAATCGCTGCCGTCGGATTTGCTACCCCTTTACCCATGATATCGGGAGCACTCCCATGGGCAGGTTGGAATACCGCGTGCGCGTCACCGACATCCGCCGATGGTGCAAAACCCATGCCGCCGACGAGACCCGCCGCCAGATCCGAGAGAATATCCCCGAACATATTCTCAGTGACCAGCACATCAAAATCCCAAGGCCGTCGGACTAAATCCAACGCACACGCGTCAACATAAAGACGTTCGGTCTCAATATCAGAATGGCGAGCGGACACTTCATCGAAAATCTTGCGAAAAAAAGCCATGGACGAGAACACATTGGCTTTGTCCACAAGCGTGACCTTGGGCATACGCGCTGAGCGTGCGCGAGATCGCGCGAGCCCGAAAGCGAACTCAAAAAGCTGTTCGGATTTTTCCCGAGTAATGACGAGCGTGTCGGTGGCCTCCCTATCCTCTGTCACAGTTCCTTTTCCGACCGAGGCAAATAATCCTTCTGTGCTCTCACGGATAATCACGAAGTCGATGTCACGGGCCCGGGCGTCACTTAAGTACTGCTGAGCTGCCCGCTTGGCCGAAACCGGTCTCAGGCCCGCATAGAGATTAAACCGAAAGCGCAGATCCAGTTGCGGCATGATCTCGGTGCCGTCGTCGTAACGGATATCAGGCAAACCCATCGCCCCCAGATAAATCGCGTCCGCCTCTTCTGCAGCCCGCCACGCCTCCTCAGGCATCGCGGTGCCGATCTGTTGGTAGAGGGCGGCCCCAGCCGCGTGTTGCACTGCGTTGATCTGAAAGTGGCCCACGTGATCCACCGCGGCCTGCAACACGCTTGAAGCAACCTCCGTCACCTCGATACCGATCCCATCACCGGGCAAAACACAAACGTCAAAAATATTTGATGAATTCATCAGGCCGTTGCAAGAAGGTAGTCGCGCCCCCGATTGCCAGCAATCGGAAAAGGTCTAGTTGTCGAGACATGTCACACAGAGGGCGCCGGTGCGCGCCGAGGTGCTCAACTGGTTGGGCGGATCGAAGTATAACCGCTGAGCCGTCTGAGTTTCGTGCCTATGGGCCTACTGAGAAAACCAATATTGACGCTTCCCCATGCTACGATTTCCTATCGCCCGCTGATTTATTCTGAAATGGCCTGCAGGCTTTATGCGTGCACGACGTCCGAACATTGAAATCATGACTTCTTCCACTCATCGACGAGGCGGCATTGACAGGAAGGCACGAGGACGGGAGCGTCTAAAGAGCTCAACAAGTCCCGCGATTCGACCGGGGATGGCCGGAGGTCAATACCGCCCCTTATCGCCTAACGATCTCAAGCAGATCCACGACGCAGCCCTTGAGATCCTTGCCCACACCGGCATTGGTAATCCGACCTCCGAATTGCTGGATTTACTCTTACCTCTTGGCCTCTCCCTGAACGAACACGGACGACTTTGCTTCCCGAAAAGCGTAGTCGAAGATGTAATCGCTGGCGCTGCCAGGGAGTACTCCGTTCACGCCCGCGGCGCCCGTGCGGGTAAAGACGACATTCATTGCAGCAAGACCCGCGTGTATTTCTCCAATTCGGGTAGCGCGGTAACCACCTTCGATGTCGACACGCGGAGTTATCGACCCTCAACTATCCTCGATATCTATGATTTTTGCCGACTGGTCGATCGGTTGGACAACATTCACATGGCAGGCGCCACGGTGATTGGAACGGATGTCCCCGACGACTTCGCTGCACGACCTGATCGATGGTTTATGCCATGATGGCCGCTACGGAGAAACCTCTTTGTCTTTTTCGTTCCGACATCGAGAACATATTCCGCCCGCCCTTGAGATTTTTGATCTTGCGTCAGGCGGCTCCGGTCGGTTTCTAAAAAAACCGTCCGTCATATTTGGCGGGTGTCCGATTGTTTCGCCCCTTCGTTTTGGTCGCGAGAATCTTGAGGTGCTGATTGACGCAACCAAGCTCGGACTCACAAGCGATATTGCAGTGGCGCCACAGTCCGGCGCCACTGCGCCGGCGACCCTGGCCGGGATCTTGGCGCAGGTTGTGGCCGAAACCCTTTCATGCCTTGCCGTCGTGAACCTGATTCGCCCTGGATGTCCGCTGACCTTTGCCGCCTGGCCATTCGTAACTGATCTTAGAACCGGGTCCTTTTCGGGCGGGAGCGGCGAGCAGGCCTTGCTCGCGGCAGCTGCGGTCCAAATGGCCAATTTCTATGATTTACCGAGCAGCGTTGGGGCCGGGATGACCGATTCAAAGATTCCCGATGCACAGTACGGCTATGAAAGGGCTTGAGCATCGCACTTGCCGCCTTGTCCGGGGCTAATCGCGTGTGCGAAGTTGGCGGAATGATGGGCAGTCTCATGGGCTGCAGTTTCGAATCGATGGTCATTGATAACGAAGCGGTTGGAATGGTCAGCGAACGATACGCGGCATCGAAGTGACGGATGAAACACTAGCGATCGAGAACATTCATCGCTGTGCGGTTGATCCGGGGCATTTTCTCGGGAGTGACGAAACCCTGAGGGTTATGGAGACCGAGTATGTCTATCCGAAGCTGATGGACCGAGGTCCGGCAGATCGGTGGCGGGCTGAAGGTCGTCTCGATTTGCTCGAGCGCAGCCGAATGGCGAGTCGTAAATCCTCTCGACGCACTACCCCAATTATTTCAGTTCCCAGGCGGACGCCAAATCCGCGACCAATTCCAATCAGGATTACGGCCGCAGACATGAGCCCAGAGAGCGGTCGCTGGCGTCTGTAGCGGCCTAAATCAGGCTATCCAGAGCGATAGCCCAGATCACCACAACTACGGTGATCAAACTCAGGCCGCGCATTATCCACCGCTCTGCGGCGGTGCCCGCCAGCAGGCGGACCGCGACCACCCCGGCGCACCAAAGGCTGTGAAAAACGATCTGTACCGCCAAAAGGTTGTGCTGATCACTAGAGTCTGCTCCCAGAGACTGCCTGAGGAGGCGGGGAAATGTCCGTAGGCAAAGACGAGCATAGCCCAGGCTTTAGGATTGACCGGATGCACCGTCAATCCTTTTAAAAAGGATTCCGGCCGTGCGAGTTGTCTCTCACCGAGCAAGAAACCCGACATACGCAATGCCAGCCAGATCAGGTAACCCACGCTGACGACCTTTAATCCGATCAGCAGCTCCGTACTCATCGTCATCAGGTTCCAAAGACCGAGCCCGAGCAATGCGTTGATAAAAAGTTTTCCTACAGCGACCCCGGCAACAAAAGGAACGCTTTTTAGAAAGCCAAAATTTGCCCCAGAGGTCATGAGCAGCATGTTGGCGGCCCTGGCGTACCGACCATAACCACCGCAAATAGAAGAAGCGGGATGAAGTCCATCAACAGGACCTCTCGCAACTTCCGCGCGCCTCGGAATCCGGCTTTGAAGCCCCAGGCTCTCGTTTCCGAGACCCAGTGGTGTAAACTTCGGGCTTCAGCGAATTGCCTTGTTTGCCTCGTTTTTTTGATTACTTCGGGATATTTTTCGTGCACGAACGAACTCATATTTTTGGGCTGGCCGTGGATAATGCCCTGGCCAAACTAATCAATCAGGAAGCACTTCACCCACCGGGATTGACGCGGACCACTTCTGGTCTGGCTTCGCCAGATTATCAAAGATCTAACTCCGGAGAATCAGGCGCTCCTCGAAAAAGCGTGCGTCGCTCGAGGCAAAGATCAACGATTGGCATCAAAGCCGCAGGGCCAGTCTCACGACCCGTCGGATATCGTGCATTTCTGGAGGATATCGGGTATCTGGTTGCTGAAGGACCCGACTTCAAGGTAACCACACAGAATGTCGATGATGAGATAACCACAATCCCCGGTCCGCAACTTGTGGTGCCGGTAAACAACGCGTTACGCCATTAACGCCGCGAATGCGCGCTGGGGCTCACTGTACGATGCGCTCTATGGGACTGACGTGATTCCAGACGAACAGGGCGCGCGCCAAAGCGGGCAATACAGCCCAGAGCAGGCCAGCAGGTGGTGGCTTATGCCAACGATTCTTGGACACCCATGTTCCGCTCGCGGACCTCGCCTACGGCGATGCAGCCAGCTTCGCTATTTCTGCTGATGGGCTTTTGGCGAGACGAGCGGACGGTACTCAGACCGGCCTGAAGAAGGATGCCCAGCTCGCGGGTTATCGAGGCGACGTCGATAGCCCATCGGTCCGTGCTGCTCCGACATAACCGCCTGCACATTGAGCTTGTTTTCGATCGATCTCACCCGGTTGGCGCCATGAGTCCATCCGGCATGAGCGATGTCATTCTTGAGTCGGCTATCACCGTTATTCAGGACTGCGAGGATTCGGTCGCCGCTGTTGATGGAGAAGATAAAGCTCTGGTGTACGCAAATTGGCTGGGCCTGATGCGCGGAACCCTAGCCACTCAGGTCAGCAAAGGCGACAAAAGCTTCGAACGCCGCCTGAGTCCTGATCGGGAATACTGCGCCCCGGATGGATCGACCTTCTCTCTACCTGGACGGGCGTTGATGCTCGTCAGAAACGTCGGGCATCTCATGACAAACCCAGCGATTCTTGACGAGAATGGCGCCGAGGTGTTCGAGGGCATTATGGATGCCGTGATCACCGCACTGATCGCGCTGCATGACCTTCAGGACGCGAGCAGCGGTAACTCGCGAACTGGCGCTATGTACGTGGTCAAACCAAAAATGCATGGCCCGGAAGAAGTCGCTTTTTGCGTAAAACTCTTTGAGCAGACCGAAGCGCTGCTCGGAATGACTCCCGGAACAATGAAAGTCGGCATCATGGACGAGGAGCGCCGAACCACCGTAAATCTAAAAGAATGCATACGTGCCGCATCGGATCGCGTCATCTTCATCAACACCGGCTTTCTGGACCGCACCGGTGATGAAATCCATACGGCTATGGAGGCCGGCCCGATGATCCGAAAAGCGGACATGAAGGCGCAGCCGTGGATCAAGGCCTATGAAGACTGGAACGTTGACGTGGGACTGCGATGTGGCTTACCGGGGCATGCCCAGATCGGCAAAGGCATGTGGGCGATGCCGGATGAAATGGCTGCCATGATGAAAGCGAAGGGTGACCATCCCAAATCGGGCGCGAACACCGCGTGGGTCCCATCACCTACCGCGGCCACGCTTCACGCCATTCACTATCACGAGACGGACGTCTTATCTTTGCAAAAAGAGTTGGTCAGTCGTAACCATGCCAGTCTCGACGACATCTTGACCATTCCACTCGCTGAGCAGCCCACCTGGTCTGCCGAGGAAATTCGTGAAGAAGTTGAGAACAACTGTCAAGGGATACTGGGCTATGTTGTGCGGTGGATCGATCAGGGCGTGGGGTGTTCTAAAGTCCCCGACATTCGTGACATCGGCTTAATGGAAGACCGCGCGACATTGCGAATCTCAAGCCAGCACATAGCCAACTGGCTGCATCATGGGATTGTTGACGATGCGCTCGTCATGGATTGCCTGAAACGCATGGCCGCTGTCGTGGATCGTCAGAACGAAACGGATCCCTACTATGAGCCGATGGCACCCGCTTGTGACGGAGTGGCCTTTAATGCAGCCTGTGACCTGATCTTCAAAGGTAGAGATGTGTGTAACGGCTACACAGAGCGCCACTACACCAACGCCGGCTGGAAAAAAGAACCGCTAAGTCTGCGGACGTAGACAGCAACGGCCCTGTCGCCTCAGGCGAAACGATCGTATCGGATATCCGAAACCGGCACCCCTGCGTCGAGGAGTAAGGCAAGGCAACTGTTCAGCATGGGTGGCGGGCCACCAAGAAATGCAGTCCCCGTCGAATTCACCGGGCTGAGACAGGTTTTTCGCCACGTCATGAACAAATCCGTGGTGTACGGATAACCCCGCACATCCTTTGATGAGTCGCCTGCGGCTTCGCCCTCAGAGACTGCGAGATGGATCTGGATGTGATCCGGATGAGTCCGGGCTAAATCGGCAAGCTCGTCGAGAAAGAAGAATTCCTCGATACGCCGCGCGCCGAATACCATGAACAACCTATGTCTGGAGAAATGATCAACGCGTCGGGCCTGAGCCAGGATCGACATGATTCCCGCAATTCCTGAACCGCCGACCAAGCAAATCAGGTCGCGGGTCTCACGGGGATCAAAAGTCGCCAACCCCATCGGGCCAAAAGCCTCCAGAGACTCATCCAGAGACCCGTCAGAAAAAATTTTTTCAGAAAAGACTCCGCCAGCAACCTTCTTGATGACAAAGTGCAAAGAATCCGTTGATTCATCGAAATTCGTCATCGAGTACGCACGAAACCCCTGCATACCTTTAGGACGCAACAGAAAGTACTGTCCCGAAATGGGTTGTACGGTCTCGGGCAGTCGGACAGTAAATGTAGCCACGTCAGGCGCGACCGCCTTAACGTCTTGCAGGTTCGCCTCAAACCGAGCGGGTCTTTGATCGGAAAGGCGGGACAAATCAATTTTGGCGGGAACCAAGATCTCGCAATCTTTGAGCGCTGCGCCCTGACAGAGGAGGCACTCTCCTTTACCCGCATTAAGCTGTGCCGCCCCCGGTGCGTTCGGCCAGAGGTTTTCCACCGTGTTGGGCTTCGATCGGGCAACGCATGTTCCGCATACGCCCGCACCGCAGGCATAGGGGAGTTCAAGGCCGTGTCGCAGCCCCGCCTGCAGAAGGCTCTCGCCGGGCTCGCAGACGACGTCTACGCGACCGGTTTTATTTAGAAACGTAACCTGCGTCACTGTCGAAGCCGGCACAACTAAGTTCCCGATTCCGCCCGAAGCTACCACTCGAAATCGTCGTCGTCCTCTTCATCAAACTGGTAGGACAATTCTTGAGAGGCGTCAATCCACAACTCGCCGTCTCGCTCCTCGGACGGGTAAAAGATCAGCGGCTTTTCTGCTGCGCCCTGCATCTCAGCACTTTCAAGATTCCACTGCCACAGATGCTTTGAGCAGGTCAGCGTCGCTCCGCTGCAGATGCCGGACTCGATGAGCGGTTCCGCCATGTGTGGACAGAACGGCGGAATAACGCGAGTCGTGTCGTTTACCCGAGTGGCCAGGACTACGATGCCTGCCACCTCGAAGCGCTTCAGGCCCCCGCCCGCAAGCTCATCGATTGCGCAGAGGCGCTGCCAGTTTTTTTCCGAGGCCATAAGTCTCTTAACCGCCACTCGCGCCGTTAGATCGGCCAGTGACTGCCCTTGTCCAATCGCCTTGTGTCCAACTGCACAATACGCTCCACAAAAAGCGGCGTGTCAGATTCGAGCGAAAACTTATCCCGATATTTGCCGATCAGGAAGATCCCGGATTCACCAGCCAGAGCATGCTAATTCATGCCGTCCAACTCTGTTTTATAGACCGCAAATGAAGACACGGCCGTCGCGACCTTTTTTGCTTCATCAATATCAACCGTATACACGACAGTATGACGCGATAGCGCCGCGTGGTCGGAGTTGTGCTTCGGCAGCATTTCCGTGAGGTTCTGCATGTCCTCGAAGTGGCCATCGAGATAAATCATGTCGTAGTTGATCTCGGGACTGAACGCTTTGATCGCGTAATAAAAGTCCTTGTGGCAGAGGTCCAACCAGTCTTTCCACCGCTGTTCGTCGAGCGAAAGGCTCGCTTTGTACACCGTGTTACGGATCAGATTCTCAATACTACTGCTCTCGGCCATATCGATTTCCGATAGAGGTTAAGGCGAGCGCCCCATGAGGGGCGCTCAAGCCGTAAAAAGATGCGGACAGTGGACTACCCGCGTAGAAAAAGGGCGTAGCGGTACTAGGCCGCCTTTCGGTTCTGGCCTTCCTCATAGGAGAGGTCGGGATCACCGGGCCACCGATCCATCCAGCGCCCCCAAGCATCGTAGAAATGCCGCATACCCTCTTCATCATGGATGGTCGGGTCCCCGTCGGCATCCAGCTCATGCCGCCCGTGAAGGATACGGCGCTTGTCCGCCCACTCGCTCATAGCAGCCTGCTGAGTCGTCACGGCCAGCAAATCTTCATGCAGGTTACGGCCAAACGGACCCCAGATCGAGTTGTGGTGGCGCTGTCTGATGAGTCGCTCTTCCGCAGTGTCTTTTTTCAATCCGAGACCGCGGAATTCAATCATGACCTTATCCGGACTTAACGGGGTCATGATGTCGCACCGCAGGGCGGAGCCTCGTAAATTAAAGTTAACCCCGGGGAAGAAATCGATCATCTCCCAGTGATTATTGGGCAGGTGGGGAAAAGACAACTCTTCCCGAGACTCGAATCCCTCGTACTGGTCGTATTGCACCTCAAACGAGCCTACGTTCACATGTCCATTATCAAAACCGATGTTCTTGCGGGCGAAGTAGGAGTCATTAAAGCCGGTGATGCGGTTATGGTAGTGCAGATAGTCATGGTAGAACTCGGAATTCGTGTCATGCCACAACTTATAGTTACAGGGGATGATCGCCTTATGGTAATGAAACACCTCGAGAGGCTCAGCATCGATGGATTCGCGCATGCAGTCGAACGCTCCACCCGCCCACTCTTCGACCGTCTGATCGATGGCGTCATTTAGCGTTACCCAAA
>JAYPPP010000021.1:0-13311 GCA_038131525.1 Gammaproteobacteria bacterium | reverse complement strand
CTGCGCGAGATCACTGATCGCTTACGTTTTTTAGTAAACGTGGGCCTTGAGTACCTGACGCTCGATCGAACAGCGGAGACCCTGTCCGGGGGAGAGGCACAGCGCATTCGTCTGGCATCACAGATTGGCTCGGGCCTGGTGGGCGTGATGTATATCCTGGACGAACCGTCGATTGGTTTGCATCAGCGTGATAACCAGCGACTGCTTGACACACTATTTCACCTTCGCGATCTCGGCAATACGGTAGTGGTCGTTGAGCATGATGAGGATGCCATTCGGAGCGCGGACCACATTGTGGACTTGGGTCCCGGAGCTGGCGTGCACGGGGGACGCATCGTCGCCCAGGGGTCGGTAGACGACGTGTTACGGGCTCCAGAATCAGTGACCGGGCAGTATCTTTCAGGCGCTCAGTCCATCAATGTGCCGCCTCAACGGACGCCGGTCGATAACCAGCGCGTGCTGACCATTACCGGAGCCGCTGGAAACAATCTGCAGAAAATTTCGGTGACCATTCCCGTCGGCTTGTTCACCTGCGTCACCGGAGTATCCGGATCCGGCAAATCGACACTGATCAACAATACGCTTTATCCCGCAATGGCGAAACATCTGCACGCGGGACGCGATCCGGCTTCGCCGCACAACGCGATTGCGGGCCTCGACCATTTTGATAAAGTGATCGATATTGACCAGAGCCCCATCGGTCGCACGCCGCGCTCCAATCCAGCAACCTACACAGGATTATTCACCCCCATTCGCGAGCTCTTTGCGGGAACCCCGGAAGCAAGGGCGCGCGGATATAAAGTAGGCCGATTCTCCTTCAATGTCCGCGGCGGTCGATGCGAGACCTGTCAGGGCGATGGCTTAATCAAAGTGGAAATGCACTTCCTGCCCGACATCTATGTGCCTTGCGACACCTGTCATGGAAAACGTTACAACCGGGAAACTCTCGACGTCCGCTACAAAGATCGAACCATCCACGAGGTCTTAGATATGACCGTCTCGGAGGCGGCCGTATTCTTCGATGCCATACCGGTACTTAAGCGAAAACTCGACACACTCCTGGATGTCGGTCTGGGGTACATACGCCTGGGCCAGAGCGCGACAACACTCTCAGGCGGAGAAGCACAGCGCATTAAACTCTCGCGGGAGCTCTCAAAACGAGCCACGGGCCGAACGCTTTATATCCTTGATGAACCCACGACCGGAGTTGCATTTTCACGATATTCGGCAATTACTCAGCGTCCTGCATCGACTGCGAGATCAGGGCAATACCGTGGTCGTGATTGAGCACAATCTCGACGTGATCAAAACCGCAGATTGGATTATCGATCTTGGCCCTGAGGGGTCAGCGAGGTGGCCAACTGGTCGGCATGGGAACCCCTGGAGGAGATCTCAATGATCAATACGTCGTATACCGGCCAGTTTCTTAAAGGGATCCTGACAGCCTAGGTTCTGCAGGCCTCTAAGTGGTCTATATTCTTAGTCTGACCATTTTACCAACTTAGACGTTTCAAACAGATTCTCTGTGTTAGTGTACGCGCCCGCTCACGAAGAACATGAGTGACTGACCTTTACTCCTGGAGCGTCGACCCTCGGTCTTTACTTCTCACCCACTTCCCTAGGATTTGATGATGGCTGACGCAGTACCCGGGACGGATCTCGATCCTCAAGAAACGCGCGAATGGCAAGACGCCCTCGCCGCCGTCATCGAGCAGGAAGGCGAGGAGCGCGCCCACTTTCTTCTTGAGACACTCATCGATCAGGCCCGTCGCAACGGCACGTTTATCCCATACCGATCGAGCACCGCTTATCTGAACACCATCCCGGCGGCAAAAGAGCCAAAAGTCCGGGGACCCATCATTGGAGTGGCGAATCCGATCCCTGGTTCGGTGGAACGCGCTCGCGATGGTCATGCAGCTAATCCGGAACCAGCAGCGAACTCGGCGGACACATTGCAAGTTTTGCATCAGCCGCGACCTCTATGACGTTGGCCTTCAATCATTTCTGGCGAGGCCAGAAGCGGATAACGGGGCAGATCTTGTCTTTTTCAAGGGCACTCGGCTCCGGGTATTTACGCGCGCCTTTCTTGAGGTCGTCTCAGCGAAGCACAGCTTGAGGGGTTTAGGCAGGAAGTCGGAGGCCGAGGGCTCTCGTCATATCCCCACCCCTGGCTGATGCCAGACTTTTGCAGTTCCCACGTCTCCAGTGGGGCTTGGGCCTATCCAAGCAATCTATCAAGCGCGATTTATGCGCTACATGCAGAACCGAGTTTATTCCCCACTCGGATCGAAAGTCTGGGCCTTTATGGGCGACGGCGAATGGACGAGCCCGAGTCGACCGGTGCTGGGTCTCGCCGGTCGGGAACGACTGGATAACCTCGTCTTTGTCATCAACTGCAACCTGCAGCGACTGGATGGCCCTGTGCGCGGGAACGGCAAGATTATTCAGGAGCTCGAGGGACAATTTCGGGGCGCAGGCTGGAATGTCATCAAATTGATCTGGGGCTCTTATTGGGACCCACTTCTCGCTCGCGATACGCGTAATCTGCTGAAACAACGCATGGAGGAAGCCCTCGACGGGGAGTACCAAGCCTTCAAGAGTAAAGACGGCGCCTTCGTGCGAGAGCGATTCTTTGGAAAGTATCCCGAGCTGGCTGAGATGGTTGCGAGCATGACCGATGAAGACATCTGGCGCCTGAATCGAGGCGGTCATGACCCGCACAAGGTGTACGCCGCATACGCAGCAGCTGCCGCGCACCAAGGCCAGCCCACCGTCATTCTGGCTAAGACCGTGAAAGGCTATGGGATGGGTGGATCTGGCGAGGGCCAAAACATCACCCACAGCCAGAAAAAAATGGCGGATGAATCACTGCTCGCTTTCCGTGATCGGTTCCGCATCCCGCTTGACGACAAAGCGGTGCTCGCCTGCGAGTTCTATCATCCCGGAGAGGATAGCCGTGAAGTGATCTATCTCAAGGAACGTCGGGCTGCGCTCGGTGGTAGCCTGCCGGCACGGCGAGACGATGCACCGCAACACGCGTTGCCGGATCTGTCTATTTTTAAATCCCAGCTGGAATCCAGCGGTGACCGCGAGATCTCGACCACCATGGGCTTCGTCCGACTGCTGACCGCGCTCACTCGCGACAAAGCGCTGGGGCCCTACGTGGTTCCCATCGTCCCCGACGAGTCCCGCACCTTTGGAATGGAAGGTATGTTTCGGCAGCTGGGTATTTATGCTCCGGAAGGTCAGCTGTATATCCCCGAGGACGCAGACCAGCTCATGTACTACCGGGAGGACATCAAGGGACAGGTACTTCAGGAGGGTATCACCGAGTCCGGAGCCATGTCGTCATGGATTGCTGCGGCAACCTCGTACAGTAACCACGGCATCGCCATGATGCCCTTTTATATTTTTTATTCCATGTTCGGCCTTCAGCGCGTTGGCGATCTGGCCTGGGCCGCCGGTGATCAGCAGGCTCGCGGCTTCCTGATCGGTGGCACCGCCGGCCGAACCACATTGGCCGGCGAAGGTCTGCAGCATCAGGATGGTCACAGTCTGCTCATGGCATCCAGCATTCCCAACTGCGTGGCCTACGATCCGGCATACAACTACGAGCTCGCCGTCATCGTGCATGACGGTCTGCGTCGCATGTTTGTTGAAAAAGAAAATATTTTCTATTACGTCACCGTGATGAACGAGAACTACGTTCATCCGGCCCTGCCCGACGGTGCGGAAGCTGGAATCCTGGAGGGCATGTATCGCCTGATCAGCGCGCCCAAAAGCCGAAAATCTGCCCCGCGTGCTCAACTCTTGGGGAGCGGAACTATTCTGCGTGAATCCATCGCTGCGGCAAAAATGTTGGAAGAGGATTTCGGGGTGCTTGCCGATGTTTGGAGTGTGACGAGCTATAACGAACTTGCGCGCAAGGGCCGGGATGCCACACGCTGGAATCGTCTGCACCCGCAAGCTGAGCCGCGCTCTAATTTTGTGACCGATCAGCTTTCGGGTACCGAGGGTCCCATCATTGCGGCCAGCGATTACAACCAGGCCTATGCCGACCAGATTCGCGAGTTCGTGCCCCGCCGCTACGTGGTGCTCGGCACCGACGGGTACGGCCGAAGCGGAACCCGTGAGCAGCTGCGGCAGTTCTTTGAGGTCGATCGACGGCATATTGCCTTGGCAGCGCTGACAGCGCTTGCCGATGACAATGCGCTTCCACGCTCAACGCTAAGCGACGCGGTCAAACGTTACGCATTAGATCCCGAAAAACCAAATCCCGCTCGAGCCTAAAGTTTTAAATCATGAGCCAGACGCACGACATCGTCGTTCCTGATATTGGGGATTTTGAAAACGTCGACGTGATCGAGGTGCTGGTCCGGCCCGGAGACACCGTCTCGGCAGAGGATCCTCTCATCACCTTAGAAAGCGACAAAGCGACGATGGACGTTCCTTCGCCGACCGCCGGTGTCGTAAAAGAACTCAAGATTTCTGTAGGGGACAAGGTCTCCGAAGGCAGTCTTGTCGCGATATTGGAATCCGCAGAATCGACCGAGAGCGATGCGCCCTCCTCCGAGCCCGCGAGCTCAACATCCTCCTCAACAAGATCCGATGCGGAATCCAAACCGAACGGCTCGCAATTGCAGCACGAAACGGATCAATCGGACAAGTTTCCTCAAGTCGCATCTACACCGGAACCTGAGAGTGGAGTGAAAGACGAGAGGTCGTCAGTTCCGCCGCCGCCTGCGTCCCTGCCTTCCGATACGCCAACCCCTCTTTCGAGACTTCCCCACGCCAGTCCCGCCGTGAGGCGATTCGCAAGAGAACTGGGCGTCGACCTTACGAAGGTGACAGGCCGTGGGCCACGAGGTCGTATTCTCATTGAGGATGTTCGCGACTTTGTGAAGACCGCCCTTATCTCTCCTTCCTCAGCGCCGACTGAAGGTAGCGGGATCCCAGCAATACCGGAGGTCGATTTCTCTAAATGGGGTCCGGTAGAGATGCAGGCCTTGTCGCGTATCAAGCGCATTTCCGGTAAGCATCTGCATCGGGCGTGGTTAAACGTCCCGCATGTAACGCATCACGATGAGGCGGATATCACAGAGCTTGAATCATTCCGTCAATCACTGAAAGACGAAGCCGCCCGATCAGGCCTTCGGGTCACGCTACTGGCGTTTGTCATTAAAGCCGTATCAAGAGCCCTCAAAACCTATCCCGTTTTCAATAGCTCCCTCGCTCCGGACGGAGAGCATCTGATTCTGAAGAACTATTTTCATATCGGCGTTGCGGTCGATACACCGGGCGGCTTGGTCGTGCCCGTCGTACGCAATGTGGACCAAAAAGGGGTGCTCGATATCGTCAAAGATCTCGCCGACCTCAGTGCACGCGCCCGGGACGGCAAATTAAAGCCCGATGAAATGCAGGGTGGATGTTTCAGTATTTCAAGCCTTGGGGGAATCGGCGGGACAGCGTTTACGCCGGTGGTAAATGCTCCCGAAGTGGCCATCCTGGGTCTTACCCGTGCGCGCATGATGCCCCAATGGGATGGGGCAAGCTTCCAACCGAGACTGATGCTGCCGCTTGATCTGTCCTATGACCATCGAGTGATTGATGGTGCTCAAGCAGCACGATTTGTTGCTGACCTGGTCGCTACTCTGGAAGACGCCCGACGGATGCTGCTTTAACCCAACGGCACTTAGCGCATGGCGGCTGAAACTCTTTTCACAATCAAGGTTCCGGATATCGGAGACTTTAAAGACGTCGATATCATCGAGGTTCTCGTACAGAGCGGTGATACTGTCGATGTGGAGACACCGCTCATCACGCTGGAGAGCGACAAAGCCACGATGGATATTCCATCGCCGGTGGCGGGGACGATAAGCGAGGTACGGGTCGCCCAAGGCGGAAAGGTATCCGAGGGGGACATCGTGGCAACGGTCTCTGTGACCTCAGAAGATAACTCCTCTGCGACTGATACCGCGACCTCTCCGCCTGAAGACCCGACCGCACGGACAAAGGCAAGCCAGCCCGCAACCCCGGAGCGTGCCTCCACAGAAGGCGACGACTCCGAGTTTGATCTCGCTGTCCTCGGATCCGGTCCGGGAGGCTACACCGCCGCGTTTAGGGCTGCCGATCTTGGGCTTCGAGTTGCTCTGGTCGAGCGCTACCCGACTCTCGGGGGGGTCTGTCTTAACGTGGGATGCATACCTTCAAAAGCGCTCCTCCATGCCGCCCGGGTTATTGAGGAAACCAAAGAGATGCGCTCCCACGGCATTGATTTCGGTGAGCCATCGCTTGATCTTGAAAAGCTCCGAGACTGGAAAGCCGGAGTGGTGAGCCAGCTGACCGGGGGGCTCGCGGGCCTTGCAAAGAAACGGGGTGTGACCATTTTTCAGGGGCTAGGCCGATTCTCAGGCCCGAATACGCTGGACGTAGCCCAAGACGCCGTACGTCAGTCGATACAGTTTAAACAGGCAATCATTGCTGCAGGATCACAACCCGTACGGCTCCCGGGTGTCCCCAAAGATCCGCGTATTGTGGATTCCACCGGCGCGCTCGCATTGGCGCACATTCCGACACGCTTGCTCGTCATCGGCGGCGGGATTATCGGCCTGGAGATGGCCACTGTGTATAACGCTCTCGGGAGTGCGGTCACGATCGTCGAGATGGCCAATCAGCTGATGCCGGGAACCGATGCTGATCTTGTCAGGCCGCTTACCAAGCGGCTGACCGAACAATGCCAAGCGATCTATACGCAGACCCGCGTCGAGGAATCGAACCTCGCGAGGATGCACTACGCGTTCGCTTCTCCGGAGGCACCGCACCCGCCGAGAGCAGTTTTGATTTACGTCCCGGTCGCGGTAGGTCGCGAGGCGAATGGACACCGAATTGACGCGGAGAAAGCGGGCGTGCATGTTGACGAGCGAGGTTTTATCTCGGTCGATCACCAAATGCGAACAAATCAGCATCACATATTCGCTATTGGGGATATCGTTGGTCAACCTATGCTCGCGCATAAAGCCACCCACGAGTGCAAAGTAGCAGCGGAAGTCGCTGCCGGCTAGAAAAGCGCATTTGACGCGCGAGTCATTCCTTCGGTTGCTTACACCGATCCAGAGGTTGCGTGGGTGGGCCTCACTGAAACCGAAGCCAACGCTCAGAATCGCTCTTACGAAAAAGGGACATTCCCATGGAGCCGCCAGCGGGCGGCGCTTGCGTTGACCGAAGCGAGGGCTTCACCAAATTATTATTTGACCCCGAGACAAAACAGATATTAGGCGGCGCTATAGTCGGCACGAACGCTGGAGACCTTATCGGCGAAGTCGCGCTCGCAATAGAGATGAATTGCGTCGCTGCTGATATCGGGCTAACCATCCATCCGCATCCCACCTTGGCAGAGACCGTGGACTCGCGGCAGAAGCGTTTGAAGGCACCATCACAGATTTGTACATCCCGAAAAAGCGCTAGATCAGGTCTCGCTCAAGACCGATGACGCTTCCTCTCTCCTTCTCTACGATCGGGTCAGGTCCCCACTGATCATCCTCCACGGTCTTTTGGGTCAAGCGTAAACTGGCGTCGGATCGCGCAAGAACTGTCTACTGAACGGCAGATCTTCCTGGTCGACCTTCCCAATCACGGAAAATCCGGTGGATTGAGGACATGAGCTATCCCTCCATGGCAAAAGCGGTTTCCCAATGGATGAGATCTGAAGGCATTGAAAATCCTCAATGATCGGTCATAGCATGGGAGGCAAGGTTGCTGCGCGACATTAGCGCTCTCCCCGGTCGATGCGCTCAGCGCCATAGCGGTAATCGATATTGTGCCCGTAACCTACTCTCACTCCCATACCGATGTTGTGGATGCCATGATGCGTATCCCGCTTGACGAGGTGCGTTCGCGAAAAGAGGCGAGCGAGTTTTTGCAGCGCGATATTCCTGATAACGCCTTGCGGCAGTTCCTTCTGCAAAATTTGATCGTGGAGTCCGAAGGCATTCGGTGGCGGATCAACCTGCCGGTGATACGACGCCAGATGAATGTGTTGACCGGCTTTCCGCCGGTCGTCGGTGTGTATACAGGTCCCGCGCTGTTTTTATATGGCCGTAACTCAGACTATGTACGGCAGGATGGCATTGGTTGCGCCAAGAGGTATTTTCCATCGGCCGTGTTCACAGGTATCACGAACGCCGGACATTGGCTTCATGCAGAAGAGCCTGAGCAACTGTAGACGCAATCCGCCAGTTTTGAGTCCGTCGCCGACGTGAAGGAAATACGCTATCGGTGCGCGCAAAAATTCTCAGTGGCCTTCAGCGCGCCAGAGGGCCTTGGAATATGATCGATCACGAATCCACAGGAGCGCAGTACTTCAGCAATCCGGGGATCAACCATTTGCGCTTGGGCATCCACCTCTGCCTCAAACGTTATGAGGCGCAGCTGCGGATTCTGAGAGTCTTAAGACCCCCCTTTAGAACGTTCAATTCCCAGCCTTCAACGTCGATCTTCATGACATCCGGGCTGCACGCCCTCCGATTCGCAGTAATCATCCAGGGTAGTGACTTCTACCGAAATGTGTCCGATCGGCAGGCGGTGCGGCCAATCGCCGAAGCCGCTTTCTCCCGAATCACTGCCGCGAATCAAATCTAAGCGATCTCTCGCGTCCGACAAGCCTCGTTCGATTACTGCGCAGTGGTCATCGCCCCACCCGTTCAACCGCAATTGATCCCGCAGGGAGCGGCACGTGAGCGGGTCTGGCTCAAAGGCCACGACACGCCGAACCCCTGCAGAAAGCGCCAGCAAACTGAAGTATCCCGCATTAGCGCCAACATCAAAAATATATCGTTCCCGTCTAGATGACGCGTCAACAGATCGCTGACTTCGACTTCGTGGACGCGGTTGCACAGAAGATTCCGCTGCAGCCAGTCGCGCTGATCACAAGCAAACAAAAATCCGGGGCGGCGTTTTCACCTGTATCGTTTGAATCCGAACAGTTTCTCTACCGCGCCTAGTCGGCGGGCCTTGCCCACAGGGTGACCCGGGCGAAAATAAAGGGCGCGAATAGCAGCGCTGATAAACGGGTGATAGCAATCCACGCGAAGCGTTCCAAAGGACCAGCGGGCCTGATTTAAGCGGCCACCTCTAAACCTGTTCGAGCTCTACCAGCGCCGCAAAATCGGCCGGATGGAGAAACAGAACGGGATTTCCATGGCGCCAATCGTTGGCTCGCCTGACCCCAGCACACGTGCCCCACCGGCCTTAAGCTGATCCCGGGCTTTAGGATATCTGGGACCTCATAGCAATACATGATGCATACCGCCTGCCGGATGGCGCTCGAGAAAGCGTGCGATCGGCGATGCGTCTCCTAGGGATGCAGTAGTTCCACCCGGGTGTTGTCGAGATCGACAAACACCGTAGTCACGCCTTGGTCCGGCAGTGCCAACGGTTCTGATACCGCTGCACCCAACGTGTCGCGATATAAACGGCTAGCCGCTTCAAGATCCGGAACCACGATCGCCACATGATTTAGTCGGCCAATCATCATCTTCGCCCTCTTGATTCATTGAATTTATCCAGAAATTGAGTAGCAGCAATTCGCGGCGTCAACGTACCGGCAGCCACCCCTGCCCTGAGCAGTCTCGAACTGCTCAATCAGATCCGAGTGGCGGGTTGCTGCATCAAACAGCCCCTCATGAATCGCCATCGTTAATGCCTCTACCGCCTGATCCTGCCTTCGCTTATTCATCAGATCATGTTGTTTGAGGTGCGCATTAAATCTATCGAGTTCAGTCACAAGTTCCGCGATGCCCTCCCTCCAGCGCAGAAACATTCAATACCGGAACGGTCCAACCCGGTGTACGCGCTTTCATCAGTCCAGTGGCAGCGAGACATTCGGCAGCGGCACGCTGTCCGCTGGCCTTTCATATCGCCATCGGACTTATTGATCACGATGATATCGGCGAGTTCCATAACGCCGCGCTTTATGCCCTGAAGCTCATCGCCCGCCGACGAGTGCGAGGATCAGTACGAAGACATCTCGTCATTTGCGCTACACGTAGTTCGGACTGCCCCACGCCCACGGTTTCAACAACCACCCGATCAAACCCGCCTGCTTCGCATAGAAAGAATGGCCTCATGCGTGTAACGACCTACGCCTCCTCGATTCCCGAAGAGGGGATGGTCGAACGAAGGACTTTGATTCGCCGACAGCAACGGCATTCGTGTTTTATCGCCGAGAATCGAACCCCCACTGATCCGAGAGCTGGGGTCAATCGTGAGTACAGCAAGTTCACTTCCCACCTCGATAGCAGTCGGCCGATCGCCTCAATGAGGTGTGGACTTCCGGCGCCGGGCGGCCTGTAATACCTATTCGAAACGCCGCCTCTGACGGGGACGGGAGAGACTCAAGCAGTTTACGCGCTTCAGCCTGATGCGTGGCGAGGTTCGACTCTACGAGCGTAATGGCCTGCGCTAGTGCACGTCGATCTTTTCGTTGTATCGCCTTTGCGAGCGTTGCGCCATCGCTCACCCGGCAGACTCCCGGCCCAGCTCAAATGCACTTGATCGACATTCAAGGCCTGACCCACCTCGGCGCCAATGGCTGACACTTCCGTCCGTTCGCGGGCGCGAATCACGTTTTCCATCTTCATCGCCTCAACGACGGCCACCTCATCTCCCGCAGCAACCGCTTCGACCCAATGTGACACTCAATGAAACCAGCAAACCGGGCATCGGCGACACAATCAGATGAGAGCGATCAGGCTGATCTTCTTCGGCATCACGCGCGCGAGTTCCGCGACATGCGGTTCCAGCATCACTACAGCAAGGCGAGAACCACCGTGCACCGTCTCGTACACATGACGCGAACGACTCACCTGCGCACTGCCGGAATGGTTGTTGAATTCAAAATCCACCGTCAGTGTAAACGCGCTTCCCGTCAGATTGAGCCGATGCGGGCGCGAGTCGATGTGGACCTGCCAACCCGAGTCATCTTCCTCGAGTTCAACTTCAAACTGACGATCTGCAATGCACGCAACCCGACGGATAGGGAAACCCACGGGCCCCTTAGAGAAGTCCAATGGCGCAGGCCGATTCGCCCTCGCGCGGCATTCGTGGATCACGCTCACGAGAGCGACGGAGCAATCCAACAGCTCATCATCACCAACATCACCGGTGAAGCCATCGGCAAACTCTTCCGAATGAAGGCGGTCGTCGTTTGTCCTGAACGAAATCTGGGGTTCTCGACTAAGCGGCGAGAAAAGCGGTGTTGCTCTGAATCCCTCGAATCTCAAATCGGTCGAGCGCCCGCCGCATGACATCGGCTGCGACCGTTCGATCGGGGCCGTGAGAGATTAATTTGGCAATCATGGGGTCATAGTGCATGCTGACCCCTCCCCGCCCTCATGAAGGTCGTGTCCACTCGAACGTTTTCCGACTCGGCAGGTGCTCTAAACCGAGTCACTCTGCCCGACGAAGGCATAATCCACGAAACGGATCCTCCGCATAATCCGTGCCTCCATCGACCAGCCGGATAAGCCGACATCTTCCTGCGACAGGGTGAGCTTTTCCACCGGCTGCAATACGTAACATCCACTCCACCAGATCAACACCGGTGATTTTTTCGGTCACAGGGTGTTCGACCTGTAGTCGGGTATTCATCTCAAGAAAATAAAAATTACGATCGGCGTCCACGATGAACTCAACGGTCCCAGCCGACACGTAATTGACAGCGCGGGCAAGATCGATTGCTTGCTGACCCATCGCCTTTCGAAGATTTGCGTCAACAAATGAAGACGGCGCTTCCTCAAGCACTTTCTGATGCCGTCTCTGAATCGAACACTCGCGTTCATTCAAGTGAATGATGTGGTCGAATTGATCCGCCAGAATCTGAATCTCAATGTGTCGAGGCTGGCTGATAAATTTCTCGACGAATATGCGATCGTCCGCAAAGCTCGATCTGGCCTCGCTGGATGCCCGCTGAAACCCCTCCCGACATTCGTCATCGGAATGGGCGATTCGCATACCTTTTCCGCCACCACCGGCGCTGGCCTTGAGCATAACCGGGTAGCCGATCTCACGGGCGCACCGTATTGCCTCATCGGCGTCGGCGATCACGTGGTTAAACCCGGGCACTGTGGAAACGCCCGCGTTTTGGGCGAGCGCCTTCGACGCAATCTTGTCCCCCATGACCTCGATCGCTCTCTTGGAGGGACCGATGAATGTGATGCCCGCTGCCTCAAGCCCGGCAAAAAGTGCTGGGTTCTCAGACAGAAAGCCGTATCCCGGGTGCACCGCCTGCGCCCCCGTCCTCTGACACGCGCCGATGATCTCCTCGACCCGCAGATAGCTCTCGCTTGATGGGGCAGGCCCAATTCGAACCGATTCATCTGCCATCGAAACGTGAAGCGCATCGCGGTCGGCGTCCGAATAGACCGCGACCGTGGCAATTCCCATGCGCTTCGCAGTGCGAATTACTCGGCAGGCGATTTCCCCGCGATTGGCTATAAGTATTTTTTCAAACATGCGTTAGATCAGCGCTCTTTATCTGAAGATAATCTCAACCAGAGTGATCCGTGGATGACGGGTATTGCTCAATCAACCGGGCAATATTATCTCTTGCCGATCGCTCGAACGCATCTCGAAAAAACGATGTTGAAAATATGAAAGGTCGATCTGCCAGTTTTTGAAGAAACCTGCCTTGAGAAGCAAAAAAGGCTGCTTCATTTTTAGATTGAGATTCTTTCTTCAGATCCTGGGTATCGCCAAAAAATTCATCCCAAGACTGTCCAAGCCCCGCGAGATCCACATCAACCATGAACTCCTCCGTGAAACTTGCCGGCGCGCTGGTATGCCGGGTGGCGAGAATAATCTTTAAAACCTCATCAATGAAGGAACTGTCTAGGACCCCGTCGGCGCGAGCGAAGACCCATTTCGCGCTTTTCTCTTCGTTATCGGCCGAACCTGTTTGGTAGACGACGTCATGGCACCAGATGGCCATTTCGACGGCGGCGTAGGCGCCAAGGCTGCTGGAGGCCTCATCATAGTGCTCCAGACACCGCTGGATATGACGGCTACTGTGATAATGCCGCTCGGGACTGTCGTAGAGCGCCTTCAGATCCTGAAAGATCTGATGCGCCTCTGAAGCTCCTCCCAAGCGCTGCCAAAGAGCGACAAATCGCGCCTCATCCACTTCAAAACCTGGGACTTACTGGCGCGATTGCTCGCGCCTTAGAGACTCAACCGTTTCTATTGCAAGTGCGAGGCGATCGGCCATTTGTCGCAGGACCCCGAGAGAGACTTCCGGGTTATCTCTCAACAAATTCA
>JAYPPP010000020.1:0-19210 GCA_038131525.1 Gammaproteobacteria bacterium | reverse complement strand
GTCTGTCTCCAACGGAAATAGTCATTTTGGATCCTCTGAGAGATTTAAAAACGGAGTCGCCATGGAATTCTACGGCTGCCGCTGGCGTGCTGCCACATCCCAGGAACTATGTTGCCTAACGAGGCTCGCCTGAAATAACCCCCAGCGCGGCACTCGCCAGTCGCGCTGCGGCAGGATCCGCCCGACTCGTTAGAAGGATGGGAACCTTGCCGCCCAGCACAAGGCCGGCTGCACAAGCACCCATGAAGTAGACCATCATCTTAAAGAGGGCATTACCCGTCTCAATCGCAGGAACCACAATGATGTCGGCGTGACCCGCCACGGCGCTGCTTATACCTTTTAATCTCGCCGACTCCTCCGAAACGACATTGTCAAACGCAAGTGGCCCGTCAATTTCCATAGGCGGTCGGTTTTCGGATCGTTGCTTAAAGTAATCCACAATTTCTTTGCACTCGCCTGTAATCGGCATTGCGTCGCTCACGCTCTCGGAGGCCGCCAGCAATGCAACGCGAGGCCGGTCAGTACCGAGGCGTCGTGCAAGGGTTGCCGCATTTTCCACAATCGCCACTCGCGTCATCACGGTGGGCGCGACATTCAGCGCACAGTCCGTTAGCAGAAGCGACTTTTGCTCACCCGGAAGAGACATGTGAAACACATGCGATAGACGAGCGGTTGCTCGGATTCCCGTATGCTTATCCAGTAAGGGGCGCATAAAAGTATCTGAGTGAATGAGCCCTTTCATCACCATCTGAACCTCGCCGGAAGCGGCCAGAGCTGCACCGGCGGCCGCCACAGACTCCTCGCCAACCGCCTCTTTTAGCCTAAAAGAAGAGATATCCCATCCGCTCGCCGCCGCGCTTTCCTCAATCGCTCGTCGTTCACCGACAAACACCGGCTCGATGAGACCGTTATCAAAAGCCTGTCGCGCACTTTCGAGCGCCAGTGGATGTCCCGCCCCAACGATCGCTGTAATCGTCCGGCCCCGACCGCTTGCTTTCTCCAGAAGCGCCGGCGGACAGATTGGTTCTCGCTGGCTTAGAAAAATTCCCATTCGCTCTTTGATCTCAGAGGGAGTCGGCGGCCTAGAGCTCCTGGCGCGCGGGATTATTCAAGCTCTCTACCAACTTGAGCCGCTGAATCTTTCCAGACGGGCCTTTTGGCAACTCATCCATGACGTGAAAAGCCGACGGCGTCTTAAAGCGCCCGAGATTCTGCTCACAATGGGCGCGCAACGCGTCAAGGTCGATAACGGTCCCCGGACTGGGAACGACGCATGCGGCAACGTCCTCTCCATAATTGGAGTCAGGCATACCGATAGCTGCAGCCTCCAGGATACCGGGAAACTGATAGAGGATGTCGTCAATCTCTCTTGGCGCTATATTTTCGCCGCCCTTGATGATCAACTCTTTTATACGACCCGTGACAAAAACATAGCCATCCGGATCCATTCGGCCGAGATCGCCTGTGCGATACCATCCGTCCTCCGTAAAGGCTTCCTTCGTTTTTTCAGGCTCTTTAAGGTAGCGCACCATCAGGTTAGCGCCCCGCACCTGAATCTCGCCTTCTGTATTCGCTTGCGTGATCGCCTCACTTTCCTTGGCGATCCGAACTTCATTCCCGCATGCTCTGCCGGGAGATCCAATTCGGTGTGCTTGTGGATTCAGCGGGTTACTCAAAATAGGAGCGGCGGTCTCCGTGATCCCCATAGTTTCAACAAGTGGGATTCCGAAGCGCTCGACAAAAGCCTCATGAACTGCCGGCGGCAGTGCCGCTGACGCAGAGCGCCCGAACCGCATATGCTTTAACGATTCGATAGGCGGATCGGCCGCTCGATCCTCAGCGCCCAGCAGATAGGAAATAATCGTCGGAACCGCGCTGAACCAGGTGCAGTGGTTAGCAATGATCCAGTCCCAGAACTGCGAGACTCTGAACGATGCGGCATCACGACAGACGACCCGCTCAACAGGGGAGCCATTGCGGTTACCACCCGGCCGTTAATATGGCAGAGCGGGAGCACGCACAACGCGCGATCATCGCGCGTCAGATGATGCGCAGCAACAGTGTTCGCGCCTCCCGCGAGGAAGACTCGCGTGCGAGTGAATAACGCCTTTGGGTCGACCGGTAGTCCCCGACGTATAAATCAGTAAAGCATCGTCATCCGCCTTTGGAGAGACAGGCTCGCTACCGCCATCGATATCGGGTAACTCGAGACCCTCGCGAGACGCGCCTATCTCAATCCTGAGCGAAGGCATTTGCTCTTTTCTGATTTTGTCAGCCAACGCCTGGTTGGCCTCATCCACAAAAACAATGGGCGCTTCCGAGTGTTCAAAAACGTAACGCAGCGCGCTCTCCCCCGCCACCGGATTGAAAGTCGCAATCGTGTAGCCGCCGTACATCGCCCCGAGGAAAAGCTCAAGCGCGGCCTGGCCGTTGGCTCGAAGCATGCCGATCCGTGCTCCGGGCGCAAAACCTTGTTTATTGAGATAGCGCGATAACTGTCTTGCGGTATGTTGCAGTTCTCCCCAGGTTATTTGGGAGTCGGTATCCGGGAAAACCGCGAAGACCTTACGGGGATCCTCCGCGGCATAGCCATCGATGACCGCGCGGATCGTGAGACGGGTGCAGTCGTCAACCGCCGCAAATTCAAGCGGCTCGCTATTTTCCATAGCGCGACCAGTAGTCCGAGAGCAGGTCTTCCGGAGAAACCTCCTGCGGCGGGATCTTAGAAACCACCCGAACGGTGTTCAGATAATGGCGAAAATTCATGTTTTCGCTGATGCTGTTGCCGCCCCAACTACCGCATCCCATGGAGAAGCGAAAACGGCAAAGCGTTATCGAAGCTCCCGCCCGTCGCAAAACAATGCGCTTGATTCACGATAACGCGGCAGGTGGGCAAGGTAAGACCAATCTGTACCGGGCGATCGCCCGTACGCGTATGGATGCCAACGGAGTGTCCAGCGCCCTGATAGGCGTAAATGGCTCTCACCGTATCCATCGCCGCGCCGAAATCCGCTGCACGGTACAGGGCGAGAACGGGGCTAAGTTTCTCGCCCGAGAAGGGAAAATCCGGACCTGCGCCCGTTTCTTCCACGAGCAGCACCTTAATGTCCTTACCGTCCTCTCGAGCGATACCCGCCATTGCCGCTACCTCAGCCGCGCTTTTGGCGATCACCCTGGGATTAAGTTTGCCATTGATCCACATCAACGCTTGCAAGGCAGTTTTTTCTTGGGCACTCAGGAGAATTGCCCCATGCGCCGAAAGTCCGCCTAACATCCGCTGGTAGTTTTCCTCAACAACAACCAGACAGTTTTCAGAGGAACAACTGGTCGCGTTATCAAAGGTTTTGAGGCGACGATACTGCCGGACGGCTTCATCACAGTCCGCCGTCTCATCCACGATCACAGACACGTTGCCCGCACCTACCCCTACTGCGGGCGTCCCGTTTGAGTAGGCCGAACGGATATTGTTTTGAGAGCCCGTCGCAACAATCAAGTCAACCGACTTCCATCAGAATCTCGGTATCCGCCTTATTGACCGGCTTTGGCAGTTTCTGAACGAGGTCATGGGCGCGCCCACGCGCTCAAGAGCGTCCTGAAAAATGCCACCAGTTCTTCGCAGACCGCCTCACCCCGTGGCGAGGGCGCAGAATGATTGCGTTGCGCCCCTTTAAGGCGTTCATCACCTTGTTCGTGGGGTAGCGACTGGATTCGTCGATGGCGTTATGGCTCCAACGACCCTGACCGGACGCGCAATTTCGATGATGCCTCGGACGGGGTCTTCCGAAATAACGCCGACCGACTTAGCGCCGTCCGAAAGATCTCTCAGAGAGACCGAGGGTCTTTCGGTAATTTTTTATAAATTTATCTTCGACATCACCGAGTCCTGTGTCCTCAACCGCTCGCTTTGATAAATACCGATTACGGTCTGGCTCCAACACCACCCAGGCGATCGCCGCGACGACGTCATCGACTTGCACCTGATCAAAGTCCTCGTAGATCTTTTGGCTTCAGTGAGCCCGGCGAATAAGGTCAGAAACAGCGGAATCTTGAGTCATAGCAACCCTACAAAATAATCCAGAAAGGGAACATCCAGAGAAGCGCCTGAGGCCTCTCCGATCAGAAATTGAGAGACACGTCCTTGTGATGGGAATTACAGCTCGCAACAAATAACGCCTGCTCTCTGGTCATTTTTGCCTGCTGCCGCAGTCCAATGGTTTTGCTGATGAGAGCGTCGATCTCTTCCAAAGGCTTAGCCATCTGGGCAAACGCTTTTTCTCTCCAAGCGACTTCAGCAAGGTACAGATCAATTGCTTTTTCCATTTGACAACAGCTTCGCAATATTTGGATCGCCACCTTTAACCGCTCGGCGAGCCTTATTAATTCCTGACTTTATCTTGCTTGTACCGCTTACCTCCCGACGAGATTACCAAGATCCTTTAACGCGTCGGAAGCGTCATCCGCAGCAAGGCCAGGCAGCGTCTGATAGACCCGATCCAGCTCAGCGCCCAACTGCTTCAGAGCGGGCGTGGCAAGAACAACGTCCTTAACGTCGTTAAAGGCTGTATAGGCGTCGTCCACACCGCGGCGGTATTGGTTAACTTTTGTTTTATCCTCACGCAAAAGAGTCACATACGCCTTGTGCTCGCGCTCCCAATTCTCCGGGATAGCGGCTTCGTAATCTGCTTTCTTGGTGATCAACGCATCACGGCGCTCATTCAGCTGATCAACGGACAGATCTGTCTCTTCGCCTCGGCCGGCACGCAACAGCGCCTGGTCCATCTCTTGAATTTTCGGATCCAACTTTCGCATTTGATTCTGATTAAACCGAGCAGCTCTGTGCAGTGACCGATAGTCCACTTCAAAAGCGGCTTTTGCGGCATGCGCCGCCTGCACCTCGGCCACCCTTTCAAAAGTTCCTCGAATGCCCTCAGCCGCCTCGTTAAGCTTCTTACTGAGGTTCTTGGGTAAGACATCGGACCCCAATCCCTCCAAACGTTTTGCGGCAGTCACCAGCTCGTCCTTCTCAACCGCATATCGTTCAAACACGTAATCTTCCAGACACTCCTGCAGTTTTGGATTCATCGGCGGTGGCGACACATCTGAAGTGAGGTATACCCGCGACGGCAGGTAGTTCACCAAACTGGGGAGGTAGCCGACAATCGCGAGCCCTGTCAGCTGCAACACGATAAAGGGGATAACGCCTTTGTAGATCTCTACCGTCTTCACGACTTTTGACGCCACGCCTCTGAGATAAAAGAGTGCAAACCCAAAAGGCGGCGTCAGAAATGACGTCTGAATGTTGAGTCCAATCATTACTCCGAGCCACACGGCGGTGATATTGGCGCTGGGATCCATCATGAGAATAGGCGCGACGATAGGCACGACAACCACCGCGATCTCGATGAAATCCAGGAAGAATCCGAGAATAAAGATAACCGCCATGACGACAATGAACTGGGTCCAGAAACCTCCAGGCATTCCCGTGAGGAATTCCTTGACGTAGACCTCCCCACCGAAGCCTCGAAAGGCTGAAGTCAGCATCGCCGCACCAATCAAGATAATAAACACCATTGACGTGGTCTTCGCCGTCTCAATCATGACGCCATTAAGAATGTCGTAAGTCTTATGAACACGCCACAGACTTATCCCAATCGAAAGGGCTAACCCCAACACAGCCAGACTCGCAACGACTACCGCGATCACTTCACCGGATGAGTCGATCGTTCGGACGTTGATCGGAACAACCTTCAAGGTAAAGAAAAGCACTGCAACCGATATCACCGCGAGGATCGCCGGAAAGAAAGCGCCGCGTTTACCCTCTGCGAGGCGATAACCGCTCATAATGAGCGCGCCAATGGCGCCGATGGAACCCGCCTGGTTTACCGTCGCGATGCCTAAAATGATGGATCCCAAGACAGCAAAAATGAGAGCGAGCGGCGGTATCAAAGATAAGCCGACATTTCCCCAAAATTTGGCATCAAATTGCCCCTCGTAAGGTACGGGCGGCGCGGACTTAGGCCGGATCAGCGCGGTTATCAGAATGTAGAGCATGTAAAGCCCGACTAAAACAAGGCCGGGAATAAACGCCCCCATAAACATCTCGCCCGCGCTTGTGGATACGACATCAAGGGTAGACGGCATCGAAAACTCGCCCGTTGATGCCTTATAAAGGGCTTTACGCGCCGTGCTGGCAATATCGGATGCGCTTGATAACTGGTCTGCAAGCAGAATCAATACAATCGACGGGGGGATAATCTGTCCAAGGGTTCCCGAGGCACAGATGGTGCCGGTCGCCAGCGGCCGGGAATAATTGTGCCGGAGCATCGCAGGCAGTGAGATAAGACCCATCGCGATCACCGTCGCACCCACGATGCCGGTCGTTGCTGCGAGCAGAGTGCCCACAAAGACGACGGAAATCCCAAGCCCCCCCGGAATGGGCCCGAAGAGTCTTGCCATCGTGACCAGTAAGTCCTCCGCAATCTTCGACCGCTCCAACATAATGCCCATGAAGATAAACAACGGAATCGCAATCAACGTATCGCGTTCAACATCCCAGTAGAGGCTTCTGAAATTGGTGACGCCAGCCGTAAGCCACTCAATCGGACCTGACTCCATGAAATAAGCGCTGGCGTTGCCTTCAACGAAATAGCCAAAGAACGCGGCGAGGCCGATACTGATGATTGCCGAGCCCGGCAGCGCAAACGCAACCGGAAAACCGGAGCTGAGCGCGATAACCATCAGCACGAAGAGGATAATGAGGAAGAAAAGTTCCATGAGAAGTCGCGATTTAGGCTCGGGTTAAGCTCAGGCCTTGTTAGGTAGCTCCGCGGTTTGCACCGTCCCCTCTTCTGCTACCTCATCCGAGGGCTCGCCCAACAGATCCGCCACGTTGCTCATTAAATACGCGCAGAACTGAAAAAGCATAGAGACCGCGAAAATAACCAAAAAGCCGACCATCAGATATTTGACGTACATGCCAAATCCCTGCTGATAAATTTCAAAACTCAAAAGAGGGCTGTTCAGGCTGCTGCCCTTTCCCCACATTCCCGTGGTGAGAATGATCCAGCATAAGGGAAGCCCCAGCAGCAGGATGCCGAAAGTATTGGCCCAAGCCTTACCCCGCTTCGAAAAATTCGTATACAGCACATCCACGCGAACATGCCCTTCGGTTAGCAACGCGTAGGCGCTCGCAAACAGAAAAAGACCCGCGTACCAGAAACGTACGAGGTCGCCCTGGAAGGCCTGCTCATAAGAGTACACAAAACGGCTAATAACGATTGAAAACTCTGAAAGCACTACAAGCAAGGTCAACCAAATGAATCCGAGCCGTCTTGTAAAAAAGGCGACGACAAAGCCGATCAACAGCAAGGGATAGTGGACATAAGTCCCTCGGAATATGGGTCGGCCCAGCTCTTTGCCGATTGTTTCGCCAAGCACTGGCTCCAGTAATTCCTCAACACGTAGGAACGAAATAATGATGTCGCAGATCCCAATCAGGACAATGCCCCAAAAACTGCCTCGGATAATGAATGCCGCAACCGCGCTCAAACGGTCCGCATCTGCACGAAGCAACGTGTGGCCCTGCTTGGCCGAGTAAAGTCCGACGAGCGCGAATAGGACAGCCCAGCTGACCAGCTGACCCCAGCCCAATGCCGCCATCTCCGATGGAACGGCCGAGCCGGCATCCGTCATGCCCTGCACTACCGACAACGCGCCCGGCCAGCCCTGCCAAAAAATCAGGTAGTTATGGATAACAAAAAAAACGCCGAACAACGGCATCAGCCACGCGAAGAGCCGGGTGAGAAATTGCGTCATGGGCTTACCCCTGCGAGCGTAAGAGCTGAGCGGGTCGAGGCGCGGTGGGGGAGTAGATCAGTCGCATTTGGGGCCAAAACGAGAAAGGGCGGGGCATACTGCCCCGCCCTTTCTTAGCCCACAAGATCCATCTAGACCTTAACGCCCAGCACTCGGTTGCGCTGACGCAGATAAGGCTGATCGGAAAGGTTCATCCAACGACCGACATCCGCCCGAGATTTTGCGAAACTCTCGTGGACTCGGTTAGCCAGATCACTGTGTGCTCTCACCTCATCAAACACCGCCTCGGCGGCTTCACCAAACGCATCGTACACGTCGTCGTTGAACTCACGCACCTGAATACCCTGCTCGGTGATCAACTTATCAAGATAAGCACCGTTATTGGCGTTGTATTCTGCTGGCGAACGGTCGTTTTCCTGGTGCGCTGCAGCACGGATGATCGCCTGGTCAGACTTTGACAGGCCCTCCCACCAGCTCTTGTTCATACCAACCGCAAGCATTGGGGCGGGCTCATGCATGCCGGAAGTAATAGTACTTCGCGGCTTCGTAGAACTTCAGGAAGTAATCATTCCACGGACCCACCCACTCGGTCGCATCAATCGCACCAGACATCAGGTTCTCGTAGATCTGACCGCCAGGCAGAGACACCGGAGAGGCGCCGAGTTTAGCCATGACGTCACCGCCAAGACCCGGGATACGCATCTTCAGGCCTTTGAGATCGTCCGCTGAGTTGATCTCTTTTCGGAACCAGCCGCCCATCTGCGCCCGTGTTTCCACCATTAAAGCACTTAAGACCAAATTCACCGCGACTTCATCCCACAGTTCCTGACCGCCGCCGAATTGGATCAAGCATTAATCTCAGCCAGCACCATACCGAAAGGCACAGCTGTGAAGTACGCCCACGCCGGGTCTTACCCTTTCCAGTAATCGGCCGCGTGATACATCTGCGCATTACCGGAAGCAACCTCGTCAAAAGAGTCGAAGGGTTTAACGCGCTCGCCCGCCGCGTAGTAGGTCACGTTCATTCTGCCGTCAGACAGTTCCGCGAGGCTTGCGGCAAGCGCTGTGCGCCTGTGCCCAAACCCGGGAAGTCGCGCGGCCACGTCGAGACCATCGCGATCTCGGTTCGCGCCTTCACGATCGCCGGAGCTGCCAGCGTCCCCGCGGCTACCGCCGTACCGGCGCCCGCTTTTAAGAAAATCACGTCTTTCCATGATTCCTCCTCAATGGTTGGAAATTATTTGCAGTCTGCCGGATGGTGACAATGCAGACCGGCAAAGATTAGTATCGCAAGTCTCAGGCGCGAAAACAATATAAGCACGCGCAATTTAGACGCTCTAACTAGGGCTTTTGCCTATGAAATCAGGCTTTACCCGGTACCGCCCTGTCATGAAGTCGACGCCAGCAGGGCGCCCAAAACCCCAGGTCTCAATCATGAACCAGCCCGCAGACAAAATATCCGGCCGTACCGCCCAAACGATGGCAATGAAGAGCGGGGCTACTACAGCGAGCGTACCCGAGGCGCCAAAGACGTTATCGACAACGCAACCGGCATGCTGCTGGAGGCCGTCGACGCGATTCCCCGCCCTCAGATCACCAACCGATCCGGCTTGCCGATTTTGGTGCCGCCGACGGGGGCACATCCGCTGCAGCCTGGCATCGCTGTATTGAGCGCCTACGGGATCGGTTTCCGGGTGTGCAAGTCGGATGACCTTATACCGATCTGCCGAGTAATGATTTCAGCACGCTCTTTAAGAACCTTCTCGGCTTTGGCGCGTTGGATACCCAAACCTACCTGACGGACATTAAAGATGTATTCGTAAGCGCCTGCGGCATCGGGTTTCATCAGCAGCTTCTTCCAATGCCACCCTCGACATCGGTTTTTCTGCCACCGCAATGCACTACATATCTGAAAAACCCTGCGTCATCGAAAATCACGTGCACATGGTTGGCGCGACTGGATCGACCCTGGACGCCTACGCCAATCAGGCCCGCCAGAAACTGGGATGACCTGCTGACCGCGCGGGCAAGAGAGCTTCGTCCGGGCGGGCGACTGGTGATGCTGAACTTCGGTATCGACGAGGAGGGTCGCTATCTTGGCAACACCGGGGGCGTTAATATGTTTGACACCTTCTCAGCCTGTGGGAAGAAATGGCAAGCTACAAGGCAAGATCACAGATCAAGAGTTCATCGATACTGCCTTTCCGCAGTACTACCGAACGATCGAGGAGTTCTGCGCGCCTCTTCTGGACGAAAGCTCCGCGCCGTTTCAAGCGGGCCTTGCCTGGTTTCTGCAAAACCGGTGTGGTCCGCTGCCCCTACCGTCGAGCGTTCGAAGAGTCCGCAGGCGCTATGTCGGCCCGAGAGTTCGCCAGTCATTACATCCCCACGCTGCGATCCTGGGTGGGAGGCCGTATTCTTGAATGGACTGTCCAGCGAACGGTCACCGGAGAGAAAGCGGCAATCGTCGACACGTTTTATCAGCGTTACGAGGACAACGTCGCTAGCGATCCCAACGGTCATGCTATGGACTATGTCCATTGCTATTAGCGATCGAAAAGTCGAATAGCCCCGTATCCCAATCAGCCATCGCAGGCCCGCATTAATCGCAGGCCGCTGAGATAGGTGACGACATTTTCAAAATCGTCATCGGTCCATGAGTCAAGAATGGTTGCCATCATCGGCGCCACGCGGACGCCCGCCTTAAATTGTGAGAGCGCCAAACGCAGGTACTCTGCTTTGTCCCACAATCCGAGGCGCATAGTGATGAAAGCTGTCATGGCAATGACTGCAGTTCGCGCATGTACTTATCTTTGCCGGCTTTAAATTCTTCACGAAAGCCCTCTCGGTTGAAGTCCACTCTCAATGTTTACGTCGCACGCGTCTTGTCCCGCAAGATGGCTGGCCACTGCCGCGATATCAGCGTCACTCAAACCCGCTGCGATTCCGTTCATGCTCGACATGATCTGATCGATTCGACCGCCTAACTGAAACGCCTGCAGGGACCGGACGAGATAGGCACGCTCCTGTCCGTGCAACGGCGTCTTCAAAGCCAACCCGGGATTACCATGACATGCAACGCATTGGCTTTCGTAAATCGCCCGGCCTCGCTCACTGGCCAAGGCCGTTGTCGAAAGTAAAATCGAAAACGCCGGCGTGCAAAAGGGTTTTCGTTAATTTCATAACCTGCTTGTAATGCTCTATTTCTGATGATTTTGAACTTGCGTCTGTTGCCGCGCACCCTGCGTCTTTAGACCCTATTTTTAACTGCGCGACGATTACACCCAAGGATAACCATTCCGGCGCCTAAGGCCCGACTAAGCTCAGGTCACCATGAGAGAGGGCAACAAGAATAAGCATGACATAAAAGGCGCTGCATTCATATGAAAAAGCAATCGCATGATGCCGAGGCGGCCGGCCCCAAAAATCCACAGCAATTGCGCAATCCCTGAGGAAGGGATCAGATACACCAAAATGGGATAAGCACGTCCGAGGTGACCTCACCGGTACGCACTTCATCAGAACCGCTGACCCAAAACAAGCAGTTACAAGATAACCGAAAAAGTCGCACCACCGATCATCGTGACTGTGGTTTGTCCGGTGGGGCTTAATTCGTCCAGTTGCCGTGTAGTGGCTCGTGTCGCCCAGGCGAAGAGAAATATCGACGCTAAACAAAGCAGAATACCGAGGCCTATCTCAGTATCCTGAATCGAGACGCCGGTGGCAAATACCCACCGTAAAGCGCCAACAGAATGCCTAACACCGCAACAGTGGACAACCGGTGTTTATCGAACACGATCTCGATCGCAGCTCCTGCAAGTGGCATCATGGCCACCACAACCGTTGTGGTCACCGGATCTGACATGCGCTGACCCAAAAACAACATTAAGGATCCAAGTCACCCGATTGCGCCGATAGAAAGACCGCGAAGCCACGGAACGCCGAGGAGCGCTTGATATCGCTCGCGAAATACCCACCAAAGGAATAAGACAACCGCAGATACCCCAAGACGTAAGGCGTTCAATGACAGCGCGCCCCAATCGTCAAGAAGAAACTCGAGAGCTACAAAACCGCTGGCCCATGAAAATAGACACAAAACACTGCAGGTTCGGAATAAAGCGCCGTGTCTCCTGAGACGATGCTTTCATGCGCTTAGGGCTCAATGTTTTGCACAGGATGATTCCAGCGCAAAGATCTCGTTGGGGCTGACGCCGTGGCGACACAACGGTCTCAGAAAGAGACCATCGCGACGCAAAAAAAGCCCTGCCGAAGCAGGGCGAGAAACAGCCGGAATCTAAGTTGGTTAGTCCTTTGCGAACGTTGCCGCTGTCTGACTATCAAATTCAATCATGACGCAGGGTTCATCGCCCACCACCTGGGCCTGATGCCCGGGCGAGCACTGATATACGTCACCTGGACTTAAGGTCTCGCTACTGCCGTCTTCATGATCCACTCTCAGCTGGCCCGATTGGACCACGCCCAGATGATGCGCCTGACAGCTGCTTGTCCCACGACTGGCGCAATACATTCAGACCATACCCAGCCCGGTTGTGCGGTAAGGCGCGCAACCTTTACAGAACCCACATTTACGATTTCCATCGTCGTTTTTCAGGCGCTCGAAGTTCATCAGGGGATGAAAAATCAATCTTTAGTATTCCTGATGTCATAACTTTCTCCTTGTGTTTTGTGGTTCACCCTAACACATCCCACAAGCGACTCGCTTTAGGCGCTTAATGAATAGCAGAATCTGCTGCCAGGTCGCTTCTGGCACCGGTACTACGCCTTCGGGCGCTGTCTTTGTTCGCGCTCACGCTCACCCGGGATTTCCACCCTCTCAAAACCTGGGGCAGGTGGACAAACCCTTAATTCATTCAGGATCTCCTCTGCAACCGATTTGATATCACCACGTTGTCGGAAATGATCTCCTTTCATGGTGATCAATAGCCAGTTGCATTCAGTGGTGGCCGGGCCGAGCATGGCTTCGCCAATCAATTCTCCCACCAGAGCCAAGGCATACCCCTTGTGGCCACCTGAAGGAGAATGGCACCGCCGGCGAAGTAATCGTCTGGGCTTCAGGTCGGCATACCGTTTGAATCAATCACACCCATCCGGCAGCAGTGCCCCAGCGCTCTTCGCCGCGTAAATCCAGCCGCCCGCAATCTTCGAGGTCGCAAAGTCCATCACCACGGCCCCGCGTTCCCCGCCGGGATTCCCACGCACCAGGGGTTGGTTGGGAGCATTGCCTTAGCGCCACCGTGAGGAGCCACCTGCCACGTTCTCCGGTTTCCCCGCCAAGGCAGATAGTCAAAACCCGCACTCGGCTGCATGATCTGCGAAAGCCCCATGGCGACCGGTGTGCCCCACGTTGCGGATGGCAAGAGCGGATATCCCTGCTTTCTGCGCCTGCTCCATGCCCTGAGCATAGGCGAGATGCATGGCAGGGATCCCGATTCCATTCTGTCCGCTGATCTCGATAGCGCGAAGCGTTTTTGGAAACCGACGGCTCCCCTGCGGATTCATGTAGCCGTTTTGGAAATTGCTCCACGTACTGCAGAACGCGCATAACGCCATGACTCTCAACGCCACAGAGGCTGGCATCAACCAGATGCTCGGCGACCAATCGACTTGTATTCTCCTGCAGCCACACGACATGAAGATGCTGTTAAGGACACTGCGGACTTCAGCTGCCGCTATGAAAACTCGCGGCGTGTCGGCATCAAGCTTTGTGTTTATAGAAGCCGCCATACTTCATTAAATCATCGGCGAGAGATATTGCAGCAAAATAAATAGTCCCACCCCGGTAACCACGCCGGGAAAATGCGCTTCCCGCTCAAAAGAAAAAGCCAGCCCTGCAATGAAAGAGACGAGGCGCACCGTCAGTGACGCCTCACCCAAAGGGCCCGATGGGCATCACAATCATTCGGGCAATTAACCCGCCAAGCATCGCATAAGAAACAACCGTCACCCATAAAAATGCGGCGCTTTCCGTCGATATTCTTGCAGCAAACAGACCCCATAGCTCGCCAGATATAGGTGGCTCCAATCCGCCTAGAGTCAGCAAACGACTGTTTGTATGCTGTCCATCAGGGCGAGGTATCGCGCGTTCTTTCTTCGTCATAAAAAGGCAAGACTGCCGCCGACCGCGCCCGTCAGCAAAAGATCGAGATCAGGGGTAATCAGATGAAAAGAGGCCCAATGGCGCTCCGACCAGTAAGGCGATGAGCGCAGGCCTTGCCTTAACACCCGCCAGCAACACCGCAAAGAAAGAGGATTCATAAAGATTAGTCCGAGTGCTATCTCATGCGGCAAGAGGGCCACGCTCACGTAACCGATCACAGTACCCGCTACTCCTGAACCCATGCAGATCATGCCAGAACAACACGTAGTACCTTCGCCTGAGCTCCGGCTGGATATCCGGGAAACGTCTGAGACCGGCCGCCCATGAATTAATCAAGCATTTGCGCCAGCGCAAAATTTGACGCCAGTCGCCGCGATCTGCCCGGCATCGGGCATAAATGAAACAACCATCGGCAAGAATCGGGCGTTCGCAAGCGCAACGCCCAGCACGACAAAAAGATCGATGCGCCCGCAATGTGCATCTCGACGAGTCAACTGCCCCGGCAAGCCCCAAATGCCAGCAGTCAAAGCAACGGCCATAAGCAACGGCAGATCGCTTTGATGAACAAGCGATCAAAACCGATCATGCTGAAGAGCAGCGTGAACGCAGGGAACCGATCGCATCACGAAGCGCGAGACGCGACACGGCGCGTGGATCAGAGATCATCGCCAGCCTCTCCAATGGATCGCTTTAAACGGCGCGATGAAGCTAAAAACGACCGGAGTTAAAGTCCCGAATCGCCTGCTCGATTTCACTTCGGTATTCATGACAAACGGCCCATAACGGGCAATGGGTTCATGCAGGGCGCGCGCTGCTACGAGCAGAAACCTTGCGCCACCAGACCCCGCCCTAACCGTTACTCAGGCGCCCTCTCCCAGAATACCTAGCTCGCGGGAGCGAATGAGGCCATCTCCCTCAGTACCGCCGATTTGCATCTCGCCCTCGATACAAAAATGAACGCGCTGTGCTCGGGCGAAACCATTTCTTCAAATTCTGCGTGGGCAGGCAGTTCAACATCGAGGTAGAGGGTTCTGTCCACCACACCTCTTACCGGACCTTGGGTGCCGGCCGAGGTTGTGCCCGTAATCACGAATCGTGCCACCCGACGAATGATTTTCAACCGGTATCCGGTCCGCGGCGTATTCGTGATATGCGGGATCACAAAGCTTATCCCGCGCGGGCAGATTCACCAAGCTGAAAACCAGCCAGCCGACCGTCCTCTTGCTCTGGCATCTCAGAGTGCACGATGCCGCGCCCTGCCGTCATCCACTGGATGCCGCCCGTCTCGATAACGCCGCTGTGTCCCGCGTTTGTCCCCATGGCGCATCTTTCCGGCCAGAAGATAAGTGACAGTTTCAAAGCCGCGATGCGGGTGAGGAGGAAAGCCCGCGATGTAATCATCTGGATCGTCCGATTCAAAGAAATCGAGCAGTAAAAATGGATCGAGTTCGGATAAAAAGTGAGATCCGATGTAGCGCGTTAAGCTTACGCCTGCGCCGTCTGAGGTCGCCTGACCCGGAACCATGCCGATCAGCGGGCGTTTATCGTTGTGTTGATTCATGATCGATGTTCTATTTATGAATTAAATACCGTGTGCGATAGGCCGGATCTTCGCGAGTTCGGCTATCTACTTTATACACCCCACGGTATCGAAGGAATACGCCTTCCAGATTCTGAAACCTATTGAAGGCAAGACCCATCCGAAACATGCAGGCAAAAATCAGGAATTCAAGCAGTCGTTTTTGTTAGAACGCCTCGAGCAGCTTGAAGTAATTTGATCAATGCGGGTCGGATCTCTTCAGCCGCCTGTAGCGTCTCCGGAAACGCTATTGATATCTCTTGGGTGCCATGTGGCCTCTCAACGGACAGCGAGATCCCATTGCTGTCAATTGCAATAAGCGATGCCGCTGTCGCATCCGTTAGACCGCCAAGCCCGCGCGCGTAATCAAGATTGGCTGCAGCATGGTCCTCGTTCATATGCTCTATGACTGAGCTGCTTACAGCGGAGATTGGGTCGTTGGTCATATCCTTTTGCAGCCTTTGCGCTTTCGTAAGGACTCAACGCTAGGCTGCCTTGCGGCGCGGGCGAGACTTCATCGGCTTCTTTGCAGATGTTGCCTTTCGCCAGCTGCCCGGCTTATAGGGAACAGGAGTACTCGCGCTATCCGCACTGCCCTTACTAACGCCAGTCTTTATGCTTTTTTTGGTTTTTCTTCGAGGCGTTTTGCGCGCGGCAGGCTTGGCTTTGCGCCCGGACGCCTTGCGGGGCTCACCGCTATTTGGCTCAAGCCCGTCAATGACTTCTCTTTTTATTTCTCTTCCGATGAGTTTCTCAATTCTTGACAACTTGATCCAATCGGCAGGGCCCACCAAGGAAATTGCGCTCCCCTTGGAATTCGCTCGGCCGGTACGCCCAATGCGGTGTATATAGTCTTCGGCCACGGTGGGAAGGTCGTAATTGATTACGTGACTAATATCCTTGATGTCGAGTCCTCGGGCGGCAACATCGGTCGCTACCAAAGTATCAATTCGGCCGCTTCGAAGATTCTCCACCACCTGCTTTCGTTTGTTTTGACTCATATCACCATGCAGAGCGGCGCTCTTTAAATCCTTTGCCCGAAGGACCTTGGCCAGTTGCTCCGCGCCGTGCTTTGTCGCCGCAAAAACGAGTGATTTAAAAAGAAGACCGCTTTGAAGATGAAATTCCAGCAGTTTCTGCTTGTGTGCCTTACTGTCCGCATGGTGCATGACTTGCTCGATCAGTTTGTGGCGCTGGCTGCTTGTGGTGAGCGCGATCCGCTCCGGCTTTCTCAAAAGTTGCGTTGCTACTTTGAGCACAGGGCCCTCAAGAGTGGCTGAGAACAGCAGAGTCTGTCGCGGCTTTGGCATGGCCGCTCCAATTTCTTTAACGGCGTCAATAAAGCCCATATCCAGCATGCGATCGGCTTCATCCAGAACGAACATCTCCAAACGCGAAAAATTAACCTTGCCTGAGGCCATATGGTCGAGAAGACGTCCCGGGGTCGCCACCAACACATCAACGTGCCCGCGGAGCATTTTTAGTTGCGGCTGATATGACATCCCGCCGACGATGCATCCCGAAGATATCTTTAGGCCGCGACTCAATTGGCGAATGTTTTGATTGACCTGCAGTGCGAGTTCGCGGGTAGGCGTCAAAACCAGCACGCGGGGGCCAGCGCCGGTCTTCTTTGATCGGCTCAAAAGTCGATGCAGCGCAGGAAGCACAAACGCTGCCGTTTTCCCCGTGCCCGTTTGCGCAGAAGCCATCAGATCAACCCCTGACAGCACGACGGGGATAGCTCGGCGCTGAATCTCCGTAGGCTCTTTAAAGCCTGCGCTCTCGATGGCACGATGGAGCCGACCATCAAGCTTAAATTCTGAAAATCTCAATTTGAGGTCCTCAAGGTGGGCGGGGAGCGTCTGTGGCTCATTGGGGCCAACGCTCTTCAAAAGAATCAAAAAGGTGAGGTTTTTTGGGTTACTAAACCCGGTACGACTGACCTCTCGCAGGCGGGCGCTGGCCTGCCGACAGTCAGCGCCGGGCTACACAGATCTTTGGATTGGTGGGCCGTGCAGGGATCGAACCTGCGACCACCTGATTAAAAGTCAGATGCTCTACCGACTGAGCTAACGGCCCTTAAGAACTTCCGCGGGCCGCATTATACCTTCTCTTTAAAGTTTCTTTTGCGTGACGGGGCTTGCTCGAGACCGTGGCTCTTACGATTTTTTCGGCAACAGTCTGAGATCAGCGAGCGCCTGGTGAAGTGAAGCCCAGAACCCGTCGTCCAGCATGTAGTACTGGGTCTTCATGGTGAGCGCTGAGCCAAACAAAATGGAAATGAGCGTCAATAGAGAGCCTAGCGCAAGCGTGGACATACCCGATACGCCCTGGCCAATCGTGCACCCAAAGGACATCACGCCTCCAAATCCCATCAGCACACCGGCTACGAGATGGTTGCGCATATCCCCGCCGCTCGCGAAGGTCTCGATTCGAAAGTTTCCGCTCAAGATTGCGTACAGGAAAGATCCGAAAATCATTCCAAGCACGACAGCAATACCGAAATTGATCTGGGACCCGGTCCAGGTCATTAGGTAGTTAAGCAGATTGCCCGATGGAGCAATAAACGTGATGGCCTCGACCGGCACCGGCTCAAACTCGTCGTTTCCGATAACTCCTGTGGTGTACCAGGCGCCACAGACAAGCAGTCCGATGGTTAATCCGGCCAGCACATTATCGAAACTGCCGCGAAAGCCTTTATCTTTAACCGCATAAACAATCGTCCCAAAACCAATCACCAGAGCGACCGCTATCGAGACCAATTCCGATGAGAGTCCAGTCAGATGGGCAATTAAAGTGTCTATCCCTTGATCGGTCATCCCCCTCGAGGTGAGGTCGACGGAGAGAGGGCCGAAGACATCGAGACGGATCGGCGCGAGCAAACCGCGCAAAGTGGCGTATCCCGTGATCGCCATAACAATCAAAACCACCAATGATTTCAGGTTGCCTCCGCCCACTCTGACCAAAGTACGCTGACCGCAACCTGCGCCTAGCGTCATTCCAACGCCAAAGAGTGCCCCACCGATCAGAAACCCTGCCCAACCGAAGTTAGCGCCGCGATACATCGTATCCCCAAGGTCTAACCATCCCAGCTGCGCCATGCTCTGAGCCCCGAGGATTGCGATACCGATCGACAGCATCCAGGCTCGAAAACGGATTCGCGAACCCATATTTATCCAATCACTGATCGACCCCATGATGCAAAAGTGCGTTTTGCTCGCCACGGCGCCGAAAACCATGGCGCCCAAAAATCCGATTAATGACACTTTATATAGGGTTGACCAATCTTCCATGGATAACTCTCTGTCGTTGATTCTCTACTGCACGTTATGGGCTTGGACTATACCTAAATTGCCTTGCTCACCGAAGCAAGGGCGAGGGGTCGCTCCCAATGTAATGGGGACGCTTGCGGTCGGTAAGACTACCTACCCTTCCATTGCGGTTTTCGTTTCTCGGCGAATGCTCGGGCGCCTTCGAGTTGATCCTCGCTTGAGTACAGCGTGTCAACGGTAGAAAACTTTCGCTGAGTGATTCCATCAAGCGCATCCTGGAACCGCATATTCTCAGCAGCTCGCGCAACCTCCTTGATGGCTGCAAAGACGAGAGGCGGTCCTTCAGCGAGCATAGCGGCCAGTTCATGACAACGGCTGAGCAGATTCTCAGGCGGATGGACCTCATTGACGAGGCCCCAGTGGTGC
>JAYPPP010000019.1:0-22773 GCA_038131525.1 Gammaproteobacteria bacterium | reverse complement strand
CCTGGGGTATTGGTTAACAGAATCAGCTTCTCCGCACCCAGCGTGACTGCCAGTTTTCCCGCTACGGTGTCGGCATTGATGTTATACGCTTTTCCGTCATCGCCCATTCCAATCGGGGCGATGACCGGAATGAAATCACCCTCATCCAGTACATCCACGACGCTTGGATTGATGGATTCGATCTCCCCAACGAATCCAAGTTCCACGGGATCCTCCTCGGCCGACGCGCCCTCTTTCTTGAGGATCAGTTTACGTGCCCGAATCATGTCGCCATCCTTGCCAGACAGGCCGACCGCTCGCCCCCCGTGGGCGTTGATGAGGGCGACAATGTTTTTATTCACGAGCCCACCCAAAACCATCTCGACCACGTCGATGGTTTCACTGTCCGTCACTCGAAGGCCGTCCACGAACTCACTTTTCTTGCCCATCCGCTCAAGCAACTGACCAATCTGAGGGCCACCGCCGTGCACCACTACTGGATTCATACCGACGAGCTTCATCAGGACCACATCACGCGCAAAACCACGCTTCAGCGATTCATCGGTCATGGCGTTGCCGCCGTACTTAATGACAATGGTCTGGCCATGAAAATGCTGTATGTAGGGCATCGCCTCCGCAAGGAGGCTTGCCATCATGGCAGGATCTTTGACTTGACTCATTTTTTGTAGGGGTGACGTAATCGCGGGGCGCAAGTATACCGTTCGTGACTTTTGCACCAAGCTATCAGGCGGCCCTGCCGTCGAGACCTTTGTGGAGCGGCGCAAAAAAAAGGGCCGCGATCGCGGCCCTTTCGTTCGACCCAAACAGGCTCAGTTGACCTTTATGTCCACTTTACGCGGCTTCACCTCAGCCGTTTTCGGCAGCGACAAATGCAGGACGCCGTCCTCATACCGCGCCTCGACTTTGGATTCGTCCACATCCGAACCCAATCGCAGCGATCGTACAAATTTTCCGTAGTAGCGCTCTTGGCGAATCAGTCGACCCTCTTTTTCTTCTTTTTTCTCTTCGTTGCGCTCGGCATTTATGGTCAACACGCCATCTTTTATCGTCACATCCAGACCATCACGCGAGACGCCGGGTAATTCGGCTTTTACAAGATAGGCGCTTTCGGTCTCGCTTACATCGATAGCAGGACTGCGGGCTGCGTCCCCTCGCCGAGCAGTCACCGGCGCACGGAACCAATTACCCATTACATCATCGAAATCACCAAATACATCCCAACCGCGAGTACGCTCCACCGGTCTTACGATATTGTTCATTACACGCTCCTTAGTTCTGGACGGGCCGCATCTGGCGGCCCGAATTTTTTACCTGTTTTAGAGGTGGTGTCGATCAATACATTTTCAAGATGCGGTGAACATTATTTAATGTCTGGGGTCCCCGGCCGGTCAGTACATTCCAGAAAGATACGCTTGCTGCAGGTTGCGCAGATTGCGGGGTCCAGCGTGGGCAGAATACCTTTAATCGCTTCGCCTTTTGATATGTATTCACCGGCAGGCTGGATCTGCTCCATATATCCGCCCTGATTAATCACATCACGCGCGCTGTCCTTTAACTGGTAAAGCGAGAGGCTGCCTCCCATCGCACGACGAGCGCGCGCCTCCTCGACCAAAAGCTCTGCACCGGCCACATCCACCTGCGCAATACCCTGGCCGAGCAGCAGAAGATGTTTCTGTTCCGGGTAATGCTCGCGCAGTCTCTGAAAGATCTCGCGTACGTAGTTAACCGCGCCAAAATACAACGAGTCATCAACTCGAATCATCTTGAGTTGTGGGCACTCGGGCAGGCTGGTGCTGGTAGAGAACTTACGCTTTGGAGAGGCCGGGTCTGGCGCCCGGCTCAAGATCCTCGGCCGAGACGTTCTGCGGAGATACACCAGCAGCGACAGCAGCACGCCAAAGAGGATAGCCCGCTCCAGATCGACGAGCACCGCGCTTGCGAGCGTGATTGCAATGATGGCGGCCTCCGCTTTAGAGGCCCTGATGATCTTTTTCAGCGCTTTAACATCCACAAGACTCCAGGCGATCATCATCAGCAGGCCCGCCATTGCCGCATAGGGCAAAAATTGGGTGATCGGGGCAACGACAAAAATAACCGGAATGACGAGCAGGCCTGCAAGCGCTGCCGCAACGGGCGTCCTCGCGCCCGCTTCAAAATTTGCAGCGCTACGATTGAACGAGCCGGTAGCTGTAAACGAAGAAAAAAAGCTGCCGACCACATTCGAAAAACCTTGGCCGATGAATTCCTGATTCGCATCCAGCACCTGGCCGGACCGAGTCGCGATAGAGCGCGATATCGAGACCGCCTCGGTCAGCCCGAGGATGGTCATCGCGAACACCAATCCGGCAAGCTCTGACCAAAGATTCAGCGAAAAGACCGGCAGGGAAAGTGGGGGCAGCTGCTGGGGAAGCGCGCCAATAGTGGCGACCGCAGCGTCCGGATAAACCCAACCGATCAGAATGCCCGCAACACTGCCGCCAATCAATGCGCTAATCATGTAGGGCATTTGAGGCCAATAACGCCTACTGACCACACCCGCAACAATCGTTGTCAGACCCACTGCTATCGTCGCCGGCTGCCAGTCCTTCCAGGCAATCGCCGCCTGATGAAGGACCTCGTAAAACGGAACGCCTTTAGGCAAGGTTACGCCCAGAAACGATCCAAGCTGCTTAGTGGCAATCAGGATCGCAGCACCCGCAGTAAAAGCGACGACCACGGTGTGCGAAACGAAGTTAACAATGACGCCCAGCCGCGCAAAGCCAAGCACGACCTGAACCACGCCCACTAAAAAAGCCACCGTGATCGCGAGGCTCACATACTCGGCGCTCGCAGGTTCGGCGATCTGACTCAGAGCCGAGAACATCACCACCGATGCAGCGGTGGTGGGCCCCGAAACCAGATGGAAGCTTGATCCGAACAGGGCGGCAATGATCGCGGGCACAATGGCTGCATAGAGACCGTACTCCAGCGGCATTCCGGCGATGGCGGCAAATGCCACGCCCTGGGGCACAACCAAAATGGCGCCCGCCAGACCGGCGATACCATCAATGCGAAGTGTTTCCCGCGTGACCAGCTTTCGCCAGCGAAGAGAAGGAAGATTCGCTTGAGCAGCTATAACGATTCGCTCAGATCAGGACTTTACGATCAGTCCTGCACCGCCATCAGGCTCCTTGCCAAAGCGCAAATCAAGAACCTCGAATACATGCCGACGCCCATGGCAAGAACAAAAATAATGACCGACTCATAGCCTGTGACCAAAGACACTGAGGGCCGGGCCGGGGCAAACCGACAAGACCCCAACCCACCCAAAGAAGAGCGGAGCCGATCACTAACGGCCGATCAATATCGCGACGCGTGGGTAAGGTAAATGTTGCTGCAAATGCCGGAGCAGGACGTTTCAGAATCAGAATATGGCCCAGGAGGTAGGTCACCGTCGCTCCGAGCATCACAAAAGCAAGGCTGGGATCCCAATTGCCCGCAACGTTAAGGAAATGAAGTCACCTTCTCAGGCTGAGTCATTCCCGAAACGCCGAGCCCAACGGCAAAGAACAACGCCGGACAGAAAGATCATTACCAGAGCCATTAGATCTTGCCTCCAAAAATGAGATGGACGGTTACTGCCGCGGCGATTCCCGTGGCCATGAACGTTGCTACCGCAACCAGCGATCGCGGTGATACGCGGCCAATACCGCAGATGCCGTGCCCGCTGGTGCAACCGCTTCCCATGCGACTACCAATGCCGACCAAGAGCCCGGCCAGCATTACGGTAGACGCGGAACTTTTGAGCTCAAATTGAGATCGACTCGGGGTAAAACAGGGTCAAGATGACGCCGCCCGCAAGAGGCCGGCGATGAACACCGTCCGCCAGAGGGTGTCGCCGCGCTTGAAGGCGAGGAAACCACCGAAGATGCCACTGATGCCGGCGACGCGGCCGTTAAAAAGAGGAGCGACAAAGCGGCGATCCCAAGCAGCGAAACCGCCTATCAAAGCCGTAACCGGTGTAAATTCAGTCATGGAGACACCCCGAATGTTGATGGGTAATAATCAATATATTATAAATTACTAATTTATAAATTTAAAGACTGTTTTTAGCAATTTTCGAAATGTCGAGTGGCTCAACGAAGACTCGCGCGGCATCAGCAATACGATTATCCAGGGAATATGAGCGATGGCTAACGCCGCTTTTGATGCCGTAGTGGTCGGCGCCGGGATTATTGGTACATCGACCGCTTATGCCCTCAGCCAACGTGGCTTAAAGGTCTTAGCGATCGATACGCTGGCCGGCGCCGGGCAAGGCGCGACCAGCAGTTCGCTGGCGATGATTCGAACGCAGTATTCAACGCGCGAAGGCACTGCGCTCGCTTGGGAGGGATATCACTGCTGGAAGGATTGGCGGCATTCGTCGCATTACCCGAAGACGAACCGATTGCGCCTTTTCATCTCGCCGGCGTGCTGACCTTCAAGACCGAAAATAATGGGTTTCTGGAATACCCGCTTCAATTCTCAGAAGAGCTCGGCATCCCGTTTGCCTCGTGGCCGCTCGAAAAACTGCGCTCGGTATTTCCCATGGCGATTTCACAAGTTTTGGTCCGCCGGTCGTCTCGACATCCGGCCTTCGGCGCTGAATCCGATCATCCGCTCGAAGGTGTCTTCTTCCCCTGCGGGGCTATTGCCCCGACCCTCAGCTCGCTGCAAAAACCTCCAGCGCGCGGCCCAAGCGCACGGCGCCGAGTTTTCGCTTCAATGTTTCTGTAAACGGCATTCATCAGCGACAGAATCGAATTACCGGAATCAGTCTTACGAACGGGGACACCATCGACTGCTCAATCGTTGTCAATGCGGCGGGACCGTATTCTGAGCGGTGATCGCCATGGCGGGACTTGCCGATAGACAGAACATATTGACCCGGGTGATCCGTCACCAAACGGTGCATATCAATTGCCCCGATTCCAGAGCTGTGGACGATTCACACATCATGCTCTATGACACAGACGTCGGCAGTTACATTCGAGACGACACCAGGACGCATATCCTGGTGGGCAGTCTTGGCGCTGAAGGCGAAACCGAAGATTCTGCTGACCCGGATGCCTTTGATCGCAATCTCTCACCCGGCGCGGTCGGAACCTTTGTATCGACTCGCTCAGCGGATTCCCTCCTCGGTATTCCCAACAGCCTGGCCGGGTCGCCGACCTGTGGGACGTCAGCGACGACTGGATTCCGATTTATGACCGCACGGATCTCGATGGGTTTTATCTTGCTATTGGCACATGAGCGGCAACCAATTTAAAACGGCGCCCGCAGCGGGGCGCTGATGGGCACTGATCGAAGCGTGTGAGGATGGTGCCGATACGACCGTGACCCCATTGAGTACACGCTCCCCTACACGCGGCACAACATCAACCTTGGATTTTTCTCCCGCAATCGAGAACCAAACTCCGCCAGCAGCTTATCCGTGCTCGGCTGATCGGCTCTGCGCTAGCCTCGGTCAGGGAATAATTCGGAGAGATCCTCAAGCTGATCCAGGCAGATCAGTTTCTGTTGAAGCGCTTCTGCGTCATCGCCAAGCACCGGGCGCGCTAACGATAGAAACTTTGCGCGATGCATATCCGCCTCGGGAAAATTCTCCGGCTCACCCTTTGGAATCTCGACGCAGCGGCTTTTCGTAACGCCGTCCACAAAACAGAGTGTGACCTTGCCGCCCATCCGCTCCGGGTAAATGGCATCCATGTCGGCGTCTTCCTGAACGTCAATCCGTTGCGCCAGTTCCAACGTCGTTGGATCACTTAAATAACGCGCATAGTCATCCCACGTCAGACTGCCCGTCTGGGCTGCCACCGCGCCGGTGAAATGCATCGAGAACTGGCCGCCGACCACGCCGTTGGGCTTGCGTCAGTAATCCTGGGGTAGCGCCGTGAGATCCATTCCCTTTCGAGGCAATCAATAGAGATTGAGGCAATCTCGCTGGCCGACACCCCTCGCCAACAATGTCCGCGATACCATCAATCGCCGAATGGCTAAATCGGCAGGAGGGATAAGGCTTCACACCAATTTGCATGGTCTCCCATTCGTCGCCGAGCCGTGCGATCGCCAGCGCCGGATCGGGATTTGGTGCGTAACTTTTCAAGAAGCCGCAGTCACCCTCGACCGCCTCGCTCGCACCGACAAAGCCCTGAGCTGCCAATGAGGAAGCAATTCGACACCGACCATCGCGGCGTTGCCCACCTGAAACCGTTTTGTCCAGGCGCTGTTGACGAGAAACTGCATTGACCCGGCCGCCTGACTTAAACAAATCCCCATAGCCATGGCCAGCTGATCGGCATTGAGACCGAGGGCTCGTGCTGCGGCAACAGTAGCACCAAAAGCACCGGTAGTCGCCGTCCGGATGAAACCCTCGATCGTAGTGATCGGCCGGCTTGAGAGCGCGCCCCAATCGACATCACCTCGTAGCCTGCGACCACCCCAGCCATGACGTCGGCGCCGGAAGCGTTTGCCATCTGTCCGGCAGCGAGTGCCGCCGCAAAGACCGGTGCCGTCGGATGAACGGTAGCCGCGATATGGGTGTCGTCAAAGTCCAGACTGTGAATCAAAGTGCCATTAACAAGCGCCGCAGCCGGAAAGCTATAGCCACCGGAATCCGCGAAGACTCTTCCCCTGCCCTGTCCCATGCCCATACTGTCGAGCCGCAGCCATCAAGGCCGGTGTCGATTCGGCTTCTTGGCGCGCTCGGATTGCAATGCCCACGCTGTCCGTGACCAGAAGGCAGGCGCGCTGCATGACATCGGCCGGGATATTTCCTGCTGAAAGCGAGCTGAGAAGTCACTCAGTACTTCAGTAACGCGAGGGGACGTCATAAGTTAATCCGTCGTAGGGTAATCTAGAGCCAGCGAGCCTGGCGGCCTTTAAAGTCGGCCTTTCTTTTTTCATTGAAGGCGAGAATGCCCTCGCGGCGGTCTTCCGTCGGGACCAGCTCGTTATAGGCAGCGAGCTCTGCCTCATAGTCAGACTTGATATCCGAAAATTCAGCGTGGTTCATTGCGCGAAGCGCTGCTGAATTGCCAAGGTCCATTTCCAGCAATGCGCAGGGCAACGTCACGCACCGCATCGGTTAACTCACCCGGCTCACAGACCCGGTTTATGAGACCCACTCCAGAGCCTGACGGGCATCGAAAGGCGCCCCGTCAAGATAATCTCTTTTGCCCTTCGGATGCCTACCGACCGCGGCAGATACTGTGTGCCCGCCATCCCCGGCATGATGCCGAGGTCGTTTCGGTCAGAGCGAACCGAGCGTGCGTTGCCGCGTATGCAAAATCACAAGCGAGCGTGAGCTCACGTCCCACCACGTATGCCGCGCCGTTGATTGCGCCTATCAACGGCATCGGAGCATCCATTAATGCTCGAGCCAGATCCTCAAAGACGAGATGTTGGGCAAACCAGGCTTCATCGGTCATCCCGTTACGCTGTTTGAGATCGCCCCCGCGCAAAACGCCCGCTCACCCATCCCGGTGAGAATCACGCACCGCGCCTTGCGGGCGCCGGACCCGAAGTCACGAAACACCTCCAGCAGCTCTTCCGCCATTTGCGTGTTGAACGCATTGGCCACTTCCGGGCGATTCAGCTTCACCCAGGTAATATGGTCCTCGCGCTCTACCAGAATGGTTTCAAAATTATCGCGCATGGACCAATCAAAATCTGAGATCATGTATTAATCGAATAACCACGCTCGATGCTGCCTACTTGCCATCCAGTTCTTCGAAGACCCGCTTGGCAATCCGATGGCATTCCACAGCCACCGGCACACCGCAGTAGATCGCAATCTGATTAAGGATTGCCTTGAGCTCGTCGCGACTCACGCCGTTCACCAGGGCGCCGCGGAAGTGAAGCTCCCATTCGTGCATTCGATTCAGCGCTGCGATCATGGTGACATTCAACATGCTGCGCGTTTTACGATCGAGAGTGTCATCACCCCAGACCGCGCCCCAGCAGTATTCCGTCAGAAGTTCCTGAAAGTCACGCGCAAAATCACTCGCGTTAGCCAACGTGTTCTTGACATATTCAGCGCCCAGCACGTCACTGCGAACCGCCAGACCCTTCTCAAAACGTTCCTTATCCATCGTTAATCTCCTTAAATTGAGAGGGGGATTATGCCCTGATCCTATAAGGAATATGACCGCATCAGATCTTCGATCAGCCACGATCGTTAGAGCTAGGAGTCCACCTCCCCATGGGCCTCGAGGAAATCGAGAATCGTTTCGCTGACGAGCTCTGGGGCTTCCCAAGGGGTGAGATGGTGAAGTCCCGGAAGGATCAGAAGCTCGCCATGCCTCAGGTCAGCCACCATCCGCCGTGCGATCTCCGGAGTGGATCCGGGATCATGCTCGCCTGCAATGACCAATGTTGGGCAGGTGACCTGCGTGAGCGCATCTTGGACGATCGCGTCTGCATCAATAAGCGCTGAATACGCGGCGATGTAGGGCTCGAGTCGATTGGAAAGCATCTTCTGACGGATGATTGCAACACGCTCTGGAAATGCGGCGTGGAAGGCTGAATCAAACCAACGCGATAACGCAGCATCTGCCACTGGCCCAAGCCCTTGCTCGCGGGTGAGCGCGAGCCGGGAGCGCATACCCGTCAACTCCGTTGTGTCGCGCCGGTAAACGGTGTTCATCAGAATCATCGTCTTCAGGCGATCGCTGTGTCTTCCTGCAAAGCCCTGGGCAATCACGCCCCCCATCGATAATCCAATCAGATGGAATCGGTCTATCGAAAGGCTGCCAAGCAGCTCTTCGAGCTGGTCGATGAAGGTACGGATATCCGATATGGGTTGGTCCGCCGACTGGCCATGGCCCAGAAGGTCGTAGCGCACCACGCGATACTTGGGCGCCAGCGCAGCCATTTGCAGGTCCCACATGGTGCGATCCAGTCCGACGCCGTGAACAAGCACAATCGTGTCGCCCGTCGAGCCAGGTCCGGAGACGTCATAGGCCGTACCCTCCGGTGTGATGTCGTGATCCAACCTAAAATCTCCTCCGTCTGAAAACCTGGACAGACGCATACGCCGTTAGATTAACTATGGTACTTTAACTTTCCATTTTTTCCGGGTATCGCCATGGGTCGCCCTCGCAAAGAAGTCATCGGCAAACCGCTCGTCATAAACGGTCGACAGCTGTCGCTGTCCCGGGCCGTGCGGGCGGGCGACTTTATCTACCTTACGGGACAAGTTCCGATGGAGAACGGTGCGGTAATGACTCACGGTACCATTGAAGAGCAGACGCGAGCCTGCCTCGAGCGCATTCAGGAGACATTATTCGAAGCCGGATGTCAGTTATCGGATGTGGTGAAGTCGATGATCTGGCTTAAATCGCGGGAGGACTTCCCCGGTTTCGATTCGGTCTATGGGGAATTTTTCCCCGACGGGCCGCCGGCACGATCCGCATTAATAAGCGATTTTCTCGTCGATATTCGCGTCGAAATCGAGTGCGTCGCTTATTCCCCTCAAGATTAGTACACGGGAGAACCTCTTATGACGAACCTTAAACGCTATCAGATGTACATCAATGGCGAATGGACCGATGCCCAGGACGGCGCCACCTTCACCAGCACAAACCCGGCGACGGGGCAGTCGTGGGCTGAGGTTCCGGAGGCCACCGAGGCAGACGTAAACCGAGCTGTTGAAGCCGCACATCGGGCGTTTAAAGAGGGACCCTGGTCAACGCTTACGCCCACCGCTCGCGGCAAGATGCTTCGACGCCTGGCCGATATCCTTGCCCAACACTCGGAAGACCTGGGCCGATGCGAGACCGTCGACACGGGAAAACTATTCAAGGAAACCCGCTGGCAGGCCAACTACATATCGGACTTCTTTCATTACTATGCCGGCTTAGCCGACAAGGTCAGCGGCGAAACACTGCCGATCGACAAGCCTGACATGATGACTATGACGATCCGCGAGCCGCTCGGCGTGGTGGCAGCGGTCGTACCCTGGAACTCTCAACTCTTTTTGGTCGCAGTGAAAATCGGCCCAGCCCTCGCGGCCGGCAATACGGTCGTCCTCAAGGCCTCTGAGCATGCGTCCGCGCCCATGTTGGAATTTGCGAAAGTTTTCGAAGAAGCCGGATTCCCGCCCGGCGTCTTCAACGTGGTGACCGGGCATGGAGAACCCTGCGGCCGTGCGCTCACAAGCCATCCTCTCGTAGACCGGATTAGCTTTACGGGTGGGCCTCATACCGCACGCCATGTCATCCGAAATTCAGCCGAGAACTTTGCGCAAGTCTCTCTTGAACTCGGCGGTAAGTCACCGGTAATGGTGTTTGAAGATGCCGATATCGAGAGCGCGGTAAACGGCATCCTGCTCAGCATCTTTAGCGCCAGCGGGCAAAGCTGCGTCGCGGGCTCGCGACTGCTGCTGCATGAGTCGATCAAGGACGAGGTGCTCTCGCGCGTCACCGATAAGGCCCGTCAAATTCGCATCGGCGATCCCCTGGACGACGCGAGCCAGATGGGGCCGCTCGCCACAGAGGCGCAGCTGACAAACATCAAATCCACGCTCGCGGATGCAGATGCCCAGGGTGCCCGTATTCTTTACGGCGGCAACACCCCGCCCGGGCTCGATACCGGCTGGTATATCGAACCGACGGTCGTCGATTGTCCTACCCAGGATATCGGTGTGGTGCGAAACGAACTGTTTGGGCCGGTCGTCAGCGCCCTCACTTTTCGAAGCGAGGAAGAAGCGCTGCGGATCGCAAACGACACGAACTTCGGCCTCGCCAGCGGCATCTTTACCCGCGACGTTGGGCGTGCGCTGCGCGTCAGCAAAGCGATTCGCGCCGGTATCGTGTGGGTAAACACCTACCGAGCGGTGTCCCCCGTTGCGCCCTTTGGTGGATTCAAAGACAGCGGCTACGGACGGGAGTCCGGCATGGAAGCCATCTATGACTACACCCGGCCCAAAACCGTATGGCTCAACACCTCCGCCGACCCCATTGCGGATCCGTTCGTGATGCAATGATTCGCTTCGCTAAACGCGATCAAAAAGCCTATCGAAAGAAGGTTTTGTCCGGTTCACCATTCACCAGTCGGATGCTAGACTGCCGTCGCCCTCTCACTGAGCAAGAGTCGCCGTAATGAAATTTCAACTGGCCATCAACATGGAGCGCATCACCCCGGACACGGACATGCGCGAGGTCGAGCAACACACACTTGAAATGGTCCAGATGGCCGACCAGGGGGGCTTTCATATCGTTTGGGCTGCAGAGCATCACGCGCTCGAGATGACGATCGCCCCCAATCCGTTTCAGATTCTGACGTGGTGGGCAGCGCACACCGACCGCATCCGTCTCGGCACAGCGGTTGTGGTTGCACCGTACTGGCATCCGATCAACGTCGCAGGTGAAGCGGCGCTACTCGATCTGTACAGCAACGGGCGACTCGAGTTCGGGATTGGCTCAGGTGCCTATCAGCGCGAATTTGACCGTATGCATGCCGGCTTGAAGCAAACCGATGCATGGCGCTACATGCAGGAGATGCTGCCGGCCGTTAAGGCGCTATGGCAGGGCGATTACGCGCATGACGGCGAGTACTGGCGTTTCCCTGAGGCCACCTCGGTGCCGAAACCGCTGCAGACGCCCCATCCACCGATCTGGGTTGCCGCACGAGCACCCATCACGTACGACTATGCCGTCAAGAATGGCTGCAACATTATGTCGTGGCCGTTAACCCGACCGATGAGCGAGCTGGAGACGTATCTTGGACGTTTGCAAACCGCTCTGGATGAGAATCCCGGGAAACCTAGGCCCATCTTTTCGGCCATGCGGCACACCTGCGTGTACGACGACAAAAAAGACTGGATGGTGCCGGTGGAGGCTGCGCGTCGACAACTCGCCCAGTTCGAAAACCTATTCAAGAATGCCGGCGGCGTAACCAACGGCTTCCCCGCGATGATTGATCTGGCTACCCTTGAGAATCGGGACGAGTACGATCCAAAAATGCTCGACGAAAATCTGATGTTTGGCACCTCCGAGGAGGTAATCAATAAGCTTCGCCTTTATGATGACCTGGGCGTTGATCAGTTCACGTATTACGCCAGCCTGGGTCTCGGCCTGAAGGAGCAAAAGCGATCGCTCGAGCTCTTCATCAACGAGGTCATGCCCGAATTCGCCGAAACTGCACCGGTCGCAGCTACGGGCTGAGGCTAGTAGCAGCCCGAAAAGCCGCGGCCCGGCAACCTAGACCCAGAAGAATCCCGCGACCGGTTTGTTCTTGACCGGTATCAACTACATCTGCGCCTAATCTGCGCCTAGCGGATGCCGAGTTTCTCTCGGGCCTCATCCGCATCACAAATTCGACCGCCGAGATCCCGAATAATACGCACGGCTTTCTCAACAAGTTCGGCGTTACTGGCGGGCACACCTTTTTCAAGATAAAGGTTGTCCTCGAGGCCGACGCGCACGTTTCCACCCAGCAACATGGCCTGCGCAGCCATCGGCATTTGCGCGCGACTGATTCCAAATCCTGACCAAAAAACATCGCTGGGTAGCTGGCTGACCATAGCAGTCATCGTGGCGGGGTCCGCCCCGGCGCCCCACGGAATCCCCAGGCAGACCTGGTACATCGCGGGCCCTTTGATTAGCCCCTCGTCCACCATCTGATTTGCAAAGCGCAGGTGTCCAAGATCAAACACTTCCATCTCGGGCTTAACACCAATCTCCGCGTAACGAGCGGCCATCTCACGAAGCATGTTCGGTGTCTGTACGTACACGTAGTTCGCGTTATCGAAATTGATAGTGCCGCAATCTAAGGTCGCGATATCCGGACGCAACAGTTCGACGTGCGCCATCCTCTCTTTTGCCCCAATCAGATCCGTTCCTTCACCCGGGATATGCGGCTGCTCATCATCCACGATGAGATCGCCGCCCATACCGGCCGTCAGGTTAATCAGCACATTGCGACCACTTGCCCGCACGAGCTCAACAGTTTCCTTGAAGAGATTGATGTCTCGACTGCCTTTACCGGTTTGCGGGTCGCGAACATGGAGGTGAACGATTGCTGCCCCGGCGTCGGCTGCCTCAATCGCAGATTGCGCGATCTGCTCTGGCGTCACCGGGATTGCCGGGTGCTTGTCCACCGTATCGCCGGCACCCGTCACCGCGCAGGTCACGACCACATTCGTGTTCATTGCCATCCTCTTATCTCCTTCAAAGGGGTTCCGTGTTATTGCTGTTCGTGTTTTCGAGAGCGTTTCGCCCGCGCTCGATATCAACCCATCCGTGGCCAGCCGTCTTCCGCATGAGAATACCAGTGCGTATCCAGTACCTTCTGAATCTCGGCCAGACATCGATCACGGCGTCGCTCCATGTCGCTGAACTCACGAGCGCCCGACTCTTCCTCGCAGCCTTCCACAATGCGTCGTTTCAGTTCATCGGTCAACTCAGGCGCTTTCATATGGGACCACGGCAGTTCAAGCGCAGGGCCAAATTGCTCGATCGTATGTCGCATCCCGCCGGGCCCTCCGCCGAGATGCCAGGCCAGGAAGGTGCCCATAAAGGCCCAACGCAACCCAGGACCGCCGGTGACTGCCGCGTCTATTTCGGCGACGGTGGCAACACCGTCATCAATCAAGTGAAGCGCCTCGCGATAAAGTGATTCCTGCAAACGATCTGCAATGTACGCTTCAATTTCTCGGCGGACGTGCAGCGGACGCATACCGATCGACTCATAAAACGCACCGGCTTGTCGGATCGCATCCATGGAAGTCTGTTCGCTGCCCACCACTTCCACCAGCGGCAGAAGATATACCGGCGCAAACGGGTGGCCGATAAGGAGTCGTTCAGGGTGTTTGCACTCTGTCTGCAGGCGACTAGGTAAAAGGCCCGACGAGCTTGATGCGATCACCACATGGGGTCCGCAGTGCTGGCTGATCTCATGATGCACCGCGATCTTTACGTCTTCACGTTCCGGCACATTTTCCTGAACGAAATCAGCGTCGGCCACGGCTTCGGCAATACTGTCGGCGAATGTCAGCGTGCCGGGTTGATCCACCACCCGCCCTGCGTCCTCAAGGACAGGCCAAGCCTCTTTAATCATTTGCTCAACGTAGTCGCGCGACTCGGCGCGGGGATCGGTCACGACCACATCAACGCCACCAGCCAAACATCGGGTCGCCCAACCCCCTCCGATTACACCGCCCCCGACAAGGGCAACGGTTTTTATAGCCTGTTCAGTCACTCGCTCATTCTCCTCGGACTTTTGCTCCGACAATTCCAGCCACTATTCGCCCTTGAAATTTGGTTTTCGTTTTTCCACGAACGCACGCACGCCTTCTTTTGCATCCTCGGAGCGCAGCATTTTTCGGTAGATCGGCAGATCACCGGTGCGCATTGTTTTAAACGCGTTCTCAATGGTTTCGCCTTCGATTGCGCGCAAAACTTCTTTTATTGTCTGCACCGCAAGCGGCGCTGAATCCGCGATCTGCTGCGCCCACTCGCGCGCGGTGTTTAATAGATCCGCCGACGGCACCACGGCGTTAATCAGACCGTGTCGGTAGGCCTCCTCGGCGCCCATGCGACGACCCAACAACAGCATTTCTACTGCTACGTTGTACGGCACCCGTCGCGGTAGACGCTGGATCGCCCCGGCATCGGGCACAATCCCAAGCGGCATTTCGGGAAGTTGAAAAAACACGTGATCCGCGGCGAGGATCAGATCACAGGACATCGCCAACTCAAAACCGCCGCCGATCGCGTGCCCGTTCACCGCAGCGATCACGGGTTTATCGAGATTCCACATCTCGGTAAGGCCGGCAAACCCTCCCGGCAAATCCGCATCAGCCTCCCACCAGTTGTCCAGTTGCTGCTCTCCGCTGTCGACGGCTTTTAGATCCCAACCGGCGGAAAAAATTTTCTCCCCTGTCGCACTGACCAGGCCTACCCGCAACGACGGATCATCGCGCAAAGTCACCACCGCCTCGTTGATTCTGCGACTGAGCTCAAAATCAATTGCGTTCACCTTGGGTCGATTCAAATGAATCTCGAGCACCCCTCCGCGGCGCTCTACAAGAAGCTCTTCTGATCGGTCTTCCATAGCTACTTCATCCAAAATTGACATCTTTCATCACACCAAGCGGCGCACCTTATGGCAATCTAAGGTGCAAAGCAATATGATTTGAGTCGTTTATTTATCCCCAAAAACCGCGGTCCGGTGGATGGCAGATCGCATCACCGGCCTCAACGTCCCCAAGAACATCATGGACATCGAACTCAACACTGAACAGCAACTGCTGGCAGATTCTGTCAGAAGTTTTGTCGCAGAAGAACTGCTGCCCCTCGAATTAGAGGTAGAGCGTGCCGGCGAAGTCAGTCCCGAGCAGGGGCAAAAGATTAAGCAGAAAGCCATTGAGATGGGTTTTTATGCCGCTAATCTTCCCGAGTCCGTCGGGGGCGGCGGGCTGGATTACACCAGTTTAGCCATCATGGAGCGCGAGTTTGGAAAGGTCTCGCATGCGCTGCATGGGTTTGCGTGGCGACCGACCGAACTGCTGATGGCCTGTAACGACGAACAGAAAGACCGTTACCTGTATCCATGCGTCCGAGGCGACAAAGTGGAATGCTTTGCCATTACCGAACCGGGGGCAGGTTCAGACATCATGTCGATGGCCACCCGGGCGCGGCCGGACGGCTCCGATTGGATCATCAACGGATCAAAACATTTTGTTAGCGGTCATGTCGAACCCGATTTTGCGATCGTTTTTGCTGCCACGGGCATTGATGACACCGATCGAGGGCCGCGCAAACGGGTCAGTGCCTTTCTTGTCGATAAAGGCCATCCCGGTTTCGACATTACCCGCGGCCCGCGGTGCGTCAGTCAACGGGCCTACCTCAACTTCGTGCTGTCGTTTAACGATTGCCGTGTCAGTCAGGAGCAGATGCTGGGCGCCGAAGGTGAAGGCCTTGCCCTCGCAGATAAATGGATCAAGATGGGCCGCGTCTGGGTTGGAGCCGGATGCTGCGGCCGGGCCGAACGCCTTCTGGATCTCTCACTGGAGTGGGCTGCTAACCGCAAACAATTCGGCCAGGCGATCGGAAAATTTCAGGGGACTTCATTCAAGCTCGCCGACATGGCCACCGAACTTCAGGCGGCGGACCTGATGGTCATGCATGCGGCAAAAAAGGCCGACGCTGGTCGAATGACTCCAACAGACGCTGCGATGTGTAAGTTGTTTGCTTCGGAAATGCTGCATCGCCTTGCTGATAATGCGGTGCAGATCCATGGCGGCATGGGCTTGATGGAGGATCTCCCTATCGAACGCCTGTGGCGGGACGCACGGCTGGAACGAATCTGGGAGGGGACATCTGAAATCCAGCGGCACATCATCAGTCGATCATTGCTGCGGCCACTCGGCGCGTGAACCCTGCACAAAAAAAGAATCTTCAGCGTCTCCTCGCGCCCCGGCACATCGCATTCATCGGGGGTGACTCCGCGGTTTTTGCCGCTGAGCAATGCGCAGCGGGCCATTTTCGGGGCACGATTTGGGGCGTCAACCCGAAAAAAGATCGCTTCAAGTCTCTACCCTGCTTCTCGTCGGTAGCTGAACTGCCCGAGGCCCCTGATGCCGTGTTTCTTGCGGTCCCGAGACAGGCCGTGCCGGGGGTTCTCGATGCGCTGCGAGAACGAGGCGCCGGCGGGATCGTTTGCTATTCCGCAGGTTTCGGTGAATTGGGATCGGAGGGCCTGGCACTGGAGGACGCGCTGATTCGCGCGTGTGGCGATATGGCTCTGGCTGGACCGAACGTATTTGGACTGCTGAATTACGTGACCGGCGCGCATCTTTGGCCATTTAGCCATGGCGGAAAACCCGTCCAGCAAGGACCGGCCATCATTTCGCAATCCGGAATGCTGTCGAGCTATCTGCTCACCAACCGGCGGTCGGTGTTCTTCTCGTACGTTATCGGCGCGGGGAATCAATCCGTTCTTGGCGTCGAGGATTATCTGGAACACCTGGCTGATGATCCCACGGTAAATGGGTTCGGTCTTTATATAGAGACCCTTAGGGATATCCCGCGCTTCGCCGATGCGGTGGGGCGGGCTTTGGCCCGAGGTGTTCCGGTGGTGGCGCTCAAGGTCGGCCGATCCGATCTTGCAACGAAAACAGCCCTGACGCACACCGGATCCCTTGCAGGTGAGGATCGCTGCTATCAGGCATTATTCGAGCGCATCGGCGTCGCTCGCGCTGCCACACCCAGTCTTCTATTGGAGACCCTCAACTTCCTCACCATCTCAGGAGGCCCAAAAGGGAACCGCCTGGCCGCATTCACCTGCTCCGGCGGAGACGTCGCTATGCTCGCGGACTGTGCTGACGCCGAAGGTCTGAGTTTTCCCGAACCGTCAGCACACGCTCGGAGCGAACTCAAAGAGCTGCTTCCCGAAATCGCCACGGTAGGTAATCCGCTCGATTACACCACGCCGCTCTGGGGCCAGGAGGAAGCGCTGGAAAAGGTTTTTGATGCGGCGCTGGCACCCGGGTATGACGCTGCGCTTATCGTGCAGGATTACCCGCCTCTCGAGATCGGCACCGACCGGCACTACTATCAGGCTGATGCTCGGGCCTTTATCCGCGCAACACAGAAGGCCGGCATTCCCGCCGGTGTGTGCTCAAGCCTGCCAGAAAATCTTGACGACGCCACCCAATCCACGCTGATCGCCAGCGGCGTGACACCTCTTCAAGGCATTGGCGAAGCCAGTGCGGCGATCGCGGCGGCCAGCGTATTCGGTCGCGCTCGAGCGCGCTATCAGGAAACCCAAAAATGCTTTACCCCGACCGTGCAACATTCCCCACCCCGACAGCCGAAGCTGCTGAACGAGTGGCAGGGTAAGTCGCTTCTGCGCGACTTTGGTATTGCGGTACCGGAGGGCCAGCTGTGTGCGTCTTCTGAGGCACCATCGGTGGCTCAGCAAATCGGATTTCCGATAACGCTTAAGCTCGTTAATGCCGGCTTACCGCATAAAACAGAACACGGCGTCGTTCGCCTTAATCTGCAAACGCCCGAGGCTGTTTCTGAGGCGGCACAGGGGGTACTGCAAAATGGTGAAAACGCGTTGGCCTCGCCCGTCCCTGATGAACTTTTGGTGGAAGAGATGGTCACCGGGGTTGTTGCCGAGCTGCTGGTGGGGATCAAAAACGATCCGGCATTTGGACTGATGATGACCATCGCGAGCGGTGGGACGCTCGTCGAGTTGCTGGCAGATTCCAGTACGGTTCTTCTCCCTGCAGAACGGGCCGACTTTTATGCAGCGGTCTCAAAACTCAAGATCATGAAACTACTGCAGGGATTTCGGGGTCAGGCGACCGTCGATATCGATACGCTGCTTGATACATTAATTCGAACTGCGCAAATGGCGCACGCCCTAAGCGATCGCCTCGTGGAGATGGACATCAACCCGCTCATGATCACGCCCAAGCGATGCATCGCGGCCGACGCACTGATTCACCTTGGCGAATAAGCCTGGCCTCATTACCGGGCAGGAAAGACCGGCGGACCATGACAAAGACAATGCTTCTGCTTCTGGATTACGACGGGGTGATCGTGGATTCTGCCGGGCCGGTTCTCGAACAGACCGCTATTTACTGCGCCGAGAATAATCTTCCGTTTAGTCTGACGCATGCCGATTTTGATCGCATTCATCCGGCCACGTTCACGATGCTTGCAAAGATTTGTGGAATTCCCGAAACCGATCATCGGCGTTACGGGAAGTTTCTCTTTGAGACGCTTCAGTCGGGGGCAGCCCAAATCCCTCTTTTTAGTGGCGTAGCCGATCTCCTGCGAGACCTGAGTCAAACCCTGCATCTTTGTGTGGTCACGGCAAATCACTCCGAAGTGGTCCGCCGTAGACTCGAGCACGAGGGTCTGGGGGATTGTGTGCACACGTATTACGGGAGCGATCGTCCGGGAGATAAAGCAGTGCATATAGGCGAGGCGATGCGCGACTTCTGCATCGATGCCGCCGATACCTGGATGGTGGGTGACTCCGTCAGCGACATCGAAGCAGCCAAGCGGGCCGGCGCTCGGAGTATCGCAGCAGGATGGGGATGGCAATCCATATCCTTACTGCAAAATAGCGCTCCGGATCAGCTCTTCAAAGAGCCTCGCGAGCTTCACGCTTTTTTTAAGTCTACGCCTGACGTGTCGTAGCCCCGGCAGTGAATACGCTCGCGCATCTGTATCTGTCGGGTATTGATCCTGAGCGGCTCCTGGGAAATTTTATCGGCGACTCCGTACGCGGCTCGGAATTTGCAAACCTGCCGCCCGGCGTCCAGCGCGGCGTTCTTCTTCACCGACAGATTGATCAGTTCACAGACACTCATCCGGTTTTTCGGAGTCTCTACAAACTACTGCGTCCCTACTTTGGACGTTATGCCGCCGTTGTTGGCGATGTGTTTCTGGATCACTTCTTGGCACGGGACTGGACTTCCCACCATCCTCAGGAACTCAATGAGTACATCGAATGGGTACACCGCACCATTTCGCCACAGATTGGTCAGTGCCCGATTCGATCGCAGCGATACTTTGAGTACCTCGTTCAAACCCAGACCCTAGCCGCATATCGCAACATAGATGGGATTGCGCAAACGCTCGGCCAAATGGCAAAGCGCGCGCGATTTGCTTCACGAATGGAAACGGGCGGCGCGGTACTCGCGGGAACATTACGCGACCATCGAATCAAGCTTTGAGGCTTTCTTTCCGGCGCTAGTGGAATTTGCAAAATCGCGCGTGGCCGATGAGGGCGGCCGCGCTACGCCGACCCCACATTGATATCCCGAGGGCTGTGATAGTAGTCGCTCTCCTCAGCGGACTCCCGCACGAGACTGATGATCCGCTCTACCCGCTTCTGGGCAGTATCAATTTCTTCGCAGGACTCATTCAAGATCGCCACAGGGCTGATGGGCATACAGCCAAAAATGAACGGCTCCTGCCAGCAGGCCCGAGGCAACTTCCCAACTGTCTGCGTCGCTGTCCTGCTCCAGTAAACGATTACCCAACTCGATCAGGTGTTCGGCAGCTGCATCGAAATGCGCCAAGTCTTCTTCTGTGTCCATAACTCACCCCGCCTGTACACGGGCCAATTTCTCAGGCGGCTGGGGATTCTACCGTCTCAACCCAGCACGGTCGGGGCGACCGATCGCCAGAGCGACTGTGCTAGATTTTGCCAACCCTGAAGCAAACCCACCCGCACACGGTTATGCAGTTTCGAAAACTCGGCACCACGAATACAGAAGTGTCCATCCTTTGCCTTGGCACCATGACCTGGGGCGAGCAAAACACCCGTGAAGAAGGATTTGCGCAGATGGATCATGCGCGCGAGCACGGCATCAACTTTTTTGATACTGCTGAGATGTACCCTGTTGATGTCCGCCCGGAGACCTACGGACATACCGAAGTCATCATAGGCGAGTGGTTGAAGGCACGCGGCAGTCGAAACGAGATTGTTCTCGCCAGCAAAATCTGCGGCCCCGGACGCCACCACGTTCGTGGCGGTGATACCCGCTTCGACCGAAAGACGATTCATGAGGCCTGCGAAGGCAGTCTCAAACGTCTGCAGACCGATTACCTGGATCTTTATCAGTTGCACTGGCCCGATCGCGGATGGACCGACTTTAAAAGCCTTGGCCAGACCGCGCCCATTGAGGATGTCGGCGCCGACCGTGAGGAGACCGTCGCGGCCCTCAACGAATTGATGGTCGCTGGGAAAATTCGCAGTTGGGGTGTCTCCAATGAGAGCGCCTGGGGCACTATGGATTACGTTGCCCGGGCGGATCAAGCGGGCGTTGCCCGTCCTGTCAGTATTCAGAATGCCTATAGTCTGCTCAACCGAAAATTTGAATTTGCGCTAGCCGAAATCGCGCTGCGGGATCATGTGGGACTGTTGGCGTATGCGCCGATTGCCGCTGGCGTGCTGACCGGCAAATATCTTGACGATGCCAGACCCGCAGGTGCGCGCAATACCCTCTGGCCATCCAACACGCGTTATTTTGGCCATCAGGCCAAAGCTGCCACACGCGCCTATGTCGATCTCGCCGCCGAGATCGGCCTGGCGCCTGAGGTGCTCGCCCATGCCTTTGTGCTCAAGCAGCCGTTTGTTACCTCATCCATTGTTGGCGCAACGGCGATCTGGCATCTCGATCGCGCATTGGAGGCTCTTAGCGTTACGCTGGATGAGGACACCCATAATCGTCTTGAACAGCTGCATCGGGAATATCTTGCCCCTGCGCCCTGATGGATCGGTTACCGACAAAGGAATCTCAACATGACCGTGAAACTGACCCAAGCACCGAAGACACCCTCGCGCACATTTTTGGACTTTCCGCTGGCGCTGGATCTCGACAACCTGAAGGCAGATATTGCCATTTTGGGTATTCCCTACGGACTGCCCTATCGACCCAACGAAATGGCAAACGATCAAAGCCTCGCACCGGACGCCATCCGCCAGGGGCCAAGCTATGTGCCCTACACGCTAACGAGTTTCGATTGGGATTTAGGCGGCTACCTGCTGGACGGCCGCGACATCAAAGTCGTTGATTGCGGCAACGTAACGGCGGATCTCTCAGACCATCAGGAGCACTATCGACGCGCCGAGCAAGCAGCCCGGAAGATCTTGGGCTCAGGCGCTACCCTCATTACCCTTGGCGGTGACCACGGCATTCCGATACCGGTCATGCGTGCTCTGGAACGCGACGAAAAAATTACGCTCGTACACATCGATGCGCATATTGACTGGCGACAAGACGTAAACGGCGTGACGGAGGGCTACTCGAGTCCCATTCGCCGTGCCTCAGAGATGGACTGGTTTGGCTCGATCGTTCAGATCGGCATTCGCGCGAACGGCAGCGCCAGAGAAGAAGAAGTAAACGACGCGAGAGCCTATGGCGCAGACATCATCACCGCTTACGAGATGCATGACATCGGAATGGCGGCTGTGCTCGAGCGAATTCCTGACGGGGGACCGTATTACCTCACCATTGATGCCGACGGTATTGACCCTACGATCATGCCTGCCGTCATGGCGCAGGCTCCGGGAGGGCTCAACTGGGTTCAGCTCTATCAATTGGTCCACGGCCTGGTCAAAAAAGGCCGCGTACTGGGTATGGATCTTGTCGAGATCGCGCCCTCTTATGATCATGGGCATATCACCATCACCCACGCCGAACGTCTGATCTGCAACTTCATTGGCGCCTGCGTACGCGCAGGCTACTACGACTAGGTGCTACGGTCGCCGCAATCAGTTAATGACAATAAGCTCGCGGCGCACCTGACATAGGTGCTCACCGCCGTTCTCCCCCACAACGAACGGCTCCGAGATCGCGGCACCGATCTTATCCAGCCAGACCCCGGACTGAAAGTGGAAACACATGCCGGGCTGCAACACGGTGGTATCGCCGGGACGCAGACTCGCCGTGCGCTCACCCCAATCGGGCGGGTAGTTAACGCCGATCGAGTACCCCGATCGACTTTCTTTTTTATAGCCGTGCCGGTTAAGCACCTTCTGCCAAGCGGCCTCGACTTCTTCGCACGTGGCACCCGGACGCGCTACCTCGAGGGCCGCCGCCGTCCCCTCGACGATGGCATCAGCAAGGGATAAAACCTCCTGCGGCGGTGAACCGAGATACAACGTTCGCGTTAACGGCGCATGGTAATGGCGCCGTGCAGCCCCCAGCTCGATCGAGATAAGCGTTTCGTTCGGCAGGCGTTTATCTGACCAGGTCAAATGCGGCGTGCTTGTTCCTTC
>JAYPPP010000018.1:0-23083 GCA_038131525.1 Gammaproteobacteria bacterium | reverse complement strand
AATGCTCATGTTTCAGTATCCATGCGAATCCAAGTTGCTTGGAAATCCTATAGCGGCTTGCTTTTCATGAAAATCGCTACAATGACTAAGAACTATATCGATTTTTTTGAAAATAAGTGGAGACCGACGACCTACTTTTATTCGTTCGCGTAGCGGAGCTGAGGAGTTTGACCGCAGCCGGTCGCGACCTGCGTCTTACACCGGCAGTCGTCAGCGCGCGGCTGATTCGCCTCGAGAAAAAACTGGGCATGCGGCTTTTAAACCGCACCACGCGTCAGGTCGATCTCACGCCGGATGGCCATAGCTTTCTCGAGCACAGCCTCAAAATTCTCGAGGCTGTGGATCGAGCCCAGGGCGCGATAGCGCTTAATCGCGATAGCCCATCGGGTTCACTCAAGGTCTCGGCGCCTGTGAGTCTCGCTCGGCTGTGCCTCGCGCCTTTCGTCGCGCGATTCACTGAGACCCATCCCAATCTTCAGATACAGCTCGTGGCCAGCGACCGCTTTGATGATTTCTTTCATGAGCAGATCGATCTGCTGATTCGGATCGCGGAACTTAAGGATTCCAATATGGTGGCACGGCGTCTCTCAACGAGTCGTCGTGTGTTCTGTGCATCGCCTCAGTATCTCGCTAAAGCAGGCGAGCCCAAAACACCAAAAGATCTCGCCAAGCATAATTGCCTGTTGCTGCGCTTTCCGGGTTCGCAGCAGTGGCGCTGGACGCTTTCGCACCCCAATGGTCGTGAGGAAACCTTAAGCCTCTCGGGCTCTATGGACTCAGATAACTCGGAGATCATTACCCGCTGGTGTCTTGCCGGACACGGTATTGCAATGAAGGATGTATTTGAAGTCGCACCCTTTTTAGAGGACGGAAGCCTCAAGGAAGTTTTGGCTGACCATCCGCCGGTTTCGTATCCCATCACCGCGCTTTATCCCCACAGTCAATATCTGCCGCCGCGAGTTAGGCTTTTTATCGATTTTCTCGCGGAGGAATTCGAGAGCTCTGGGCCCTGGCATGGGTAGTCTCATGCGGGGATATTTCTTGTAGATTCCCGAGGCTTTTCGCGCAGCGACACTCGCTTTGAACAGAACCGGTAACATCAAGACTATCCGTAAAAAAAGAAGCGCTTGTGCCGCTTTTGCGGCCAGGATAGCGGCCGGATAGGATGTCCGTAGAGGAGATTAATGAAGCGAAGTAGCGTAAAAGAACTGCTCGGCTGCCTGCTGGCGCTTGGTCTGTCGGCCGGCGTTCTGCAAGCATCTGCGGGTGCGGAAGGGCTCACCCCGGCTGCCGAAAAGGTTCCCATCGTTGTCTACACGCGTCAGGCGCCGGGCCCGGATGAAGATGGCCCCGGGCGAATGCTCCTTGAGCAGATTGAAGAGGGCAAGACGATCCGGGTCATCGCCGGTGTCGACTTTGACATGGTCGCCCCCCACGAGCTGGTGGCGAGCGATGTCGGAGCGCAGGCGAGAGACCTCGAGGCGGTACAAACCGCGGTTATTCGCAGAGTGTTTGAGACTAGCGAGACGCAGGGGGTTCTTTGGAAGTTTAAGGACATTCCTTTTTTGACGCTGGAGGTGACTCGGGCAGAACTTCGCCGACTGTTACTGGATCCCCAAGTGGTGAGCGTGCAGGAAGATAGCGTAGCTCAGTCGATGCTTAATGAAAGCACCGATGTCATTCAGGTCAATAAAGTGTGGAATGGCAGGCCGACCTTACGGGGTCAGGGTCAGGTGGTGGCGGTGCTCGATACAGGAACCCATCACGATGTATTGCTCAAAGGCCGCGTGGTTGCCGGCGCATGTTTCTCGACCAACTACTGGTACTACCCTTCGGAATCACTGTGCTCCGGGCGAGTACGTGCAGAGACTGGTCTTTCTGCCGGACGAAACTGCGCAACGACGATTAGTGGGTGTGATCACGGTACGCACGTAGCCACTATTGCAGCAGGTGCCGGGGATTCCCTGCAGGGTGTAGCGCCCGAGGCTGGAGTCATTCGGGTGCAGGTCTTCTCTAAATTTACCAGCGCTTACTGGTGCGGAGGTCGAGCGCCTTGCGTGATGTCGTTTGGCTCCGATCAGGTCCGTGGGCTCGAGTACGTGTACAGCCTGAGGAACGCTTTCGACATTGCCGCCGTAAATATGAGTCTCGGAGGCGGCTACTACGCATCCGCCTGTGATCGTGTCGCGCCGGCTATCGCTTCAATTATCAATCGACTCACGGGAGCGGGTATTGCTGTGGTGATCGCAGCGGGCAATAGTGGCGCGGATGGCTACATCAGTTATCCGGCGTGTATTCAGAACGCCATCGCGGTGGGAAGTTCGAACAAGTCGGACGGGTTGTCTCGATTTTCAAACCACTCACCGTTGATTGATCTACTAGCGCCTGGTGAGGGAATTACGGCCGGTGTTCCATCGCGTGCCTACCGAAGCATGAGCGGTACCTCAATGGCTGCGCCCCACGTCGCGGGTGCATTCGCCGTGCTCAGAAGTTATGACCCCAATGCCAGCGTGGCAGAGATATGGACGGCTCTCGCCTGTACCGGTGAGCCCATTGTACGGGGTGGTGTTAGTCGTAATCGTATCGACCTACGCAGCGCCTTTGAGTTCCTCAAAAACAAGATGGGTAGCTGTGCTAAGAAAGAAGATTCCACCGCGCCCGACTGGATGCCGCGACACGGCTGGTTCTAATGCGCGTTCCCAAGGTGCGACTCCCATCCCGCCTACCCATTCGGCTGCAACGTGCGGCAAGGCTGGTCGTCTCGCTCGTATTGAGCATGAGTTTTTTCGCTTTTGAGGCGTTTGGACAACAGACTGACGAAGAGACTGCGTTATTACGTTCGATTCAGACTCTTGAAAGCCTGCGATACGAGATCCTCCTGGAGCAGGCGCGATATGAAAATTCTCCGACACCAACCGATGAAGCGACCTTAAAGGCGTGGCGCGGCATCGGGGAGGATATGGCAGCCACGCTTGCGGAGATTGACCTCGCTTTGAGGGATTATCGCCAACAGTATTTAGAGTTGAGTGGGCAGCCCCAAATTCCAAGACCTGAGGACATGCCGGCCCTGTTGCCGCAGTAAAAAAATGTGGCGAGCGCGGCTTAAACAAACGGGAGCGTTGTTCTTGGTTTGCGGATGGCTCGCGAGCGCTCAAGCGGATCCGGGCCCGCTTGCTCAAAGCCCAATTTTGACCGCAGCGGCAAGCCCCCCGAATATTCTTCTCGTGATCGACGACTCGGGATCCATGGGTTGGCGTCGAAGTGGTCAGCCGGTCACGCCGATGTATCAGGCGCAGGAGGCAGCTATTTCGTTGTTGGATTCGTTGTCGAATGTACGGGTAGGGGTCGCATCCTTCAGCCTCTACAACTTTGGCGGCGAGCTCGATCAGCCGGTCGTTGATCTGGACTCGAATCGTGAGCAAATTTATCGGGCTATTCGCAATCTGAGTCCGGGCGGTGGCACCCCATTAGTGAGCACCCTCCAGCACATGGGACGCTACTTGGTCGGTCTGGGTGGACCGATCAATCCGGGAAACAGCTCTGCAACGAGCTGTGCGGTAAACGGACAGTATCGGGGCGCTCTTACGCTTCGGCCTGACACGACGCGCGATACTTACTCGGTAGACCAGGTGTTCCCCTCGCCACCCATGAAGGGCTGGCGCTCTGCGCGCGACGAATCGCCCATTTGTTTTTGGTGTCAGAAGAATTTCTTGATTCTGCTTACCGATGGCTGGGGCTGGGGTAGCACCTCGCGCCCCCTGCGGAATTATTGCCCCACGTGTTACCACCCGCTGATCAGCGTAGCGGCGGGCCTTTATGACATTGACCTTCGGCCCGACATAAAAGAATTTGACGGCAGTGAGGCCAAAAATAATCTGGTTACCTATACGATTGGTTTCCATACGAGCCAGGCTTTATTGAAAGAGGCGGCCAAAAAAGGCGGGGGTCTCTATTTCGAGGCGGATAACGAAGAAGCGCTGAGATCCGCATTTTCAAAAATTGGCGACGATATCCTGGCGCATACCAGCGGCTCAGGGTCGGCGGCAACGTTTAGTACCAGTCTGCTGCAAAAAGGCACGGATTTATATCTAACCACCTTCAATACAGAATCCTGGACGGGCGATTTAATTGCCGGACGCCTGAATGCTAATGGAGGTGAACCCACAAAGCGCTGGTCTGCGGCCGAGCGGCTGGATAGCTCGTCTCGCCCAGATTCGCGGGTGATGATGACGTGGAACAGCAAGGGAGAAAGGTCCGATGCGGTTTGCAGCGGATCTTCAACGGGTAGCGCAAAACGGGGCGGGGTTCCGTTTCGGTGGGACGAACTATCGGCGCTTAAGAGAGCCGATCTTTTAAATCTCAGCACCGCCTCGGGCAGTCTGGTGTACGAGCGAAAGTGGGGGCGGCAGGGTTCTGGTGGTGGTCGGTTTGCGCTGCCGTTTGATGTGGCGGCCGACCGTGACGGCAATGTGTTTGTTGTCGACTACAACAATCATCTGATTCAAAAGTTCGATATCGATGGAAACTTTCTGCTGCAATGGGGAGGGCGCGGCTCTCACGCGGAGAGTCTCGATTATCCGGTAGGCATAGCGACGGATTCCGCAGGAGACGTTTTTGTCGTTGAGCATGGCTCGCACCGGATCAAGAAGTTCTCGGGCAGCGGAGATTTGCTCGCTACCTTTGGCGGCTATGGGTTGGGTGCAGATCAGCTGTATTACCCGTTCGACGTGGCAATCGATTCGGCCGGCAACGTTTATGCCGTGGAATTACAGAGCCATCGAATTAAGGTCTTTGATGCATCGGGCCGATACCTTCGTGAATGGGGCGGCCAGGGAACCGCGCCAGGACGCTTCTGGACGCCTAACCGAATCGCGATTGATGGGGGGGATAACGTGTATGTCTCCGACTACGTGAACCATCGGATCCAGAAGTTTGACACTGTCGGAAATTTCCTTGCGCAGTGGGGTGGGTATGGCAGTGGGGACGGCCAGTTGCGATACCCGTATGGCGTGGCAACAGACGGCAGCGGCAATGTTTACGTTGCGGAGTATTTCAACCGCATCCAGCAGTTTGATTCGGCCGGTAATTTCCTCCAAAAGTGGGGCAGCGCAGGATCAGGCGATGGTCAGTTCCGCTATCCGAGAGGAATCGCCGTGTTTGACGGCGGATTGTGCGAGGGCACCAGCTTTTTCGTGGCGGATGCCTATAACCACCGCATTCAAAAATTCTCGAGTCCGGGGAGCGTGAGTATCAGCGTCGACGTCGGTAAGGCGCGTCTGGGTTATTTGCGGGGCGATCGAACTCATGAAGGTCGGGGGTGGGGTTTCAGAGAACGCGAGAGTCTGCTCGGCGACATCATTCATTCTTCCGCGATCCATATTGGGGCGCCCGCCATGAAGTGGCCAAGCGGCGGGGTTTTCCCTGCAGGTGATGTGAGCTACTCGCGATTCGCTCGAGATCACAAGGATCGACGGGAGATCGTTGCGGTGGGTGCGAACGATGGCATGTTGCATATCTTTGCAGCAGAGGACGGGCAAGAGCTTCTGGCCTATCTGCCGGGTAATCTGTTCTCAACGGCGAAACGTGAGGGCTATCACTATCTGACTGACCCGGAGTATGCGCATCGCTACTATGTTGACGGGACACCGACGGTATCCGATGTCTACGTTTCCTCGAAGTTCTTCGAACCCAGAATGGAGGACGGTGCTCGTAGGAATACAAGGCTCCGGCGGAAAAAGGCATTTTGCGCTGGACGTAACGGACTCTGAGCGTCTTTTTGGAATCGAACGCCGCGAATACGGTGCTGTGGGAATTCACCAGTGGCGACGATCCGCACCTTGGGCACACGCTGGCGAGGCCCACAATTGCCATGCTGCCCAACGGTCGATGGGCAGCCATTATGGAAATGGCTATGAGCATTCGGCTACCGGAACGCCGACCTCGGGGCAGTCGGAGCTGTTTGTGATTTTCCTTGATGGAGGGCTCGATGGAGAATGGACTCTAGGTCGAGACTATCTGCGAATACCGACGGGCGCTGGATCGGTCGCGCGGCGCAATGGATTGTCGACGCCGGCGGTTGTCGATACGGATGGCGACCAGGTGGCCGATCGCGTCTACGCCGGTGATTTATTCGGTAATGTCTGGGCGTTTGACCTCAGCAGTTCACGATCAAGCGACTGGAAGGTTGCCTCGGGATCGGCCTTGTTTACCACTGCAAATCGTCAGCCCATCATGACCAAACCCGAGATCATCCGTCATCCTCAGATGCCTACGAGCGGGAACCAGCCGAATCTGATGCTGTTCTTTGGTACCGGTCAGTACATTGTGGCCGGCGATAACACCACGACCGATGTGCAGAGTTTTTACGGCGTTTGGGATCGGGGCGATAGCGGATTGAAGCGCGATGATCTCGTGGAGCAGGTCTTCCTGCGGGAGGAATCCGGTGCAGGACGTAACGGATCCTGATCGGTGGCAGGAGCTCAAAGTGGATTACAAGAAAGCCAGTACGGGTGACCGCTATGGCTGGTACTTTGATCTACCCGACAAAGGCGAGCGGGTTGTCACGGATGCACGTTATCGCGGTGGACTGGTATTCTTCAACACGCTTGTACCGACGGATCCGCGGCCATGCGCGGCCGGCGGAACGGGCTGGATGATGTCCGTGGATGCCTTGACCGGCGGTGCGCCGATCGCACCCGGTTTTGATTTTGATGAAGACGGTGTGGTTCAGGTTGAGGTGATACGACCACGATTGGTGACGACGGCCGGATTGAGAAAAATCTGTCGGCTATTCGGGAAAACGATATAAGCCAAAAATGGCGTCCCGGGAGGCGTTTCTATTATGGTGACAAACGCTATACGACAGGAAGTGAAACGGACAACGCCTCGAAAATTGTCATCGAGGCCTTAGACCCAGGCTCAGGGTCAATTAGAAGGATGTCTTGGGAGCAGTTGTGGCGGAGCGAATGAAGGACAAATTAAGATCACAAGCGCGGGAAAAAATAAAGAGACAAGGAGGACTCATGACAGGTAAAGGTTATTGCGTTTTCCCGAAGCCGCATTCGGGCCGGCGTTAAATTCGGTGGGTATTGGACAGGCCTGTGAAAAACTAGGTCACAAGGCCGTATTTCTTACCGATCCAGGGATGCAGGGTGTGTATTCAGGCTATGGCTTTGACGAATACACCGTCAACATGTCTGAGCCCATGCCGTCCGAGGAAATGGCCAAGTACTGGAGCGACTTTATTAACGGCCATATCCCGAACTTTGATCTTTCTGCCTACGAACAGATCGATAACTACGTCAAAGAGTGCTGGGAGGCGATCGTCGACACCGCTATTTGGGCCGAGAAGGAACTGCCGGGCGTTTTAGATACTGTGAAGCCCGACCTTATCTGCGTGGATAACGTGATTTTGTTTCCCGCCATAAAACGCTATGCGAGAGAGCACGCTAAGCCCTGGGTGCGGATGATCTCCTGCTCGGAAAATGAAATTGCCGACCCGCTCGTGCCCCGCATCTGTCAGGATGTGGAGAAAAAGATACGGCATGTTTTGCGGCTTATCAGGACCGCTTCAACGAGGTGATCAGACCGACGCATGAGAAGTTCAACGCGTTCCTGAAAGAGTGCGGTGAGTCTCCCTATGAATTGGGCGAGTTCTTTGAGGCCTCTCCCCATATGAATCTTCTGCTCTACCCCGAGCCGGTGAAGTTCACCCGGTCTAAGCCGCTTGATCCAAAACAGTTTCAGTATCTGGAAGGCTGCGTGCGTGATGAGAGCGAGTTCGAGCTGCCGACCTTCAAGGCCAATAACGACTCGCCACTCCTATATGTCAGTTTCGGCAGCCTGGGTTCGGGCGATACCACGTTGCTGAAGCGAATGATGGCCACAATTGGCGCTATGGATGTGCGAGGCGCTCTTTAATGTGGGCGACTACATGGAGGAATACGATTCGGTTCCGGATAACATTCATATTGCGTCGTGGTATCCGCAGCCCTCGGTGATTTCGCTTGCGGATGCCGTTATCCATCACGGTGGCAACAACTCATTTAACGAGTGTCTTTATTTTGGCAAGCCTGCCCTCATCATGCCGTATGTATGGGATGGACACGACAACGCAACCCGAGTCGCAGAGACGGGCCACGGCTATCACCTGCACCGCAATAACTGGACCGATAGCGAGCTCCAGGAGACGATCAATAAGATGCTAACGGGCGAAGCGATGCACGCTCGGCTGGCAAAAACCTCGGCGCACATGCGGTCTCAGCATGGCCCGACGAAAGCCGCGAAGATTCTGGATGCGTTGGTGAACTAGTTCAGCTTTGTAAGCCTGCCCGTTGGCGTAAGCCGCGGGCAGCAGCACATGACGACGCATCAGGTCAGTTTCGTCCACACCAACCGCTCTGCCGTCCTCCACTCGCCACTCACCCTTAATCATCACGCGATCAGCCCGAGCCGGCACCCGACAGAACGAGCGCCGCAAGCGGGTCATCATGGCCGCTGTGCCTAAGCTCATTGAGCTTGAACATGGCAAGATCAGCCTGTTTACCCGGAGCAATGATCCCGATGTCTGCTCGCCCCAGACAGGCGGCGCTGCCTTCGGTTGCCAATTGAATCGCATCAAGATGACTGAACCCGGCAGCCCCCTGATCGAGACGCTGGATGAGTGTGGCAGCCCACGCTTCGTCGATCATGCTTGATCATCGTTGGAGGCTGAGCCGTCTACGCCAAGTCAACCGGGCTGCCGGCATCTCGCAGGCTGCACGCCGGACGATTCCCGATCCCAGAATCATATTGGAGTGGGGGCAATGCGTGACCGCTGTTTTGGCAGCGCCGAGTCGGCGGATCTCCTCAAGACTGAAGTGAATACCGTGGGCGATCAGGTTTGCGCGCCGAGCCATCCGCAGTGTTCAAGGTAGTCAATCGGTCGTTGGCCGAGCTTTCCTTCACAGAACTCGTTCTCATCGGGCGTTTCACCCAAATGCGTATGAAGACGGACATGTAAAGATGACGCAAGCGCAGCGATTGTCCTTCATCAATGCTTCAGTCACAGAAAAAGGCGAGCAGGGCGCCAGCGCAACCTGCATCATCGATCCCTCGCTTGGGTCGTGGTACTGCTTAACCACGCGCTCGCTGTCTTTAAGAATGGCGTCTGCCTCTTGTACCACGCTGTCCGGAGGCAGGCCGCCGTCTTTTGAGACAGATCCATTGAGCCGCGGGTGAGCATTACCCTGACACCAGAATTTTTGGCGGCCTGAGCCTGGACATCAATCGCGTCCGTAAGCGCGGCGGGAAAAGATAGTGGTGATCCGATGAGGTGGTGCAGCCTGAGGTAAGAAGCTCGGTCAGGGCAAGTTCTGTCGCCACCGCGAGATCGTCCGGCGTGAGATGTGCCCAAATGGGGTAAAGCGCATGGAGCCAGCCGAACAGTCTCTGTCGAGCCGGTCGCACCGCGCGTGAGCGTCTGATAAAAATGATGATGGGTGTTAATCAGCCCTGGAAGAATCACGTGGGCGGATGCATCAAAGTATCAAACAGGGGGCGTTGGACTGTGTCCGTCCGGGATCAGCTCAAGATGACGCCACCCTGCACCAGGATGCCGCCGCCTGCGTTTGCAGCATGAATGGCAATAGCGGATTTTTATCCAGAGTTTTGCATGTGAGCTGAGCGCAAAAAAACCGCCCGGAAGCAGGGCGGTTTTACCTACAGCAAACGGTCGCTAGTTGGGTACTTTGTCATCAATACCTTTGATGTAGTACATCATGCCGGCCAGCATGCCGTCGTCAGCCGTTTTCCTGCCTCGGTACTAACTCACCGGCTTGGTTATAGATCGGTCCGGTGAACGGATGCAGCTTTCCGGTGCGGATGTCTTCCGCTGTTTGGCGTCAAGCGCGGCGACGTCTGCCGGCATATTGGTGTACGACGCCATCACCACAAGACCGTCAGTATGCCGTGCCAGGTATCAAGTAGATTTCCAGGTGCCATCAAGAACCTCTTTGGTGCGCTCAACATAGTAAGGGCCCACGCGTCGATGATGGAGGTCAGCTGCGTCTTGGGTGCAAACTTGATCATGTCGGACGCCTGACCGAATGCCATCACGCCACGCTCAGCGGCTGCCTGAAGTGCGGCGGTGCTGTCTGTGTGCTGGGTAATGATGTCGGCGCCCTGATCCATCAGCACTTTGCCGCGTCTGCCTCTTTCGGCGGATCAAACCAGGTGTAGGCCCAAACGATCTTCACCTTGATGTTGGGGTTCACCGAATGCGCACCCAGCAGGAATGAGTTGATCCCCATAATGACTTCGGGGATGGGGAAAGAGGCGATGTAGCCCACCGTGTTGGTCTTTGACATCTTGCCTGCGATCACGCCCTGGACGTAGCGCCCCTCATAGAACTTGGCGTTGTAGGTTGCTACGTTATCGGCCCGTTGGGCCAATCGCATGCTCGAACTTAACGTTCCGGGAAGCGTTTAGCCACTTTGAGCGTTGGTTCCATGTAACCGAAAGAAGTAGTAAAGATCAGCTCGTGGCCTGTCTCTGCAAGCTTCGCAATCGCGCGCTCGGCGTCAGGGCCTTCGGGCACGTTCTCGACATAGGTCGTTTCAACACGATCGCCGAGCTCTTTTTCAATCTGTAGCCGGCCTTGGTCATGGGCATAGGTCCAGCCGAAGTCACCCGGCGGGCCAATGTAGATAAACCCGACTTTCAGCTTGTCGGCAGATGCGGCGCCGGAGGCGAGCATCAAAGCGCTGGCCAGCGCCAACGCAGTTCGTCTAAGTAGATTTCTCACAGTAAGAATCCTCTGCTTGGTGTGCTTATTTGAATATTTTTATCAGCGCTCGGCCCGGAAGGAGCGCCCAAGACAAGCCGGGGCATTCAGTCGGATTCGGGTCGAGTCACGCGATATCAAGACTAATACAACTATGGTCGCAATGTAAGGGAGCATCGACATATAAGAGGCGGGAATCCCGAGCCCGGCGGCCTGGGCATTCAGCTGGAGAATGGTGATTCCACCGAAAAGTACGGCTCCGAAGAGCACCCGACCGGGTCGCCAACTTGCAAAAACAACGAGGGCCAGCGCGATCCAGCCCCGACCCGCCGTCATGTTTTCCGCCCAAAGTGGCGTGTAAGCCAGTGATAAATAAGCGCCCCCAAGCCCGGCCATCGCCCCGCCAAACGCGACTGCAGCGTAGCGAATAAGAATCACGCGGTAACCGATGGCATGAGCCGACTGGTCAGAATCGCCGACCGCTCGAAGGACCATGCCCCAGCGCGATCTTCCTAGAAACCATGCGGTGATTAAGAGAATGACAATCGCGAAATACACCAGCGGATCATGGCCGAAAAGGATTCGCCCGATGATCGGCAGGTCGGTCAACAAGGGAATATGAATGGGCTCGATCTGCTCTATGGTTTTGCCAACGTATTCAAGACCAAAAAGAGCAGAAAGACCGGTGCCAAAAATAGTGAGCGCGAGTCCGGTGGCGACCTGATTGGAAAGCAGCGAAAGCGTCAGAACGCCGAAGATCAAAGAAGCCAAAGCACCTGCAGTTATTCCCGCCACGACCCCAATAAGCGGTTGCCCTGTGATTGAAACTGCAGCAAAACCGAACACAGCGCCAATCAGCATCATGCCTTCTACGCCAAGGTTCAAAACGCCGGATTTTTCGCAGACGAGTTCCCCTGTCGCTGCAAAAATAAGCGGCGTGGCGGCTGTCATCATGGTCATGACCGATGCGATGATGAGCTCGGTCATGAGGCGCCTGCCGGTGTTGCCACCCGTGTAATGCGATAGCGCGTCAGCAAATCAAATGCCAGTAGATAAAACAAGATAATGCCCTGAAATAACCCGGTCACCGCTTTGGGCAGGCCGGCGGAAATCTGGGCCCCTTCGCCGCCTATATAGGTCACGGCTATGGTGATGCCGGCCAATAGAACCCCAACGGGATGCAGTCGCCCCAAGAACGCAACAATGATGGCGGTAAAGCCATAGCCCGGAGAAATTTTGGGCACGAGTTGGCCGATGGTCGATGTGGCTTCCATGACACCGGCAAGACCGGCAAGACCGCCACCGATCAAAAGCGTGGTCCAGATCATGCGCTGCTGCCCGATGCCGGCATGTCGTGCCGCGAGCGGGGCGGAACCAAAAACGCGGATATGAAATCCAAAACTGGTTCTCTTGAGTACGAACCAGACAATAAACGGTATCGCAAGAGCGATCAGCGTACCGAGATGCACGCGATAACCGGAAAACAACATCGGAAGCAAAGCGGCGTCGGGAAACATCCGTGTCCCGGGAAACCCCCAGCCTTGCGGATTGCGCCAGGCACCCTGCACGAGATGAATGAGTAACAGCTCAGCCACGTAAACCAGCATCAGCGAGACGAGAATTTCATTCGCGTTAAATCGTGTCTTTAGTAGCGCCGGAATCGCGGCCCACGCCATTCCACCAAGAATGCCAAGCATCACCATGAGCGGAAGAATCAGCGGATGAGTGCTTTGATAAAAATAAATGGCGGGCGCACTGCCCAGTAACGCGCCCGCGATGAATTGACCTTCGGCACCAATGTTCCAGACGCCGGCGCGAAACCCCAGCGATAACCCGGTGCCAATGAGGATTAATGGTCCTGCTTTTACCATCACCTCTGAAAGACCCGACCAGGAGGTTAGCGGTTCGACAAAATAAAGATAAAGCGCAAGACCGGGTGCTTTGCCCATCGCCAAAAAGATAATGGCGCCGGTTATCGCTGTGAGCGTGAGCGCCAGTAAGGGGGACAGCCATGCGGCGCTGGCCGACGAGGCGGCCCGGGCTTCTAACCTAAACATGCTGAGCCGACTGGGCGGGTGAGTGGGTCGCGCCCATAAGCAGGCCAACGGCCTGAGGGGTGACACCGCTCGCCGGTTCAGGCTCCGAAAGCGTGCCCTGCGAAATCACGGCAATGCGATCAGACAATGCAAAAATTTCGTCCAGGTCCTGCGAAATAATCAATGCGCCGGCTCCGTTGCTGACGAGCGTCTGAATCTGCTCATGAATGGCGGCTGCGGCCCCCGCATCAACCCCCCACGTAGGTTGCGAGACAACAATCAAGTTAGGGTTCTGCAGAATTTCGCGACCGACGATAAATTTTTGAAGGTTCCCACCCGATAGACTGTTCGCCAACGCATCTTTGCCGGTGGCACGCACGTTAAAGTCCTTCAGGATGGTGTCTGTGAACTCGGCCACCGCGCTCCAGTTGATCAGGCCTCGTGTGCTGAACCCCATACGCTCCGCAGAGGTCAGAAAACTATTCTGCGTCAGGCTGAGATCCGAGACCGCGGCTTGGCCTATGCGCTCTTCGGGTATGAACACAGCAGCCAGTTGGCGACGGTCCATCGGGCGCATTCGGGTGGCGTCTTTTGATCCGATCTGGATGGTTCCGGCCTCCGGCGCGCCGGTTTCGCCGGATAGGGCCGACATGAGTTCCGTTTGCCCGTTACCCGCAATCCCGGCGATGCCCACAATCTCTCCTGCATTGACGGTGAGATTGATTCCCTGCAGGTGTGTGCCATGCAGTTCGTCTGATCGAACCGACAGGTCCGAGACGCGAAGGCGTATCTCAGAGCTAATCTTTGCGTTGCGCGCCCTGACTGAGTCCACACGCCGGCCGATCATTTTTCAGCGAGCGATTGAGCCGTCTCTTTCGCTGGCTCACAGTCGTCCACCCTTTACCGCCGCGAAGGATCGTGGCGCGATCGCAAAGCGCGCGAACCTCGTCGAGCTTATGGCTGATGTAGAGAATCGATCGCCCCTCGCCTGCGAGTTTGCGCAGCGTCGCGAACAGAACGTCTGTCTCTTGGGGGTAAGAACGGAGGTGGGTTCATCAAGAATTAACAGCCTGGGATCTTGAAGAAGGCAGCGGATAATTTCGATACGTTGACGCTCCCCATGGAAAGGTCATAGACATATCGATCCGGATGGAGTTTGAGTCCGTACTGCTCAGCGGTATCAAGCAGTTGGTTCGAAGTGACTCCAGATCCTGAGGCGGTAGGGCTAGCGCAACGTTCTCAAGAGTGGTCATCGACTCAAACAGCGAGAAATGCTGGAACACCATCCCGATGCCAAGCGCTCGTGCGCGGGCCGGATTATCGATACTGACGACGCGATCGTTCCATCGGATCTCGCCTGCATCGGGTCGCAGCACTCCGTAAATCATTTTTACGAGAGTGCTTTTGCCGGCGCCATTTTCCCCCAGCAGCGCGTGGATCTCCCCGGGAACGATGCTGAGGTCTACATTGTCATTCGCGATGCAGCCTGGAAAGGTTTTTCGAATGCCGACTAGGTGTAATAACGTTTCGCTCATCTCAACTCGAAGAATTTTTTGGCCGTCCAGCAACACGGCCTGTTGCGCCCAGATCTTCTCAATAAGGAATCTTATCGTCCTTTTGCATCCAGGCGTTCATCAGGTCTTCGGCCTCGGGTAGTGCATACCGCAGCAGCGGCAGCTGTCGATCCGGTAGAGCCAAGGAGACTTCCCGGTAGAGCGCCGCGTCATCAAAGCCTACCCGGGCTGCGTCGTCACGGGTGCTCGCAAAATAAATAGCATCAATGCGTGACCACCAGATTGCGCCTAAGCACATCGGGCAGGGTTCGCAGCTCGTGTAAATCACGGAGCCGGCAAGGGAGAAGTCGCCCACTTTTTCACAGGCGGCCCGAATGGCGCTGACTTCAGCGTGAGCCGTGGGATCGTTATGTGAAGTCACGCGATTCCAACCTTTGCCGATGATCTCACCGTCGCGCACCACCAGGGCGCCAAAGGGTCCGCCTGCCCCGGCGCGCATGTGTTCATGAGCTAACTGCACCGCCTCGCGTAAATAGTGTTGATGCATCTCATCGTCGGTGTTCATGGGGATGCCCTTTAGGCGGCCGGTTGCTTCATGAGGTGAACAGTCTGGATATCTTGCGATGGTCTTAGTGTTGTCATCAGCTCGTTAAGGACGGCGAGCGCGATAAGGCCGGGCTCTTTACCGGCAGGGCCATCCCGCCCGATGGGGCTCACCAGTCGATCGACTTGCGCCTTATGAACACCGGACTCCAAAAGACGTTTTCTGAATCGGTGGGATTTGCTCTCGCTGCCGATTAAACCGATGTATTTAAGCGCCGTGTTCTGCAGTAGCGTCTCGCACAGGGAGAAATCCAGCTCATGACTGTGAGTCATCACAATGGCGCCGTCAAAGTTTTTAAGGGAGCGGGCGCCAGACAACGGGTCAAGAGAGGAATCAAGAACGATATTTTGGGCGGCTGGCAAAAGGGCGCATTGCTCTGATCGAGAGTCGAACACCGAAACTCGGATGGGAAGCTGCGAGGCTATCGTGCACAGGGCACGCCCGACATGACCTGCGCCGAATAAAGCGATCTTCGGATAATCATCATGAATGAAGAGCACAAAACACTCTGTCTCGAGACCGGGTGTTGTGACGTCAGACGTCAGCACTAAGGGCGCCTCCCAAGGTTCAGCTCGACTAAAAGAGACTCGCACGGCCTGGTCTTGCTCCATCTGCTGAGCCGCTGTCGTGAGCCATTCGCAAGAGCCCTGATCAATCGGCTGGAGCATCAGCTGCATGACTCCACCACAGCACTGCCGCATATCGGGGCCGAGCACCGTATCGAGAAAAGAACGACGCCAGTTGCCGTCACCGGACAGCATTGCTTGGGCAGCTTCGATCATGGTCCGCTCGAACTCGCCCCCGCCCACAGTGCCCAGTATTTTTTCTTCAGAAACCAAAATCCAACTGCCCACATCTCTCGGCGTGGACCCTTTCTCTTTGCTGACGAGTGCCAGCACAGCGCGCTGTTTGGCGGTGCTGGCTTCAAGCGCCGCTTTAATCCACGCGTGTGGTGAGGGCAAAGCGTCGATCATGATGCGTGACTCACGTGATCAGATCTTGCGCGCTCTCGCTTGATCGCCCGCAACAGGGCCTCTGGCGGTGCGGGTGCGTCAAGGTCTGGAACATGACGGTATCCGCTGATGCTGGATACGGCGTCGGAAAGCGCCTGGTGAACAGAGATCGCCAGCATGAGGGTGGCTCGCCTACGGCTTTGGATCGGTGAATGGTGTGTTCTTTATTTTTGCCCTCCGACAAAAGACGAACGTTGAAATCCGCTGGACGATCGGAGCATGTGGGTATTTTGTAGGGCGAGGGCGCGTGGGGGCGGATGCGCCCCGAGTCATCCCACCAGAGTTCTTCTGTGGTCAGCCAACCCATGCCCTGAATAAAGCCGCCTTCAATCTGGCCTAAATCAACGGCCGGATTTAGGGAGCGACCGACGTCGTGAAGGATGTCGACAGCCACGACTCGATTTTCTCCCGTCAGGGTATCGATGGCGACTTCGCTGACGGCAGCGCCATACGCAAAATAATAAAACGGCCGACCTTTTGCCGCTTTGCGGTCATAATGAATTTTTGGCGTGCGATAAAAGCCCGTGGCAGAAAGCTGAACGCGGGCCATGTAGGCCTGCTCCACGAGATCGGCAAAAGCAATTGACTGCCCGCCAATCTGCACCCGACCGGCGCTGAAAGAAATCTCGCTCGCCTCGGTGGAGAATCGATCACTCGCGAATGCGGTGAGTCGCTGCTTGAGTATGTTCACAGCGTTTAAAGCAGCCATCGCGTTGAGATCTGCGCCGGACGACGCGGCGGTTGCAGACGTATTGGGCACCTTATCGGTACGGGTGGCGGAAATTTTTATCTGATCGAGAGAAAGACCCAGCGCATCGGCGACGACCTGAGCCACCTTAATAAAAAGCCCCTGACCCATCTCCGTGCCGCCATGATTGAGGTGCACACTGCCGTCGCGGTAGATATGAATGAGCGCACCGGCTTGGTTAAACCACGTCGCGGTAAATGAAATTCCAAATTTGACGGGTGTGAGAGCAAGGCCTCGGCGAATCATCGGATCCAACGCGTTCGCCTCAGCGATTGTCTTTCGCCTTTCCCAGTAAGCGCTGCTCTTTTCGAGTTCTTCGACCATCTGATCAAGAACGAAATCCTCGACCTTCATGTGATACGGCGTCAGGTCTCGACCCTCGGGCCCGTAGAAATTTCGTTTTCTCACGGTGAGCGGGTCAAGCCCTGTCGATCGGGCGATAGCCTCGATCATGCGTTCACCGGCAAACATCCCTTGCGGACCGCCAAAGCCGCGAAATGCGGTATTCGAGACCGTGTTCGAGAAGCATCGTTTTGAGCGAATCCGCGCAGCGGGAAAGTAATAGGCGTTATCGAGATGAAACATCGCGCGATCATTAATCGGATCGGACAGATCCAACGAGCATCCGCAGCGGGACGCCATCTCACAATCGACAGCCAGAATATGACCTTCGGCGTCGTGACCTACCGTCCAGTCGAAGCGAAAGTCATGCCGCTTTCCGGTCAGACGCATATCGTCGTCTCGATCCAGTCGGCATTTGACCGGCACGCCACCTTGCGCTGCGCGGCGATCGCCGCAGTGCCGCCCACTGGCAGGCCTGACTTTCTTGCCCCCAAACCCGCCGCCCATCCGACGAACTTCAACTGTTACCGCGTGGGCAGGTTTGCCCAGGACTTTGGCCACATGATGCTGTATCTCGCTCGGGTGCTGGGTTGAGCAATAAATCAACATGTCACCGTCCTCTTGAGGACGGCGCAGAGAGATCTGTCCTTCCAAGGTAAAAATGATCCTGTCCGCCACAGCTTACGGTGCCTTTGAGGACATGAGGTGCAGCGTTTAATTGGGCGTCGACATCGCCGCGAGACATGAGTTGCTCGTCGCTCACAAACATGGATTGCCCAAGCGCCTGATCAATTGAAAGGACAGGCTCTTTGGGGTCGATGTGACTTCACCGAGGGCTGCAGCCGCGCGTGCGAGCCGGTGACTTGAGGCCACAACCGCAAATACCGCCTCGCCATCGAAGCGAACCTCATCTTCCGCAAGAACAGGATCATCGCCCCGCCCGGACGGGCTCACGTCGTTATGACCATCAAGATCTGCAGCGCAGAACACGTCTAAGACTCCGGCGCTTCACGCACCCGCGTTAGATCAAGATTCAGGATACGCCCGCAGATTCCGTCGGCCCGGCCCACCGCAAGATGCAGTGATTCGGCCGGCAGGGCATATCGTCGATATAGATCGCTTTGCCGGTGGCATGCTTTAAGGCGCTATCTTGAGACAGCGCTTCGCCGACGGTTTTGGTGGCCGCGTCGCTCATGATCTCCAGTGACTCGCCTCTGCGGCCGGGTGGAGATAAAGATCCGTGACATCTCGCGAGCGAATCGCGCGAAGGCACTTTTCAAGCAGACCTGCCGCCACATCGTGACGGTAGGCCGCACTCGCGCGCAGGTCGGAAATGGCAGAAAAATCTGCCTCAAGCGCCGATTGTGCCGGTGCTAGCACGTCGGACTGAATATTTGCCCCGACCAAGGCCTGCTCGCAACGAACAGCCCGATGTGGCGTCGCCGCCATGCCGCCAAAGGCGATCCGCGCTGAGGTGATCGTGCCGTCTTCGACTTTAAGACAGAAGGCGCCGCTCACCGCGCTGATATCCTGATCGAATCGCTTGGAGATTTTCCAGCAGTGAAAATCAGGCGGAATCGGAAGCGGTATAGAAACGCTGAGAATAATCTCATCATCGTTTCGATCCTGTTTTCCGTAATCAACAAAGAAGTCTTCAAGCGCAATGGTGCGTTTGCCGTTAGGACTGATTAATGTGAGTGTGGCGTCCAGCGCAATCAAGGCAGGAGCGAGATCGCCGATAGGCGAATCCATTCGCGATGTTGCCGCCCACCGTGGCCTGCGCGCGCACCTGGGTCGATCCGAATCGGCGCAGCAGGGTTTCAAGGTCACCCGATAGCGGTGCCAGTGCTTTAAGCGCGTCCGCAACCGTAGCGGCGGCCCTGATTCAATCCTATCCGGAGATTGATGAATACCTTGAAGCTCCTGAATACGGCTTACCTCGATGATGTTCGAAAAATATCTGTGATCTTTGTTCACCCACAGCCCTACATCCGTTGAACCCGCTATCAGCTGGGCATCATGGAGTCGAGATCGTGTCGCCCAAAACGCATCGAGGTTGGTTGGGGCGACAACGAAGGTTTTATCTTCCTCACCGGCGCAGAGATAATTCGTTTCTGCTGCCCAGGTTTTAAGGTTTGTCCGGCTGTTTTCCAAGGTCTTGAAGGTGTTGCGGACGATCTGCCGTACAGGCCAGTTGCGCGGCTTCGATGATGGGCCCGTAACCTGTGCATCGGCAGAGATTGCCAGCGAGCGTGTCGTTTATGGTGCGCAGGTCCGCCGGGAGATCGCCTGACGCGCACGCTTCATGCAGACCCACAAGGCTCGTCGCGATGCCTGAGTACAGAACCCGCATTGAGAGCCATGGCATGTTTCTGACGCGCGTTGGACGGGATGGGGCTGTGGGTCTGCGACATGCTCCACGGTGAGTATTTGTGTACTGTCGACCGAGCCCAAGGGGACGATACATGCGTTCACTGCGTGGTAGCGGACATCGTCATGTTGAAGGCGGCCAATAAGTACAGTACAGGCGCCGCAATCGCCCTCCGCGCAGCCTTCTTTAGTGCCCGTCAGCTTTTGTTCTAGCCTCAGAAAGTCAAGCAGCGTGCGCTGAGGATCGAAAGATTCAAGCGTTAATTCTTGAGCGCCCAGCAGGCAGCGGAATTGAGAACGCGGGTTTGCCATCAGCCGACGGGCTTAGCTGCCTCTATAGGTGCTGTAACCAAAGGGCGAGACCAAAAGCGGGACATGATAGTGTTCGCTCGCATCACTAATCCCAAAACGGATAACTACGATATCAAGAAATGAAGGGCTCTCGAGGGAGACGCCTTGTCGACGAAAATAGTCACCCACCGAAAATCGCAGCTCGTATGTGCCGCTGGTGAAGGCGCTGCCTTCGAGGATAGGGCCGTCTGCTCGGCCGTCCGAGTTCGTGACGCCCGAGCAAATCGGACTGTCTGCCGCGTCTTCCCCGGTTAGTGACCAGGCGACCCCTGCAGCCGGGCGACCGGCGCTCGTATCCAGAACATGAGTGGTGAGTTTGCCCATCGCGCCTCCCGTGTTTTAGCAAGCTAAGTCTTGGCAATGCCCAAACGTCAGTTAACCGGAGTCAGTCTCACACATGGTTTTAAGCCGTCAGCCGAAAAACCTCCCAAAACACTTTCAAATAAATATTGATAATAATCAAATATACGCCTCCTTTAGTCGGATAATATTTATTCGACTGCGAGTAAACGAAACCCTGGGTGGGGTAGATGTCGGCAGAACAATCATATCCTAGAGACCTCATCGGATACGGGGCCAAACCTCCAACCGCGAAGTGGCCGGGGACGCGCGGATCGCGCTTCAGTTTGTCATCAACTACGAGGAAGGCGCCGAGAACTGCATTCTTCACGGCGACGAAGGATCCGAAGCTTTTGTCCGAGATGATTGGAGCTCCGTCCTGGCTGGGCCAACGCCATCCCAGCATGGAGTCGCTTTACGAATACGGATCGAGAGTTGGAGTTTGGCGTCTTTTTGATTTATTCAAGCGATACGAGATACCGCTCACCGTGTTTGGTGTGGCGATGGCGCTTGAGCGCAACCCCGCAGTCGCCGAAGCGGCTCTTAAGGCGGGTTATGAGATCTGCTCTCACGGCTATCGGTGGATCGACTACCGGCACGTTCCTGAAGACGTCGAGCGTGAGCATATCGCGCGCGCGATTGACATCATTACATCTCTAACGGGAGAGCGCCCTTTGGGCTGGTACACGGGTCGCACAAGCGAACGTACCCGAAGACTTGTGGTCGAGGAGGGCGGCTTTGTTTATGACTCTGATGACTACAACGATGATTTACCTTTCTGGACGGAGGTTAACGGCAATGCGCATCTCGTTGTTCCCTATACCCTGGACAACAACGATATGCGGTTCGCAACGCCTCAGGGTTTTAACAGCGGCGATCAATTCTTCACATATCTGCGCGATGCGTTCGATGTGTTGTACGAAGAAGGCACAAAAACGCCGCGCATGATGTCGGTAGGGCTGCACTGCCGGTTGGTGGGTCGGCCGGGGCGTCTTGCGGGTCTCGCGCGCTTTATTGAGCATACCCGTGGCTTTGATCAGGTGTGGTATTGCCGACGCATCGATATCGCAAGGCACTGGCGCTCTGAGCACCCGTATTCGAGGATGTGACCGTGGTCGCAAGCGAGTTGAGCCGAGATGAATTTCTCCATCATTTCGGCGGTGTCTACGAGCATTCGCCCTGGATTGCCGAGCAGCTTTTTGGCGAAGGTCTGACAAGCGCTATGGATGCGCCGCGCTCTTTGAGTGAAGCACTCGCGGAGATCGTGAGTCGAGCCGGGCGGGAGCCTCAGCTGGCGTTGCTAAGGGCGCATCCGGATCTTGCTGGGAAGCTCGCGATCTCCGGTGAGTTAACGGAATCCTCGTCGGCGGAACAGGCCGGCGCTGGATTGGACCGCTGCACGCCGGAGGAGTTTCAGGAATTCAGTCAGCTCAACAGCGCATATAAAGAGAAATACGGCTTTCCGTTTATCGTCGCAGTGCGGGGCCTTAATCGCGGGGAGATTCTTGAGCGCTTTCGTGCGCGCGTGCAGAATGATTGGGACGCAGAGTTTGAAGCGGCGCTCTTGCAGGTGCACAAAATCGCGCGGCTTCGCATTCAGCAAATATTCGAAAACGTGTAAACGATTGTATGACCGATACGACTTCCATCCCAGAATTTGCGCGGCATCTGGTGAACCTTGCCTCGCCGCGATTGGGCGCGCGGGCGCTCTCCTGCAGCGATGACTTTTTTGCGCCCGTAGAACGGATGCTGCAGGACCACGAGCCGGTATTCATTGACGGAAATATGACGACCACGGCAAATGGATGGATGGCTGGGAAAGCCGACGTCGCCGCGGTGGGGTTCGACCACGCCATCGTTCAGTTGGGCAGCAGAGGAATCATTCGCGGGCTTGATATCGACACCCGGTTTTTTACCGGTAACTACCCGCCACAGGCCTCTGCCGAGGCGGCTGATCAGACTGAGGGCGCATCGTTGGAAGAGTGGACGTGGCGGGAACTGTTGCCCCGAACGGATCTCGGTCCAGATGCGCATCATTATCTGGCCATCTCCGATGATTTACCCGCAACGCACCTGCGCTTGAATATCTATCCGGATGGCGGTGTGGCCAGATTTCGTGTGTACGGCGAGCCGCTCGCAAACTGGTCGAGTATTGGCGCGGATGAAGTGATCGAGCTATCAGCCATTGCGAATGGCGGGCGCATCGCGGGCTTTAACGACGCGCATTATGGGAATCCCTGGGTGATTCTTACGCCGGGACGCGGCCTCAATATGGGCGATGGTTGGGAGACGCGTCGGCGACGGGAGCCGGGTAATGATTGGATTCTTGTGCGTCTTGGCGCACCAGGGGAGATCGAACGCATTGAGATCGACACGGCCCACTTCAAGGGCAACTATCCGGATCGATGCTCCATTCAGGCGTCGCTCGTTGATGGACTGGACGACGCGGCCCTAGTCGAGGCAGCTGAAAGCTGGCCTGAGCTACTGTCGCCCAGCAAGCTTGAAATGGACCGGCAGCACTATTTTGAGGGTGAAGCTATTCATGGGCTCGGACCGGTAAACTGTTTGCGCCTGAATATCTTCCCCGATGGCGGAATTAGCCGCGTTCGGGTCTATGGAAAACCGCGGCGCTAAAAAATGAACGTTTCCCCAAGGCCATTGAATGAGATGGACTTCACGCCATTTGGCGATGTTATCGAGGCGCGCTCGGAGCAGGTCATGGCTATCAACGAGGGCACATCCAAGCGCTTTCATGACCTGGCGCTTGTGGATGTAGCCTCAGAGAACGGCCGGCCGCTCGTCAACATTTTCAGAGCGTCACCCTACCCGCAACCGCTGCGTCTCGCCATGATGGAAAAACACCCCCTCGGTTCGCAGCTCTTCATGCCCCTGCAGGCGCACCCGTATCTAGTGGCAGTAGCGCCGCGAGGCGAGCGTGTGCATGCGGCAGGTATTCAGGTCTTTTTGGCGCGTGGAGATCAAGGGGTTAACTTTCATGCGGGTG
>JAYPPP010000017.1:0-30103 GCA_038131525.1 Gammaproteobacteria bacterium | reverse complement strand
GGCTTTTTGGTTCATGCTTTTAATATAGTAGACAATTTAATTGTGTGCAATATAATCGTGTCCAATATTAAACATCATTGTTCGCCTGCTTTTGCCGATAAATTAGGCGTCCATGTCAGTTATCGACAACGGCGCCCATAGACCGCCCTGGGGAGGGTAATCGATGAACCACGCACCTGCTGCTGCCAACGGTCGAAGATCGGCCCGCTTCAACTATCTGGCCGATTCCATTCCGCACTCGCTCTACCGCAATGGCAACGTATCACTCACCCGGCGACCCGACGGCACGGACGCTGGAATGGAGGGCTACATCGAAGACGCGCGACAGATGCAGGTCGCAGACGCACGACTCGATCCAGGCGGTGCGAGAGGGCTTAATGTCAACGGCTTTGAATTATTTCGAAACCCATTAAAACACAACGATATTGACTTCCTGAGTCACGAAGACGTTGTCTCTCGACACTACCCTGAATGCATCAACACGTTGAAAGAAATAACGGGCGCGAGGTATGCGTTCGCTTTCGATCACAATATTCGCTGGGCCGCAGCGGAAGAAAAGAAACAACAAACCGGTAAGGGGCAGCAGGTACAACGGCCTATCCGACTTGTTCATGGGGATTACACGCTAACGAGCGCACCACAACGACTGCGTGATCTTGCCGCTCCCCCTCGCATCAATGACACCATGCGGCCTTTTTTGGCGGAGGGGGAATCTGTCATCCCACCCGAACTGGTTGACGAGGCGCTGAGTGATTCCGGTCGATTTGCCATCATTAACCTTTGGCGCAACATTCACAAGGAATCGCCTGTGTTACGTGATCCGGTTGGCTACTGCGACGCTCAGACCATTGCAACAGAAGATCTTGTGGTTTTTGAGCTTCACTACACCGACCGGATTGGTGAGAACTACTTTGCACATGCCGCAGAACGACATCAATGGTATTTTTTCTCCGAAATGACACACGAAGAAGTCGTGCTCATCAAACAGTGGGACTCCGCGGGTGCCTTCGCCGCATCAAAGGGAAGCGAACAGGATGCCGGTTCAGAGAAGCCGTGCAGCCTTAATTTCCACAGCGCTTTTGAGGATCCGCACACCAAAGAGGATGCCCCCGATCGACGCAGTATTGAGGTGCGCTGCATCGCTATTTACTGAGCGGCACGCGATCTTCCCCAAAGCCTCTGTGTGCCACGCTGGGACAGCAATCTTTCGCTGAAACGTCTGGCTAAATCTTCGACGTTAAACAGCGCTACACTGCGGTTTGATCATCAAAGAGGATCAAGCTGTGGTCGAACTTAAAAATCCTGCTCTCGAAAAACTCCGCGCTGGCGAGTTGGCGGTCGGTATTGGCTTACGTCAGGCGCGTACGGCAGATATTGCTAAGGTCATGGTAACCGCTGGTTACGACTGGCTGTTTATTGACCTTGAACATAACTCGATGAACCTGGATACCGCGGTGCAGATTTCGATCGCCGCGCAGGCCTCGGGAATAGCGCCCATCGTAAGGGTGCCGAGCCATCAACCCCATCACGCCACTCGCGTGCTGGATGGCGGGGCTCAGGGCATTGTTGTGCCTCACGTGGACGACGTTGAAACTGCTCGCCGGATTGCAACAAGCTGTCGCTACCCGCCCAGAGGGCATCGCTCGGTGATTGGTGGTCTCCCTCAGCTCAACTTTGAAAGTGTCCCCATCAAAGAGGCAACCGAGATGGTCGACCGGGAAACACTGATTGTTCTCATGCTTGAAAGCCCAACCGCTATCGAAAATGCAGAGGCCATTGCAGCGATTGAGGGTATCGACGCTTTATTAATCGGTACCAATGATCTTTGCATGGAAATGGGCATTCCCGGGCAGCTGGACCATCCTGATATCGAGGCCGCGTATCGCGAAATGATCAGCGCATGCGCTAAGCACAAAAAATACCCCGGCATGGGGGGCGTCTACGCCCCTGCGCTGATGAAAAAATATATCGATCTGGGCAGCCGTTTCATTCTCGCCGGGAACGACCTGACCTTCATGCTCGAGGGCGCCCGACAGCAGGCCAATACCGTGAGATCTCTGCGCTAAAGCGAAAATCCTTCGGGAAAGGGATCGTTACTGTCAACGAAAATTGTATTCAACCCCGTAATGTGGGCAGCGCCTCTTACTCCGGGGATGATGGCGGGAAAATTACCTACCGATTCTCTGCCTTCAATCGTCCCCGTGAACGTGCTTCCGATGAAGCTCTCGTGCACGAAGGAGTCGCCCTCCGCTAAGAGTCCCTTCGCCGCGCGCTGCGCGAGGCGTGCCGAGGTTCCCGTCCCGCAGGGAGACCGATCGATCATATCTCCTGCAATGACACAGGCCCTTCCGTCGCTGGTTGAGCTCAGCGGTGCGCCCGTCCACATGCAATGTCGCAAACCACGGATGCTGGAATCCAACGGATGCACAATCTCATGATGCTCCTCAATCTTCTCTCGTAACGCCACTCCCATGCGAATCAATGTAGACGCATCAAAGTCCGCAAGATCCTTGAAGTTATCCTGAGGCTCAATAATCGGATAGAAGTTCCCACCATAGGCGACATCCACTTTGAGCGTTCCCAGTTCTGACGACTCGATCTCAAGATCTTGCAGAAGCAGAAACGACGGAATATTGATGAGTTTCACGCTCGTTACCTTATCGCCATCTCGCTCATACTCCACATTCACAGGGCCGGCGGGTGTCTCAAGGCGTAGGCGCCCCTCAATTTTCGGCTCAACCAGACCACGCTCGATAGCGAAGGTCGTCGTCCCTATGGAAGCGTGCCCGCACATAGGCAGGCAACCGGATGTCTCGATAAATATGATGCCAAGGTCAAATGCATCTGAGGAGGGAGGGTATATAAACGTCCCCGACATCGCCGAGTGGCCGCGCGGCTCAAACATAAGCGCCCGCCGCATCCAATCGAATTCCTGCATGAAATGCTGTCGACGCTCACTCTGATTGGCGCCTTCAAGACGCGGGGCACCGCTCACAATCATCCGAACGGGCATACCGGCCGTATGTCCGTCCACACATTCAAATGTCGACTTCATCGGTTACGACGCTTTTGCCTGCTGATCAAAAAACGAGGCGCCCGTCGGCATCTCTGGGAAGGCCATCTCGTAACTGCTGCATCGTACCCTTCCGGTCGCTTGGCCCCGCACCACCTCATATTGGTACACACTGGGAATATGGTTGTCGTGCAGCGGATAACTGTCTTCTGCGAGATACTCACAGATAAAAAGCGTCCTCGGCCCATTAGACAGATTCGGGCCGGAGCCATGCAGCAGTCGCGTGTGCATGAGACATGCTGATCCGGCCGGACCAAAGCATGGAATCGCCTTAGGCAAAAGGTCGCGGCCACCTCGTCACTTACCGCACCGGTGAACACACCCGCATGCCAATGCTCGTAAAGCGGTCCGGTATGGGTTCCGGCACCACCTGCAACGGTCCATTTTCCGGCGTAACGTCATCAAGAAAGAACAGCACCGTGATCATGTCATCGTTGGTGTGCGCCTCAAACAGAAAGTCTTGATGAAATTTCACCTGCGTTGCCGCGCCCGGCAATTTGGAATTGATCTTTGCGTTCTCGAACTTGATATTCGGCCCAAAAATATCCGCGACCGCATCCAGCGCCCGGTTATCGCGCATCACCTCGAGATACACATCGGAAATCTCAACCGGTGATGCTATTCGTCGTAAGGCCGGCTGCTCCGCCGTGTGACCGGGCTCTAAATCAAAGCGCGGTCGGCCATCCATCGTCTCGCCGTACGGCGTCGTGTACGCTCGACTCTCTTCTATCCACGCGTCAAATTGCGCGCGGAGTCTGTCCAACTGATCCATACGTAACGCATCGGGCAAAAATAAGTAGCCGTTTTCCTTAAAGCTTGAGATTTGCGCTTCGTTCAGCATGCGGATAAATCTTTCTTGGAGTGCACGTTCGCACCAATCTGTCTTGTCGCATTATTGTAGACATTCCCCTGCCAAGCGGCGAGCATATCGATGTCGTTAAACGCGGATACACTTTCCGGGCTTAGGCGTTTTCCCATTTATAAGAATTAGTCATGTCAGACCCTTCTTTATTCGACCCTGCAAACTACCGGAGTGTCCAAAAGCGCTGCGTGAAGCGCATACCCTTCCCGCGCGATGTTACACAGACCCCAATTTCTTCGAGCGTGAACAGGAGCGGATCTTTGACCGATGCTGGCATTTTGTCGGTCGGGAGGACGAGCTCTCGGCGGTCGGACAGTATCTGACATACGAAAGCCTTCAGGGTTCGGTGATCGTTATTCGAACCGACGCAGGAGAGCTCAAAGCGTTTCGTAATGCCTGCCGCCACCGCGGCACGCGAATTGAGCGGAGCGGGATCCGTAAAGCGCATTGTCTGTCCCTATCACAGCTGGGTCTATGAAACGGACGGCAGGCTCTCGCGGGCGTCCGGCATGGACGAGGTTACAGATTTTGATCTTAAGGACTGTCGTCTTGCTGAAGTTCCGATTGCATCCTGGGGCGGGTTCGTCTTTATTCGCTATACGGGCGATGGCCTCTCGCTCGCGAACACGCTGGGTGATCTGCCCGATGTCTTTCGCGATTATGCGAGTCCGGATTTTCGTTGCGTTCGTCGACGAGAGTTTGTCGTTCGCAGCAATTGGAAATTTCTGATTGAGAATGCGCTTGAGGCCTACCACACGGGGACCGTGCACCGCGCGTCATTGGGTCGTCAGCAGTCGGAAGTACTCGATACACAGGGGCACTGGCTAGGTCTTCGGGTATTTGTGGAAGGAAGAACTCGGTATCAGTGCTGTCCGATAAGGCCGGCGTATTTCCGTACATCCCGATTTGCAGGGCGACCAACGAACCAGTACTTATTTCACGAACGTCATGCCCTGCACGCAATTCGTCTTCGCACCGGACGCTATATGGTGGCTATCTTTTAAGCCGCTGGCGGTAGACCAAACCCAGCTTATTTTGGGCTCGTGCTTCCATCGCGATGTCATTGCTCGAGACGACTTCACCCAAGTTTCGCAGGCGTACTTCGAGCGTTGGGATACGGCGACACCTGAAGACAACGCAATCTGTGAGGCGCAACAGCTGGGAAGTATTAGCGATCCAACGCACCAGGGCCGCTTCGGCCCCGAAGAAGGACTGGTCACAAGTTGGCAAACTGGGTTCTGGATCAAGTCCTCTGATCGGGATCAGGCGGCGTTAAACGCCGACAAGTACCCAAACAGCGATACCGAGCCGCCGGTATGCAAGAACACTATTCGCTGTCCTTTTTGAAATGACCTTTCGGATTAGGTCGATCATCCCGGCTGCGCCCTTTGAGGAATACACAGGGTCAAGCAGTATGCCCTCAAGCTTGGCGAACATTCGGATTGCATCAAGGCCGGCCTCTGTTGGAATGCCATACCCATCGCCGACATATTCCGAATTGGCAACGATATCGGCGGGATTCACAATTCCCGAACAACCTAACCGATCCGCGGTTGCTTCAGCAAGCTTATAGACATTCTGCTCTTGAGCTTCTTTAGCTGCCCGCACAGAGATGCCGTACACCGGAATTTGTGCGTTGATCGCTTTTAGTCCGGTCACGAGTCCCGCCTGAGTTCCCGTACTGCCGGTCGCATGGACAATCTCGTCTATTGCCAGATCCCGCTCATTGGCTTGTGACACCAACTCAAGTGCGCAGTTCGCGTAGCCCAGCGCCCCCGTCGTATTCGAACCACCACCCGGGATCGTATAGACTTTTCTCCCCTGAGCGCGGTAGGTCTCGGCAACCTCTTCCATCTCAGCGTTCATATCCAGTCCCGTCGGTCGCTTTTCATAACTCGCGCCATGTAGAACGTCCAAGAGTACGTTGCCGTTGTGGTTGTAATTCTCTTCTTTGTATCCCGTTCGATCTTCAAGGAGAAGATGGCAGTCCATCCCAAGCTTGGCCGCGAATGCTGCCGTTTGTCGGGCGTGGTTCGATTGCGTCGCCCCTGCGTCATAACAAGGTCAGCGCCCCAAGCCTGAGCTTCGGCCATCAAGAACTCGAGCTTGCGGGTCTTATTGCCGCCCGTAGATAAGCCGGTGCAATCGTCGCGCTTTATCCAGATCTCAGGGCCGCCTAACGCCTCTGACAATCGATCCATGCGCTCAAGTGGCGTTGGAAGGTGGGCAAGATGGACACGGGGAAAACGGGCGAGATGCATCGAGAAAATCTCCTTAAATTAAGGAAAACGAGTATTAAGCAGTGCTATCACGAATTCAAATGCAAAATCGAGTCTACAATATGCGAAAAGAGCATCTTATATAAGTTCATGAGACTCGAATGGCTTGAAGACATTCTCGCGGTAATTGAGACCGGGTCGTTTGTCGACGCCGCCAAGCGCCGTTTCCTTTCGCAGCCCGCTTTCTCGCGACGGATTCGAATGATTGAAGAGCACATCGGGGCTGAGCTCTTTGACCGGACAAAAAAGCCGGTTCAGCTGAAGTCTTCTGTCTCTCAACGCCAGCCTGAACTGCGTGAGTTAATTGCGAAGTTGCGTGACTTTCGTCGCGATCTTAAGCATCAGGAAGATCACGGACAGAATCGCATCGTTATTGCCAGCCAGCACGCCATCACCACATCGGTCGCTCCCGCCCTCATCAAGAATCTCGCGACAATTAATGGCTTGACCACGCTTCTGCGCTCGGAGAACCGCGACGAGTGTTACAGCCTGCTCATGACGAAGCAGGCTGATCTCATTTTGATCCATCATTCCGAGATCGATGATATTCCCAGCCCGCCCGGATTCTTTAAGCAGCATGTGCTTGCTCGGGAGCGGCTCATCCCGGTCTGCCTCGCCTCAGAAAAAGAATTGATCCATGGTCAGCTCTCGGAGGGGGTTCTCCCCGTCATCAGTTATCCCGCGGATTCATTTCTTGGCCAGGTGCTGGAGAGACAGGTCTTTTTTCCGCTTCGTGAGTCGGTCACCATTCAACGCGTTGCCGAGACATCCCTAACGCTGGCGATCTTACCCATGGCATTAGCCGGGGTTGGAGTTGGCTGGCTGCCTAACAGTCTTGCAGACGCTGATGTCGAGGCGGGTCGACTGAGCGACCTGAGCTCGCTTTTACCGAATTGCGAACTCAGCGTGATGGCAATTCGCCTTCAGGATGCTGATTCAAGAATTGGTACATCAATTTGGAAAACGGTCGAATCCTATTCCGAGTCCTAGCCGCTCTTATAGCGCTGATAACGCCATCTCTACCCTACTGCAGAAATGCTCGAATAAGCTCGTTGACAAGTTTTGGCTTTTCCATATGCACGTTGTGTGCACAGTCGTCGACAACTTCGATACGCACGTCCGGAATCCCGTCTAAAAACAGCTGCTGTTGATTCCAATCATACGATCGATCCTCACGGGCCCAGATAACGAGTGTAGGAGCAGAAATACTCGGTAACTGTGACCGACCATCCCACTTTTCCCAGGCATCAAGACTGGCAAGTGCCGCCTGGGTTGTCGCCTTGCCTCCCTCGGACAGACAGATTGCCAGGCCTTCTTCATCATCCGGATTGACGAACCAAGTTCGCGCAATCTGCTCCCGCGCATGATCAAGCCCGATCTCAATAATTTTCCGCCTTGATTCTGCGATAGGCTCGAATCGATTAGGGAGCACACCCATCGACCCGGTCCCAAGGCATATCAAGCGGTTTACCCGCTCCGGTCTGTTTGCTGCCATCTCCTGGACAATCATCCCGCCCATCGAGTGGCCGAGAAGATCTACCTTCTCAATGCCTAATGCATCCAGCAGCGCGCAGATATCTTCGACGTTACCGGGAATTGAATCGGGGCCGCGAGCGTCGCGCTCTCTCCGTAGCCTGCCAGCGACGGCATAATCAAATCGAAATGCTCCTGCAGCGGCTCCTGGAATTTCCACATGAACTGTCGCCCAGATAGCCGTGCACTAACATCAAGGGCGTCCCTGAACCAAGCCGTCGATAAGTCAACTGCCGCATCGTCGTTACCTAAAGCGCAACATCAGACCCGTTTCTTGCCCTGGATCACCCGATCCAGGATAAGCGCACAAAGAGAATAGCGATTCCTGCCAGAATCCCTTGGCCGACATTTGCATATTGCAGAGCCTCCAGCACGTCCTGACCCAAGCCCTTGGCTCCAATAAGTGAGGCAACAACCACCATCGCAAGACTGAGCATCACGGTCTGGTTCACTCCCGCCAAGATGGTAGGCGTGGCAAGAGGAAGATCCACTTTCGTGAGCAGATACCACTTTGAAGCACCGTAGGCGATTGCCGCCTCCCGAATGTTCTCAGGCACGCCCTTGAGACCCAACACGGTCAAGCGCACAACCGGGGTGCCGCCAAAAATCATCGTGATGATGACCGCCGCCACTTTACCCGTACCAAAAAACGCGATAACGGGAATCATGAAGACGAACGCCGGCATGGTCTGCATGAAGTCCATGATCGGTCGTATAAACGCATAGAAACGCGGACGCGTAGAACAATAAATACCTAGCGGAATTCCAATGGAAATGCTCAAGATAGCGGCTGTCCCCAGTAGCGCTAATGTGGTCATCGCCTTTACCCAGAATCCCAAAAGCCCCATGTACGCAAGAAAAGCGACCGAGTAGATCGCCGCTCGCGGTCCTGCCGATAGACCGGTCATGACCGCAATGGCGCTGATCACCACCACCCATGGGGTCCGCACGAACAACATCTCGAGCGAGTCCAGAACACTTCGAATACCGATAGTGATCGCCGTGAATAACGCGTCGCCTTTTATCACCGCGTAGTCAAACGTCTTTTCAACGCCATCAATCGAAAGCAATCGGATATCTGGATGCGTCGGGAAATCTGCGAAGACCGCGACCATGTTTGGAAAGCTGTAATGGATCGTGGATAAAAGCATTACCGTGAACGCGAATATCGTCGTTAGACCCACATCCATCGGTCGCATGCCGGAGCGAATGGATCTATCCGACAACCACTCAGAAAAACGCTTCTCAAGAATCGCATTCGCCATGATGGCCTGGAAAATTCGCATCGCTATAAAAAGGCCCAGACCAAACATCGCAATCCAAAACCCAAGCTCCTCAATGCGCTGCGCCTCGGACACATATCCGGCGATGGAGTCTTCGAGAGATTTAATCGTTCGCTTAAAGACGTCAACTTTGTCCGAATTTGCCTCGATGGCTGCCTGAAGTTGTTTCTGTCTAAACTCGATGGTTGACTGAATCTGATCAATCTTTTTATAGGCCTCAGCGCTGATATTCCCGAACAAGCCGCGCACAACCTGAACGACGGCAAATGTTTCAATCAACAGAAACGCCAGCGCCCAATTCCAAATGTTGCGGATACCGAACCACAATGTTCCAAGAAAGAATGCGGCCCAGTTAAATGAGAAGACAAATCGCGTACTGTTGTTGATACGCTCAAATTCCCGAACGTAATAATCCGGATTGCTCTTCACGAAGTCGCGGATCTGCTGGTCATTGATAAGTCGGCTGTCACTCATCATGAGACTCCACAATTGACTTCAGCAGCGCTTTTTGGGTTACCACACCGACTACTTGATGCTGAGCATCCTCAATAAGCATCGGTTGATCACTCGCCACCAGCTTTTGTACCAGCGCACTCAGGGTGGTCTCCGCGTTTGCCCGAAGCGCATTACCGGAAACGGATCCATGCTCTCTTTCAAACTCGTGCACAGGGGTCATTATCGACCGCGCTTTAACCACTTCCAGCCGACTGATCCCTTTTACAAAATCGGCTACGTAGTCGTCCTCCGGGTTCATGATGATTTCTTCAGGCGTGCCCACCTGAATCACTTTACCGTCACGCATAATCGCAATACGGTGACCCACTTTGACCGCCTCATCCAGGTCATGAGTAATAAACACGGTCGTCTTCTTCAGTTGTCGTGACAGCTTTATGAATTCCGCCTGAAGCTGACGCCTTATCAATGGATCCAGCGCACTGAAGGGCTCATCCATAAGGAGAATTTCAGGATCCGCAGCGAGCGCTCGAGCCAAACCGACACGCTGCTGCATACCGCCCGATAGCTCATGGGCATATTTGCTGCCCCAACCGGTCAACTCAACGACGTCCAGAATTTGTTCGGCACGCTGATATCGTTGATTCTTGTTAACACCTCAATTTCTAACGGCAACGCAATATTGTCGATCACGGAGCGATGCGGCATCAGCGCAAAATTCTGAAACACCATGCCTATCTTCTTATTGCGGAAGCTTTGCAAAGCTTCTCTCTCAAGCCCCATCACATCCTGGCCATCAATCAGGATTTTGCCTAATGTAGGCTCGAGGAGTCGGTTGATATGCCTGACGAGCGTGGATTTCCCGCTGCCCGACAAACCCATGACACAAAGATCTCGCCAGGGTTGACGTCAAAGGAGACATCCGACACGCCGATCACGGCGTTGTATTTTCGAGCGCTTCCTGCTTCGAGATTTGGTTTGTCGCAATCGCCTCAAGCACCTCTTGCGAGGCATCACCAAAAATCTTTGAGACGTGCTGAATCTCAATAAAGCTACCGGAACTGGGATCTGACGCATGAGTTGCGAAAAAACCGGCGCCGAGGCGCCGGTTTTCGTTACGTGTTGTCTTATTACAGGCCCAACCAGCCGTCGACCGTCTTGGCGTTTTGCCCATCCAGTCTCGCGCCACTTCGCCTGGGTCACGCTTGTTCACGGAGACTTCGTAGGCAAGCCAGGAGACGTCATCAGCCGTAAGCTGGAAGTTATTGAAGAACTCTACGATAGCCGGTGATTTTGACTCGAGGAGGTGCCCCAACCGATTTGAATCTGTTTCAGCGCATCCTTCGAAGCGACATACGACTTGGTGTACCAATCAGGATCCGCTTTGGGCTGGATCATCTTGTATTTCGCCGGATCGTAGGTCGGCTCGCTTAACATCACGATGTCCGCCATTCCCCAGATCGCATGAGGCTTGTAGCAGTAGAACGCATAGCCTTCGCCTTTTTGATGGAATCCAGCACGCGCGCATTCTTCACCGCTTCCGCTGCACGGATCGGCTCAATCCCCGAGTCATAAAGCTTGTAGTCGCGAAGCTTCACTTGGTTTTACGTTTGCCGACGCCCAACCATCAGCGCCAATCCAGAACTCGCCTTTGCCGTTCCCGTCGCTATCCATCGCCGCAACAACCTCAGGCCGGCCCAGGTCAAAGATCGACGTAATGTTCATTTTTTGGCGAAGGCTTGGGACACACAATATCCCTGATTTCCTTCATAGGGTTTTTGCTGAGCTTCAATGTCCCTTGGGCACCAGATCGTTCGTATAGGCCTCTTGGTTGGGCAACCAAATATCAGGATGCACTTCGATCTCACCTTTGCTGCGATCAATAGCGGCATAAATAGAGGTGTTGTTGCCAGGAACAATGTTCGCTTCACCGCCCATTTTGTCGGTGACAACGGCGGCTAAGAGATGGGCGATTGCGGTAGCGCCGGTCCAGCCTGGGTCGCCGATGTTGACTTGCTCAGCGCTGGCGGTGGTCGTGCCCACCACAAGGGCTGCCGCGAGCGCGGTTTTCTTGAATAATTTCAAAGCTTCCTCCTTTTACGGTTCCGTCAGATTAAATTGAGTTACTACTTCTCTTAACACCTCAAAAAGAAGTAACTGAAAAGAGTATCAATTACGCAAAGAGGCTTTTCAAATGCAAAAATATAGGTTTTATATGCGTTTTCTGCATTTTAATATGTATTAATCGCTGGGCAATAAGCATTAGCCGGCGTCATTGATGAGCAAATGATGCAATTTTCGAACAGAAGATCCAAGAAAGTATTGGCAATTATTGCGCCGCACGCAAAAATAGCGGGCCCTGCTGGCAGCCGGCCCGGAAAGCGTGACGGGCTCTTAAAGATTGCCCGACAAGGCTCACTCGTCGTCGCCTCTCGGATACACACTCATCCACCTTGGAGACTGCCGCGTTGCTCACTCTCTCTCAATGGCTGGTCGTCATCAGCGCCTCACTGATGATCTGGGGCGGGTATGACTATCTGCGGGACACACTTCTCCGGCAAAACAAAACCGAATCAGGTCTCCTGGTCTCTCTGGGCGCTTGCGCCGCTAATCAGTCTCGGCGCGGCGTTCTCCGCCGGGGCTGATATCTGGGCATCGGTTCGTGTGATCGTAGGCGGAATTGTTCCGGGCACCGTTTTCTCGCCTCGTTCATTAATCGGAACAGTTACTGGCGATTGAACGGATTTGAGCTGGTTCTGTGGCGCTCTTTCGCTGGCCGCTCTTATTTTTGGCAACTCGCCGATTCCCCTTTGCTTGCGGTACTTCTTGCAAGCGCGGCCAATACGCTTGCGTCGGTGCCCACTTTTGTTAAGGCGTGGAACTTTCCAGAAACCGAATCACGGTTGATTTTTATTAATAGTTTTGTGAGCGCCATAATCATCATTCCAGCGATACCCGAATGGACCGTCGCAAACTCTGCTTTTCAAATCAGCCTGATGGCGACGACGGGTCTCATGGTCATCGCCATCTACAGAAAATCGCTTGGCATCTCATTTCGGTTGCCGGGCTCTGGACACCAATAATGCTGGGTGCAGATGGACCGCCGCACTGTGTCGCGGCACATACGGGTGACTGATTGACTGTTTTTCTGTATTGCTGGTGCTCACTGCTGCGCTTCTGCACGCGTCGTGGAATGCATTCGTCAAATCCGGGCAAGACAAACTTCTGAGCCTCGCCCTGATGCATGGCTGCCTGGGTCTGCTGGCTATTTTTCTTCTGCCGTTTTCCCGCTGCCCGACAGCGCATCACCAGCCTTTTCTCGCGCTATCCGCTGCTCTGCATTGGGGCTATTACTACTTTCTCGTCAGCGGATACCAGCATGGAGACCTAGGCGTGGTTTATCCGCTGGCCAGAGGAAGCGCACCTCTAATGGTTGCGACCTTTGGCGCGTTGATTGCCGGCGAGTATTTCTCTCCAGCAGCAGTTGCCGGACTGGTTCTCGCCAGCCTTGGCATTATTAGTTTGAGCTTTGAAAATGGCCTGCCCGGGCGCAACCGGCTGCGAGCCGTGTTTTTTGATTGGGCACAGCGGTCTGGATCACGGCTTATACACTCGCCGATGGCCTTGGTGTACGCGAGTCAGGCGAGAAGCTCAGCTATATCGTGTGGCTGTTTGCCCTTGAAGCGATCACCTTCTGCCCATTTGCGCTCTGGATGAGACGGACAAGCTGGCGAGGCTACTACTCACAAAATTGGCGTGGGCTGTGGCTAAGCGGGCTCGTCTCCGGCGCGGCTTACGGCATCGTTATTTACGCAATGGGTACACATCCCATGGCTCTCGTCTCGGCCCTGCGCGAGACGAGCGTTGTCTTGCCGTGCTGATCGGGGTGTTCATCCTGAAGGAAAGAACCTGCTTTTTCGCACTGGCGCTGCAATCACAGTCGCGGTAGGACTCGCGGTGATGAACCTCGCAAACTAGCTTGGTGGGATTGGTATGGGTTCGGCAGCGTTAGGATGCCACTGCCCGCCTCCTCCCGGTTGATTTTTCACGGATCAGGCGCGTACCCTTCGCCTATTCGTTTAACAGCTCACGTTCCAGCGTTTTTGCCTCTGTCAATACAGCAGATCGAAAACGTGTCTGACATCAAACACATTTTAGGGAGTCATTCATGGCGGGTTTTCCGGATAAAGCAAACGTCGTCATCATAGGCGTTGGCGGCATCGTGGGGGCATCTGTAGCCCACCATCTGATTGCGGCAGGCTGGAAAAATATTGTCGGGATCGATAAGTCCTCCGTCCCAACGGACATCGGATCTACATCCCACGCGTCGGACTTTTGTTACATGACTGCCCACGACAACTTCACCTGTTACACCACTCGCTACAGTGTTGAGTTTTATGACGCGATGGGTCATTACAGCCGCGTGGGCGGGCTTGAGGTGGCGCGCCATGACGACGATGAACGAATGGCCGAGCTCAAGCGAAAAGTCTCGTCCGGTCGAGCCTTTGGCACCAATGTCCGGATGATCAGCGCTCAGGAAACAAAAGAAAAACTGCCGCTCATTGAAGAACACATGATTCAGGGCGCCATGTGGGATCCTGACGCAGGTCTCGTTATCCCCCGATCACAAACCGTCGCCGGCAAACTTGTGGACCAGGCGGAAGCATCCGGCGAACTTCAGGTCTTTCAAAACACGTCGGCGACGGGCTTTGATATCTCCGACGGCCGGATAAACGCGGTGCATACCACACGGGGCACGATAAGCGCGGACCACGTCGTCGTGTGTGCGGGGCTGTGGGGTCGACTTGTCGCGCAGATGGCCGGCGAAGACTTGCCGATCATGCCGGTCGATCATCCGCTCTGCTTTTTTGGACCGTACGAAGAATTTGCCGGTACCGGTAAAGAAATCGGCTATCCGCTCTTGCGCGATCAGGGCAACTCCGCCTACTTGCGCGACACAGGTGACCCCACCACCGCGGAAGGCGGGCAGATCGAATGGGGATACTACGAAGAAAAGGATCCTCGCCTGGTGCACCCCAAAGATCTCCTCGAGAAAGGTGAATCCCATTGGTCGCCATCCCAACGTGATCTCGAGATGGAGCAGATCATGGAGCCATTGGAGCGCGCCATGGAACTCACACCGATCCTGGGTGAACTGGGGTGGAACGAGCGACACTCCTTTAATGGACTCCTCCAGGTCACCGCGGACGGCGGGCCCTCTATCGGCGAATCCCCAAACACGCGCGGACTTTGGTATGCCGAAGCCGTCTGGGTTAAGGATGCACCCGGCATTGCCAAAGTGCTCGTCGACCTCATGACCGACGGAGTAGCCGATCTGGATATCCACAGCATTGACATTGCCCGCTACTACCCTCTTCAGAAAACGCCGGAATATATCCGCGGCCGATGCTATGAGAGCGCTTTTAAGATCTATAACCCGGCCGTCCACAACCGAGAACCCTACACCCAAGGCCGCAACCTGCGGCGCAGCCCGTTCTGGCAACGCGAACAGGAATTAGGCGGTTATTTCATGGAGCTCGCCGGTTGGGAGCGCGCTCACGGCTACGCATCAAACGAGCATCTGCTTGAGAAATACGCCGATCAGGTGCCGATCCGAGAAAACGAATGGGATAACCGACATTTCTGGCGGGTATCGAATGCGGAGCATCTCGCGATGTCTGAAAGCGCCGGCATGATCAACCTCTCCCATTTTGCGGTCTATGACGTAACCGGTAACGACGCCGACACGTTGATGGAATATGCGTGTGTTGCGAAGGTCGCGGGTAACACAAAAATAGGAAAGGGCATCTACACCCACTTCCTCGACCACCAAGGGGGTATCAGGGCCGACCTGACGGTTCTGCGTCTGGGAGAAAAACGCTTTCGCATTATCGACGGCGCAGATGCAGGACATCGTGACTGCGTGTGGCTCCAACGAATGGCGCAGGACCGCGGGTGGGACGTCTTTATCGAAGACCGAAGCGACCACATGGCATGTCTCGGACTGTGGGGGCCTAAAGCCCGAGACATGCTCACCGCGATTGCCGATCAGCCTGAGGCGCTGAATCCTGAGCAATTCCCTTTCGCGACGGTAAAGGAAATCACGATCCAGGGCATTCCAGTCCTTGCGTTTCGCATCTCTTACGTCGGTGAGTCAGGCTGGGAGTTACATGTGCCGTTCAGCTACGGACTGTCGCTTTGGGACTTAGTCTTCGCGCAGGGTGCTACGCCCGTAGGCGTTGAGACCTACGCCAACTCAAGACGCCTTGAGAAGAGCTTTCGTCTGCAAAATGCCGACCTGCTGACGGAGTACAACCTGATCGAAGCGGGTTTGGCTCGGCCTACCGTAAAAGAGTCCGATTTTCACGGCAAGGCGGCATATCTTGAGCAGCGTAGCCGGAGTACACAAAGCGCCTACCTCTGTACGCTCACCATGACCGATAACCGTGATAGCGACGGGATTGCTCGGTACCCGGTGGGAACCTGCCCTATTGTCGATCCGAAGAGCAACGATGTGCTTGTTGATGACCTCGGCCGGCGCTCTTACACCACGAGCATCGCTTTTGGCCCCTCTGTAGGAAAAAATATAGCGCTGGGCTACCTCCCAGCAGCGTATGCGAACGAGGGACAGGAGCTGGCTATTGAGTATTTCGACGAGTCGTTTCCAGTGCGCGTTGAGACGGTTGGCTGTGTTGGGCTTTATGATCCTGATAACCTCTTGCCACGGCAATAAAATTTCAGCGGCACTTAAAGGCAATAAAACCGCGAGTCACGATCATCTGTCTGTTGGAGCAACGCATTGGAAGACGATCTGAAGAACGTCCTGAGTTCGATCCCAGCGCTTGCAGGCCTGGACATGAGTCAGGTTGCTGCTGAGCGATTGGGCGGGCTGACTAACCGAAACTATCTTATAGCCTGCCCCTCGGGCCGATTCGTCCTGCGCCTCGCTGGAGAAGGCACAGAACAATACATTGATCGAATTCGGGAGGAAAAGAACGCAAGCATTGCCTTTCGCGCTGGGGTGAACGCGGAAATTATTCATTTTGATAATGAATCGGGCACGATGGTGACTCGCTTTATCGAAAATGCCGTCACCTTGGATATCGAACGGCTAAAGGATTCAGAAGTCCTCAAGCGCACGGGGCAGGCCTTTAAGCAACTTCATGACAGTCCCGAGCTGTTTGACGGTGAGTTCGAGCTGTTCAACCAAATTGATCAGTATCTGGAAGTGATAAAGGTCTCGGCGCAGATCTTCCGATGGCTACAGCGAGGTACAGAAGAATGCCGAAGCTGTGCGGGCGGCCCTAGGATGCATCCTCTGCCCCGCACCGCCTGTCACTGTGATCCCATGGTGGAAAACTGCATCGACAATGGCGATCGCGTATTCATCATTGACTTTGAGTATGCCGGCAATAACGACCCGATGTGGGATCTCGGCGACTTATCGGTGGAAGGCCATTTTCTGCTGAACAGGATCAAATCTTTCTTAACGCTTACTTTGGGCATGAGCCGGATCCTTTTGATCACGGGCGAATGGTCATGTACAAAGCTATGTGTGACCTTCTTTGGACCCTGTGGGGCGTTGTGCAGCATGCCAACAAAACCCCGTTGACGATTTTTGGTCCTACGCGGTGGGCCGACTTGATCGATGCCGCGAGCTGATGGCGCAGCCTGCTTTCGCCGATCACCTGCGCGCAGTAGAGCATGGCCGGATCCAGTAGTTCGACAACCGACCCAAAGGTTGACCGGGATTTGGGTCAGTACAGTCGCGATTCCATTGAGAAATACGAACTCGCTTATGGGCGCCACTTTGTCAGCCCCGGCGGAAGGGAAGCCTCGCGAGCGCTAATCGAGCGAATGGCATTGCCTGCGGGAAGTCGCGTCCTTGATGTCGGCTGTGGATTGGGCGGGTCCGCGTTCTTAATGGCCGAGCTGTTTGACTTCACCGTGGATGCCATCGATCTTTCGCATAACATGATCGCGATTGCCAAAGAGCGAATCAACGAGTTTCCGACGCTCGTTGGCCAGGTACATCTCTGGCAAGGCGACTGTATGACGCTAACCGACTCGGATGCTTATGACGGCATTTATAGTCGAGATGTGTTTTTGCACATCAAAGAGAAGTCCTCACTGTTCGCGGTTCTTTTCCGAGCACTCAATGCGCATGGCATTTTGCTTTTTACCGACTATTGCTGTTCCGAGGGTCCGTGGGATCCCTCGTTTTCGGATTACGTAGAGCAGCACGGCTATCACCTGCGCACGGTTGAGCAATACGAGTCGCTGCTCCGCAAGAGCGGCTTTGAGGTCATTGGGGCCAGCGACGTAACAGAATCTTTTATACGTCACTGCGAAGAGGAGTTAAAACGCATTGAGACGCTTGATCCCAACAATACTGTGCGGCAAGGACTCGTCGACGATTGGATCAAAAAAATAGCCCGGGCCCGCGGAGGCAACCAGCGGTGGGGGCTTTTTATGGCCAGGAAACCGGGTGCAGCCTAAAGCAGCGTGATCTCCATGCCGCTGAGTCGCAGCGCGGTCGCCACCACAGGGTACTCATCCGCTCTGACCTCCACCTTGATACCCACAAAGACCGCACCGAAATCATCAAAGCGCGCGTACTCAAAACGACGCGATATTGCGAGCGACTGAAAGACATTCTTAAGCAGCGCACAGATGTCGACACTTGCGGGCCCGCAAAAATAAAGTCCTGCATCATCTTCTCGATAGATCAGGTGACCTCCCGATTGGTCGATAGCCTGACGAACATTAATCTTTCGTGTGTAGCTCTGCATGCGATATCAATGAAGCGGGTTTACTCCAGCAAAGGTACGGGAGGATGGACATACCGTGGTAGATTAAATCCTAACAAAGCAATTGCAAAATCCGAAAGCCTATATCGATTCTCAACATGATAAGTAATGATCCCAAAGGAAACAGCGCAACGGTCGATTGGCGTCCCGACCCTGGCTTGGTTGCCGGATTGTCCCTTCCCCCTCGCATTGATGTCTCTCCCGCCGATGTGGATACATTTCAGCGTGACGGGGTAATCCTGCTGAAAAACCTCTTTCCTGAATGGGTTGAACCGTTACGCGCGGGACTGCAGCGCAACATGGACGAAGCGCAGAATTACGCATTTCCGTGCGACAGCGTTGCCCCGGGCGGAAAGGGTCGATTCTTCGACAGCTACTGCAACTGGCACCGAATCCCGGAATACCAGGCGTTTGTAAGCCAGTCTGCAGCGGCACATCTTGCCGCCCAATTCATGCGCTCGCAAACCGCTCAGTTATTCCATGAGCATGTGTTCTGCAAAGAGTCTGGCACGCAAACCGCGACACCGTGGCATCATGACCTGCCCTACTACTGTGTTGATGGCATCCAGAATATCAGCGTTTATGTAGCCCTTGATACCACGCCTGCAGAGACGGCGGTACGCTTTCTTGCCGGTTCACATCGCACCGGTCAACTTTACTTTCCGCGTCACTTCGTGGACGGCTCCGATTACGCGCAGGACGACTCGGCGATGACATCGGTCACGCCACTCATAGAATCTTTTAAGGATTCCGAGATAAGAAGTTTCGCTCTCGAGCCGGGCGATGTCATCTTGTTTGATTTTCGCACCCTGCATGGCACCACGGATGCACCGGTTCAGAAGCGCCGACGGGCTTTCTCCACGCGATGGCTTGGCGATGACATGGTGTACTGTGAGCGCGCCGGTGAAACCTCGCCACCGCTCAAGGATCTCGGGGTGAAGCCGGGGGCTCGAATGCCCTCAGCTCTTTTTCCGGTCTTCACATGGGACGACACAACATCATCCGCGTAGATGAAATAAAGCCCCTGTGCACGTCACCCCTATCACCGGCTCTATTGGCGCCCATGTTACCGGGATAAACCTTCGCGAACCGATCTCGCCCGAGCTAAAGGCTGATTTAAGGGCGGCTCTCGATCAGTATCTTGTTCTTGCGATACCGGATCAGCATCTTGAGGCCCACCATCAAATGGATTTTTGCAGGGTGTTTGGAATGCCCATAGTCAATCCTTATGCGCCCGGGCAAGCTCCGCAACCCGAGCTGACACATATCATCAAGGAGGCCAGTGACCGTGCAGGGGTATTCGGTGGCGGATGGCATACCGATCTGAGCTTTCTGGAAAAACCACCAAGCGGATCAATCTTGTGCGCGCTTGAGGTTCCGCCATTCGGAGGCGATACCCTATTTTCCAATCAGCAGGCAGCATGGGATGCTTTGTCCGCTCCCCTTCGTGAACTTCTGGTCGAGCGGAAGATTGCCCATGTGGGGAAACCCTACGGCATCAAATGGGCCCCGCCACTCGAGGAGCAGTCCATGCGCGGCGCAAGTCGACGTAATGATCCGGATGCGGACCGCGAACGCCTTCATCCCGCTGTCCTGACACACCCGGTAACAAAGCGGCAAAGTCTGTATCTCAATCCCACCTATGCGTTACGTCTTGAAGACATGGTGAAACGGACAGCCGACCTATTCTGGATGCGCTCTTTCAGCACATAACGCTACCCGAGTTCTGTTGTCGTCTGCGCTGGTCCCAGGGTATGGTGGCAATATGGGACAATTTTTCAACGCAGCACTATGCGGTAAACGACTACTTTGGCTATCGGCGGGAAATGCGCCGGGTGTCGTTCTCTGGCTACTCTATTCAGCAATATACGAACTGACACCGCCATGGACATCACACCGCTTAGTTCCGGCTTTGGCGCTCGGATAACGGGGATAACGCTTGACGGCGCTCTTTCCTCCGACGCGCTGAACGAACTTCGATCGATTATCGACACGTATTCCTTTCTTCACTTTCCAAATCAGGACATGACGGATGACCGACAGCTGGCATTCACCGAGTTGTTGGGCTCACCGGAGGCAGAGCACGTCACGTTCGGAACCACAGGGGAAGTCACCTACTTTGGCACGGTGGGCAATGTAAAAGACGACGGCACCGTCGCGGATGCAACAAATGCACGCTATCAGAGCGGTAACCAGCTCTGGCACTCGGACTCTTCCTTTCGAGAGACGCCGTCATATATCTCGATTCTCCACGCCTACGAAGTCCCCGAAGAAGGTGGTGATACCGAGTTTGTCAGCATGCGAACCGCATACGAGCGGCTATCGCAAAAGAAAAGAAGAGGTTGATCCTCTTTTTGTACTGCATGATTACGTGTTCTGCGCAGTCCCATTGCGCCGGTGAACCCGAATCATGCCGCCTCGTCCTCCGGTAATGCATCCGCTCGTTCGCATAAATCCCAACACGCGAGCCAAAATCTCTACATTGGCTCCCACGCCAGATCCATCGTGGGATTTACGGGTATTGAGAGTCGCGCACTGCTCGATCGACTTTTGGCCCTCACGACGAAGGCGGAATTCATACTGAGACACCGATGGATGCCAGGCGATACGGTCATTTGGGACAATCGTTGCACCTGCATCGCGGTACCGGTTACGATGCCGCGCGCTGGCGGCGGCGCCTGAGACAGACCCGCGTCGTTGGCAACGAAAAGGCGTCATCCCGCAAGCGCGTTGAGCGGGTGGCGACCTCCGAATGAACTCCGGAATGAACTCCTAAATGTAGAAGCGCCTTATGGTCCGCTGGCAGCGTGACCTGAGCGAAATTCCAGCAGCGATCGACCCAAGACGGCCAGAATCACGAGCGCTCCACCGGCGAGCGTCAATGCGGGGATCTCGTTTACAAACAGCCATACCCAAACGGGGCCTAAGGCAAACTCCAGGAGCATGAAGATCGTTAGTTCCGCCGCCACGATGTGCCGAGATGCCACAATGAACGAGGCGCTTGTAAATCCCGACATCAGGCCTCCCCAGATCATGCACAAAAACAGATCATGACGGGAGATCGTTAATTCACCGCGCTGCATCACCGCAACGGTAAGCATAATGATCACCGTAGAGATCAAAATCGCCGGCCACATATCGGTCTGGCGATTTGCCCTCAAGATCACCGCGTAGATTGAGAAAAATACGGTGGTCAGAAGCGCCATCACGTTTCCGTAGGCCGAGCCAACCGTAAACCCTTCACCGATCATGATCAGGATGCCAATGAAGGCTACCACCATGGCTACCATCGTTGCGCGATTGGGTCTCTCCTTCAGAAACATCCAGGCAAGACCCGACGTGACAAAGGGAATGCCAGCCAGGACAAAAAGCGTGTTCGCCACCGTGGTATGCGTCATCGATTGCAAAAAGGTAATTGCCGCGCCGGCCAGCATGGCGCCGGCAAAGATGCCCGGCCAACCCACGCCTACGACGCGCACAATGGCGGCACGTCGATACCGCAAAAAGAGCAACACCGTTACCGCACAGGTCAAGAAGAGCGCGCGATAAAAGTTCATAATGAGTGGCAGCGCTTCGAGCAAGCGGACGATAAGCCCGGAGAAGCTGATGACCACAGAGCTCGTAATCATCAAGAGGATCGCAACACGGCGCATGTCTGGGTTCATTGGAGATCCGAATGTTTCGCTCGAACGGAATGAAGTGAGCAGTTGCCCGTGCTGTTTAGCTATCGATATTCTAGGTTCTATAGCCGCTGTCGTAATTGATTTTTCCGCAATAAGGACCATAAAAGAATGTATCCGCTCGTATTTTCTCTGGCATGAAAAGCCCACTGAGCGGACTGAATCCCAGCGAATGGGAAGCCCTTTGTGATGGATGCGCCAGATGCTGTGTGGTGAAGCTGGAGGATGAGGATACCGGCGAGATCTTCTATACCGATGTCGCCTGCCGGTATTTGGATCTTGATACCGGTCGCTGTACCGACTACGCCAATCGGAGTTCGATTAATCCGGACTGCGTCACGCTGTCCAAAAAGAATCTGGCTCTGATGCGGATCATGCCATCCACTTGCGCGTATCGACGAACGCATGAACGGCGATCAGTGATCCTTGATGTCAAGAGCCTTTCCGTTTGTGGAAAAGTCGTATCAGAGGACGCGATTGCTGAGCGTGATCTTGAAGATCACATCGTTGACTGGATTTCAGTCGACGACTAACGAAGTGCTGCTTCTTCGTTCAGACTCCGTACTCGCGCTTAGTCTTTGATCCGGTCAATGCGCAAAGGCGGCGGACAGCGCTCTTATATGGTCCGCATTTAATCCACAGCACCCGCCTACCAACCTCACGTCTCGCTCGATCCAAGTCTGCGCGTGATCCACTAACTCACCCGGCTCGACAATATCCTCGAAATTCCAGTTGGGGATGGTGAAATATCCGGACTCCGGGTAGACCCCGATCGGCCCATCCCAAAATTTTTTCACCGTATCCAACGCTTCGTGGACGTCGTTCAGATGGGTGTGCATGACGTTCATCAGCTCGACGGGATATCGGGATAGCAGTTTGACCGTTTCTTCAAAATCACGATCTGCATAACTGAAAGAGGCAAGTTCGCCCTCTTCCTGATGCTTTCGGGCGCTCACCCCGATCCAGACCGGCAGGCCCATCGAAGTGACCACGTCGGCTACCGCCTCCGACAGTTCGACACGTTCACACATCTCGAGCGCAAGAATATCCACTCCGGATTCTGCAAGGACTTCAGCTTGTTCTCGCACAGCGTGGGCGACCGTTGCTGGAGAGTTCCAGTTGGGATCTTTGTCTGAACTCCACTCGCAAATGGAACCGACAATGGCAACGGGACGCTGAGCGACTCGATCAACAGCTTCTTTCGCCAAGACGACAGCTTTTTCATTAATCGCGCACTTTCATCCCAAGACCGCCGGGCTCTAACATATGACGGGCCGTGGAGAAGGTGTTCGTCAGGATCACTTCTGCTCCTGCTTCAATAAATGCTTCATGACCGAGCGCGTCGTCCGGATGCGTGAGCATGGCGCGGCCGCTCCACACCTTGTCATCCATCGGCACTCCGTTTTCTCAAGCGCCGTACCCATGCCGCCGTCGAGGATCACAGGGCGCCTGCTCAGCTTGAGACGGTCTTTTAGCCACGATATATCGCCCATCAGATATTCACCTGTTTATTTCGAACTTCTACGGATGCCTCATTCGTCGGACTCAGCGCACGCGTCCAAACCTGAGGGATGATGTCACAGCCCAGCGGAGAGTTGACGTGTTGCCCGTGACTGATCAAGAAATCGGAGGTCTCCTTGGTCCATTCGCCGCGGGGCGAAAAATCACGTTATCCGCCCCGAAGCGGAAGGTTACGCGACGTTGGGCTCTCTTTAGCCGGTGCACCCTTATTACTGACACAATGCAGAGTACGAAAATCAAATACAAGACAATCGCCTACATTGACATCCCAACTCAGCAGGTCATACGCCTCACGCTCGGCATCAATATCAGGAACCGACTGATACGCATCACCCGTACAACTGAAGGGTACGTTTGCACTGAATTCCGGTGCCACAAAAAGCTTTCCCCATCGATGCGAGCCACGCACAAACGTCAATCCGTCCTCCCGTGGTGCGCTCTCCAGAGGAATCCAGATCACGCAAAGCGATCCCTCAAAGTCAAAATATGGCTCGTCGTGATGCCACGGCGCTGCGCTTCGGGCCCCCGCCTCTCGGAGAAACCAGTTATCCATCACCATGTGAACGTGATTCGCCTGCATCAGCGTGCCTGCGATCTCGCCCAGCGGTGAGCGGCGGATAAGTTCCGCAAAGGGCGGCGTATGAGGCCAAGTCCAATACTCGAACAAATAACGGTGTGAACTGCCCGGCTCGGTATGGTCACGAAAAAATTTCCCGGAGAGCGCAGGTTCTGCTCGATACCCTCATGAGCAAGCTTTAGCACCTCATCAGAAATAGCGTCCCGAAGGCACACCACGCCATCATCCTGATAGCGCGAATCAGATTGGCATCTACGCCGATCCCCTCAGCCTTTTGAATCTCAGACATTGATTTTTATCGAGAACGCAGCCTGGCGCTGGAGCCACTACACCCAGTGATCCTCCAGAGGATAATGGGTCAGTTGCTCATGACCCGATGCTGTTATCAGCACCTGCTCCTCGAGCTTCACGCATTCTTTGCCGCCTTGCGTCCCGATTAAGGCCTCGACACAAACCACCATGCCCTCTTCAAACACGCCGTCATATCCCACTTCGGGATAGTCCTGAGATAGTAGATGGCCGGCGCCTCATCGCATAATCCGACGCCGTGCATCGCCACACCGTAACGACCCGCGATAAATTCATCGGCCATCGGGTGAAGTTTTTCGGTGAGCTCTTTATATCAAGTCCAGGTTTCAGGAGTTCCATGTTGCGCTTGATCTGTTCGTATGCCGCCGCATACAGCCGACGTTGCTCGTCATCAGGCTCTGCGTCGCAAATCCAGGAACGCGACATGTCGCAACAGTACCCGTTAAGGTCCGACAAGATCGGTATCGAAACTGACCATATCTCCTTTTTCGATGGGTCGCATAGAACATTCCCTGAACCAGGGATTTGTTCGAGGCCCAGAAGACAACAAGCGGGTCTCTATCCACTCTCCACCGCCGGCGATGTTGCCTCGATGCAGCTCCGCCCACAGAGCGTTTTCCGTAATACCGGGTCGCAACGCCTCACGCATCTGCTGTACCGCGCTCTCACAAACCGCGATGGATTCGCGCATGAGTGCGATTTCGCCGGCGCTTTTAATCTCGCGGGCCTTCTCCATGACGGTGAATCCGTCATGAATCTCATAGCCGAGCGCTTCCATCTCTTGTATGCCGATTGGAGCCAGCCGATCAATCGCGATTCGCTGATTACCGCCGCTGTATTCGCGAATGATGGCGTCCATCGCTTTCGCCCACTGCTTCGCTTTCGCCGGAACCGTGGGCCCCGCGCTCATGTAAAAGTAGGTCACCGGTTTTCAACGCGGGCAACGCCCGGTAAGCCATCCGACAGTAAGGACTTTCCTCCGTACTCAAAGATGATGGCTCCGGCATTGGCCGGTACGTAGACATAACGCGCTTCGTTATGTGAGCACCAAATCTGCATATTGGTCGCATCGGTTGCGTAGCGCGTATTCAGCTGGTCGTAAGAATGATGCCGGCCAGATCATTCCGGACCAATTCTTCCTGCACACGCTTCAACCGATAGGCTCGCACGTCATCGAGATCGCATGGCGGCGTCGTGTACTCCATGGCCCCATGCTGACGAACCGTCATCAGCTCATTAACGCTCAGAATATTCATCGGCTTCTTCCTGATTCTTTGTTTTTACTGATTGCGTTTGATCGCTCACCGAGAACCCGTCACGGCGTCACAATCCCTTTTGCATCACACAGTAATCTTTGATGTTGTCGCGCGTTTTGCTTCAGGCGACATTCTCACTGATCTGCGCGCTATTCGAAAGCAAACGCTCATGAATGAGAGAAAACTCATAACCTCGCTCGGAAATGTGAAAAATCCGGTATCCGGCAATCTTAAGGCCGTCACCACCTGAACAAGGCGTCAAACGAGATACCGGGATAGTGGTAGTGAAATTCCACCAACAGTTGGCCCGGTAACGGCTGCAGATCGTCGAGTTCACGAAGTACCAGCATCTCAGCACCTTCGATATCAAGCTTCAGCACATCGATCTTGACGTGCCCCACGAGTTTTCGAGGCTCGAGAGCGTTTTCACCTCACACAAAACGGTTTGGGTCTCAGTCGAGAACGCGCTCGCCCGGTAATTGAATTTCCCCTCACGCTTGGGTACCGCAAAAGCCATCTGGCCGTCGTGATCCGACAGGCCAATGGGGTGAAATTTGAACCGCGACGGCAGAGTCTGAGACCCTATCCATGCCACGCTTCGCGGCGTTGGGTCAAAGGCATAAATGTCCACATGATGACGGTCAATCATCGCCAGGTCCCAGGCGATGTTGTTGCCCACACCCACTGAATAAACGATGCTTTGGGGCAAGAGAAATTGTAGCGCCACCGTCCAGCAGCCGGATCGATCGCCGTACACCGCGGTCGGTATATCAACATCCACCTTAATCCGCATCGAGACAGTTTTCTTTTTCGAAGAAACTGTTTTAGCTTTTTAAACGCCATTGGTAATCAACAGCGTAAGCCATTGGGCGACTATCGCCGGCTTATCCTGATTTTTAACCTCAACCGATACATCGTGCGTCATCAACCATTGGCCCTCACGTTTCTGTGCGACGTTCGCCAATACAAACCGGGCGGATCTGACTGCCGACGGGTACCGGTGAAAGAAATCGCACTTTCTCGAAGCCGTAGTTAATGCTTACGCGGCAGTTCTCGATCTGTGCGCTCGCCTCATAAAGCAAACTTTGAGAGCATAGACAACACCAAAATCCGTGGGCAATAGCACCATCGAATCCCGCCGCCTTTGCAGCTTCCGGATCAAGATGAATGAACTGAAAGTCTTCGGTGCACTCGGCAAAGTGGGCCACACGGGCGCATCGATCGTGCTCCACTCCGACACCGACCTCCCGACCAATCCACGCGTCGACTTCCGCTAAAGCAATCGTTGGCGCCGACATCGGGTTAACTCGCTAAATAGCGAACACCGTGATCAAGCCCTTCAAGCGTCATGGGGTACATGTGATCATCTACCAGTTCCTGTATCAGCCCGATGGACTGCGTATAACCCCAATGGGCGCGCGGCGTTGGATTGAGCCAAATCACCTTTTCAAAACTGTCTCTGAGTCTCGTCATCCACGTGACGCCAGATTCGCGATTCATGTATTCCACGCTACCGCCGACGCTGACGATCTCATAGGGCGCCATTGAGGCATCCCCAACGATGATCACTTTGTAATCTCGCTGGAACGTATGAAGGATGTCCCACGTCGGGACGGTTTCGTGGCGTCGGCGATGGTTATCGCGCCACATGAAGTCATAGAAGAAATTATGAAAGTAAAATACTCTAAGTGTTTAAATTCCGTCCGCGCGGCGAGAACAACTCCTCACAGGTCCGCACATAGGGATACATTGAGCCGCCCACATCAAAAAGACCAGCACTTTTACGGCGTTGTGCCGCTCCGGCACCATTTGAATATCAATAGCCCTGCGTTACGTGCTGTCGATCGTATGGTGCTATCAAATCCAGCTCCTCGTCAGCACCGCTGCGTGCGAATTTGCGAAGTCGACGGAGCGCCATTTGATGCTGCGCGTGCCGATCGTCACGGAATCGTCCAAATTACGGAACTGCCGCTCTTCCCAGACCTTTACGGCGCGCCGATTCGGCTCTCACCGCCTATCCGAATGCCTTCCGGGTGATAGCCGCTATGGCCAAACGGCGACGTACCGCCCGTACCGATCCACTTGCTTCCTCCGGAATGACGCTTCTCTTGTTCTTCAAGCCGTTTACGAAACTCTTCCAGCAGTTTTTCAAGGCTACCCAGCGATTCAATCTTCGCCTTTTCTTCTTCGGTCAGATATTTTTCGAGCTCCGCTCGTAGCCAATCTTCTGGAATAAGCGCATTGATAATGTCATCAATGCTTTCCATCTCGTTGAACCACGCAGCAAATGCCTTATCAAACCGGTCAAAGTACTTCTCGTCTTTGACCAGACACTCGCGACAGCAAATAAAAATCATCAACCGATGCAAAAGCCACTCGTGCATTGAGCGCCTCAAGAAGCATCAGATATTCCTTCACCGACACCGGTATGCCGGTTTTCTTCAGCGTCTGAAAAAAACTAATCAGCATGACGGCTCGCCCGCTCTCGACTTAATTTGGAGATTTTTCGCGGCGGGCCATAAACGCGGACGTTGCAGCATGTGGACATCCTGCTCATTCTTAAGCAAGGCACCGTAAAGCGGCGGAATGGCATTGGACGAGTCACGGGACTTTAGGATCTCCTCCGGGATGTCGTCGGCCATCAAAAGTTTCAACCAATCGATAAGCTCGGAGGTGGACGGCTTTTTCTTTAGGCCCGGGATCTCTCGCACCTCAAAAAAGACGTCTAACGCCTCCTTGATCAGGTTTTTTCGGATTTGCGGGTAATGCACCTCAACGATTTTCTCCATCGTTGCCTTATCGGGGAACGATATGAAGTGGAAAAAACAGCGCCGCAAAGAAGGCGTCGGGCAGCTCTTTTTCATTGTTACTGGTAATCACAACAATAGGCCGATGGACTGCGGAGATAGTTTCACCCGTCTCGTAAACAAAAAACTCCATGCGGTCGAGCTCCAACAAAAGATCATTGGGAAACTCAATGTCCGCCTTATCGATCTCATCAATCAACAGCACTGCCTGCTCTTGCGCGGTGAACGCCTCCCAAAGCTTACCTGGGCGGATGTAGTTCTTTATGTCCTCAACACGGCCGTCCCCCAGCTGCGAATCCCGCAGGCGTGACACGGCGTCATACTCGTACAGACCCTGCTGGGCTTTGCTGGTGGATTTGATGTGCCAGCGAATCAGCGGCTTGCCTAGAGCCAAGGCAATCTCCTCCGCCAGCATGGTTTTGCCCGTGCCGGGTTCACCCTTGATCAACAGCGGACGCTCGAGCGTCACCGCGGCATTAACGGCCATCGCCAGATCATCTGTAGCGACGTAGCGCTCGGTTCCCTGAAAACTCATGACATTCTCCAAATTTTTTCAGCGTCGATGATAGCAACATTCGGACGCTGTACTTCGGGCAACCCGCGTCAGCGGCACAGCTCGGAAAGGCCGGGGAGAGGATCAGACGCCTTGACGCTCAGGCCTTCGAAAATCGTAAAAACACTCCCTTTTGGTGCAGAATAGGCGCACCTGCACCCAGCGTATCCGAACCATGTTGAAAATATTTGCCGCGCGTCAGAGCGTTGCGCTCGCCTCCGTCATCCTGCTTGAGGAGGTCGAAGCCGATTACGAACTGCACGTACTGGACTTTTCAAAAGGCGAGCAAAACTTGCCGGAGTATCAGGCAGTTAACCCCAAAGGTCGCGTACCGGCTCTGGCAACAGAGGACGGCGTCCTCACCGAAACCCCCGCGATTCTTATCTACATTGCCCAACGCTTTGGCTCAGCGCAAATGACCGGCGCACACGACCCGTTTACCTTCGCCAAGATACAGGAATTCAACAGCTATCTGGCATCCACGGTGCACGTTGCCCACGCGCATCGATTCCGCGGCGCGCGCTGGGCTGATGCCCCTGAAGCGCTTGAAGCCATGAAGAAGAAGGTACCCGAAACAATGACGCAAACTGTCGGCCTCATTGAGTCTGATTTCTTCAAGGGTCCGTGGGTCTTAGGAGATGCCTACACGGTGTGTGATCCCTATCTTTTCACGATCTGCTCTTGGATAGAGAGTGACGGCGTTGACACATCAAAATTGCCGAAACTACAAGCGCATCACGAAAGAATGCTTGCACGCCCCGCTACCCAGGCAGCGGTTGCGAGACTTGGTTAGGCCCACCCTCTAACGATCAAGAGCACCCTATGTTCGACCCCCAACTCCTTAAAGAGATTCGAGACCGCTTTCATCATGTGGATCACTGTCCCTACCAGGGGCCACGTATATTTTTTGAGAACGCCGGTGGATCCTTAACTCTCAAGTCAGTGGTTGAGGTCAGCACCCATTTCTCCTCCATTCCCGATAACCAGGGGCGGGATAACCCTGCCAGTCGGGAGTTGGTGCGCATCATCAATAAAGCGCGCGAAGACATGAAACTTTTCTTTGGCGTCTCTGAGGGTGTGGTATTCACGGGAGAGAGCGGCACGGAA
>JAYPPP010000016.1:0-32739 GCA_038131525.1 Gammaproteobacteria bacterium | reverse complement strand
AGGACTCGTTGCTCTGTGTCTACGGCGATGCCCACCGCTACCTGAATGAAATCAGGTTCGGTAATCGGCATTAATGCTGATGTAATCGTGTGTGAGGTCGCAGGTCCAAACGCGGGCCCTGCTTCGACCCACGCCCAGATCCACCTCGATGCTGATCTCGGTGCCGCGAAGATGAGATGCGACCTGGCGCTCGTCGTAGCCGGATACCCGTCCACCGCTTCGGGCAATCACGACGCCGCCAATGGATACGCAAAGTTTTTTCTGGTTAAGCGGAGCGCCTGATTTACCGACAGCCATGACGACTCGACCCCAGTTGGCATCCTCGCCCGCGATCGCGGTCTTTACCAGTGGCGAATTGGCTACGCTCAGCGCGGCCTTGCGGGCATTGGCTGTTGAATTAGAACCGGTGACGTCAACGGTGATGAATTTACTGGCGCCTTCGCCATCACGAACCACCTGAATGGCGAGATCCGTCAGAAGCGATTTAAGCGCACGACGAAATTCCTTAAGAGATGGATCCGATTTGGATTTTGGGAGCAGATTGCCGGCTTGCCCGGTCGCTGCCAGTATCAGCGAGTCGCTGGTAGACGTATCACTATCCACCGTGATGCTGTTAAACGAGCCGCTCACGCCCTCACGCAAGAGCTCGTCGAGAACTCGCGGCGGAATGTTCGCATCGGTAAATACAAAAGCCAGCATGGTGGCCATATCCGGCGCGATCATCCCAGAGCCTTTGGCGATTCCGCAAAGCCTTACCGGGGTGCCGGCTATATCCACCTGACAGGTTGCGCCTTTGGGATACGTATCCGTTGTGCCGATTGCCTTTGCGGCCTGCAGCCACGACGCCGATCTTGACCGCGAGTTCACGCGCGAGAGCGCGCGATCAATTCGATCAATCGGCAGCGGCTCCCCAATGACGCCCGTCGACGCAATAAGAACCTCGGAAGGCTTACACCGCGCGACACGGCCAGCCATGGCAGCGGTCGCTTTTACGTCCGCATGTCCTTGAGGGCCGGTAAAGGTATTGGCATTTCCACTGTTGATAAGAATGGCACGCGCTTTGCCACGCTTTGCAATGGCTTGACTCCACTGCACAGGCGCGGATGCCGTCGTGGATTGGGTAAACACGCCGGCCACGGAAGATCCGGATGCGAGGCGCACCATCAACAGATCATCGCGCCCTTTGTACTTGATGCCGGCTTTTAACGCGGTCAGACGAACACCCGATAAGGGGTGCATCTTTGGGAATTTTTCTGGCGCGAGCGGCGAGCGCTTCAGAGTTGCCATGGATAGCTACGCCTAGGCTAGAGCTTGCCGTGACACTGCTTGTACTTTTTGCCTGACCCGCAGGGGCAAGGCTCATTGCGACCTACTTTCGCTCCGCTTCGCACAAAAGGCTGAGCGCCATCTGCGCCGGATTCCGCTGAGCCCGTATCCACGCCCTGTCCGGGTCCCGACGCAGGCGCAGGCGCGTCAGAATTCGGATGAAGATACTGCCGACCGCTCTCATTCTGTTGACGCTGTTGATTTTCAAGATCCGTCACTTGCGCCTGGGTCTGGACTTCTACCTTAGAGAGGATCCCCACTACATCTGTCTTCACTTGATTCAGCATGGCGGAGAACATCTCGAAGGCTTCGCGCTCGTACTCCTGCTTGGGATTCTTTTGCGCATAACCCCGAAGTCCGATACCCTGACGTAGATGATCCATTTGCGCCAGATGATCTTTCCAGTGATCGTCCAGGGTCTTCAACATCACCGCCTTTTCAAGGTGGCGCATGATCGGCTCACCGACATTTTCCACTTTGCGGTCGTAGGCCCCACGATTTCGTCACGAATTCGGGATCGCAGCGTTTCTTCATGAAGACTGTCGTCTTGCGCCAACCACTCTTCGATCGGCAGGTCGATTCCGAAGTTGTTGCTGAGTTCCTGCTTAACCGCCGGAATATCCCATTGCTCCTCAAGACTTTGGGGCGGGATCCCCGCGCTAATGAGCTCGTCTACCACCTCGTCGCGCGCGATTTCCACCGTCTCTGAGATATCGTCAGAAGCCATGAGCGTATTGCGCTGCTCGTACACTACCTTGCGCTGCTCGTTAGCGACGTCATCGTATTCAAAAGCTGTTTACGAATATCAAAGTTACGCCCTTCGACCTTTTTCTGGGAGTTCTCAATGGCGCGAGTGACCCAGGAATGCTCGATCGCCTCGCCTTCCTCCATGCCCAGTTTTTCCATCAACCCGGCCACCCGATCAGAGCCAAAGATGCGCAGCAGATTATCCTCGAGCGAGAGGTAAAAACGACTTTTACCGGGGTCGCCTTGCCGTCCGCAGCGGCCCCGCAATTGATTATCGACGCGGCGCGACTCATTTCGTTCGGTGCCTAAAACATAGAGCCCCCCGGAAGCCACAACTTGGTCGTGAAGTGATCGCCAGGCGTTTTCGACCTCTGCAGCTTTCGCCGTGCGCTCTTCGCCCAGCGCGGCAAGCTCCATCTCAACGTTGCCTCCCAGCACGATATCTGTGCCTCGACCAGCCATATTGGTCGCAATAGTCACCGCGCCGGGCTTTTCCGGCAAGCGACGATCTGAGCCTCGCGCCCATGCTGCTTGCGTTCAGTACTTGGTGGTCAATTTTTCTTTTTGCAAAGACTCGATAGATATTCCGAGGTCTCGATCAGGCAGTCCCCACTAAGACCGGTTGCTGACGGGTCTGGCAGGATTTATGTCTTCAGGATAGCCGCGTACTTTCTTTTTGCGTTCGGTAGACAAGGTCGGATAAGTCTTCGCGAATCATGTCGCGATTTGTCGGAATCACGACGACCTCAAGACTATAAATCTGCTGAAATTCGACCGACTCGGTGTCGGCGGTTCCGGTCATGCCGGAGAGCTTTTCGTAAAGGCGGAATAGATTCTGAAAGGTGATCGACGCGAGGGTTTGATTTTCCTGCTGGATGGATACCCCTTCTTTGGCCTCTACCGCCTGATGCAGCCCATCTGACCAACGGCGACCAGGCATCATGCGCCCGGAGAACTCGTCGATGATCACAATCTGATCGTTTCGGACAATGTAGTCGACATCCCGCTGGAATAAGCTATGGGCGCGCAGGGCCGAATACAGGTGGTGCAAAGGCTGATGTTGCCGACGTCATAAAGACTCGAATCTTCCGATAGAAGACCTGCTTTGGTCAGAAGCTCCTCGGCTTTTCATGCCCCGCTTCGGTGAGGGCTACCGGCGACTTTTCATCCACGCTGAAATCGCCGGGCACCTCCTCTTCCGCATTAGGATCTTCCTGAATCGCCGCTGACGCTCAAGCGCGGGAATAATCTTATTGATCGTCGCGTAAAGATCGCTGCTGTCTTCCGCAGGACCGGAGATGATCAGCGGGGTGCGGGCTTCATCGATAAGAATGGAGTCGACCTCATCGACGATGGCGAAGTCCAGCGATCGCTGTACGCGATCCTCAGCGCTGAATGCCATGTTGTCCCGAAGGTAGTCAAACCGTACTCGTTGTTTGTGCCGTAGACAATGTCGCTGGCGTACATCTCGGCTCTTTTGTCCTCCGGGCTTTGTCCGATAACACCACGCCCACGCTGAGACTAAGAAAGTTATATATCTTCCCATCCAGTCGGCGTCGCGCTGAGCAAGGTAGTCGTTCACCGTCACCACGTGGACCGTCTGACCGCAGACGGCGTTCAGATAAGCCGGCAAGGTAGCGACAAGTGTCTTGCCTTTGCCACGTTCGCATCTCGGCAATCTTGCCTTCATTGGGCACCATACCGCCAATCAACTGGACGTCGAAGTGGCGCATGTTCAGAACCCGGCGGGCGGTCTCCACGAACAACAGCAAAGGCTTCAACCAACAGCGCCTCAGCGGTCTCGCCATCCGCGAGCGGCGACGAAATTCGTCGGTCTTGGCTCAGAACGCCTCATCGGAAAGATTCTGGAGCTCGGTCTCAAGCTGGTTAATAGCCTCGACGGACTTGCTCATCTTCCGGAGCAGCCGCTGATTGCGACTGCCGAAAATCTTCGTGGCAACTTTGCTAAACATAAGACTGAATCACTGACGCTGGCAGAACACTCGAGAAAGGCGCCATTGCAACGCGTACCGCGCAAGAGCTGGCGCCGCTATACTGGTGCAGAAACGTTAAGACACGCTTAACCGCCTGTAATTTTATCATGGCCGATACACCATTCACCCCGATGAAACTAATCGCGGAACTTGCCGCAGGCCAGAGCAGCCTCCGTCGCCGCTCGAGCGTCGGGAAAGGCCATCTGGCGAGCAGTCGCGGGGATGCGATCGCGGACCACACCGTCATTTATCCTGAAGAAAGGTCTGGCGGATCATCGCCGACGCACCCATCTGGCGCCACGCAATCAAACAGCGCGAGGAATTTCTGGCCGCCCTGAATAAACAGGACCTCCATATTCAGCAGTTCCGTGTGGAATTCGACCTCGCGAGTCGCATCCGGCTGCTGATTCTCCGGCGCCGCCAAAATAAGTTGCTTGATGAAGACACCGCGACTCTTCTGAAATCCGCTTCAGAAAATTTACGTTCGAAGATCTCGCAGAGGCTATGAAACGATTAAGTCGGCTTGGCCCCTCAGCCGAAAATGAACATTCAGACACCCGCATCGTTCATTTTTTACGAGCCCTTCTGCACGAATCTTGATCTCTTCGTTATCAGTCTCTTGAAGCAACGAAGAGAGCACGCTTCGGGCTTCAACAAACTCTTTCAGTTCATAATGATTCATGCCGATGCGCAGGCGAGCCATTGATACCAGAACTGCTGGAAAGTATTCAAGCAACGTCTTAAACGTGCTGAGAGAATCCTGAAACGCTCGATCGCGGTAGCGCGCTTCACCCAACCAGAACCAGCCCTCGTCTGCGATTTCGCTTGCAGGGGTCATCGCGTAAAAGCGCAACCAGGCTGTGCGAAGCTGATGCAAATTCACCCCGCTCGAATGGCATCGATTGCTGTCTGCAGCGTGGTCTGCTGTGCAGGGCTCGCTTTCGTACGCGTACCCACTACAGCAGTCTCAACTCGCACCTCCTCAACGGTATGCGTACTTCCGGAGCCAGAACCGACAACCACATCGGCGATCTCTGTGCGAGGCTCGCCGTCCGCTTGGGCTAGCAAAATAGGGTCTCCTTCCCGGGGGGCTTCCCGCGTAAAGCCCAGTTGAGCGGCATCCAGTTGCTCATCAGAAACCATGGATTTCGCGATCCCTGGCAACATGAAGACTATCTGCATAGTCAGGCAAACGATCAAACAGCGCAGTTTGGATAGTCGGGACGGTCTCAAAGCATCACCACAAAAAAACGGCTGCCGAACTCCCGCTCGGCAGCCGTTTGGATACAGCGTTCAGACGTTTTGATGATCAGTAAAGGATCTCAACGCGACGATTCAGAGACCAAGCGCCCTCATCCTGACCCATTGAGACCGGTCGCTCCTCACCGTAAGAAATAGTGCGGATGGCATCTGCAGGAACGCCCAGGGATTGAAAAATCTGACTCACGGAATTTGCGCGACGTTCGCCGAGTGCCAGGTTGTACTCCCTTGTGCCCCGCTCGTCAGCGTGCCCTTCCAACACGACGGCCATACCTGGATTACCCGCGAGATACTGAGCGTGGGCCTCTACGATGCGCTGCGCCTCAGGCGTCAGATTAGCGCTGTCGAAATCAAAGTACACCACGCGCTGGCCCAGAGGATCATCGAGATCGCCTTGAGAGCCCTCTTCAACAACGATAATCTCACCGGCGGTCGTATCACCCGTTCCGATGCCTGATGCCGTGGAGTCGGTTGTGCTTCCAATGGTGGCGTCTTCCACCTCTACCGAAGAGCCGCCTTTTTTCTTGGAGGCGGCGCAACCCGAAATTGCAACGCCAAGCAGCAGCACCAACACAATGGTTCCGAATCTACGCATCATCATCTGTCTCCTAATTTAAACGTCTTGCATTCATTACCGACTGACGGACCATGCGGGTTCCCTCACATCACCGTCATGCAGCTTAAGTATCTGCCGCACCCGGCCATCGGCCGAGACTGCAGCTAAAACTCCTTCCCGACCCATCTTCGTAGCATACAGAATCATGGTTCCGTTCTTCGAAAACGTCGGCGATTCGTCAAGTGTACCGTCAGTCAGTACATCTGTTCTACCCGTCGCCAAATAGAATACACCAATCTGATAGCCGGCGCCTTGACCGCGGTTGGTAACCATCACCAAGCGCTCGCCGCTGGGATCATAAGATGCCCCGGCGTTCTCCTTGCCCTCCTTCGTCAGGCGTTCAATGCCTGTTCCATCTGCCTTAGCGCGATAGATATGCGGTCGCCCGCTGCGATCCGAGGTGAATACCAAATAGCGGCCATCGGGCGACCAAGCGGGCTCGGTGTCGATCGCCGGATCTCGGGTAATCCTTTTGAGCTCGCCGGAGGCAACCTGCATGACGTAAATATCGGTATTACCGGAGGACGATATCGTGAGCGCCATAGCGCGGCCGTCCGGCGACCACGCTGGAGCACTTGCTGACCCATCTATTCGAGCGACACGCCGGCGCTGGCCAGACGCGATATCCTGTAACCAGACATTCGCTCCTGATTGCTCATCCGAAAACGAAACATAAGCCAGCCATTGGCCATTAGGCGACCACGACGGTGAAAGCACAGGAAGATTCGTAGTTTTGAGGATTTGCTGGGGCGCATGACCGTCTGAATCGGCCACCATGAGCTGATAGGTTCGGTCCGTGTCATTCTGCTGCATGGTGACATAGGCAATTCGGGTATTAAAAGCACCCTCAATACCTGTCATCTCATAGAAGACTCGATCGCTAATCTGATGCGCAACCTGTCGGAGTTGAGATCCTTTCACCGAAAAGCGCAGTCCCGTTTTTACCTTCTCCCGATACACATCCAAGAGTTCAAAGCTAACGTCGTACTGATCTTCACCCGTCCTGGTGAGCTTTCCGACGATTAAGGCTTCCGCTTTTATCAGACGCCAGTCTTTGTACCGAACCTCGGCGGCCTCGCTCGGCCGGCTGAGAAAATCGGAGGGCGGCAAAAGATCAAATCGCCCGGAGCGATAAAGATCCGCAGAGACAATCGCACCAATATCCTCCGGTGGACTCCCATTGCCCGTCCACTTGAACGGCACCGCGGCAACAGGAATTCCTGACCCCGCCCCTTCTGTGATTTCAATCGTAAGTTTGGCGAACGCGTTCGGCGAGAACGCGGCCGCGCTCAAGAGCAGCCAAGCGGCAAAATGTCGGATTATCCGGGCTGTCATTGTGTTCAATCTTGATCCTTGTTTTTCAGGTATAGCCGGTTTTCCTTCTATTTTCTCATTACCGAAGTAACTCGTTTTACTTAACTTTGGGGTGAGAAAACGAACTCGAATTCTTTCAAATACTCATAAAACCGGGCTTCGCTCGGGATGGGCAGAGGCGAGGCCTTATAAATCGCGTTTTCCGCTGACTCGTCGAGACGAGCGTTGCCACTGCCGCGGCTCATCGCCACGGATGTGACATTGCCGTCTCGGTCTACCCGAATAGTAAAGGAAACGCTCATGCCATTGAAATCGCCGGCGGGCGGGTTCCAATTGCTTCGCACCTGCTCCTGAATTGCCCAGGCGACCGCGCCAAATGCTGAGACTGCGTCTTGTTCGTCCTGCTGGCGCTGAGCCTCTTCGGCTTCCTTGCGCTTTTGTTCTTCTTCTTGCCGCTTCTTCTCTTCTTCCGCTTCTTTTTGCTTCTCCTCTTCTTTACGCTTTTTCTCACTTCAGCCTCCGCTTCTTTCTTTTTCTTCTCAGCTTCCTTGCGCTTTTGTTCTTCTTCTTGCTTCTTCTTCTCCTCCTCTTTTCGCTTCTTCTCTTCTTCCGCGGCCTTCTTTTCTTCTCCTCTTCTTTACGCTTTTTCTCTTCCTCAGCTTTTTCTTCTTTTGTTCTTCTTTTCGTTTACGCTCCTGCTCTTCTTTCTTCTTTTTCTTCTTTTCGGCTTCCTTTCGCTTCTTTTCGTCTTCTGCCTTTTTCTTTTCTGCCGCGATCCGTTGCTTTTCCCGCTCAATCGCTGCAAGGTCAATCGCTTTTGCCTGAACGGGCTTGCCCTCAATCGGCTTCAATGTTCGGGGTTGAACCCAAAGAGTGACGCCCAACATGGCGCCGAAGGCCACGTGAATCAGAACAGCGTAAACAAAGGCCCGTATCGGCCGGGCGCCTTTTCGGGGCGGCGGGGCACGTCCGATCAGTTATCCAAGGAGTCCGTGACGAGTCCCACGCCATCAATCCCAGCCTGCTGCAGCAGCACCATAGCCTGGACCACGGCGTCGTAGCGGACGCTTTTGTCCGCGCGAACCAGAAATTCCGTTTCGGGACTGTTGCGGCGAACAATATCCGCTTTGATGCGGATTTCCTGGATGGACTGGATAGGCTCCGGATCATCGTTAATGAAGTACTGCTCTTTCGCGTCGATATGAACAACAAAAGGCTCGGTGCTCTTTTCAGAGACTGCTTTCGCACTTGCTTGGGGCAATTCCACGTTTACGCCCTCCATCAGAAGAGGGGCCGTAACCATAAAGATCACCAACAGCACGAGCATCACGTCGATGTAAGGCACCACGTTGATTTCGCTCATCTGGCGTTTTGAACGTCGGGTACGCATCATCAGGGCCTTAGGTATGCCGTCGCCCGCTCACCGCCTGACGATTCACAATGCTCGCGAATTCCTCTACGAATACATCGTAGCGGGCAATGAGTGATTCCGCTGCAGCCGAAAATCGGTTGTAGCCGATCACGGCTGGGATTGCCGCAAAGAGGCCCATCGCAGTCGCAATAAGAGCCTCTGATATGCCCGGCGCAACGGTAGCTATGGAGACGCTTTGCAGGGCGCCCAGGGAGCGAAACGAATTCATGATGCCCCAGACAGTCCCGAATAGGCCCACATAGGGACTCGTCGATCCGACCGTGGCCAAGAAGGGTAAGCGGGACTCCAGTGATTCAACCTCACGACTTGTCGCGACCCGCATCGCCCGCTGCACGCCCTCTACAAGATCAGTCCGTTCGATCGACGCATTACCGGCCAGGCGACTGTATTCCCGGTACCCCGCTACAAAAATTGCCGTCATGCCGACCGACTCCTCGCCGGTCTCCGTGCAGCGCCGGTAAAGCCCATTAAGCTCGCCGCCAGACCAAAAATCCGCCTCAAAATCATCCGCTTCTTTTCGAAGTTTCTTCAGGGCAATCGACTTGGTAAAGATGACGGTCCATGACACCAGCGAGGCGGCCACCAGCGTCAGCATTACCAGTTGAACCAAAAGGCTGGCATTTAAGATCAACTCAAGGATCGACAACGAATCATTGTTGACCGCGATTTTCAAGGTTTCGTTCATCAATTCGTTTCTCTCAGATCATGAATTCCGGAAGGCCGCAAGGCCGCATCGTCTTCAGCTCGACAACTGCAAGCCGAATGCTTCCCTGACAAAGTATCTCGCCATCCTTGCTGACACGCTGCACTACCGTGATGCTGGCTTTTTTTTGTATCGTCGGCTCTACCGACACCTCCAGCATGTCACCGAGGTGGGCCGGTTTCGCAAAATCAAGCTGGGCAGAGCGTACGACAAAGCCCTTACCCGTTTGAACCGCCCATTCATGCAGATCCACACCCATTGCCCGCAGCCACTCCGTGCGCGCGCGCTCCATAAATTTAAGATAGTTCGCGTAATAGACAATTCCACCCGCATCGGTATCCTCGTAATACACGCGGATTAGCCAAACAAATGGCGCCGGTTGTCCATCCGCTGCCATGGTCATCAAGATGTCCCGGATGGACAGTACCTCAACGGACGCGTACCCGTGCTGTCACCGATGTGAGCATTTCCTGCCCTTTTCGTGGCGACGCACATCAGTCTGCATCATTGAAGAGGCCTGCTTGTGGCCGGAGATCCTTTGGCGCCTTCAGTCCAAAATGTCGATAGGCTGCCGAGGTGGCTGTACGCCCGCGAGGCGTCCGCATTAAAAACCCGGATTGAATCAGGTAGGGCTCAACGACGTCCTCAAGCGTTCCACGCTCCTCACCGATGGCGGCAGCCAAGCTTTCAACGCCCACCGGTCCGCCGTCAAATTTCTCCATCACCGCCAACAGCAGGCGACGGTCAAGGGCATCCAGACCAAATCCATCAACCTCGAGTAAATCTAACGCCTCATTAGCAATCCCACCCGATACAACACCGTTTGATCGCACCTCCGCAAAATCGCGCACCCGGCGAAGCAGTCTATTGGCAATCCGAGGGGTCCCACGACTTCTCTTGGCAATAGCCTCTATCCCGGCGGGCTCGCTTTTTAATCCGAGAATTCGCGCAGAGCGGCCCACGATCAGGGCTAATTCATCGCTATTGTAGAACTCCAAACGCTGCACAATCCCGAAACGATCGCGAAGCGGCGAGGTCAGTAAGCCGGCTCGGGTGGTGGCGCCGACCAGGGTAAACGGCGGCAGATTGAGCTTGATGGAGCGCGCGGCCGGGCCTTCTCCAATCATGATGTCCAGCTCGTAATCTTCTAGAGCGGGATACAGAATTTCCTCTACCGCCGGGCTCAATCGATGAATTTCATCCACGAACAACACATCGTGAGCCTCTAGATTTGTCAGGATCGCAGCCAGATCGCCAGCTTTCTCAAGCACGGGGCCTGAGGTTTGGCGCAGGTTCGCGCCCATCTCGTTGGCCAGAATATGTGCCAGGGTTGTCTTTCCAAGGCCCGGCGGCCCAAAGACGAGCACATGATCGAGCGCCTCCGAGCGACCCTTTGCGGCCTCAATAAAGATTCCAAGCTGCTCGCGAACCTTTGCCTGGCCGATAAAATCATCCAAAGCGATCGGACGCAGACTGCGATCAATGGCTTTCTCTGATCCCGAGTCAAGCGCATCCGACGGATCAATCACTGGATCGTGCTCGCTCATGACGCCCCCTGAGATAATCCCCGCAGCGCTTCCTTAATAAGGGCTTCGACTGAGCATTGTTCAGCACCCTCGACCGACCTTACGGCTTTGGACGCTTCGCTCTCTTTATAACCCAAGGTCAGCAACGCACTCACCGCGTCCTGCACCGGGCTCTTGGTATTGGATATCACCGTATCTTGGGATACGGCGGTCTTGAGTCGGTCTCGCAATTCAATCAATAGTCGCTCAGCAGTCTTACGCCCAATTCCTGGGACTCTCGTGAGCTGCGCAAGATCACCCCCACTGACGCAGGTCACAAGCTCGTCTGTGGTTAAGCCCGAAAGAATCGCAAGCCCCACGCGAGGACCCACACCGCTCACCTTCAATAAGATTCGGAACAGATCTCGCTGTTGTACATCTGAAAAGCCGTACAGAAGATGAGCGTCATCACGAATGGCGAGATGAGTGAACAGGGCCACCTTTCGCCGATGGCGGGCAGGTTGTAAAAGACGTCATTGGTGCCTCGAGCTCGTAGGCAACACCTGCAACGTCCACCATTAGTTGAGGGCTGCTTGTGAACCAGTATTCCGCTGATATGACCAATCATCGTCGAGCTCGGCTGCGAGGTCTTGATTTTACCGAAGCAAGCGGTAATCCCTCACGCTGGCCCTGGAAATATGCAAATGGCAGATTGCGCAGGCCAAAGCATCGGCTGCGTCCTGTGGCGGTCTGCGATTCAGCCCAGCAGGATTCTCACCATGTGCTGAACCTGCTCTTTGCTTGCTCGGCCCGTCCCAGTCACAGCGCGTTTTATCTCAAGCGCGCTGTACTCGCTGGTTTCGAGGTCTTTTGGGCGAGCGCGAGGAGCGCACTGCCTCGAGCTTGGCCCAGCACCAAAGCAGATTGCGGATTGGATGCCGAAATACTTTTTCAATCGCACCAACCTGAGGCTTATGAACCTGACGATTTCCTGGATACGCTCGTAGATCGCCACGAGGCGCGTGGCCAGCCCCGAGCCGAGCCGAACACTCTCGCTATGAATATGCTTGGCGTCTGACCTTGCGTCTCAACCACCCCGATTCCGGTAACCCGAGAACCGGGGTCGATACCAATTGCCCGAATCGCCTTTGCGCCATGTCTGCTCTTGGCCTCAGTCTGCGCCAGCGACTCCTCGTCAAAACTTGCGTTCGTGAATACCTCCTGCACGTCATCTAGCTCCTCAAGCGCATCGATAAGTCTCATGACCTTCTCCGCATCCTCACCGACGACAGGCGTCTCATTCGATGGCCGCTGCACCACCTCGGCGACTTCCGGAGCAAGCCTGGCCTCAATGAGCGCGGCATGTACATCATCAAATTGCTCAGGCGCAGTCATTACCTCGATCGATCCATCATCGGCGGTTTCGACATCGTCAGCGCCCGCGCTCACCGATACCTCCATCACCTTCTCTTCATCCACGCCGGGCGCAAAGACAAAAGACCCGTTTTGCTGAATAGATAGGCAACCGATCCATCGGTTCCAAGATTGCCCCGTGTTTGCTGAATATGTGACGCACCTCCCCCACCGTGCGGTTGCGGTTATCCGTCATGGTATCCACCAGCACAGCAACCCCGCCCGAGGCGTAACCTTCATAGCGAATCTCTTCATAGGAGACACCTCAAGCTCACCCGTACCTCGCTTGATCGCTCGATCTACCGTATCTCGAGTCATATTGGCCCCGAGCGCCTTATCGATGGCGGTGCGAAGGCGTGGATTGAAGCGCTGTCTCCCCTCCAGCCCGAGCTGCTACGGTAATTTCTCGAATCAATTTCGTGAAGAGCTTGCCGCGTTTTGCATCCTGTGCCGCTTTACGAAATTTGATGTTGGCCCATTTACTGTGTCCTGCCATAGGAATCCTTCGTATCGATGCTCAAATTTGTGTCTTTAAATGGTCTTCCGCAATTACACCAGTTCTCGCATGAGCTGTGTGAGCGCGGTGCGATTCGTCCATGACCAGAGTCTCTGAAGAGCATCATCCATCGCGATCCATTCACCGGCGGTATGCTCCTGGGGTTTAACTGCACATCGCGAATCTCGGGCAGCTCAAGAGAAAAACATGTTCGCGATTGTGGTAATGCCGGGGCCGTATCGATAACGATAGTCCGGCAGAATCATAAAAGAGCGAGCGATGCGCCAATCACGCCAACCTGATGTTGATACGATGCCGGTCTCCTCTTCCACCTCGCGCCGCGCAGCCGTCTCGGGATGCTCTTCGTCCCACAGAAGACTTCCGGTCACGGATTGCCAGAACGGGTTGCCCGCCCGTCGGAGCAACAGTGTTTTCTGGTCGGGCGTATAGACGATGACAAGTACCGACTCGGGACGCTTACGATTCCCGTTCGGCACCAAAGTGTCGTATCTCACCCCGCTTTCTTCTCTCCCGGATCCTGCGTTTTGTTCACTCGCAAGCCCAGCTCGCGGAGTTGCTCCAGATCGACATCGCCCGGTGCTTCGGTCAGAAGGCAGGAGGCCCTCTGCGTTTTGGGAAAGGCGATAACGTCGCGAATGGAATCCTCACCGGCAACCATCGATACAATGCGGTCGATGCCAAAAGCGATTCCGCCGTGAGGCGGAGCCCCAAAACGAAGCGCATCCAACAGGAATCCAAAACGCGCTTTCGCTTCCTGCTCGTCAAAACCCAAGGCAGAGAAAACCTGCTGCTGCACCTCGCTTTGATGAATTCGGATCGACCCGCCGCCGATCTCGGTCCCATTCAGAACCATGTCATACGCACGCGATCTCACGTTGCCCGGATCAGTGGCCATGGCGCTCAGGTCATCGGGATGAGGGGCCGTGAAGGGATGATGTAGGGACACCCACCGCCCGGCCTCCGGGTCCTCTTCAAGTAACGGAAACTCAACAACCCACATCGGCTGCCAACCGTCTTCCACCAGACCCAGATCATGCCCGAGGCGAATTCGAAGTGCGCTCAGCGCATCATTCACCACCCGGGTACGATCCGCCCCGAAGAACAAAATGTCGCCATCTGTCGCGCCACACCGATTCAAAACCTCCTGGACGACTGCCTCAGGCATAAATTTGAGAATGGGCGACTGCAAACCTTCCGGACCCTGATCGATCTGATTTACCTTGATATATGCCAGACCGCCCGCGCCGAACTGTTTAACCAGATCGGTGTAGCCGTCTATTTGCTGCCGACTCAGAGCAGCGCCGCCGGGAACCCGAAGAACCGCAACGCGGCAGCCGTTGGAGCGTGCTGGCGTTGAGAAGACCTTGAACTCCACGTCCTGCATGAGATCGGCGACATCCACCAGTTCGAGCGGAATTCGAAGATCCGGCCGGTCGGTACCAAACCGCCGGACAGCCTCCGCATACGTCAGACGCGGAAACGGATCGGGCAAGTTAATTGACAGTGTCTCGGCGAAAACAGTTCGAATCATCCCTTCCATCAATTCGATGATGGCGCTCTCGTCGATAAACGACATCTCAATATCCAGCTGGGTGAATTCCGGCTGTCGATCCGCTCGCAGATCCTCGTCGCGAAAGCAGCGTGCGATCTGGTAGTAGCGCTCGAAACCGGAAATCATCAGAAGTTGCTTAAAGAGCTGGGGTGACTGCGGTAATGCGAAAAACTGCCCCGGGTGTACACGACTCGGCACCAGATAATCCCGAGCCCCCTCAGGCGTGGATCGCGTCAGGACAGGCGTCTCCATCTCCACAAAATCGCGTTGGTCGAGATATTGTCGAACCGCACGGATAAATTGATGGCGAAGTCGCAGGTTTCGCTGCATTCGCTCGCTACGAAGATCTAAGTAACGGTAGCGAAGCCGGACGGCCTCGCTGGTATCCGGGTCGTCGATCTGGAACGGCAGAGGCTCAGAGCTGTTAAGCACAACCAGCTCCAGTCCCAATACCTCGATCTCGCCGGTCGGCAAATCCGCATTGCGCGTACCGTCGGGTCGCGAACGGACTCGACCGGAGATTTGAAGGACATACTCGTTCCTTACAGTTTCCGCCAGTGCAAACTGCTCTGCTCGATCCGGATCGAACACAACCTGCACCATTCCGCTTCGATCCCGAAGATCGATAAAAATGACGCCGCCGTGATCTCGGCGCCGCTGTACCCAACCGCACAGCCGCACCTCCTGATCAACCGCTGCCGCGGTCAATTCGCCGCAGAGCGTATTTCGAAGCTCAATCGTCAAAATGCACCTCTGAGAAAAAATCTAAGCGCCGGCGATTAGGCCGGCTTGGACGCAGAAGAGCTGGTCGAGGATGTGCTCGGCTTTTCAGACGATGTTTTAGACTCGGAAGAGGTCTTGGATGCAGCAGGCGCGTCTTTCGTTGCGCTGGAGGATCCAGAGGTCGAAGTGCCTGACGAGGCGCCCTTATCGCCTGAGTCCCCGCTTGTCTTGTTTTTGCCGGAATTCTTGAAGTCGGTCTCGTACCAGCCGGTTCCCTTCAGTCGGAAGGCGGCTGCAGATACCTGCTTGCGAAGCGTGGCTTCCCCGCACTCGGGACAAAATACCAGGGGCTCATCAGAGAGCTTCTGAAGCGCCTCGAGATGATGATTGCACTTACTGCAGACGTACTCGTAGATCGGCATGATCGTATTCCGCGTTTTAGGGGATTTGCTGCTCGCCCCAGGCGAAGCGACCGCGGATTATACCTTGTGCATAACCTATCTTAAGACGCCGTATCGGATGATTTATTGAAGATTTGCACCCTCGCCCCTGCCAGCAGGAGGCCAGCTGGTGGCGAATTGCCCAGAGACACAAGAGCGACGGCAAAACCATCAGCGCCGTAATCACGAAAAAGACCCCAATCCCCGTCAAGCCAGTCCACCATCGCCCCGGACCAGGAGGCAAATAGGGTTCTGCCCGCAGTCCCGATCGAAGCCAAGAGGGCGTACTGCGTTGCGGTGTAGGTCCGGTCCACAAGCATTGAGATAAAAGCGATAAACACCACAGTAGCGAAGGCTCCTGTGAGATCGTCCATAACCACCGCGAAGGCAAAGAACAGTTCGGACTTTCCCGACCACGCTAGAAAGAGAACAGCAGATTTGTCAGCGCCATCAGGATTCCCGTCAAAAACATCGCTCTAATCAGGCCGACGCGAACAGCGAAAAGGCTGCCGACTAACGTAAAGATAACGGTCGTAATCCAGCCCAATCCTTTCGAATAGAGCGCGATATCGGTTTTGGAAAATCCAATCTCTTTATAGAAGACGATAGACATGCGCCCTAAAACGCTTCACCAATCTTAAAAAGAAACACAAAGCCCAAGATGGCAAGCGCTATTGCAAAGCCGTTCTTTCGAAAGAAACTCGCAAGAGGAGTAAATAGCGTGGTGCCAAGCCACGAAAGCACTGCCGACAAGGGTCCTGCGTTTCGAAATTGATTCTGCTCGTTTCTCTCGACGGCCTCCCGCTCGGAGGGCCGCGGCTCGGGAACGAAAAGCAATCCCACATTACAGGCGACCACAACCAACCCTAGGACTAAAAACGTGGCTTGCCAGTAATCGACTACGCCGGCGTCCTGAAAGGACTGCGCCACCGAAAGCGCCGCAACCCCTCCCAGCTTGTAGCCCGTCCACCAGCCCATCACCGCAACCGCCGCACCCGCCGCCATGACGTTACTTTCGCGACGGCCGATCTGCTCGATTCGCAATGCATCAATAGTGATGTCTTGCGTGGCCGAGGCAATGGCGATAACGAGTCCAACAAGAATCACGCCTTTCAAATTGGCCGACGGGTCAGAAACGCTCCAAACACAAAGGCTCGCAAGGATGATCACCTGCAGGGTAACGATCCAAGCCCGGCGATGACCCAGACGCTTTGATAGGAATGGGATCTGAATGCGATCGACCAGAGGTGCCCAGAGAAAATTAAAAGCGTAGACCGTAAAAATTAACCCTGCCCATCCAATGGTGGTCCGACTTAGCCCTTCTTCTTTTAGCCAAAGACTCAACGCGCTCCCAATCAACACCCAGGGGAACCCGCTGATAAGGCCCAATAGCGCAAGACGCAGCATCCGCCAGTCCTGATAGACCGCAAAAGCTTGTCGAAGCGTAGGCGCCCCGCTCTGAACCTTTCCTAAATCGTTTCCTGAATCGTTCATCCGGCTGATTCGTCAATCACACGGCCGTGCTCAACCCTGCGAGCGCAACCATCGATCACTCACTCGATAGTCAATGATGAGGGGCGCGTGATCAGAAAACCGAGCCTCCTTAAAAATCTCAACGGCGTATGCGCGCTTAGCAATCTGCGGCGTCGCAATCTGATAGTCGATACGCCATCCGACGTTCTTTGCCCACGCCTGTCCTCGGTTCGACCACCAGGTAAATTGGTCCGGGCCGGGCTCGATCTCGCGGAAGACGTCAACCATACCGCCGTCGCTGAACCACCAGTCCATCCAAGCCCGTTCCTCGGGAAGAAAGCCTGAGTTTTTCTGGTTGGAACGCCAGTTTTTTAGATCAATCTCTTTGTGGGCAATGTTGATATCGCCGCAGATGATGAATTCCCGGCCGCTGGAAGCCCATTTTTTGAGCAGCGGCTTAAAACGATCCATAAGCTCGTATTTAAAAACCTGTCGGTCCTCTCGGCTGGAGCCTGAGGGCAGGTAAAGGGACACCACGCTCAGGCGGCCATAATCGGCCTGCACCCAGCGCCCTTCGCTATCGAAGTCAGGCCAGCCCACCCCTTCGATAATTCGATCCGGCTTTTTTCGACAAAACAAAGCAACGCCACTGTAGCCAGGACGCTCGGCGTCCACATACCGAGTCTCATACCCCGCCGGCGAAAACATGGCGTCCTCACGTTGCGACGGCTGTATTCGGGTTTCCTGAAGACACACAAAGTCAGCCTGCTGCTGTTGCAGCCATTCAAAGAAACCTTTACGCGCGGCTGAGCGGATGCCGTTTACGTTTACGGTTATGATGCGCATTGACCCAATCTCAGCTGATACGGCGTAGATGAATTACGACACCCAAAACGAGTTTGCGTTTTTGAATTTCGCACTCGAGACCGGTGTGCTTCGCTTCGGCGAGTTTACCCTCAAATCCGGAAGGGTCAGCCCCTATTTCTTCAACGCCGGTTTATTCAATAGCGGCAAGACGCTTGGGCGTCTCGCTGATTTTTACGCTGACGCGCTCAATCATCGTGAGCACGATCCCTTCATGCTTTTTGGGCCCGCCTACAAAGGCATCCCACTCGCGGCGGCGACCGCCGCATCACTGTTCCATCGACACGATCGCGATGTGCCCTACGCGTTCAATCGCAAGGAAGTCAAAGATCACGGTGAGGGCGGACAGCTCGTTGGCGCACCGCTGAGCGGCGATATCGTCATCATCGACGACGTCATCACCGCGGGCACATCAGCCCGCGAATCCGTCGATCTGATCCAGCAGTCGGGCGCAAACCCAGTTGCGGTGATGATCGCGCTCGACCGGGAGGAGGTCGTGAACGACACCGGTGAGTCGGCTATTCAATCAGTGACCCGGGAATTTGGCCTTCGGGTGCATGCGCTGGCACGCTTTCAAACGCTGCTTGCGTTTTTAGAGAGTCACCCGACGCTATCGGACTTCTTGCCGGCGCTTGAAGCCTATCGGAGAGACTACGGCAGTAGCGAATAAAAAGCTGTGCCTGATGGTGTGTGGCTCAACACCTCGAGCCACACACAAGCGGTTGGAGTATTTCGTAAGCCCGCGCCTACTCGGCAGGCTCAAACTCAAACTTCTGTCCGCCGATGGATGCCTCGTACATTAAGCCCCCTATCGCAAGCGTAAAGACCGCGACACCGCCTTCGTAAGCGGCTGTTGCTGCTGCCCCTGCATCTGCCGCCACGGCCGAGGCTTGGGCGCTGAACTCGAGTTTCTCCGCTTTAAAGCGTTCAAGAGCGTCTTCATCGCCAAAGAAGATGATCTCAGCATAGGCCTGACCGCCTAACTGAAGGCCATAAGTCAACTGCGCGAGGGTCGCGTTACCGATGTACTTACCGCCCTCAAACACCTGACCTGCACCATACGCTCCACCTACGCCTATCGCTCCCTTATAGATCTTCGGAAACACGACGTAACCGTGCGCTTCGTCGATAAACTTTTGCATGCCGGGATCTTTCTCCAGGAACGCCGCAATCGTTTGCTCAACCGCCTGATCATCCGTTTTTTCTTTTTTGTCCGGATTCCAGGCCGCGTTTGCGCTAAAGAATGACTGGCTCGCCATCAGCACAAAACCACACATCGCGATAATAATTTTTTTCATGAGAGGCTCCTTTGACTCTTCCGTATCAATCGCTTTCAATTCCCACCGGCCGAAGAACGCCTTGCCGGTGTAAATGACTTTTCCTGCCGATACTATCATTTTTGTGGACAAAGGTTTGTGACAATAGCGTCATTTCACCTCAGGCTTGTCTGCATCGTCGCTTTGGCATTATTGCACCTCGACGAGGCGATAGAAAGCACTGAAGTCCTTGTTCGCCTGCTGAAAGAGATCTTCAAAAAATCCCGTCTGGTCATGATACGTACCCACAGCGGCCAGCTTCGCATTGTTTAGATCCTGATCAAACCATCTTCCCCAGTTAGGCGCCTGACCTCGATCGCGCAGAGCGACATACTCGTCTCTTAGCTCATCAAGTATTTGCTTTTTTTTCTGGCGTTTTACCTTCGCAGAGAGATCTTCCGCATAAAGCTTTGCAAGCTGCCCCCGGGTAGCGCTGATAAGCCTAATCAGGCGGGTTCTCTGCTCGAGTCGTTTTTGATATTCCTTGAGCTCTTCCTTACGGCCCATTGCGCTCAGCCATTTTGAAACACCAACCTGCTCCACAAAACTTGCGAATGATTCGTTAAAGGTGGTGTCGTCTTTTATGTAGACCCGCTCATGGGAGAGCTCATGGAAAATCAGACCGGCAAGCTCCGCGTCCGGGTAGCGAAGAACCGAGCTTAAAATAGGATCAGGAAACCATCCGAGGGTTGAATAGGCCGACACCGGACCCACCGAAACATCAAGCCCTTTAGCGCGAAGTGTAGTCGCCTCCTCTTGCGCGCGAACCGGATCAAAGTATCCGTGATAGGACACACACCCAACGATGGGAAAACAAAAAAGTTCAGGTGCAACCGAAAACTCCTGAGCAGCAACGACGCTCCACAAAACGAAATCTCGGCCAATATCGGTGTAGCGGTAGTAGCTCCCGCTCTCGGGTAGATCGAGTTCGTCGACAGCAAAGGCCCTGATCTTTTGTACCAATTCAAGACGAGCACGTAATTCTGGTGTCGTCCCTGAATCCGCCAGCACCTGATCGATCGCTCGACTATTCCAAAGCAGTGAAGCCTGACCCGAAATGGCCTGCGAGTAGTACCTGATGTTCTGACACCCGGTGAGCAAGAGGGCGACCAAGACGATGGTGACGCGAAGAAGTTGACGCGTCGCGGGTTGTATAAAAATGAGATCCATGAATATCCTAAGAAAGGCCATCCGCGAATAAGCAATCATTCACCAGCAGAAACGTAAATCGTTCAGAATAGCCGGTCGAGGGATGAATCGCTTTTATCCGCCTACGCATAGCAATTAGTTTAGTCGTGGACCTAGAACACAAGAGTAAACGCTATCTCGTTGGAGGTGCAGTGCGTGATGGCCTGCTCGGGGTTGAGGCGGGCGATCGAGACTGGGTCGTGATCGGCACAAGCCCAGAAGAAATGATTAAACAGGGTTTCATTCCCGTCGGCAGGGACTTTCCTGTCTTTTTGCACCCCACGAGCAAAGAAGAGTATGCCTTGGCCCGGCGTGAACGAAAGATCGCTCCAGGATATCGAGGGTTTGAAACCGAGACGGGATCCGATGTCACTCTAGAAGAGGATCTTTCCCGACGTGATCTCACTATCAACGCGATGGCGCAAGATGCCGACGGAAATCTTGTAGACCCGCACGGCGGAGTCCGGGATCTTAAGGCCAAAATCCTGCGTCACGTCTCGCCCGCATTTGGCGAAGACCCCCTTCGCGTACTTCGGGTTGCCCGCTTCGCAGCGCGCTACCAACACCGCGGTTTTACGGTCGCGCCGGAGACTCTCGATCTGATGAAGCAAATCAGTGCGTCCGGAGAGTTGCAGGCCCTCACTCCCGAGCGGGTATGGCAAGAAACCTTAACGGCACTGAACGAGCACTCGCCCGTAGAATTTTTTTCCGTACTGGATCGCTGCAATGGCTTAGGCGAGGTCTTCCCAGAGCTCAATGCATTGAAGGGGGTTCCACAACGCGCCGACTTTCATCCTGAAGGCGACGTTTACCAACATACGATGATGGCGGTTGACGCCGCTTCGGTGCTGACGCGGGATGCCCGCGTTCGTTTCGCTGCCCTAGTTCATGACCTCGGGAAAAGCGCCACACCGCCAGCTGAGTGGCCAAAGCACCACGGCCATGAGCGACGCGGGGTCAGCCTCGTGAGGAATCTTTGCGATCGACTTCGGGTTCCCACCGAGTATCGAGATCTCGCTTGCATGGTGACGGCCGAGCATTTGTTGATGCATCGACTCGAAGAGCTTCGACCGGAAACAATCTTAGAACTCCTGAACCGGCTGGACGGATTTCGTCGACCTGACCGGATTCGACCCTTTATTCTGGCTTGCCATGCGGATGCGCAAGGGCGTCGCGAGGGAACTTCGATTGACTATCCCTCGGATCCACTCCTCGAAACATACCTCGAGGCCGCGCGGTCAGTGGATCTTCGCGCGCTCGCCGAAAGCCCGCTCAATGCCGAGGCAAAAAAACGTTTCGTCTTCGACCGGCGCATGCAAGCCATCGCGCAGGTACAAAATCGACGCAAATGACCCGCTGTGCTTAACGGCCCTACCAAAACAACAGGAGCAGAGCGACACCCAGCGCCAAGCGATAAAGCACGAATGGAAGCATTCCGACCCGTTCTACAAACCGAATGAACAGCGCGACAACAACCCAAGCGGTGACAAAAGCAACCGCGACGCCGAGGATAAACATCCCAGGCTGCCAGAGTTCCGGATCCCTCAAGAGATCAACGCCCTTAAGACAACCCGCGGCACCGATGATGGGAACCGCCATCAAAAATGAGAACCGCGCGGCCGCCTTACGCGAAAGGCCCAACATAAGACCCGCGGTCATGGTGATCCCCGATCGAGAAGTCCCAGGCACAAGCGCGAGGACTTGAAAAAGGCCGATCAAAATCGCATCTTTTGCTGTCAGATCGTCAATTGTCCTCAAGCGTTTACTGCGGTGATCAACCCACCACAGCAGCAGTGCAAAAGCAACTGTTGCAACCGCGATCACGAGCGGATCCCTAAGCGTTGTTCCAGCCAGCTTGCTGATCAGCAACCCAGCAACGATCGCCGGTATCGTTGCAATGATGAGCAACCAACCGAGCTTACTCTGCGATGTGGCACCGGCCATTCCCCATTGCGAAAACCAGCCTCCAATGATGGCGAACAGGTCCTTCCTTAGGTACCCGACAATGGCCAAAAGCGTGCCGAGGTGGACCGCCACATCGAAGGCGATACCTTGATCCGGCCAGTCGAACAGTCGCGGCATCAAAATGAGATGCGCCGAGCTCGAAATCGGAAGGAATTCCGTTAAACCCTGAATCGCTGCAAGCCAGACGGCCTGAACGGCATCGATCATAGGCTATGACTCCTGTCACGCATAGCAAAGCCGCGAAGGTCTACAGGCCAATTCTTGCCGAGGCCAAGCACTTTAAATGCTTCCCCCATTTGGGACGGCAATACCAGACGTTTAACCTCCGAGGCCAGCGCTAATTGTGCTCGATGGTCATCGACCGACAGGCTCGCTGCTTTATCAAGCAAACCCAAGGCAAGCAGATAAGCCTCCTGACTGGTGTAACCGAGTACCTCAAACCCGCTTTCGCGGCCGGCTTTCGCGATCTCGGAAAAGTTAACATGGCAGGTCATATCCTGAATGCCCAGCAAGATAAAAGGATCATTATGAGCGTGATGTCGGTAATGACACCGTAAGGTGCCTGCCGACCGATCCGGAAGAAAATACTCGTGTTCCGGATAACCGTAATCGATAATCAGCAGAACGCCCCGTGAGAGAACGTCTCCGAGCGTGCGAATCCAGGCACTTGCGCGCGGGTTGTGTTCGGTCTCGTACCCTTCGACCAACGAAAACTGCTGTGCAATCTCGAATTCACGCCCCTCATCAATTACGGGTGATGACCAATCCCATGCAAAACTTTCCCCCTCGGCGCGCACGCTGGCGAGGCGGACGCCCTCTTTTTCAACACGAAAACGCGTTGCGGGGAATGCATCGAGCACTTCGTTAGCGATCACGACCGCCTCAACTTCTTCCGAAGGCATCGTGGCATGCCACTCGATAGCCACGCCCGTCTCTCGAGCAACAGCAGCCAATGTCTGCTTCTGACGCTCGCGAAGGTCGGGGCTGACCTCCACCATTACATACCGGGTCGGCAGGGTACCCAGACGCGCCAACGTGCAAATCAGGGTCTCTGCGAGCCGGCCTGAGCCTGCGCCAAATTCAATGATTGCTGCATGTGGCATCACCGAAAGCATGCCTGCCACTTCGTCCGCAAGACATTCTGCGAATAATTTGCCCGTCTCAGGAGCTGTCAAGAAGTCCCCCGAAGCGCCCAGCTTTGTTGCGCCAGCCGCGTAATAGCCAAGCCCGGGCGCGTACAAAACGTGTTCCATATACTTATCGAATGGCAACGTGCCGCCCGATGCCCCAAGCATCTCACGGAGCTTGGCGCTGACCGCCTGACTGTGCTGTTGAGCAACGGGATCGACGTCGGGCAGTGCGGCCTTCGAGGATTCAGTGAGAGAGAGCAATGCGCGAGCGTTTTATCTTGAGGTGTAAACCTGAGCCGACATTTTACTTTTTGTTCGAGTTTTGAGCGGACTCACCGGGTTCGTAAGCCCAAGCCAGCTTTCACAAAATGAACAAACTTCAGTCAACTCCATCGGCCCCACGGGTAATTACCATCGGGACAGTAATCGTTCTCATGGGTCCAGTGGCCACTGCACTGGTGCTTTACACGGGTATTGCGCCCCACACAACCTGGCCCTGGCTACTGCTTGGGCAGGCGGCCCTGATCGTTGCGGGCGCTGTGTTCATAAATCTCTGGCTGCGACGATCCGTGTTTGATCCGCTTCGGCAACTCGCTGAGCAAGTCCATCACGCAGCCCATAGCGGCATCCATCCAACGATCGAGCCCATACGATCTTCCGTGCTCACACCTGTGTCCGACGCCGTCGTTACCATCAGTCAGGAGTTAGCCCGCAGCCGACGCGAGACCCACAAGGCAATGGCCTGTATCCGCAACCCATGCGGCGCAACTCTCGGCACGACTCGAAGCCATTATCCGGGATCTTGCGGACGGTTTGGTCCTGTGCAACCTGTCGCACCGATTGTCCTGTTCAACGACGCAACGCAGTTACTGCTCGGGGACGATATGTCGTTGGGTTTAGGGCGCAGCCTGACGCAACTTCTTAAAGAGTCAGCTGCACGAGGCCCTTGCCGAGCCAAAGACGTAAAGCTGCAGATCTGGATCCAACGCTCTATTTTGGAATTTGCTTGCGAGCGGTCAAATCCTGCCCTTCGAGCGACTACGATGCCGCATGTCGCTCATTCTTACCGAGAACGGCGACTGCGAAGGCTATGTGGTGACATTAAGCCCTCTGAGAAACCCGCAGATGAAAGTCTGAAGCACGAGTGCTCTCCCGATCTAGAGTCGTTCGACCCGAGTTTACGATTTCAGTCTGTTTGATGCCCGATCATCTTCGCCGTTACTCGAACAACCCATTCAAATCGCTACCCCTCACGGTTTTTGATCTTGAACTACGGGCCTAAAGCCATCGCAGGGCGATGCAATCGTTCAGATCGCAGGCATCCGGATCCTCAACGGTCGATTAGTCTCCGGAAGTATTCGACCGCATGGTGAATCCCGGTCGAGCTGATACCGGCTTCAGCGACACGAATACACGGGATCACGGACGAAATGGTGAGCGTCTCACCCGCTCGGCTGAGATAGTGCTCGCCGACTTCTTTAACTTTTCTCAGGATTCTGTTGGTGGCCCCATAACGCTGCCTTCGATATGAAATGCCTGTCGGTGCAGGAAGCACGACGGGGATTCGATTTGATCATCCCATATTGGATACGCTGCTGCTTTCTATACTGCTTCACCCCGCCCAGACTGACCATAGCCTCGATGCTGTGTGCACGATTAAATTAACGCTGACCGGCACGGCGTTGGCGACGCGCAGGCGACCGCCGAGATCTCATCAACATGCTTCGCTTGAGGAATTGGCTATCACTCTGGCGAGGCAACGATGGCCTGCTCGCATTTACGATATGCGGAGTCTTCAAGTCATTTTGGTGGGCGTGCTAGCCGATCAGTTCCGGTCAGTTCGCTACGCACCTTCGCGCGAAAGCTCCGTATATCTTTAAAGGCCTTTTTAAGTTCTCTCTCTGGAGCCGACCAAGTGCTGCCGGGTCCACATACTTCTCACTCGGTTTTTGTTCTTCACATCGCGCAATTGTTGACTCAGCAGAAGTTCCATTAGCAGCGCAAGCGCACTCCAATTCATCGTACTCGTCCCTGCTGATGACCGAATTGTCCAAGAGCGCGAGGAGGCGATCCGATGTACCGCTCGCGGCGATTCCCTCTCTCAGGGCCTTGAGTCGCACACTACCCACAAGCGGGGAGAATGCAGGCATCTTTAGATCCAGCTTCCCTGGTTGGGCCCGGCATGGACTCCGCATACAGCCGCCCCAGCCAATCGGAGGCCGACGTCGTGGCTCTGATCAGCGATACACAAGGCCCACGAGGAAATCCAGGATGACGCACAGCTCCTGTCACAAACTCTAAGACGGCCAGTCATGTTGCCGGATCCATACACACATGAAAAATCAAAAAGATGTACAAGCAACATGGTGCTTGGTTCTTCTCTGCACCCAGAATTCGATTCTGGTTTTGCCACTACGACAGATTTTTCGCCACAGGGGGTTTGTTTGCCATCCGTGTCCCTTACAAGGGAAGCAATCAAATCAAGTTCCATGGTCAACCGACGGCCGAATTCGTAAAACCACCGATCAATGCGTGGGTGATCACTATCCGGATAATCGTCGAGAATCAAGCCATTGTCCTGATCAGGCCCGAGGAAGCTTTACCTCGTCCTCCGGACCCATCACCACCACCTCAAAATCAATGACGTGCCCCAATCATCGGCCTCCTGCATCAGGCATAGATCGATCACCTGCTGGTAAATATCGTTGTTTATTCCGCAAAGCAGTCGCTGCACCCGGGATAAATCTTCCCATCCTCAAGAGTTCCAGAGCCGTTAAGTTGCGTCTTTCTACGCGGCGCAACCATCACCGACCTAGCCTGCCTGTCCTCCACGTGACTCATCAGCCTACCGAGGCGGCGGCCAGGGCATCGTGCAGCTGCCACGCCTGGGTACGCTCGCCCTTTGAATCGAGCACGGGCATGCCTTAGGGCATATCGACGCATGCGCGCAATGCCCCGTTGGATAGAATCGTCATCGCCGATAGAGCGCACCGGCGAACTCGCGACATCGATTATCGGCGCATCCTCACCACGAATGAAAGCGACTTTGCGCAACACGTCCTGCTCTGTGACGATGCCAATCGGGCGGCCTACAGTGTCGATCACGACAACGCTGCTCGCGAGATGGACACGGCATGGCATCCACGGCCTCGATACAACTTACTTCTGAACCCACTGAAACCACATCGCCGGTCATGCATTCTTTGACGCGCTGACTGTAGAACGATGTCTGGTACATTAGTCTCTTGCGTTAACGAGCAGTCTTTGGACACACCATTTTAACGTCGCTCTGACGACCCAGATTTAATCGCTATGACTCCCGAATCCCAGTCTCTCTCAGGCCGTTTCCTTTTCATCACCGGCGCTGCGCGAAGAATTGAGGCCGCTAGCCGAGCAGCTCCACGCCGCGGGAATGAACACCGTGCTTCACTACCGCACAAGCCGCGAGAGCGCGCAGATCCTATGCGATACCTTGAACGACCGCCGCCCTAAATCTGCGATGCTGTGCGCGGGCTCTCTGGAGAACGCAGCCGCCTGTGAATCATTGGCGCAGTCTGCTGTTTCCGCATTCGGTGAACTTCATGCTCTTGTTAATAATGCCTCGGCGTTTTTCCCAACGCCGATGGGTAAAACAACCGACGCGGAGTGGGATGCGCTGTTTGACGTAAATCTTCGGGCGCCCTTTTTTTTGTCACAGGCTTGTGCTCCTGAGCTTGCAAAGAATCAGGGTTGCATCATTAACCTCACGGACATTTACGCCGAAAGGCCGCTCGCCGACCACCCGGTATATTCAGCCAGCAAAGCAGGTCTGCTATCGCTCACGCGTTCGCTAGCGAGGAATTAAGCCCCAACGTACGCGTTAATGCGGTGGCTTGGGGCTGATATTCTGCCGGAAACGGGAGAGAGCGAGGTCGTACAGAATCAGATCCTGAGCAGAACGCCGCTGGAGCGGTTGGGAACCCCGCCGATATCGCCAAGACCATTCTCTTTTTGATACAAGATGCGCCGTTCATCACCGGGCAGGTGATAAATGTCGATGGCGGCAGAACGGTCGTTCCCTAAGGCGGGACTAAAGACTTAAGGCCTCCTCTGCCAGAAGAGCATCCTGCTCATCGCTCATCTGCGCCCACAGCTCTGCATAGGTCTCCCGGTTAACGGGTGCACAGCGTGGGAAGGATCAAACTCAGAGGCTTAAGTACGTGCGCGTACTTCAGGATCTCCTTCAGGGAACATCGATACCGTCGTCGTAAAAACGCCATCGCCGTATAGCAAAGGTCAGATCAATCGTTCGGGATGTCCCTCGCTGAGCACGCTCCCGACCTAAACCATCCTCCATTCGTGTAGCTCATTGCGGACCTCTGAAATCAACCGATCGAGTCATAAAGGGCAACAAGATTCAGAAAATCGGGACCGTCGAAACCTACGGCAGCGCTGAAATACCGGCGAAAAAACCGCCTTGGGATAACTTGACCGGATAGCCTGAGCCGCAGCACGAATGTTACGCTCTCGATCGATATTGCTGCCCAAGCTGACCGCAATTTGCATCATCTAGGGTTGCCCGCGTTCGATTTCGACTCCAACGTCTCGGGCGCCGGTGACCGCGCCTCGTTTGTTGATTCGTACCTTGCACCACGCCACCTCAAATTGCTCCCTCAATAAGGTCGCGATTCCCTCAGCAAGTCGCTCCACGAGATTAGCCTTCGTATCGATAACGTAAGCGCTCACCTGTTTGGCAACATCCTTATAATCAGTGTGTCCTGCAGCGCATCGGACCTTGCTGCATCTGAGATATCCCACGCCATCTCAATCAATAATCAGACGCTGTTTGATTTGCCGCCCCAGTCCCAGACGCCGATCACGCAGTCCACTTCAAGACCCCTGCTAAAAATTTTATCCAAGCCTCATACCTCTTTTTTTTTTCAAATGCATCTGCCCGGCGAGTTTATACTTTAGTCAGATATTCCCGAAGCGCGAGACCGCGGTCTATGCAATGGCTTTTTTTCACATTAGGCGGCTACCTTATCGGCTCAATCTCAGCGCAGTGTTGATCTCAGAGTGATGGGTCTCGACCCGCGCCTTGAAGGGTCCGTAATCCCGGACGACGAACGTCTGCGCCTGGGCAACAAAGCGGCGGCAGCTCTGACGCTTGTCGGAGATCTCTAAGGCACGCTCCCCGTGCTGTTCGCTTTCCACGTGTCCAGCGATCAGTCCGTTGTTGCAGGCGCTGCTGTGGAGCGTTCCTCGGCCATCTGTTTCCGGTTTCTTCAAGTTCCAGGGAGGAAAGGGTCGCTACCGCCCTTGGCGTCTTTCTCGCCGTCAATCCGTTGATGGGGCTAGGTCTTGCTGTAACTTGGCTGGCAACAGCGCTGGTCTTTCGATTCTCATCGCTCGCTGCCCTCGTTGCTGCAGCAAGCGCACCCGCTTGGGCATGGTGGACAACCCAAGATCCTATGTATATCGCGTTAGCGATCGGCCTTGCTGGCGTTTTAATCTGGCGGCACCGTGCCAATATTCGCCGCCTGATTAACGGCGAAGAATCACGGATCGGGAAAAAATCTTAATCCTTCGCAGATTCAATCGGCGGGAGATCCGTTAACCGCCAGCGCGGCCGAACGGAAAAGTCGAGCCCCTGTTGCTGGCCAGCGCTGAGCCGCACGCTACCCGCATAGGCGATCATCGCACCGTTATCTGTGCAAAATTGCGGCCGCGGGTAAAAAACCTCTCTCCCAGTTGCCTCAGTCATTGCTTTTAAGCGCTCACGCAAAAGCACGTTTGCACCCACACCGCCCGCAATCACCAGTCTTTTCCGGCCGGTTTGCTCAAGCGCTCTTTTGCATTTGATGACGAGCGTGTCGACCGCTGCCTCTTGAAAGCACAAGCGATATCCGCCACGGTCTGCTCGTCAAGATCGCCCTGCGGTACGGTATTTCGAGTAAAGGTCTTGAGCCCGCTAAAACTGAAATCAAGACCCGGTCGATCTGTCATCGGCCGTGGGAAAGTCCAGCGATTGGGCCGTCCGTTAACGGCGGCCTTGGCAATAGCAGGGCCACCTGGATAGCCAAGCCCGAGAAGCTTTGCAGTTTTATCAAACGCTTCGCCAACCGCATCGTCGACCGTGCCGCCAAGCAGGCTATAACGACCCACAGCAAGCACATCAACCAGCAGCGTATGTCCTCCTGAAACAAGTAACGCTACGAAGGGAAACTGCGGCGCACGATCTTCCAGCATGGGCGCCAACAGATGGCCTTCCATGTGATGTACGCCAAGCGCCGGCACCTGCCACGCCCAGGCAAGCGAGCGGCCTAAAGAGGCGCCAACAAGGAGCGCTCCAGAAAGACCGGGGCCTGCCGTGAACGCAACCCCATCAATATCGCTCGCCTGACAATGCGCATCTTCAATACTCTTCTCTACCAGGGGCATGAGAAGTTTGACGTGGTCGCGCGGCCAGTTCCGTACCACCCCACCGTAGAGCGCGTGGATCTCGATTTGCGATGCCAAACAGTGTGAAAGCAGCCCCCGATCCGTAATGGGACCGCGGCTCCATCATCACAGGACGTCTCTATTCCCAAAACTTTCATAGGTGACAGTCGCTCAAGAAAAACACTGTTTTCAGGGTAAAAACTCTTTATTCCCAGATTATAGAGGCCGCAGAAAAGCGCGGGGCGTTGAGGAGATACCCGCTGACCAGACCAGAACGCGCGTGTACATTCGGCGCCAGAGCCTTTAGAATACGCGGCCCTTCAGGTTTATTGATCGTGGCTTATGCCTTCTGTAAAAGTTCGACCGGACGAGCCTTTCGACGCGGTGCTTCGCCGATTTCATCGCGCCTGTAGAAAAAAGTAGTTTTCGCAAGTCACGAAACCGTGAGTTCTATGAAAAACTCACCACGGTAAAAAAGCGTGCGGAGCGGCCGCTGAAAAGCGCGAGAAAAAAACGCCTCGCTCGGCAGAACCCCTCTCGAATGCGGGCTCATTAGGGGTCCGCCCCAGCCAACGCGCTGGGCTCTCACCCGCTGAGTGTAGAGATGAGCGATCTTAGGGACCGCATCGCTTCCGATATGAAAGAGGCAATGCGCGCTAAAGACGCGGTACGCCTTGAGTCCATCCGACTCCTTCGAGCAGCAATTCAGCGCCGCGAGTCGACGAGCGCGTTACGCTCAATGACGAAGATGTGGTCGGCGTCCTTCAAAAATGATTAAGCAGGGAAGAAGGACTCGATGGACCAGTTCACAAAAGGTGGTCGTGATGACCTCGTCGCAAGGAAGCCGCCACGCTCGCGGTCCTGGAGACCTACCTGCCGGAACAGATCGATCCAGCGGAACTTTCAAGACTGATTGACCAAGCCCTCAGTGAGACCGGCGCACAAGGCGTGCGGGACATGGGCAAGGTCATGGCGTGGCTGAAGCCGCACGTGCAAGGCCGCGCCGATATGGGTGCGGTGAGCGCCAAGATCAAAGAAAAATTACCGGCCTAACCTCTCTGAATAGGCCAGCAGTCGATCTAAGACCGGTCGAGATTAGATTCGACGGAATCGAAATACGGTGTACAGCAGAACGCTAAGCACCACGAGCGCCATCGCCTGATGCGCCGCTGCCAGCGGAATCGGCACGTAACTCACAAGCGTTGTGATTCCGAGACCCACCTGCATCAACACGACAAATCCGACAAGGCCGACCAGTCGTCGGTGGGCTGACATCGCAGGCTGCAAAAGCCCGCGCACCACGAAGATGCTTGCCCCGATAAAGGTTGTGATCGCGAGCAGGCGATGATTGAACTGCACGGTGGGGATGTTTTCAAAGAAATTCCGCCAGAGCGGATCCAAAGCGAAATAGCCTGGTGGAACCCATTGGCCCGCCATCAATGGGAAGGTGTTGAAGGCGTGGCCGGCTTTTAATCCGGCAACAAAGCCACCTGAGAGCACCGTAAAGGCCGCAAGCGATCCAACCCAAATCGCTCCGCGACGAAAGCCCGAACTGACCGGAGCTGCCGGTTGCCGTTCCAGGAGTCCAAAAGACACCCAGAGCATGTAGAGATAAATAAGAATGGCTGTGCCAAGATGCGCGGTCAGCCGGTACTGACTGACATCCGGGTTATTCACCAAACCGCTTTTCACCATATACCAGCCCAGAAGCCCCTGCAATCCACCCAGCACAAACATCACTACCAGGTGTGGAATCAATGACCGCGTCAATTGACGCTTCAGCAAAAGCCAAAGAAACCCCACAAAGAAAACAAGGCCGATGATGCGTCCCAACACACGGTGCGCCCACTCAAAGTAGAAGATTGATTTGAACTCATCCAGCGTCATACCCGCATTGATCTTCTGGTACTCGGGGTACTCGCGATAGTGATCAAATTCCTTTTGCCACTCGGTTGCGCTGATCGGCGGGATGATGCCGGAGATAGGCTCCCAACGAACCATGGACAGGCCAGAATCAGTAAGACGTGTCACCCCCCCGAGAACAATCATGCAGAACACGAGAGCACAGCACAGCAACAGCCAGGACGCTACTGCTGTTGATCCCCGTGTCCGCGATGCCGACGGGGGACGGTCGATTGAGATTGCGCTTGATGACATAACTTGGTGGTCTAAGACTTTACGGAAAGTGGGGGACGCCCATCTTTGGTAGGGCGATTGTAATGGAGCCGATGCTAATATTTGATCAGTCAATCAGGTGTGATCTTAGATGAGCGGAAAGATTCCTCGGGAATTTATCGACGACGTTCTGGCGCGGACAGATATCGTTGAGCTGATCGGCAATCGCGTCTCCGTTAGCAAAGGCGGCCGTGACTTCAAAGCCTGTTGCCCCTTTCATAACGAGAAAACACCCTCGTTCACGATAAGCCCAACGAAGCAGTTCTATCACTGCTTCGGATGCGGCGCGAACGGTAGCGCTATTGGCTTTCTCATGGAGTTTGATCGTCTGAGTTTTCGCGAGGCGGTTGAGGAGTTAGCACGAAATGCGGGTCTCGAGATGCCCGATACCGGTCCTCAGCGCAAAGAGGATGGCGTTATCCCTGCCCTTCTCGACACGCTCGCCTCGGCAAACCGCTTCTTTAAGGATCAACTTCGCTCTCATGAAAATGCGAAAGAGGCGATTGCTTATTTAAAACAGCGAGGCCTGTCCGGAGAGATCGCCGCAGCATTTGAGCTGGGATTTGCACCCTCGGGATGGGATGCGCTCGCGAGCACGGCCCAGGGGCAGACTAAGTCTCTCGAGCTTATGAGCAAAGCGGGTCTGGTTGCCTCTAAAGATTCAAA
>JAYPPP010000015.1:0-40266 GCA_038131525.1 Gammaproteobacteria bacterium | reverse complement strand
AACTGGATGTCATCACGGGCCCGCTGAGAAAGACTCTCACCAGCGATCTTTATCTCTTCATTGGAGACAACGATCTCTCCGGTCCATTTATCAAGATTGGCGGCATATTCACGAGCCTTTGCCTCGCCCCCTGACTCAATGTCGTCCAGCATCTCCTGCACAATGCGGCGGGTGTCTTGCTCGCCAGTCGCTGGCGTCTTTTCAGCTTTCTTGAGATAAATCACGTCTTTAATGCTCGCTAAATAGGGGTGGATAACGTAGCCGGAAAAAGGCTTGGAAAATCTTAGTTGCCGTAAATGACGCCCGGTAGCCAGAGCGCGATCTGCGGGAAAAACATGACACATAAGAGACCAATCAACTGAATGACCATAAACTGCATCATGCCGGCATAGATATCTTTTAGATCCCACTCTGGTACGACACCTTTCAGGAAGTAGGCCGATAAGGCCACTGGAGGCGATAGCCAAGCCGTTTGCAGATTGATCGCTACGAGAATGCCGAACCAGGTCAGATTGAAGTTAAGCTGTTCAACCAGCGGCAGCAAAATAGGTACGATGATCAGAACTATCGGCACCCATTCAAGTGGCCATCCGAGCAGGAAAATTACGGCCATTATCAGCAGCAGGATAAGAATCGGCTCGAGCTCAAGCCCCAAGAGAAACTCGGTCAGCATCATCGGCGTTCCGAGTCGGGAGAACACCGCACCGAAAAAATTCGACGCGGCGACCAAGAACATGATCAGCGCGGTAATCTCGAGCGTCTTAATGAGAGCGTCACTCAACCCCTTCCAGTTCAGCTTGCGATAAGCGAGTGTCAGCAGCAGGGCGCCAAAAGCGCCCATGCCAGCACCTTCGGTCGGGGTGGCAAGGCCAAACAGTATCGAGCCCAGCGCTGAGAAAACGAGCGCTGCTGGCGGCACCAGCCCCAAGATAAATTCACGAAATACTTCACGCATCGACTCAGGCTGCTCGTCATCAGGCAGCGGTGGCCCAAGAGTCGGATCAAGTTTGCAGCGAAGCAGCGCGTAGCCGGTGTAAAGTGAAGCAAGCAAGATGCCGGGCACGATTGCTGCCGCGAAGAGATCGGTGACGGGCACTTCCAGAATGGGCCCCATGACGACCAGCATGATGCTCGGCGGTATCAGTATGCCGAGAGTGCCGCCCGCGGTAATCGTCCCGGCCGCGAGACGCACATCGTATCCTGAGCGGTTCATGGTCTTGGCAGCCATGATGCCGAGGATGGTGACCGAAGCGCCGACGATACCGGTCGCCGCCGCGAAAATAGTAGATACAAAAAGAACCGCGATAAAGAGCGCGCCGTGTGTGCGTGAGAGCATAAGCTGCACCGCGCTGAAAAGCCGCTCCATCAGCCCAGCCTTCTCCATGAGAATCCCCATGAAGATAAACAAAGGAACCGCTGCAAGCGTCTGCTCCAGCATCACTCCCGAGAACTGGTAGGTCATGAGATAAAAGACCAGTTCACCGAATCCAAGGTAGCCGAACACCAGCCCGAGGAATATCAATGTAAAGGAGATCGGGAAGCCTACAAAGATCGCGAACAGCATGATGCCGATCAGAACAAGGCCTAGAATCTCGTTGCTCATTGTCCCGGCCACCGGTTGTGCTTCGCGGCGTACAAGCTTTTGAGTAACTCGGATACGCCCTGGACCAGTAGAAGGGCAATCCCAACCGGTAGCGCCGTCTTGATGGGCCCCATCATCGGCATCCAGGCCGTATCCATTCCGCGCTCGCCGCGCATCCATGACAGATACGCATAATCGTAAGCAGCCCAGAGACAGACGATCAGTCCCGGAAAGTAAAAAACGATATACAGCAGCGAATCGATTGTGCCCTGGACCTTGGGCGACCAGTTTCGATAAATAAAGTCAGCGCGAATGTGCACGCCTTTCGAAAGGCCGTAACCGGCGCCGAGCATAAACAGGGCACCCGCCAGCATTCGGCTCACGTCATAAGCCCACATCGTAGGCGCTACAAACGCATATCGGGCGATGACTTCAATAACCATCGCCGCGAACAGGGGGATGGTTATCCAGCAGACCAGTCTCCCGATCATCAGGCTGAAGCGATCAATACCTGTGATGGTTTTCGCCATCCAAGGCGGCATGTCGTCCGGGAGATCTCCGGGTGAGCCGCTTCGTCGCTCAGCGATCAACTCATCTGTAATGTCGAGCTTATCGAGGTTTTCTGCCATAGGGCTAAGCCGGTAAAGCCTTAGCTGAAAAAGAAGCGGGCGCGAGGCCCGCTTACAGTTTCAGTTAGGCAATTGCTTTAATTGCCAATACGCACAGCCTACTGCTTTTGCTTGGCGTAAGCCATGCCGAGGTTGGCGTTACTCATCTGGGCGCCGGACCAGAAAGGCACCGCAATGTCAGCAAACTCTTTCATCGAGCCATACACTTTTGCAAAGAAGGCATTCTCTGCATTCAGCTTGGCGTACAGTTTCTCGGTCGCAGCCATGTACTCCGTGAAGTAATCGGCGGGAGTGTCAGCGGTGATGACGCCATGATTCTCGGTCAGGTCTTTGAGCGCTTTTCCGTTTCATAGATACGACGCGCGCGAGCGCATCAGGAGATGCGTCCGCAGCAACCTGCATGGCATTCTGCTGATCCGGAGTTAACTTCTTCCAGACGTCACCGTTAATGTAGATGTCTGCGTTAACGACCACCTGATGAAGGCCCTGCAGATAGTAGTGCTTCAGAACCTTCTGAAGCCAAACACGCTATCCGGTTTCGGGCAGCACCACTCGGCGGCATCGATGGTTCCGGCTTCAAGCGCGGGTAGGATATCGCCTCCACCCATGGCCACCGCGGCGACGCCGATGTCCTTATAGGACTGACCCGGGATGCCCGGCGGGTGCGGAAGCGGTATTTGCGGAAATCATCCATGCTGTTGATTGGCTCTTGAACCAGCTAATGCCTCCGGTCCAACCGGTTGCATGAGGCCTTTGATGTTCATGCCCATCTCGACCACAGCTCGTCATATAGCGGCTTGCCGCCACCATACAGATACCAGGAAATCCACGCGATGTTGTCGATTCCGAGGCCGCCACCAGCGGTTGGGGAACCGAACACATGGCTGCCGGGTGATAGCCAGACCAGTACGGGTCCAGGCAAAGCCCCTTCGATGAGACCTTTGTCGACAGCTTCAGGGTTTCCTTTACGCCAACCACGGCACCTGCCGGCAGCACTTCAATGTCTACCTCGCCATTGGTCAGTGATCGGACCGTATCGGCGAAATCCTCAAGCATGACAACCTCGTCAGCCTGGCGGGGATTGGACTGCACGCGAATTTTGACCGTGAGCTGATCCTGCCGATAAGGCAAGACCGAGCAGAGCACCGGTCAGCGTCAGTAGGGTTTTTTCATCTCTCTCTCCCTTAGTTTCTGTCCACCGACTGTGGACGGTTTGTATCAGCCGAGGTTGACTCTCCAATTTCCGGTAACGTAAACACGCTTCACTTCCTGAATGTTTACGCTGCCCGAAAACCTAAGCACTTCGATACAGCTTGGTCATGACGAACCTCGCGATGACCGAGGGCCTCGGCCGCCGTCAGTCGCCCGTTGCAGGTGCGGATAACCATATCAATCAACGCATCGCCCGCTTGGTCGAGATTCATTTCTCGGCGCAGCAGTCCTGAGACATCAAGATCCACGTGCTCGCCCATGGCGCAATGGCTCGCGGGTTCGCCGTCACTTTGATGACAGGCTCGATGGGATTCCCGATGATGTTGCCTTGCCTGGTGGGGAAGATATGACGGCAAAGCCGCCGGCGGCCTGAAGCGTGACACACCCGCCGCGGCGGACGAGGTATCCATGAAATAAAGACCCGGACCTTTGTGGGTGTTTCGGCAGGAACAAGCACATCAATAAATTGGCGTTCTTGCCGATCTTCTGAAGGTTGCCCATCGCTTTTCTTCGATGGTCGTCAGGCCGCCCTCGATGTTTCCTTTGTGGGCTGGCTTTCCGACAGGTCGCTGGTCTTATTGGGTTCGATAACCTCGTCCATATGATGCTTGCCAGGTGGCAAACCATTTGTCGCCTACTTTATTGATGGCGCGCTCGCGGCAGAGTGCTCGGCTCCCGTGATCTCGACGTCTCGCCAAAGCAGTTCGTGACACCCATCGCATCGGTCTTATCAATGAAGTTGCCCACGGTCGGGTTGGCACCCATGCCCGATGTGGTGTCCGACTCTCCGCATTTATGGGAAACCCAAAGATCAGACAGCGGACACTCTTCCCGCTGCAACTCCGAGGCGGCTTGAAGGAAATCTTTTGCAACGCGGCTGGCACTTGCGATAGTTTCGATATCGCCATGCTGCTCGATCGCAAAGCCCTGCACCGGTTTACCGGTTTTGGCAATGCCTTCAACAACGCGAGCCGTCCAACCCGGCTCTATGCCAATGACCACCACGGCGGCCACGTTCGGGTTGGCGCCAGCGCCGATCAGCGTCCGAAAATGCAACTCGAGATCCTCGCCAAACTGCAAGCGCCCGTAATGGTGAGGTAGTGCTAGCGTGCCTTTGATGTTATTGGCGACGGCTTCACAGGCGGCGTTGGAAAGATCGTCCAACGGCAGGATGACCACATGGTTACGAATACCGACCCGGCCGTTTTCGCGTCGGTAGCCCCAAAAAGAATGATTACTCATGATTTACCACTTGCTTGTTTTTACGTTATGGACATGGACGTGATCGCCCGGTGCGATATCGGCAACGGCATGGCCAATGTTCTCGCCATACTTCAGTACCGATTCGCCATTACTAATATTTTTCAGGGCGAATTTATGCCCAAGGGGAATCGCATGGTTTACGGTGACGCTAATAGTCTTATCAACATCCATGATCCAGCCAGAAAGGTTTTGTCCGGCCTCAATACCCTCAACCACGACGACGCCAACAGCATCGCGTTCGTCATGGACCAGAAAATCAGGAGGTGTGCTGCTCAACTTGGAGTCCTCTGAGAAAAGAAAAGTGGAAAGAAAAATTCTTATATAAGAATTCTGAATGTGTTATAACTGAATCTTCCCGTGGGGTCAATTGCCGGTCTACGGGCCGGATTCGAGCACCACGATTTACGGGGCTTTTGTGGAAAAACGACCGCTATACGAGGAAATCAAGGAAACCTTGCTCGCGCGACTGGCGGCGGATCATTGGCGTCCCGGAGAGCTGCTGCCGAGCGAGATAAAGTTGGCCGAAGAGTTTCGTGTCAGCCAGGGTACGGTGCGCCGCGCGCTTGATGATCTTGTCGTCCAGGGGTTGTTGGCGCGACACCAAGGGCGCGGCACAGCCGTAACGCAGCATAAGCCTTTCGGGTTTTTCCATTTGTTTCAGGATGACGGCGTTCGCGAATTGCCGGAGAGTAAGACGCTGCGGATATCCACGCACACCGCAACGCGTTCTGAACGGGATGCACTAGAACTGGCTGAAGGAAAGAAAGTCATCCGCATTGCACGGGTACGTTTTTTGAATCTTGAGCCCAAGATCTACGAGACCATCGTGTTGTCACATGATCTATTCGCTCCGATTGAAAAAATTGATGCGAGAGATCTGCCTAACACGGTTTACAACTTTTACGAGCGGGAATTTGGCGTCCCGGTGGTGGGTAAGCGGGAGCGGCTGCGAGCCGTCAGTGCAAATCAGCAGCATGCGCGATACCTGCACGTTGAGCCGGGCACGCCCCTGCTTGAAATCGAATGTCTCGCGATGAGCCATCGGCAGCAACCGATCGAGCTTCGCATCAGTCATTGTCTCACCGATGAGCATTACTACTGTAATCTCTCCGAAGACACCTAAGCTCCTTTACCTCTCTTAGCCATGGAATTTGACTACGTCATTGTGGGCGCCGGATCGGCAGGCTGCGTTCTTGCAAACAGGCTGTCGGCGAGTGGGCGCCATCGCGTACTACTTCTTGAAGCCGGGCCAAAAGATCGCTACCCGTGGATTCACATTCCCATTGGTTACGCCAAGACCATGTTTCATCCGGTCTATAACTGGCGCTACTACACCGAGCCGGATCCGGGAATGAATGGCCGCTCTATTTATTGGCCACGGGGGCGCACCCTTGGGGGCTCAAGTGCGATCAACGGGCTTATCTATGTCCGCGGTCAGCCGGAAGACTATGAGCACTGGGTTGCGCTCGGGAACGCGGGGTGGTCGTGGCAGGAAGTGCTGCCGTATTTTATTCGCGCGGAACGCAATCAAAGAGGTAAGGATGCCTTTCATGGCGACAGCGGTCCGCAGGGCGTGTCCGACATCGGTACACCGAATACCCTGGCCCGGGCGTTCATCGATGCATGTGGTGAGGCGGGCTACCCCAAGAACAATGATTTCAACGGGGAGAGTCAGGAAGGCGCCGGCCCTTACCAGCTGATCACCTGGAACGGCAGGCGTTGTTCAAGCGCTACCGGCTATTTAAAAGAGGCCAGGTCGCGGCGCAATCTATTCATCGAAACCGACGCGCATGCCTGTCGGGTTGAATTCGAGAACGGGCGTGCGCGGGCTGTGATCTTCCGTCAGCACGGTAAAGATAAAAAAGCAATCGCACACCGCGAGGTGATTCTGAGTGCTGGCGCGCTCCAATCACCGCAACTGCTGCAGTTATCCGGCATTGGAGACTCGGCTTTGCTTGAAGGCCTCGGAATTCAACCCGTGGTGGATCAACCCGCCGTGGGACAAAACCTTCAGGATCATCTGCAGATTCGCGTGATCCACCGGTGCAACCAGCCGCTCACCACCAACGATGACCTGCGGAGCCTTCCCCGAAAACTGGCGATGGGTATGAAATATGTGTTCAAACGATCAGGTCCAATGGCGGTTGGCATCAACGAAGCCGGTGCGTTCGTTCGTACCTCTGGAGACGTCGACCGGCCCGATATCCAGTTTCACTTCGCGGCCCTCTCTGCAGACTTGCCCGGGGCACCGCTACATGAATTTCCCGGCTTCACCTCGTCGGTCTGTCAGCTTCGACCCACCAGTCGGGGCCATCTTTCCATCGACAGTCCCGATCCGCTGGCGCGACCCAAGATACACCCCGGCTATCTCTCCACCACCCATGACCAGCGCACCGTGGTTGCGGCGCTTCGGGTGACGCGACATATCGCAGAACAGCCCGCACTAAAGAAGTTCATCGTGGATGAATATAAACCGGGCGCCCAAGCGCAATCAGACGAAGAGCTTTTGGAGTTTGCGCGCGATAACGGCGTTACGATCTTTCATCCGGCAGGCACCTGCAAGATGGGGGTAGGTAGCGACGCCGTGGTTGATCCCACGCTCAAAGTGAGGGGTGTGCGCGGTCTTCGGGTTGTGGATTGCTCTATCATGCCGACTCTGGTCTCCGGCAATACGCATGCGCCTGTCGTGATGATCGCCGAGAAAGCCTCGGATTTTATTCTCGCCGAGGCAGATTAGATTAAGCCGATGCGTTCGCGTACTGGATCGTAGCGGTTACGGCCTGATTCCACTCGGCCACCAATGCATCACGCGTTGCTTTGTTCATTGTCGGAAGCATGTTGCTTTCGGGATGCCACAAATTATTGAGCGCGTTGGTAGAGTCATATAGACCCGCACCAAGGCCGGCCAGACGCGCCGCGCCGAGCGCGGTGGTCTCAAGCAGAGCAGGGCGCTCCACCGGGATCTGCGTAATATCGCTCAGGAACTGAGCCATCCAGTTGTTTCTTGCCATGCCGCCGTCGATGCGCAGCACGCGGGGCCGCTCGCCAAAGTCCTGACTCATCGCGCGGAGCAACTCCTCGGTTTGATAGCAGATCGATTCAAGCGCGGCCCGGGCGATATGAGCGCGGCCGGTATCTCGGGTCATGCCGAGTAGCGTGCCGCGGGCGTTGGGATTCCAGTGCGGTGCGCCGAGGCCGGTAAATGCGGGCACGAGATATACGCCATCGTTGCTTTGCAGGCTGGCCGCAAGTGCTTCGGTTTCTTCAGCCGACGCGATAATTCCGAGTCCGTCTCTTAGCCATTGGACACTCGCGCCGGCCATAAAGAGGGAACCCTCAAGCGCATAGCTGACCTGGTGATTGATGCGATACGCTACCGTAGTCAACAGGCGATGTCTGGATGAGACAGGCGTCGATCCGGTATTGAGCATCGCAAAGCAGCCGGTGCCATAGGTGCTCTTGAGTGCGCCGACCTCAATGCATGCCTGCCCGACAAGAGCGGCCTGCTGATCTCCCACCAGCGCATGAATCGGTATTGAGGCGCCCAGTATTTTTCGTCCGTGTGGCCAAATGCATCCACCGTATCGCGTACTTCGGGAAGCAATTCGCGCGGGACATCAAAAATGTTTAATAGGTCTTCATCCCAGTCTTGGGTATGAATATTGAACAGCGCCGTGCGGGATGCGTTGGTGGCGTCCGTGGCGTGCGTTCGACCCCCGGTGAGACGCCAAAGCAAAAACGTGTCTACGGTGCCAAAGGCAAGTTCGCCTTTTTCAGCACGCGCCCGGGCGCCGTCGACGTGATCAAGAATCCAGGCAATCTTCGTGGCTGAAAAGTACGGATCCAACAGCAGACCCGTTTTGGTCATAACGCTTGATTCAAAACCGCGCTCGCGCAACAGATCGCAATGCTCCGCCGTTCGGCGGTCCTGCCAAACAATAGCGTTATGGATAGGTTCTCCCGTCGCACGATCCCACACCAGCGTGGTCTCACGCTGGTTTGTTATGCCGATGGCGGCTGGGGGAGCTGAGGCGCTCGCCAGCACATCGCGTGTCACCTTAAGAACAGACGACCAGATCGCGTCAGGATCGTGCTCAACCCACCCGGCGCGCGGATAATGTTGTGGGAATTCCTCCTGCGCGATGTGCAGCGGATTACCCTCCGGATCAAACAGGATAGCCCGTGAGCTTGTGGTGCCCTGATCAATGGAAAGTAAGAGCGGCATATTCATCGTTCTTTAAGAATGTTCACGCGTCGACCACTTTTAGGATGTGGGGTCGAGGTTAACCCAGAATATAAAAGAGTCGATTCTTTATTGCTCATGGTTATCCATAGGCGGCCGAGGTCATGCTCGGTTGAAGAAAATGCGCCAATCACGCGTTTATCCTTGTTCCGGTTCATTGACGGACCTTCGTACGATGCCTATAGTGCTTCGCCCGATGGCCTGCCTTTAAAAACCGCTCGTAGGTTGGTGATCTAGCGTGGAGAACGTTCTGAATATTCAATTCCAGCAGATAGCGCTCACCAAGCGCTACCCGCTTCGCATCAGTAGAGGAGAGAGCGCCGGTTCGGTGAATCTTTTCTGTACGCTAACTCGGGATGGGTACACGGGAGTCGGGGAGGCCGCTCCCGGAGGACTAACCGGAGCCGAAACCGCGGAGCAGTGCCAGCAACAACTGCAGTCCTTTCTGGATGAGCAACCCTTGGCGCTCGATAACCCGCATGATGGCTGGGCGATGGCCAGGGCGGCGGATGTTGCACCTTGTGCCTGGGCCGCGGTAGATACGGCGCTGTGGGATCTTATGGCGCGCCAGGCCGGGTTGCCCTTGTATCGGATGCTCGGATTGGCGCACCGCGCGGTGCCCACGTCTGTGACGATCGGCATTCTGCCGCCCGACGTGGTTCGGGAGCGTGTTCCCGAGGTCGTGGGTCGAACCGGTGCGCGCTACCTTAAAGTCAAATTGGGAAGCCCTGACGGGCTCGATGCCGATCAGGCTATGTTCAGCGCGGTTGTTGAGGCAGCCTCGGGCTATGACGTCACCATTCGTGTCGACGCCAACGGCGGATGGGATCTTGCTGGTGCACAACGAATGATGCCCTGGCTTAAAGATCGGGGTGTTGATTACGTGGAGCAGCCGCTGCACTACGAAGCCGATGATGCGTTGCCTGCACTATATGCCTCGCGGGTGCTGCCGATTTTTATTGATGAGTCCTGCAATTTCGCAACGGATGTCAGCCGCTTAAGTCATTGCGTTGACGGCGTGAATCTGAAACTCATGAAGTGCGGCGGCATTACCGAAGCACTCCGAATTGCAGCTTGCCACGCGCGCATGGGCTGAAGACCATGATCGGGTGTATGGGCGAATCCTCCGTCGCGCATCGGCGCGGCGGCTATGGGCGCATTGTTTGACCACATCGACCTGGATTCGCACTAATCTGCTGCCGGATCCGCGGAAGGTCTGCAGCTGATAGACGGCGTCGTGAATGGACCGGATCGTCCCGACATGAGCAACTCTGACATGCTAAAGCCCGATCAAAAGCTCGCGATTCATTTCTGGGAGCAAATTGACAAACTGAACGGCAAGACCGGTCACGGGGTTCCTGTTATTCCAAAACCCGGTGGCCTGTGTTGTTGACTTCAAGCAGGCGGGCGACGCACGCGGGATCTGCTCAATTTCTGGCCCGATGTGCAACGATTTACTCAAATGCCTCGGCCAAAGAGGCAGGCGCAGATGCGCGCTGGTGATCGGAATGGCCCCGTCGGGCGGCAACTGCCGCCGGAGATGATCTCCGAGGTGGACCAGCAGTGGTCATGGGGATGAGTGTGGTCGGTTGCACCAGCATCTTGGACCCCGTTACCCAGACCTCCCGAGCGGACAATGGATTTGGGATATCCGTCAGAACCCAAGGGACTTGGGATTGCCTGGGCTCGTGCCGCGGCGCTCAGAATCGTCGCGTCCTGATGGTTTGGCACCGATATGGCCATCGGCAAGAAAACAGCCGGGCTTGAGATTTGGCATGCCGCACCAGGCAGAACATTCGCGCCGAGTTTTTAGCGACTGGTCAGGACGGGCGTGCTCATCAGCGGCAAGGGCATTCCACTCGACGCTATTCGTGTGGATTACGCACACGTCGTTGAGAAGATAGTGCTTGAGGCTGCTGATGCGGAGCTCGCGATTATCGAGGGCCAAGGCTCGGTTGTTCATCCGGGCAGCACTCGACCTTTTACTGATTCGCGGATCCTGTCTACGCATTTAGCGCTGTGTCATCGCGCGGGCATGACGCATCTCGACACGGTGGGAGACCGATTGCAAAATGCCGCCGCTGAACGACGATCAAGCTCTTGCAGATATTGCAATGCCTGCGGTGCCTACCGTCGACCGAGACTGGCCACGGCAGGGATTGTTCTAAACACGGGTCACCTTGACGAGCAGCGTGCACATCGCGCCATTCAGAGACCGCCGATGCCACAGGCCGCCTCCGTTGGATCCGATTCGGCAGGGAGCCGACGCGCTTCATCGCACCGTTGATGGCCCAGCAGTCTGCCGGCGTTTCAAAGAGGCGCCACGACCTTTATTCGAAGCCGTCCCGCCGTAACCCCTCCAAAATGGCTGAAGATCGCGCACGTCCTGATACGGATGGGATCATGTCGCGTCATCGATTCGATACCCAGGCACTTCACGCACCCGCTCTTGCTCCATGGGCGGCTTCAATATCGCCTAATTGCGTGACTGGCGGCCAGAAAGCCGGTGGAAACCGATTGAGGCGGGTGATTTTTCCAATGGCGTCAAGCGCGTTTCGGTATTGACCCGAGTTATAGCAGCTGATGGCAAGGCCCAGTGATACCATCGCCGGGGTTACGGGGTTGTACCGCAGCGCTCTGGATCTGCTCAAAGGCGGCGGCGGGCTCGCCGCTAGAAAGACTCATCGCCAGTGCCCCGCCCCGCCCGTGCGTCCGCATGACTCGGATTCAGGAGCAATGGCTTGATTGAGATGATTAAGCGCCTGGCGAACGGTGGCGACGCCATATCGGCAGTGATGCCGAATACCGCGTGGCATTCGCTGTCCAAGGGATCCGCTCATTGCCAAAGCGGTATGTTTCAGATGCCAGCGCAACTGATCGCGCAATATCGTCAATTCAGCTCCTATAAGAATATCGACATGGCTGAGCCTGATCGCGCAAGCCCGCATGATCAGTATGAACCGTGACGAGCTGATCAAGAATAGCGCGCGTCGTTGTCATATCAGCCGGTTCGTGCATTCGATAGAGCAATCGCCGCACGTTTAGTCAAAGCTGCTGGTATTGAGCGAGCGGATGCGGAGTGGCGGTTAGGCCAATAGCCGCAAGCTCAATATGTCGGGACAATTCGCTGACGATCTGGGTGATGAGATCCGCACGCCGACCGACCCACGACCGGCCTTGGTGCCATCTTGAAATCCTGCGACCAGCAATGCTGATCATTCCCGATGTCAACGAGTTCCACCAAGAGCGACGCCGTGTTATCGCTTGATGGCGCGCGGACCTGTACCAGATAGTCAACGTCAAAGCCGAAGCGGGCGCGTGTTTGCGGTGGCTTATCCTCGGACGTCGTCGCCGCTGAGTGTGAGCGGAGAGCACACGCAGTTGGCGAAAACGCGAAAGCCCGCTGATGATCTCGATACTCAAAGCGTCTGCTGCGCGGTTGGACTCGTGGTAGTGTTCGACGTTTCGGGCATCACAAGAATACAGGCGTCCGTGATCCAAGCGGATTTTTCTCGGGTGGTCTGAGAACCCGTTTTCTAAGAAATGAGCGGTGACCTCGGTTTGAATCTTGCGGAGCGCAATCGTCCGATAGACGTGCATCGGCCCTGATATTCGCCCGATAGTCTTCAAAGCATGATTGCGAGGCATATTCCGCCGGGTGGTGATCGCCCTGGAGCCGTGCCGCGATGTTTACATCGTTTCCAAAAGCCTGATCCCTCTTAAACGAGCATCACCGTTGTGGATGCCGATGCGCGTGTGCATGCGTTGCGACTCCGGATGTTCGTGATTGCGAATCGCAAAGTGTTGCTGCAATCCGATCGCGGTCTGAATGGCGTCGTCTGCGTTATCGAAGACTGCCAGCAGGCTGTCACCCGCCGTATTGACGAGTTCACCGTGATGGTCGGCGACCAGCTCGCGCCGAGCAAACCGTCCACCACCGCCCGAAGCGTGGTCCTTATCCTGTTCTGTGAGTCTGAGAATTCCTCGACAATATCGCAATGCAGGATCGCGACATCTTTGTTTTTGTCGCAAAGCAGTCATTCGACGATATTCTACGCGGCCGGCCAAAAGTGGCAATGTACTTAATCCTTTTTCTAACATGCTTCCTGTTTTGAGCCAATATTACTCTACAGATTTCCCTTTATCTACTTTGATGAGTCTCAAATGGCTCCCATTCAGCAGCCATAGATCAAGAGTGCTAACTTGGCGTTGGAACTTTTGGTTGAAACAATGGCTTCTGAATTTTCAATCGAAAGGAGCGCGTGGATGCAAAGACCAAAACGACTCAGCTACGGTTGTTAACTGCACGTCGTATCAAAGATTATTTTCGCCAGCAGGTGAGTGAGGCTATCGATGAAGAAAACTTTCAGGCTGAGGAAACAAGAGCTTATCTCAAACCTTGAGCTTTACTCCGAACGGATCATTTTTGAGCACAACGGCGGACGGCATGGGTCTTCGGCCATTAGCCCTGGTCAGTTTGAAGCGCCCAATGCACCAACCGCAATGGAACGAGCGGCTGATTACGGCGGGTAGGCGATGTCGCGATATTTCTGTCCGGCGTGTTCCGGCACGGCTTTCGCCGAAGACTGTCCGTAAGTTGACTATTACATCGCGATTGGCGGCAACGGCCTATGGGCACCTTTCAACTGATTGCGCATGGAATAAGGGCTATGAGGTCGACTCGGTATTTGAGGAACTAGGAACGAAGTTTGGCCTAACGTTGTACCGAGGTGTTCGCGGGCTTGCTAGTTGTGATCGAGCAATGATGCCAACCCTTTGCGATATCTACGAGCGATGGCAGCGTACGGGCAGCGCGCGTTATGCCCGCCAGCTTAAGAAGTCGGTATCAGCCTGCGTTCATGTCGGCGCAGAGTACTGAATGCACTCGCTGACGCGATTGCAGCGTTGGCTGCAACAGGTCTACGAATCGATGTCGCAGGATGTCACCGGATTTTTTGATTACGGATCTTGCGCTGGCCCAGGCTTTGCAGGGGAACGCGAGTCGATCCACCTGCAAAGAGAAACTGCTGGTGCACATAATCATCCGGCGAACTGGCCATATCGCTTTATCTTGCGCCTCTGAGGTGGCCGGCGGGTGGGAGCAGACGCATCGCGGATCAGCGCTCTGAGCGCGCTAATGCCTGCTGTCAGGCCATTGAGGGTGTGATCATCTTTGTATCTCGCGTGGCGCGCAGGGGCTTTGATCGTGAGCTTACGCAGTCTCTGAGCTTGGGCTTCAGGCCGAGATTGATAAGTTCATTGGTCTTTCCGTCATGAATGAATCATCCGGCGGAAAAAAATGCGGCTATCTGCTCGTGGCTATTTGATGACATGTGGTCCAGGATGGTCTTGAACACGACGCAGAGCGCGCTACGAAACCGCGAATTTTTACGCGGGTCAATAACTGCCGCCAGCTGAATGAGCCGCTTTGTTCGTCCGCAAGATGGAGCGGGGTTTGACGCGCGAACTGCGTCGCTATCGGCAGGGAGAGCAGGGCAAGCTCGGTATGATTTCCGTCGGCACCTGAGCCACCCGCGCCGCGCGGTTTCGCGGTAGTTGTGCGGGAAGGCTACTGGATAAAGACAGTGCGTCCGTAGAGAGCCCTTTGCTCAGGAAAATTCCCGGCTCTCATTAAACATGTTCGATTAAACAACGATTTATCTATACAATATCGCGTTCTTTAGCAGGTAAGAACCGGGTTTTGGATATTTGCGCGATCACATCCTTTAATGGATACTACACCCTGCGCGACGGGGAGCAGACTCAGGGCGTTTCTTTCGCGCCTGATGAGAAGGCGTCAATATCGCGCGCGCCCTTTGCAGACCCAAAGTCGATCGTATTGAGTCGCCTCCGCGGGCGTTTCCCAGCGGCGAAAAAAGAAGCCGTTACACGCATCCATGACTGGGTTGCAACATGGCCACCTGGAGCGCGTTGAAGTGTTGGGCTTTACGGATCACACGCGCAGTGTGGACTGGCTGGTGAGACACCGGGGAAGGTGCTAACTTTCTGACGAAAGGCAGCGAAAAACGTTGTCCGAGCAGCTGCGCAAAACGCTTGATGAGCATCTTTTCGATATCGAGCGCACGGTCAGACTATGCGCGCTTGAAAACAACCTTTTGCTCAACGTTACCTTGAGGACTGTCTAACAGTTACCGTGATAGCCGAGACTACGTGTACAAGATGGTCGAAGCACTGCGAAGCTTAATATCCGCCACATCATGCTGCCCGATACGTGGGCGTCAATGAGTCCTGCTTGAGGTGTCCGAGGCCGTCGGTGATATGTGCAAACGGTTTCCCGCCAATGATTTTGATTTTCATCCGCACAACGACTACGGCCTCGCGACGGCAATGCGATGGTTGCCGTGCAGTCAGGCGCTGCCGCATCATGCGACACTCAGTTGTTTAGGCGAGCGCGCGGCAATGTCTCGCTGGCTGAGGTTGCTGGTGTTGCGTGACAAGCTTGGCTTAAAGGTTTCGATCGACGAGACCAAAATTCATGATCTCAGCAAGATGGTTGAGAACTTCTCCGGCAAAATCAAACGCGTGGCTGCCAATGCGCTGATTATTGGTACCGATGTCTTTACCCAGACCAGCGTATCCACGCCGACGGTGATCAAAGCAAAGCTTTATCAAACGGAATCAAGCCCTGACCGCTTTGCGCGCCAGCACAGTTACGCGCTGGGCAAGATGAGCGGTAAAGCCTCCCGACAAAAACCTTTAGGGAGCTCGGCATCGAACTGTCCGAGGAAAATCAGCAAAGGTGCTCTCAAGAAATCGTCGAGATTGCGGATAAAGCCACAATCACGCTTGAGGATTTGCCGTTCATCATCGCCGATATTCTGAAGCGGTGATCAGCAGCATGTGGAGCTGCTGAACATGCTCACGAGCGGTTATGAAGTGAATCCACCGCGAGCGTTCGCGTGGGTGGGGAGATCCGAAAGCCTCGGATCAGGCAACGGCGGATCTGACGCATTATCCGCGCCATGGATCAGGTGCTGGGATCAACGGGTTTTGTCTTTCCGAGCTGACAGACTTTGAGATTCGTATCCCCAAGGGCGGCACAAAAGCGCGCTTACCGAATGCTTCATCTCTTGGGATGACAACGGCCGGCGGTTCAAGACCTGCGGTGTTCATGCAAAACCAGGTGTTTGCCGGAGTGAACGCAGCGATGCGTATGCTCAATCTCAAAATGCGTGATCGTGATCTCCGAGAACGAATCCCGACCGCTGCAACAGCCGGAGTAGTTACCAGCGTTTGGCATGGCGAGCAGAGAGCCGCAACCACGCGGTCACCAAACTCGCTGGTGCTGATCTGTTTTTCAGCATCACCTCGGCGAGCCAGATCGGGCGTGGTGTAGCCATCGCTGAAAACGCTTTGCATCGCTTTCCAAAGGTTCGCAGCTTCGGCATCCATGTTGAAAACTCTATCTCCAGCATCATGGCAACCGATCCCAGCATGGAGTACGGATTCGCATCCTTTTCCTGCTATCGGGCCGGATCCGTGGGAAGGCTCGTAATGGATTTTTCCGGCCTGACACAGGCTGAGGGCATAGCCGCGAGCCCAATGTGCCGCCGCACTGGTCGCTCAAAATGTCGCCAAACATGTTCTCCATCACCATGACATCGAAGCGCATGGGATTCAGAACCAGATAGGTTGCTGCGGCGTCGATCAGAACGTCTCCACGTTCACCTCAGAAAAATCCTTGTGCACTTCATCCAGCACTTCATTCCAGAGCACGCTGGATTTCAAGACGTTACTTTTATGGACGTTGGTTAGCGACTTTTGCGTTTCCATGGCAAGTTTGAACGCGACCTCACAGGACCTGGCGAATCTGGTCTTCGTCGTACTCGAGCATCCATGCACGTAGCGTCGTCCTTATCGTTACGCCGGCTGTCTTTTGACCAAGCAGCCCGCCCACCAGTTCGCGGATGATCACTAAATCAATCCGTCGCCGATCACTTCGGGTCGAAGCGGTGAAAAGTGGGGCAAGACTGGGCGGTAGGGTTATCGGTCGAAAGTTTGCATACGTCTGATAGCGTCGGCGCATTCAGCAGGCCGCCGCGCTCGGGCTGTTCGTCGATGGGAATCTGCTTGACTCTTCACCAGTCGATGGTGTCTTTTGACGGCGTCGTCTGCGCCGTCGCAGAATGGCGATGGTTTCGTCAGGGAAGGATTTACCCGTCCCAACCAGGCGCAGGCAAACAGCGCTGGCTGCAGATCAGTTACGGGATTGCGCCGCTCCTCGATCAGCTTCGAGACTTTCACGGCTTCGGCATGATCTGATCCATGCCGTCGCCGGCCAACAGGGCAATTTTGTGGTCGTCATAATCGTGGGGTCGTAATTAGAATCCGAGGGTTGTTTTTCGCAGGCGTCGCCGATGCCGTCCGTTGCTGTCTCGCTGGGGCGTTAGAAAGCCCAAAGCAGTTATCCAGCGCATCCAGCACCCGTCGTCGTCCGCTGATCGTCGCAGATCATGATGTCAGCGTCTGCGTCTTCCGAGAGGATGGTTGGGAATGCTCTGCGCATTGGCCGGGCTGAGACCCAGAATGATGAAAGCACCACGCGTCAAAGGTCGTAGTATACCGGCCTTTGGCGGTTACCACGGCAGGGCCGTGCGGAGGTCAAACCTGCCCACTCACGCTCCAGCTTTATCGAGCAGCGCCTTGGCGCCTTGGCGCTGGTCGGCACGTCAATGAGCGCATTGGGCCCGCCCATGTCGGTCTGCACCATCTCGGATCATTGCGATAACGCTAATGCCGAGCTCGGCGAGATCCTTTGCTAGGCTTACGATGACCGCGTTGAGCGCAGCCTTGCGGACCGATAACTGTAATCACCACCGGAGGGCATTTCGCCGATACTGTCCATCTTGCTGGACATCATCCAAACGACGCTTGAGTCAGCCGCCACGAGATTTGATTTCAACGCTTCGGGTGACCATCAGCGCAGTGTAGATGGAGTTGACACGAAACTCTTCAAACCAGGTGCTCATCCAGCGTATCAAGCTCCGTGGGTTTGATTTAAAGTGCCGCGAATGTTATTAGAAGATGAATCGGTATCGCCCAGCATCCCCACGGCGGCGGCAGCACGCTGGCGGCATCGGTGACGTCAAGCGACCGGCGTCAGTCTAATGTGTTCGCTTTAAGGCGGTTAGCGCATCGCAATCTGGGTTGCGCGCACCGGCATACACACGATCGCCGCCGCTGAGATATTGTCGAGTCAGTTCAGCCAATGCTGCGGCTCGCGCCGGTGATGAAAATGTTCTTATCATGATGTTTGCTCGGGTGATTGAGCCGCCACTCAAACGGCGTAAAAGAAGAAACCATCTCGCGCCGTGCTTTTACGGCTGCATCCGATTCATCGAGCGTGACGGTCCGGTTCGCCAAGCACGGTGCCGGCCGGCACGTCTCGTTGTCGGAATCCGCCTGACAGCCCGAGCGGTACGCTTTATTTAATAAAGCGACCGGCCGGCATTTGGCGCCCGTACACGCAAAGCCGCCTTCGCCGTCGAGCATTTCGCCGGCTTTCAGATCTCGTTTAGCAACGGCCACCACGTCCGAAGAAAGCACACCGGTGAGCGGTCGGTTCTCCACGAAGCGCAGCCGAGGCGACCGATACCCCAAGCTCCAGACCAATCATGTGCGTCGGACGATACAGCGCCGTACTCCGCTGGCATCGGGCAGCATGTGGTATTCCCTAAGCACTGACGGGCGTAGTCGGTGGTGGGGCGTACCACCACATACGTTCCCGCTAGCCAGATCGATGATCAATGGGCTTAGCGTCGCGTCAGCGAGGACACAACTTCCGTTGTGCCGCTCAGGGTGCCGTGCGATGCCGGCTTGCAGATGTCAGCAAGTTCAAATCGCGAAGCCGGCGGAAATGCCAGTCCGTCATCCTGAGGGACAAGGCGCATGGCGTTGCGCAGACCGCGGTCATCTCGATAGCCGATTTGCTGCCGTCCAAAAACGAGTTGAACATCTGCAGATTGATACTTTTGGGGTTCGATCTCAAGGTATTCTTACAATATCCCACACCGTATCCGGCGTAGGCGTGGTAGTGAGGCAGTAGCGGTGCCCTGCCGGCTGAGGTCACCTCAAAGTCGCAGCTTGGCCCAGTCGATAGCTCACAGATGAGCGCTGGCTGATCACCCCAGGCGAGGCTGGTAGATCACGCCCGCGCTGGCCTCGCGGGCAAGCAGCGGTCCGGCACATCGGCTTCCACGTTCACCATCACCGTGGTGACCCGCCTGGATGGCGGCGCGGCAATGCCGAATGCCCTCGCGCGGGATGCCGCGGTGGCTTCCACAACGAGATCCACACGGTCGCTGCGGATAAGGTCCATCGCGTCATCGGTCAGCAGCGTCGTGCCGTTCTTTAAGGCATCGGCTGATCTGCGGCCGTATTGCCCAGCGGGCCAGCCGGCTTTTGCCAGCAAATTGCCCCGTGAGCGTTCGCGATTAAGCTCCGCGATACCGACGATATGAATGCCGGGCGTGATGCGGGCTTGGTGAGGTACATCGTTGAGAACTTTCCGCAACCGATCAGCGCCACGTATGGGCTGGTCCATTGGCAGCACGCTTTTCCAACAGACGCGAAAGATTCATAACCAGATTCCTCGTTTGACGAAGTGTTAGGCTTTTCAGAGCGATGATCACGAATGCGCTCCCAGGCTTCTTTTCGGATCTCTTGGTTTCATTCGCCAGTTTGACCATCTTCGGGCATCCCCTGGCCTACAAGTTTGTCCGGTGATGTTGGTTGGTAAGACGCCGGTAGGCTTCTCTTACTCGTCATCGCTTGCGCTCGATGACACGCGCAAGCACTTTATAGGCTTCGAGATCGGTTGGGCTTTTTCCGGAGACCGTCCGCTCTCGCGCTGCGCCACTTACAAATTGAATGAGTTGCTCTATCTGGCCGGCGTCAAAACCAAGCGCCGTGCCGACGTGGCGCAGGACTCGGCTTGGCAGGATCCATGCGCCCGTCTGCCATTGCGGCCTGACCTGGATTCCCAAAACATGCGGAGCAGAGTCGTTCGCCGATGACACTCGCTCTTGAACTGGGCGAGAACTGGTCAAGCGGAAAGTCAGCTTTTACCTTCTGGAAGAGCTCGATCAGTCGTTCCTGCTTTTGCGCGTCATTGAGACGCATTTGCTCCATGAGCGAGCGGGCAGCCTGGATCCATGCTGGGAGACTCGCCCATCCGCTTTAGCGATATGCCCCATGACAGAAAATGTGGCTGTAAAAAAGCAGCCTGTGCGCGTTCGAGTCGGGCGCCGACGCCCGCGCCATTCCGCCATCAAACTGATGGCCCAGCGCACTGCCGAGGAAGCGCGCCGAGGGCCCGCCCATCATGAAACCCAGCGCACCGCCGATTACTTTTCCCCACCACGCCATAGACATGTCCTTTTTCTGAGAAGCGGGATTTTAACGGAGCGGATTAACCCGAGAGACCTGTCCTAATTGAGAGCCTCGAATAAAGCGCGCCCTGAGTAAAATAGCCCATCGTTTCTTAACCTCATGGACAGTTGTGGTGATAAAGATTTTGATCTGTTGGTCATCGGCGGCGGCAGGTACGCGGTATCGCTGGGCAAGACGCGCCGCGCAATACGGGGCAAGCGTAGCGCCGTCGACCGCGCCGCCTCGCGCACCTGCGTAAACGTGGGCTGCGTACCCAAAAGATCATGGAATGCGGCGCATTTTGCGGATCGTTGGCGATCTCCCAGGACTACGGGTTTTCTTGCCTCATGTGGATTTTGACTGGGCGTCGGTAAAAGCTCCTCGCGCGACGCGTATGTGGAGCGGCTGAACGGTTATCTTCGAAACCTCGAAAGCTCCGGCGTTGAGATCATCCGCGGTTGGGCGAGCTTTGAGTCGGCGGATACGGTGCGCGTGGGCGCCGAGCGCCAAACACATCCTGATTGCGACCGGCGGCCGGCTCCACGGTGCCCAATCTGCCCGAGCTGAGTTCGCCATCACCAGCGACGGCTTTTCGAGCTTGCGTCGCAGCCCAAGCGCCCGCTCATTGTGGGTGCCGGCTACATCGCCACCGAACTCCTCTTGGCGTGCTAGCGCTGTTCCGAGGGTCACGCAGTGATGCTGTCGTAAGGAGATTCTGTTGCGCGGCTTTGACGCGACGCTTGAGAGACGGTCATGGACGAAATGCAGTCCGCCGGCATCAATATCCTGACCTGTATTCATATGCAGTCGATCGTAAAAGAAGCTACCGCCTGCTCGCGGTCACGACAAAGACGGTAATCGCTGGTGGCGGGTTTGACTGCATTCTCTTTGCGACGGGTCGTGAACCCATGACGGACGCGATGGCATTCCATCGGCCGGCAGGTTGATGCAGGATTTATCCCCACCGATGAGTGGCAGCAGACGTCGGTGCCGCCAATTTATGCGGTGGGTGACGTCACCGGTCGTGCTGCCTTGACTCCAGTTGCGATTGCGGCAGCGCGCCGTTTGTCGGATCGTCTTTTTGGGGGTCAGGCGGGCGCCAGGCTTGATTACGAGAACGTACCGACGGTTGTGTTCTCGCATCCGCCGATCGGTACCGTCGGGCTGACAGAAGAAGAAGCCAAGTCACGATACGGTGACGACGGCGTAAAGGTTTATCAGAACCGCTTTACGGATATGTATTACGCAGTTACACAAAAGCGCGTGCCCACCGTTGTAAAGCTGATCGTGACCGGGCCCAACGAAAAGATCGTCGGCTGTCATGTCGTGGGCCGCGCGGCCGATGAGATGATTCAGGGCTTTGCGGTCGCCGTCAAAATGGGCGCCACAAAAGCGGACTTCGACAACACCGTAGCGATCCATCCCACGGCAGCTGAAGAGCTGGTGACGCTGCGCTAATCCGCGGTGCGCGGGCAAAAAAAAGCCTCGGCTAACGCCGAGGCTTAATTTGTAAGGTATCAACTTACGTTGGAGGAAAACCAACGGCGGGGAGTATGCAAGTGCGCCGGTCAATAACGCGTGATGACGCCAAAAACGCTTGAGCCCATCGGCCGCCCGGAACTGGATCTACCTTATTTTTGTTGAGTCTTTTAACCTCTGGTTACGTCATTCCTCCTCTTAGAGACGTACCCCGGTGGCCCGAAAGGGCTCCGGGGTTTTTAGTTTCCTCATGCGCTGAGCATGTCTTAAAGCCCCACTTTTCAAGTCCCACCTTAAAGACGGATTTTTAGCCTGTGTTGCTGACGGAGCGCTCAGCAGGCCTTTGATACAGTTACCAAAAACGCCTCCTTGCAACCTGATTCCACTTTCCGAGACGCGCTGTGACCCAACGCCTTTCTGATACCAACGAAAACCCTTTGCTGGATTTATCCGGCCTGCCGCGCTTTGCGGCCATCGAGGCGTCTCAAATAGAAAGCGCCGTCGATGAAACGCTCGCCAGAAGCCGTGCGCAGATCAAAGTTTTAGAAGAGCGCACACAAGGTGCGACGTGGGGAGTCTCTTGCGAGTGGGCTGCAGGACATCGAAGAACACCTGGAGCGGGTGTGGTCGCCCGTCTCTCATTTAAATGCCGTAAAAGATAGCGAGGCCTTTCGGGCGGCGGTGGATGCGTGCCTTCCCAAGTTAAGCGCTTTTCATACCGAGGTGGGTCAGAACCTAAAGCTTTACAGCGGCTATAAACAGATCGCTGCCGATGGCGGCTTTGCGAGCTTGTCGGCGGCGCGCCAGAAAATCATCAAAAACGCTGTGCGTGATTTTCGCTTATCGGGCGCGGAGCTTGAGGGCGATGCGCGCAAGCGATTTGGCGAGATCGCGAGCGAGCTTTCGAGCCTCACCAATAAGTTCGATCAAAATCTTCTGGATGCCACCGACGGTTGGTTCTTGGATGTGGAAGCGGAAGCCGATCTTCACGGTCTGCCGCAGAGCGCCATGGATCTCGCGCGGGCGGCGGCAAAAGACGCCGGTCTTGAAGGCTGGCGTTTTTCGCTGCCGGCGCCCTCTTATGTGCCCTTTATGATGTTCTGTGAGAATCGCGCGCTCCGGGAAAAAATGTATGAGGCCTATGTGACGCGCGCCTCAGAGCTTGGGCCAAACGCCGGCACGTTTGATAACGGCCCTTTGATGGTGAAGATTCTTGCCCTTCGCGCAGAGATGGCGGCTCTTTTGGGTTATCCCAATTACGCCGGGTATGCGCTGGAAGACCGCATGGCGACGAGCGCTGATGAGGTGAACAGCTTTTTGGGAAAGCTTGCTGATCATGCCAAGCAAGCTGCGCAACAAGAATTGGATGACCTGCACGCTTTTGCCGCTGGCGTGTATGGCGAGAGTGATCTCAAAGCATGGGATATTGCTTTTTATTCCGAAAAGCTCAAACAGTCGCTTTACGCGTTTAGCGACGAAGAGATCCGACCTTACTTTCCCTTGCCCAAAGTGCTTGAAGGGCTTTTTTATGTGACGCAAAAGCTTTTCGGGGTGAGGGTAAAAAAAGCGGAGGCCGAGAGCCTCTGGCACGACGATGTGCAGTTTTTTGAACTTTTAAACGACGACGGAAGCGTGCGGGGCTGTTTTTATCTCGACCTTTTTGCCCGCGCCCACAAACGCGGCGGCGCCTGGATGGCAGACTGCATCGGCCGAAAGCGTCTTGAAAATGGCAAGGTCCAAAACCCGGCCGCTTTTTTAACGTGCAACTTTATCCCGCCGGTGGGCGATAAGCCTTCGCTTCTGACCCACGACGATGTGGTGACGCTGTTTCATGAGTTTGGTCACGGTCTGCATCACCTGCTAACTCAGGTCGATGAGCCGTCCGTTGCCGGAATCAGCGGTGTGCCGTGGGATGCGGTGGAGTTGCCCAGTCAGTTTATGGAGAACTGGTGCTGGGAGACCGAAGCGTTGAATCAGATCTCGGGACATGTTGAATCGGGCGAGCCCCTACCGGCCGAGCTCTTGGAGCGCATGCGCGGCGCGCGCAACTTTCAAGGCGCGATGCAGATGCTGCGCCAGATTGAATTCTCAGTGTTTGATATGGCAGTGCATGAGCGCGGTGCGGTTGAAACGCCACAGGACATCCAGAGCGTTCTTGATGATGTTCGGGACAAAGTCGCGGTGTTAAAAGCGCCAGCATTTAATCGCTTTCAGAACAGTTTCTCGCACATTTTTGCCGGCGGGTATGCGGCCGGGTATTACAGCTATAAATGGGCTGAGGTCTTATCTGCCGATGCGTTTAGCCGCTTTGAAGAAGACGGAATTTTTGATGAGCAAAGCGGGCGGGATTTCCTGCGACTCGTTCTGGAGACCGGCGGCGTCAACGAGCCGCTTGAAAATTTCACTGCCTTTCGCGGTCGCCCGCCTGAGATTGATGCGCTTTTGAGGCATTCAGGCCTTTCGGCATGAAGCGCCTTTTTCGCGCAGCGCTTGCCTTCGCGTTTATTTTTTCGGCGTCCGCTGGCGCGTCGGATCTTGAGCTGACCAATCAACTCAAGGCGCATCCCTCGCCGTATTTAGCACAGCATGGCAGCGACCCCGTGGCCTGGCAGGAGTGGGGCGACGCGGTTTTCGAGAGAGCTCTCGCTGAGAACAAGCTCGTTTATGTGTCGGTGGGGTATTTCTCGTGCCATTGGTGTCATGTGATGCAGCGCGAGAGTTATAACGACTCCAGGATTGCGTCGCAGTTAAACAAGGACTTTATCCCCGTTAAAGTCGACCGCGAGCTTGAACCTGCGCTCGATGATGCGCTGATGGCTTTCGTGCAGCGCACGCAGGGCCGCGGCGGCTGGCCGCTGAATGTCTTTTTGACGCCCGAGGGCTATCCGCTTTATGCCGTGCTGTACGTGCCGCCAGATTCTTTCGCGCAGGTTATCAGCAAGCTACAGGGCATGTGGCAGCAGGATCCGGGCCGCATCAGCGAAATCGCACGCCAGACTGGGCCGCAGGGCTTTGCGGATAAATCAACCGTGTTTGAAGCAACGCAGATAGCCACACTCGGCAATGCCTTTGAACAAACGGCGCTCTCCGTCGCCGATACGATGGAAGGCGGCTTTGGCAACCAATCGCGTTTTCCGTACGCGCCGCAGCTTGCGTATCTGTTGGAGCGCTACGCCGGTCGGCCGAGTGCCGAGGTGCGTGAGGTTCTTGAGACCACGCTCGACGCGATGGGCCGGCGCGGTCTTCATGATCATGTGGAAGGCGGTTTTTTTCGATACACAACGGACCCTAGCTGGAGCGTGCCGCATTTTGAGAAGATGCTCTATGACAACGCGCAGCTCTCTCATTTGTATCTGAGCGCAGCCGACGTGCTCGGCCGCGAGGACTATCGGGCGATAGGCTTTGCCACGCTGGATTTCATGCTGGCCCGTATGGCCAGTGATGATCAGGGTTTTGTAGCGTCGTTATCTGCGGTTGACGATCAACAGCGAGAAGGAGCGTTCTATCTTTATGACAACGAAACGCTCCTGAATACGCTCACCCCAGAAGAGTGGCAGACGATCCGGCTTATTTGGTCGTTGCCGGCATCGCCCGCTTTCGAGTTCGGGCATTTGCTCGTAAATCAGGCGCCGGTCGAAGTCGTCGCCGCGACGCTCAAACTGGATATTGGGCAGACGATTGATCTTGTCATGGCTGCAATGGAAAAACTGAAAGCCTTAAGAGACGAGCGCATCCTGCCGGTGGATAGCAAACGTCTGGCAGGCTGGAATGCGCTCGCGTTGAAGGCTTTTATCGAAGGCGCAAAGCAGTCGCAAAACCTCGCCTACGAAAAAGCGGCGCGCGGCATCAGAGACTACCTCATCAATACTCTGTGGCAGGGCGATCATCTGAATCGCGCCCTTGAGCAGGGTCGCGCAATCGGCACGGTGTCTCTGTCCGATTACGCTTATGTGGCCGAGGCGTTGGCTGAGTATGGCCGATGGCGGCGGTCCCGAGTCGAGCTTGAGGTGGCTCGGGCAATAGCAAATGCGGCTTGGCGTGATTTTTATGAGGCAAACGGATGGCGCCGCGAGACCCGGTCGCTGCTCAAGGGGGCCGAGCTTGAGGAGACCCTGCGCGATGAAACCTTGCCGGCGCCGGATGCGGTGCTGATCTCTCTGAGTTTGGCGCTGGCCGCCGAGTTTGAAGACCCCGAGCTTGCGGAAAAAGCCAGGGCGGCATTAAACCGCGCGTACGATGTTGTGCTCACAGATTCTTTTTTTTATCCGTCGCGGATTCGGGCTCTGGAGCGCTCGTTAACCCCCGAAAATTAGGCTTTTTATGGCTTAAAAACATACTGTTTTGTTATACTCGATGTTGTTTCTTGGGACGCGGCCTCGCGTCCCTCGCACTTTTTGCAGACCTACGCAGAGGATGTCATGAGCAATGACGTGAACGACGGCAGGCGTCGCCTGTTGACCACTGTTACCACCGGAGTCGGGCTTGCGGGTGCTACCGCTCTGGCCGTGCCGCTGGTGGCAAGTATGAAACCCAGTGCCCGCGCTCTCGCCGCGGGTGCCCCCGTCGAGGTTGATATCGAAGACCTCGCTCCAGGGCAGATGAAAGTCGTGGAATGGCGCGGTAAGCCCGTTTGGATTTTGCGCCGAGACAAGGCGATGCTGGCTGACCTTGAGAAAGTGGTCAGTGAGTTATCTGACCCGGATTCTGCGGTGGCAGAACAGCAACCCGTGTACGCACAAAATGCCACGCGCTCGATTCGGCCTGACGTTCTTGTGGTGCTGGGCGTGTGTACCCATCTGGGATGCGCCCCAACAAAAAACTTTGAAACCGGAGCGCCGTCTGGGCTTGGCGACGATTGGCTGGGGGGGTTCTTCTGCCCATGTCATGGCTCCAAGTTTGATCTTTCCGGCCGCGTCTTCAAAAACGTGCCGGCGCCCACTAACCTGGTGGTGCCACCGCACAGTTACGTGGCCGACAATCGCATTTTGATCGGCGTTGACGAAGGGAGTGCGGCATGAGTTTGATTAACTGGATTGACGATCGCTTTCCGCTCACGAAAGTCTGGAACGAGCATCTTGCGCAGTATTACGCCCCGAAAAACTTTAACTTCTGGTATTACTTTGGTGGTCTTGCCGTCGTCGTGCTGGTGCTGCAGATTGTCACCGGCATCATTCTGACGATGCATTACAAGCCTGATTCGACGCTGGCATTTGCCTCTGTCGAATACATCATGCGCGACGTGCCCGCCGGATGGTTTGTGCGATATCTGCACGGTGTCGGCGCATCAATGTTTTTTGTCGTCGTGTACATGCACATGTTCCGAGGCTTGATGTATGGCTCATATCGCAATCCGCGGGAGCTGATCTGGATTCTCGGCATGGTGATTTATGTGGCGCTGATGGCCGAGGCCTTCTTTGGTTATCTGCTGCCCTGGGGCAACATGTCCTACTGGGGCGCGCAGGTGATCATCTCGCTCTTTGGTGCGCTGCCGGTGATTGGCGAGCCGCTCGCGGAGTGGATCCGCGGTGACTTTGTGGTCTCCGATGCCACCCTGAACCGCTTCTTCGCCTTTCATGTGATCCTGCTGCCGCTGCTGCTGTCGCTGCTTGTATATCTGCACATCGTCGCGCTGCATAAGGTCGGTTCGAACAACCCTGACGGTGTTGAGATCAAAAAGAACAAGGACAAAGACGGTAATCCGGTGGATGGCATTCCGTTTCATCCCTATTACACCGTCAAAGATACCTTCGGCATCGCGGTCTTTATGACGATTTTCCTGGCGATCGTCTTCTTTGTTCCGGAGCTCGGCGGCTGGTTCCTCGAAAAAGACAACTTCGCACCGGCAGATATCCTGCAAACGCCGCCGGACATCGTGCCGCTTTGGTATCTCACGCCGTACTACTCGATTCTCCGAGCCGTGACGTTTGAGTGGCTCCCGGGCGGCGCCAAGGTGTGGGGTGTGATTGCTATGGGTGCGGCCATCGTGATGTTCTTCTTCCTGCCGTGGCTAGATCGAGCCAAGGTGCGCTCTATTCGTTACCGCGGCTGGATGTTCAAAACCGCGCTGACGATATTTGTCGTCACCTTTGTGATGTTGGGCTTCCTGGGTACCAAGAACCCGGATCATATTGATTTGTTCTTCTTCAAGAACGTGATCTGGGCCCAGATTGGACTGGTGCTTTATTTCGCATTCTTCTTCTTGATGCCGATCTACACAAAGCTCGATCGCACCAAGCCTGAGCCGGATCGAGTGGGGTAGCCGCTATGAGGATATCCACCATTAAACTGCTTCCGCTCATCGCGATTCTCATCTCGCCGACGGCGATGTCCGCCGGCGGCGGCAACGAAAATCTCGATTCGGCGTATATCAATCTTTCCGATAAGGTGTCGCTTCGTAGGGGTGCGCATACCTTCGTGAACTACTGCCTCTCCTGTCACGAGGCATCATTTATGCGCTATGACCGGATGGCTCGTGATCTTGAGATCGATGACGCCACGCTTCGCGAAAACCTGATGTTCGCTTCGACCAAACCGGGCGATTTAATGAAGGTCAATATGTCTGCTGAGGACGCCAAGGCGTGGTTTGGTGTGAAGCCGCCCGATCTCAGTCTGACGGCGCGTTCGCGAGGTCCAGACTGGATCTACACCTACATGCGTAGCTTTTATCGTGACGAGAGCACGACCACGGGCTGGAACAATACGCTCTATCCGAATGTAGCGATGCCCCACATTCTTTACGAATGGCAAGGTATGCGCACGGCGCAGTTCGAGACGGGGGGTACCGGTACTAAGCAGCTAGCGGGCTATGAGCAGTTAACTCCCGGCACCATGGATGATCGTCAGTACGATGACGCGATGCGCGATCTCACGAACTTTATGGTCTACCTTGCAGAGCCTGCCAAGATGGTGCGTTACAAGATCGGATTCTGGGTGATGCTCTTCATGTTGGTGTTCATCGGGCTGGCCTATGCACTCAAGAAGGAGTATTGGCGCGACGTTCACTAGCGTCCAAGAGTCACGGTAGGAAAGGAGCCGATGCGCCAACAACTGGCACATCGGCTCACTTTTTTGTATCTTCAGAATACGCGCTTAAACGGATAGTCTGCTATGAAACTTTACTCAGGATCTCTCTGCCTTTTCAGTCATGCATGTCGTTTTGTACTGAAAGAGAAGGATATCGAATGCGACGTGGTCTACACCACGGACAAGCAGATTGAGGACTTTGTCGCCGAACTTAATCCCTATGGTGAAACACCGACACTTGCGGATCGTGATCTTGTGCTCTACGACGGTATCGTCGTGAGCGAGTATTTGGATGAACGCTTTCCGCATCCGCCGTTGATGCCGAGTGATCCCACCTCCCGCGCAAAAGCTCGGGTCATGTTGGCTCGGCTACGCCGCGACTGGTTGGATCCGGTGCAACTTTGCATCATAAGCGGTAGTAAGCCCGACAAAAAATTGAGCAAGAGCGTCAGCGACGGTTTGGTCGCGCTATCCGGACATTTCGCCCAGAGTAAGTTTGCCTTGGGTGATGAGTTCAGTCTGGTTGATACGTACTTTGCAGTGCTGTTGTGGCGCTTGCCTATGCTCGGCATCACCATACCGCGTCAGGGTTCTAAGATGCTTGATTACGGCAAACGCATGTTCGCGAAGCCCGGATTCAAAGATAGCTTAAGTCCTGCAGAACGCGACATCGGCGCCAGCTGACGCACGTGCGACGATGAGCGATCCGGAGTTTGAGCTGAGTTCGCATCGGCCGTATTTGATTCGAGCTATTCGCGAGTGGGCTATCGATAACAATCTCACGCCCCAACTGGTGGTCAATGCCAGCGTTTCCGGTGTCGAAGTACCCAATGAGTTTATTGAGGACGGGCAGATTGTGTTGAATGTGAGTCCCCAGGCGGTATCGCATCTTGAGATGGGAAATGAATTCATCTCTTTCTCGGCACGCTTTCGCGGTGTGTCACGATCGGTGGTTGTGCCGGTCGATGCCGTGCTCGCTGTGTTTGATCGAGAGACCCGTCAGGGTATGTCGTTTCCCGAGATGACAGAAGACGATGAAACCGCCGACGAGATATCGACCTCCACACCACCCACCCGTGGAAAGCCAAAGCTGACGCTGGTGGAGTGAGCCCAGAGGGGCCGGCCTTGAAAATAGGCCGATCGACCCGACATTCCTTCTAGCCGGGGAAAATAAAATGAGCAATGCAGCTATGCACGGAACGACCATCCTCTCCGTACGTCGGAATGATCGTGTCGTGATCGGTGGCGACGGGCAGGTTACGCTTGGCGATACCCGCATGAAGGGTAACGCCCGGAAAGTCCGTCGGCTTTATGACGACCAGGTGATTGCCGGATTCGCCGGCGGCACCGCCGATGCGTTTACGCTTTTTGAGCGATTTGAAGCCAAACTGCAAAAGCATCAGGGCAACCTCACACGAGCAGCGGTCGAATTGTCCAAGGATTGGCGAACAGACAGGATGCTGCGTCGACTGGAGGCGTTGCTTGCGGTGGCTGACGCATCGGCGTCTCTCATTTTGTCCGGCACGGGCGACGTCATTGAACCCGAAGAGGGCATCATGGCGATTGGCTCTGGCGGCGCGTATGCCAAAGCCGCAGCTCGCGCGCTGGTGTCAGAGACGGATCTTGACGCCCGGGCGATTGTCGAGAAATCACTCGGGATCGCGGCCGATATCTGTATCTATACCAATCATTCGCTCACGATTGAAGAGCTGGAAATCCCTGACGCGTGATGACAAGAAGCGGACTTACGGTCTGCTGCGTCTGATAGCGCCTCACACCCATGTAAGTATTTTTTATGTCTGAGATGACCCCCCGCGAGATTGTCGAAGAGCTCGACAAGCACATCATTGGCCAGGCGAGCGCAAAGCGCGCAGTGGCGATCGCGTTACGCAACCGCTGGCGCCGCCAGCAGGTGCCCGATGAGTTCTTGCGCAACGAGATAACGCCAAAGAACATTCTGATGATCGGTCCCACGGGCGTTGGAAAAACAGAGATTGCCAGGCGCCTGGCGCGTCTTGCGAAAGCGCCGTTTATCAAGGTCGAAGCCACCAAGTTCACCGAGGTTGGGTATGTGGGAAGAGAGGTCGATTCCATCATTCGCGATCTCATGGATATGGCGATCAAATGACGCGCGAAAGCTTTCACGCGCGTCAAAAGCCAGGCGGAAGACGCGGCCGAAGAGCGCGTGTTGGATCTGCTGCTGCCACCGGCACGCGGCACGTCGAGCAATGATGATAGTGATCGCGAGGAAGGGCCGGCCGCCAACGCCTGCGTAGCTCCTGCGCGAAGGCAAGCCGACGATAAAGAGGTGGAGATCGAGATCGCAGCACCTACGGTGGGTATTGAGATCACATGGGCCGCCGGGAATGGAGCAGATGACCGACCAGCTGCGGGCATGTTCAGAACTTAGGCGGACAGAAAAAGTCACGCGTGGGTGAGCGTCGAAGCGATGCGCCTGCTGACTGACGAAGAAGCCGCGTCCATGAAGTTGTGATGATGAGCTCAAGCAGGAAGCACTCACGCGGGTGGGCAAGGACGGTATCGTATTCATTGACGAAATCGACAAGATTGTTGGAAACAGCGAGCGTCACGGTGCTGATGTGTCGCGTGAAGAGTGCAGCGCGATCTGCTGCCTTTAATGAGGGCTCAACCGTGACCACGCGAAGCGTAAGTTAAGACCGATCATATTTGCTATTCATTGCCTCGAGCGCGTTTCAGCTGACCAAGCCCTCCGATCTGATTCCACAGGCTTCCAGGGCGCTTACCTATCCGGGTAGAGCTTGATGCGTAGGAACGGAGGAGTTCGTGCGAATCTTGACGGAGCCGGACGCCTCGCTCACGCCGAGCAGTACGCCGGTCTCCTTGAAAACCGAGGATGTATCGCTTGAATTTTCAGCCGATGGGATCGACCGCATTGCGGAGTGGCCTGGCAGGTCAATGGCGTACCGAAATATCGGCGCGCGTCGTCTGCACACGGTAATGGAGCGATTGCTTGAAAGCATCTCCTTTGAGGCGGCCGATCGCTCGGGTCAGTCTGTTCTCGTGGATCGGGCTTATGTTGACGCGCATCTCAGCAATCTTGCAGAGGACGAAGACCTCTCATGCTTCCCATCTGTAGATAGACTTTTCGGCCAGTCGTATACTGGGTCGTCCAACCTAGGGGAGGACGCTGATGGCCCCTTACTGCTTATAGACGGACTCAACCTCATTCGGCGCGTGCATGCCGGTGTTCCGCCCGATGCGTCAGATCATCATGAGGCGGTGATCAATGCCTGTGCGGCATCCGCCCGACGGAGGCACTGCGAAGAGCATCGACCCACGCATGTCATCCTCGTCATGGAGGATTTCCGGCGAAAGCTGGCGAGCGAAAGAATTTCGAACTACAAGAAGATCGGCCATATGCCCGCCGATTTGGCGCGAAACCTGCCTGCTATTCAAAGACCGTCTCCGCCGAGCTTGGCATCAAGACCTTGAGTGAGCGGGCTTTGGGGCCGATGACGTTATCGCGCATCCATAGCCGCACGTGCCCGCGACGCCGGTGTGGCTGTGGTCATTCTTTCCACGGACAGAGTTTTTGCCAGATCGTCGGCGAAAGAATCTCACTCTTTGATCACTTAATGACGTCAAGCGAGATACGCATGGATCAACGATCGCTTTGGGGTAGGCCCGCGTCAGTTGATTGACCTTATGAGTCTTGCGGGAGATCCGGGCCTTGGCATTCCGGGCGATGCCCGGTCTGTAGGCCAAAAAACGGCAGCGCGACTCATCAAGAATACAAAGATATTGATGCCTGATGCAGCACGCCAAGGATATTCCGGGAAGCTGGGAGAAAGATAAGAGACGGCGCGGAGGACATCGCGCTTGCGCGGCGTCTCGTGGCGCTACGACTAGATGTTGATCTTGGCGCGAACCTTCATGATTTCCGCTGGTCGCCCGAGCGACTGACGGACGCATAACAGGATTACGAAAAAGCCTAGTCTTGCGAACCTAAGATCTCGATGCGGTCACTGGCGGCAAGGTCAACGGCGCGACCTTCAAGGGGTGGTGAAGCGCCGACCATCAATATCTTTTTGTAGGCCTGATGGCGGGTCGTCTCGCCTGACCGCCGGTGACCTGAATGCTGATGATCACGCTGATCCTGCCAATGCAGAACAAAAACGAGTGCTGATATGGCGAGCACTGACCCTAAGCGTGTAAGCGACAACAGCCGCGGACACGCCGCTCCAGCGATGACCGCCTCAGTGACGGGCTGACCTTTGGGGTCTTAACCCGAAAGATAATCGCAGCCGCAATGATGACCACCAAGCGTGAACAGTATTTTTGGTCAGCATCGCTTGGCTCTTTGCCGGGGCAGCTGCAGGTCAAAGCCCAGCGCTCAATGCACTCAATAACCGTAGCCGGCTCCGCACGACGGCGGGAGTCTTGCGGGTAGAAAGATCAACCGACAGGACAAAATTCAAGCCCGCCCATTTGTTTAGGGATGAGCGGCAGGGTCTCAAGGGACTTGGCATCCGCCACAAAGAGATAGGTATTCTCCTTGCGGGCGCCTTTATAAACCTCGCACTTCAATGGCCAGGCCGCGCATTGCAAATGATCGACGAACTTATTCGTCGTCAGCGCGCGGCGATTTGCCGCCCCACAGCCACGCCCAGCCGGATCGTTTCTCGTATGCTCGCGCGGCGCAGCTTCCGTGAAGGGGCGCTGCTCCTTGCCGACATACAGCTGTCGCGGGCGACCGATCCGACTCTCGGAGGACTCCATCATTTACCTAACCGAAGTGCGAGATCCAGCCCACCGTTCGGCCGATAGCAAGAGCACGGTAGACATGTTGGTCGGAAAGCCCAAAGCCCGCAAAGATGATTCCGGAGTAAGTCCACGTTCGGGTAAGAGCTTTTTATCAACAAAGTAAGAATCCTCAAGCGCAATGCGCTCAGCTCCCTTAAGCGAAGCTCCAGCATGGTCGTTAATACCCGTCGTTGAGCACCTCATGGCGTCTCGCGCATGACTGTAGCGCGTGGATCATAGTTTTTGTACACCCGATGACCAAAGCCCATAAGCCGGAAGCGGTCTTCAGGATCCTGCGCTTTCTTTACATACTTTTTAATTCGGTCCTTGGTGCCAATCTCACTCAACATATTAAGAACGGCTTCGTTAGCGCCGCCGTGAGCTGGACCCCACAGCGAGGCAATGCCGGCCGCCACGCAGGCGAACGGGTTAGCATCGGACGAGCCCGCGAGACGTACGGTTGATGTGGATGCGTTTTGCTCGTGGTCTGCGTGCAGAATCAGAATTCGATCAATGGCTCGGGCGAGGACCGGATTAACCTCGTAATCTTCGGTCGGAACGGCAAACATCAACCGCAACAAATTCTCAGAGTAGGTGAGATTGTTTAGCGGCTGCATGAACGGCTGCCCAAGCGAGTACTTATAGGCGTACGCGCCAATGGTGGGCATCTTGGCGATCAGACGGTGCGCTGCGATCATCCGCTGAATCGGATCGTTAATGTCCGTGCTGTCGTGGTAGAACGCGGATAGCGCACCCACGACGCCAACCATGACTGCCATCGGGTGAGCGCTTCGCATGAAGCCGCTGTAAAAACGCACCAACTGCTCGTGCAGCATGGTGTGCCTTGTGATGTCGCTATCGAAATGCTCTTTTTCTTCAGGCGAGGGCAGCTCACCGTGCAGCAGCAGGTAGCACACGTCCATAAAGTCCGTGTTCTTCGCCAACTCGGCAATCGCGTACCCGCGATGCAGTAAAATCCCCGCCTCACCGTCGATGTATGTGATCTCGGAGGAGCAGGAGGCGGTTGAGGTGAAGCCCGGGTCATAGGTAAAGGCGCCGGTTTGCGCATACAACTTTCGGATGTCGATCACCTTCGGGCCGACAGTACCGTGCAAGGTGGGCAGTTCCCATGACTCGCCGCTTTCGTTATCGGTTAGCGTGAATGAGTGGCGAACCGCCTGGGCCACGTTGTCTTGCTTCTTTTGACTTGCTTGGGACATACCGACTACCTCACAGCTCCCAATTCAAAGGATTGATTTGTTAATGACGGGAAAAGAGTTACAGGCTCGTCGAATCAAGACGGGTTAGCAGTCTTGATCAGACTTGAGTTTAAAAGACCCGCATTCTAGTCACGTCGCGGTTTTTGCGGATTGTTTTTAAGGATTTTTTAAGAACGGCAGTGCTCTTTTTGAACCGCTTTGATCGCTGCGTTTGGCCCACACAAAAAATAATGAATAAAATTAAACAACAGGCGATACGTTTACCGTCACTACTCCAAGCGCAGGTGAGATTCCATGGGCTTCGCTGGGGAGATAGAGATGCCCCGGCGTGCTTGCGCTCACGGGTGGCTCGATAATGCGGCCAGTTTTTCGCCGATGGCGCCTTTTCTCGAAGGCCTGCAGATCCTGGCGATTGACCGCTCCGGACATGGGCACTCCAGCACCGCCCGGCGGGCGCTCGTTATCACCTGCTCGATTATCTGCCGGCGGTCTCCGAGACCTCGACGCGTTGGGGTTGAATGATGCGATTCTGATGGGCCATTCGTTGGGTGGTGCGATTGCGGCTTGATCGCAGCCACGGTGCCCAACCGAGTCAAGTCCTTAATCCTGCTGGAGGCTATCGGTCCACTTTCCGAGCCGGAAGCCAAAGCCCTGACGCGGCTGCGCGACTCCTGCTCGCGCACGCCAACGCCTACAGTAAAGCGCCACGGCCAATCGCTGATCTTGAGGCGTTGATTAAGCTGCGGGCAGACGTGGGCGATATGAGCGAGTCCGCCGCACGGCTTTTGATTACGCGCAATGTGGTATCGCTTGACGGAGGTTACCAGTGGCAAGCGATCCGCGATTGAAATTACCTCGCCGCTGTATTTCTTTTCAGAGGCACAGGTGCTTGAGGTACCTCAAAGCGATTACGGTGCCCACCACGCTATCCTGCTCGCGAGCAAGTACCGCCGGCTGAGCGTGACATCTTAACCTCGACTCGCCTGCATCCCTTTGGCTTCGGTGCAGTGGTTTGAAGGGGCTCACCATGTGCATATGGATACGCCACAGCCGGTGGCAACGGCGGTAAGCAAGTTCTTGAGCGACCAGCGTTTGTTGGCTTAACCGTTTTTGGGCTGTCCCTCAAAAATACTCTCAAGCAGCTGATGCTGAATCTCGTGCCGATGGTCTGCGAAGCGCGCGGATCGTTATGCAGGATCACAACCACCCAGATATCCCCTGATCGGTCAATCACATAGCCGGCGAGCGCTCGTACATGTTTTTCAATAAACCAGTCTTTCAGCCGAAGACGTCCGGCTCGGTAATATTGGAAAGCGTTTTTTTTAACGAGCCGTCTACTGTCGCAATGGGGTGAGCCGGAAAACTCCGGCCAGTAGGGCATCGCGACGGCGGATTCGAGCAGGTCTTGCCAATCCCTCCGGCGGTCAAGCGGGCGTCTCGCGAAAGCCCCGCGCCATTGTCGATGTGGAGCTGCGGCATTGCGATACCGTTTTCGGCGAGCCAGGCCTTGATTAGGCGCTCGGCTTGCGCCGGCGTTGCGGGAATTGCGCCGGCTTCGCTGGCAATGCTCAACAGCAGGTTTCTTGCCATCACGTTATTGCTGAACTTATTGATGTAGCGAATGACCTCCGTCAGCGTGGTCGACTCGAGTTCCGCAAGCGTTCTGGCATTGGAAGGGGTAGGGCCGTAGCGCCAGTCACCGGCTAAGGTGCCGCCCAGCTGCTGCCAAAGCCCCGCGAAGACACCGTACACATACTGCCCGTGCGGTAACAGGGTACGGCTGTACGAGCTTGCGCCGCACCCGCGTGGAAAGAAACCACCAACCGTCAATGTGGAATCCTTTTTGCCCCGCTGAAGATTAAGGGTAATGCGACGACCTTTGGTCGTGCAGTCATCGTTATTAAGCGTGACCGCATTACTGATCTTCAGCGTTGTTGTCGGCGGATCCACAGAGATGCGGGCGCCTTGCGGCTCAGCGTCTACGGTGATGACCGTAGCGCCAAAATTAATGAGCAGCGCATTGGGTGAGGCGTTATAGGTGCGCGTGGCTTTGCCATCAATGGCGGGCGTCTCGATTACGCCGCGGTTAAACAGCGTATCGTCAATGATCACATCCCCTCGAATGTGTGCGATTCCGGCATCGCGTAATTTCTTGGCCAGCAGCCAGAAGCGCTCGATCACCAGCCAGGGGTCCCCCCCGCCACGCAGGACGAGATCACCTTCGAGCGTATTGCCGACAACCCGACCATTGGTGAGCGCATCCGTGCGCCACTGAAACTGCGGCCCCAGCAGCTGCAACCCCGCCGCGGTGGTGACCACCTTCATGGCCGAGGCCGGGTTTCGGGGAACACTCGCGTTGTGATGAATCTCGTTTTTTTCGGAGCCCACGCGACGCATCACCACGCTTAAGTTGTCCGGCGAAAGTGCGCCAGAGCGCAACACCTGCTCGACGTTAGTCGGTAACCCACTCGCTGCAGCCTGGCCGATTGGCAGCAAGCTGATTGCAGCTAAGAAACCGGTTACTTTAAGGAAAGAGGTAATCGTAAATCTCCCGAAACTACATCGCTCGTTGCGTCAATATACTCACAAACCAAGCATGGACGTAGTCTATGTTCTTTGTCATGAGTCAGAGGCAGGAACACATCATGGACCGAGTGGGGTTGCTATAATCATCCGCCCTCAAAGTCGCCTTAAAAAAGTGTTATGGCATCCAAAAGCATTTTCCGCGTGATCTTCCACAATCAGGGGAACATCTATGAGGTGTATGCCCATGAGGTGTCACAAGGCGCCATGTACGCGTTTGTGGAGGTGGCAGACATCATGTTCGGTGAACGCTCAAAAGTGGTTGTCGATCCCTCCGACGAGAAACTCAAAAGCGAGTTCGCCGGGGTCAAGCGCACCTACATTCCCCTGCACGCGATCGTGCGTATCGACGAGGTCGAAAAAGAAGGCCAGGCGAAGATCATGCCCGCCGGGGACGCCAAGACGGGAAACGTCTCGCCGTTTCCGATGCCGATCAAGCCGCCAAGCGGCGACTGATTTAAGTCTTAAGCCGCGCTCGCGGTTTGTGCGTCGAGAGCGGCGCCGGGACATTTGACGCCCGTTCCGCCCAGGCCGCAGTAGCCCCCGGGATTTTTCGCCAGATACTGCTGATGGTATTCCTCGGCGTAAAAGAATTCACCCGCCTGTGCGAGCTCAGTGGTGATTCGTCCCAAGCCCGCGGCATCGAGTTCGCTCTGAAAGCGCGCCATGATGTGCTTTGCGGTTGCGGCTTGCGCATCGTCTAAGGTGTAAATCGCGGAGCGGTACTGCGTACCGACGTCGTTGCCCTGGCGCATGCCCTGCGTAGGGTCGTGCGATTCAAAAAAGACCTGAAGCAGTTTTTCGTAACTTATTTTTGCAGGATCAAAAACCACCAGCACGGCCTCGGTGTGTCCGGTCATGCCGGAGCAGACCTCATGATAGGTTGGATTCTTTGTGATGCCGCCGGCGTACCCTACGGATGTGCTGAAGACGCCGTCGAGTTGCCAGAAGCAGCGCTCGGCGCCCCAAAAACAGCCGAGCCCAAAGACCGCGGTTTGCATGTGCGATGGAAAGGGCGGCTTGAGCTTTGCGCCGTTAACATGGTGCCGATCGGTAATCTCCAGCGCTTCTTCGCGCCCGGCCAGGCAAGCATCGGGGCGAGGCATCGTCGTTTTCTTAAATAGCATCGTGAGGTCCTTTGGGTGCGACTTACCCGCCTATCTTACGCCGGGGCCCGTCGCGCCGTCGTCACCCGCGGCAGCCCGGCGTAATCATCGATGGATTTGATTGCGCTAAAGCCCGCCTCGCTCAGAAGTGATGCCACAGCATCCTTTTGATCAAAGCCATGCTCCAGCGCGACAAACCCTCCAGGCACAAGATAATCCGACGCGTCTTTGCAGATCCGGCGGATGCAGTCGAGCCCGTCGCTTCCCGCAAACAGGGCGTGGGACGGGTCGTACCGGGCAGCGCTATCCTCAAGCGCGTCATCATGATCCTTAACATAGGGTGGATTGCTGACCACTACATCAAAAATGGCATCGCCCAGCGCGTCGAAGCAGTCACTCAAGACAAAGCGTACCGAAAGCCCATGGCGCTTTGCGTTCTGGCGGGCCTGATGCAAAGCCTCGCTGTTGATATCCGTTGCGGTAATTCTGGCCCGCGGCCGCTCGCTTGCGAGCGCAAGCGCTATGGCGCCGCTTCCCGTGCCAAGGTCCAGAATGCTGAGAGCCTCATCCTCTGGCGTTTCAGAGAGAACGGCCTCGACGAGTATCTCGGTCTCTGGGCGCGGCACCAATGTGGCCTCGTTCAGATCCAGCATCATGGACCAGAACTCTTTCTGCTTTAGGATTACCGCGATCGGCTCACCCGCTGCCCGGCGGGCCAATAGGCGACGAAACTCTTCGGCAGCTGTATTTGGGATGAGCTGATCCGGATCCCGAATCAGCGCGATCGGTTCGAGACCGCTGGTCGCACAAAGCAGGATCTCGGCGTCGAGTCGGGCGGTCGGGCTTTGGGTTTTGAGAAGCGTAACCGCCTCGGCCAGAAGGGCCGATGCGCAAAGATCAGTCACTGCCAAGCGCGGCAAGTTCGTCCGCTTGATGCTCAGCAACCAAGGGCCCGATCACGGGCTCGAGGTCGCCGCCAATAATTTCATCGAGCTTGTAAAGCGTGAGGTTAATGCGGTGATCGGTTACGCGACCCTGCGGAAAGTTATACGTACGGATACGTTCAGATCGATCACCGCTGCCGACGAGGTTCCGGCGGTTCTGCGCTTCTTCTTTTTTCTGGGCGCTAATCTGTGCCTCAAGCAGGCGCGAACGAAGAATGGACATGGCCCGCGCTTTGTTTTTATGCTGCGAGCGCTCGTCTTGGCACTCCACCACCACACCGGTGGGCAAGTGCGTGAGACGTACCGCGGAGTCGGTTCGGTTCACGTGCTGGCCGCCCGCCCCGGAGGCGCGGTAGGTGTCAATCCGAAGGTCCGCAGGATTGATCTCGACGTCGTCGATCTCATCAGCTTCCGGCATGATGGCGACTGTGCAGGCGGAGGTATGGATGCGGCCCTGAGCCTCTGTCTCAGGGACACGCTGCACGCGATGCGCGCCGGATTCAAACTTGAGTCTTGAATACGCGCCGCGGCCCGCAACGCGGGAGATCACTTCCTTATAGCCGCCATGCTCGCCGGGACTCTGGCTCATCACTTCGACCTTCCAGCCTTTGCTTTCGGCGTAAAGCGTATACATGCGAAAAAGATCGCCGGCAAAAATGGCCGCCTCGTCTCCGCCGGTACCGGCTCGTACCTCTAGGAAAATATTGCGGTCGTCGTTGGGATCTTTTGGGATTAAGAGCTTTCGTAACGTCTGCAGGCTTTCTTCAAGCTCGTTTTGAAGACGCGGCAATTCATCACTCGCCATG
>JAYPPP010000014.1:0-42141 GCA_038131525.1 Gammaproteobacteria bacterium | reverse complement strand
CCGGATTGAAGGGATGCCCCACGATGATTCGCTCCGGGTGAACGCACTGTGCCTGAAATTCGCTCGGCAGAAGGCCTGACGTGCTCGACGCAATGATGGTCTCTTTTGCGGCTGCGGCGTCGATCTCGGCATGCAGTTTTATTTTCAGATCGATCCGTTCAGGCGCGCTTTCCTGAATAAACTGACACCCCTTGGCAACGTCCTCCACAGAGTCGCAAAAAGTAAGTCGCTCTCGAGATGCCTCTGGAAACAACCCCGTGCGCTCCAAGACCGGCCAGATTTGATCGATTTTTTTTCTTAATCGTGCCTCGGCTCCCGTTTCCGGATCATAGGCAAGGACATCCAAGCCTGCCGCGAGTGCGCGTGCCGCCCAACCTGCCCCAATAATTCCAGAGCCCACCACACCAAAGGTTCTAATGTTGCTCATAAGTTTCCCGTTCTGAAGAAAGAAGTCGTCATGCTTACGATGGCACCCTTTGCGCTAACCACTGGGCGCCGGCGCATTAGATCGGACTCCCGCTCTTGACTCAGTTCAAGTTGCGCCAAGACGCAGGGCAGCCTGCGACATCGTGCGCGATATCGACGCAGAAATAAAGTATGGGGGCGATTGGGGCGCCGACTTGCGGCTCCGCCTAGGCAAATGCGGGGTGCAGGAAGCCCGGCTGAGGGTCTTGTGGGAGGCCTTCATAGGCAACACTCTCCCAGCGATCACGCTGATTCATGAGTTCGCGAAGAAGTCCATTATTGAGCGCATGACCCGATTTATGGGCAGAGAACGATCCTATGAGCGGACGGCCGAGCAAATACAGATCACCAATCGCATCCAGAATTTTGTGCTTTACGAACTCGTCACCGTATCGAAGCCCGTCATCATTAATGACCCGGTGCTCGTCCATCACAATGGCGTTATCCAGACTGCCGCCCCGAGCCAACCCCGCCTCCTGTAGGGCCTCCACATCGCGAAGAAAACCAAATGTTCTCGCGCGACTCACCTCTTTTGCGAAGGAGACTTCCGCGAGATCGACTGTGGCTCGCTGCGCAGAGGATTGCAGTGTGGGATGGTCGAAGTCGATACTAAAGCTCACCTTAAATCCTTCGAAAGGCTCGAAGCGGGCCCACTTATCGCCGTCACGAACCTCAATCGGCTCCGTGATACGAATAAATTTCTTTGCAGCGGCCTGAAGCTCAATACCGGCGGATTGAATGAGAAAGACGAACACAGCCGCACTACCATCCATAATCGGCACTTCATCGGAATCCAGCTCGACGATTGCGTTATCAATATGAAGACCCGCGAACGCTGACATCAAGTGTTCGACGGTGGATACCCGCACCCCTTGATACTCCAAGGTGGTCGACAGCCGGGTTTCACAAACGTATTCGAGAGAGGCGGGAATTTCGGCGACCGGATCCAGATCGACCCGGCGAAAGACAATGCCTGTGCCAGCAGGTGCCGGTCTCAGAGTGAGGAAGACCTTTTTTCCGGTGTGCAGACCCACACCCGTAGCACCGATGACATTCTTTAGCGTTCGTTGTCGAATCATTAACTTCTCTGAAAATCCCGGTTTCTAGAGCGAAAAGGCTCCGTCGGCCGGGAGTTTACACAGAAAAATCAGAGATTAGAACGCTTTTTGAAATTATTTCACCCTTTTTTTTGCATAATTTTATAAAACAGCCAATTATCTTCAAGTGGCTGTTTTATATGCCTTTCTAGTCAGCCTGTCGCCGTAAAAACGCAGGCACATCAAGATACTCCATATCGACCGCCGCATTGCCCTGGGCGTTGAGATCACCTGCAGCGCGGGCCGGCGTCGAATGACCGTCGGCTGGTCGTAATCAACCGATGTGTCTTCGTCCTCCTCTGAATCCTGACCCTGAACCAGCGTCATTTGAGGCGCTTTTCGAATACCGGTTGCGACCATCGTAACTCGAAGATCGCCTTCCATCTCCGGATCGAGAACAGTCCCTATGACCACCGTCCCGTCTTCGGAAGCATATTCGTTAACGATTTCTCCCACTTGGGCAAACTCTTCAAGCTGCATGTCAGGTCCAGCCGACACATTGACCAGAAGTCCTTTTGCCCCGTGAATATCGACCTCCTCCAGCAATGGACTGGCGACCGCCCGCGAGCAGCCTCAATCGCTCGATCAGGCCCAGAAGCAGTCGACGATCCCATCATCGCGACACCCATTTCAGACATTACCGTGCGAACGTCCGCAAAATCGACATTAATCAAGCCCGGTCGCGTAATGAGCTCGGAGATACCCTGAACAGCGTTGAAAAGAATCTCATTCGCTTTTGCAAACGCATCCAAGAGTGTCACGTTACCACCCATGACTTCGAGGATGCGCTCGTTAGGAATGACGATCAGCGAATCCACGATCTCACCTAATTCTTTAATTCCGAAGTCTGCCGCTTCGATGCGCTTCTTCCCCTCAAATTTGAAGGGTCGTGTCACCACAGCGACAGTTAATATTCCTTTCTCTCTTGCCAGTTGGGCGATCACTGGGGCGGCGCCAGTACCGGTGCCTCCACCCATCCCAGCAGTAATAAAAACCATGTCTGTACCGTCAAGCGCCGCGGCGATCTTATCTCGATCTTCGGTAGCCGCCTGCCGGCCTACTTCCGGATTCGCGCCGGCACCAAGACCGCGAGTCAGGCCTTCACCTAACTGCATCACTTTGGCTACGCCAGAACGGTGTAAAGCCTGCGCATCGGTGTTGGCGTTGATGAACTCAACGCCATCTAAATGGGCGGAGAGCATGTGATCGACCGCATTGCCACCACCGCCGCCGATTCCAAGCACCTTAATGACGGCCTGGCGGCCGGAAACTTCCATAAGTTCAAAAGGCATAGTGTCTCTCCTGTTGTAGATGTGTAAATGAAATGAAAAAGCTTTGATCGACGACGTAACGACAGCCGCCTAACTGAGTCAGAAATAGTTCGCTGACGAAGATCACGAATCGTCTCCGGAATGGCGTTTGAACCAGCGCTTCATACGTCCGAGGAGTTCAGTGGGGCGATTGGGGCTCAGTCGGCTCGCGGTCTGGCCGCGTCGATTCTGATGACGCTGCCCGAAGAGAATCAGCCCTACCCCTGTGGAAAAGGATGGGTTTCGGACCACGTCACTGAGCGGGCCCGCGTATTGAGGTACACCGAGTCGTACCGGCATGTGAAATATTTCCTCAGCCAGATCGACCATCCCCGTTAACTTCGCACTGCCGCCGGTCAGGACGATCCCTGTACCAAGCAACTCCTCATAGCCGCTGCGCCGCAGTTCCGCCTGGACGAGCAAAAACAATTCCTCAACGCGCGGCTCGATCACATCAGCGAGCGTAGTCCGGGCAAGCTTTCGAGGGGCTCGCTCTCCGACGCTCGGGGTATCGATCATCTCGCCTTCAGGCGCCAGATGAACAAGTGCACTCCCGTATTTTTTCTTGAGCTCTTCCGCCGCCTGGGTTGGCGTACGCAGCGCGACCGCAATATCGTTTGTTATCTGATCACCGGCGATCGGTAGCACCGCTGTGTGGCGAATTGCGCCATCTGTAAATACAGCGATATCCGTTGTGCCGCCACCGATATCAACCATGCATACGCCAAGCTCTTTCTCGTCCTCGTCGAGTACGGCGTAGCTGGATGCAATCTGCTCCAGGACCACATCTTCAACCTCTAAGCCGCAACGGGTAATACATTTGATAATGTTCTGGGCTGCGCTCACCGCCCCGGTGATGATGTGGACCTTCGCCTCCAGTCGGACCCCGCTCATCCCGATGGGCTCGCGAATACCCTCCTGGCCATCAATGATGAAATCCTGCGGGAGAATATGAAGCACGCGCTGATCATTCGGGATAGCCTGTGCCTGAGCCGCATCAAGGACGCGCTCGACATCCTCCGCGCTGACCTCGTCACGATCCTTGATCGCAGCAACGCCATGGGAGTTCATGCTGTTAATGTGGGCGCCCGCGATTCCCGCAAACACCGAACTAATTCGACACTCTGCGGTGAGTTCCGCATCTTCCACGGCGAGCTGGATCGACTGGACAGTGGAGTCAATATTTGCCACAACGCCTTTGCGCAAGCCTCGTGACGGATGCTGCCCCACGCCAAGGATTTCGACCTCACCGCTTTCGGACACCTCAGCCACCACGGCGAGGATCTTCGAGGTGCCAATATCAAGCCCGACAATGATTTCGTTAACCGGTTTTTTGCTCATCGCGAGTTCTCAGTTCTCAAGCGCCGTCCGCGCTGCGAGTTGATAGCGTTCCTGATCTGCGGCATCGACCCAGCGCACGGCGAATCCATTCGCGTATCGCATGTCGACCCGCGCTAAAAATGCTGCTCGATTGGCGAGCGCATCCGGGTAGCTGGCCGCAAAGCGCTCTGCTTTTTGGCGAATATCCTCGCGACCAAGAAGTAATAGAAAGGATGAGTCGGTCAGTGTTGCGTCAGTCGCCAACTCCAGTTCCCAACGGCCAGAGTGGCTGACCGCGAGTCGGCGAGGCGAGAGACCCACACGGATCAGCTGGGGCAATACCGCACGGAATGTTTCCGTCAATTGCTCCCGGTAGGCGGATGGCCCCTCGAGCACAGGCATTACGCTCAGAACATACTCAGGCGCCAGATTGATGAATCGCCCACCCGACACATTGCCTTGCAAGCCAGCTTGGCGATACTCCGCGCGCGCATGTGTCTCAGTGATCTCGATCGCTAATGAGTTCGGCCAAACTCGTCGCACCACCGACCGGTAAACGCCGGGGAGCATCTCCAGTTCTGCCTCAATCTTTCCCAGGTCAACGTTAAGATAATTTCCAGAAACGCTGCGCCAAACTGAACGCTCGACCTTTGCCCTATCCACCACATCGAGGCGAGTGGTTACCTCAACGCGCTGAATCGTGAAGTACCCGGATCGAATAACACGGTCCGCAGAAAGCGCCAGCGCAACGAAACTCATAAGAACAACCAGGATCGGTAGCGTCCGCCGGACTACCCGTGAAGTCGATTCGTCACTCTCAGGCATTGCCGACCGTTGGCTTGGGTTCAAACGGGGCACGCTGGCAAACTTGTCGGTCATCGGTGCTCTCCCACTATTCGGACCTCGGTCTCGAGCCGGATCTCAGAGTGCTGATACACGGCTTGCTGGATACGCGTTATCAGAGTTTCGATGTCTTCAGCAGATGCGCTCTGGTCATTCACAATGAAATTCGCGTGTTGTAGCGAAACGGATGCGCCGCCCGAGCGGACACCCTTTAATCCGGCCGACTCGATAAGCCGAGCCGCGAAGTCCCCAGGCGGGTTTTTGAAGACCGATCCTGCACTCGCCTGCCCTATGGGCTGGCGTTTGCCTCTCTCCTCGAGAAGCGAGCGCACGACAGCAACTCCGTTCCCACCTTCACTTTGCTCAAACTGGAAGGTCGCGCCGGTAAACCATCGACCCTGATCAAGATTGACCTGTCGGTAGTCGGCTGAAAACCGATCGGCGGACTCCTCTGAAATCTTCCCCGAACGATCAATCAGCCTGACCTTCTGGACGTGTTGCCAGGTCTCCGACCCAAACGCCCCAGCGTTCATGCGGAGCGCACCACCCACGGTTCCCGGGATTCCCGAAAAAAATTCAGCGCCGGTAAGGCAATGTTTATTTGCAAATCTCGACAGACGGGCACAAGAAACGCCCGATTGAGCGGACACACCCTGATCGGTCATCACGAGATCGCGTAAACCCCGATGGCCGGCAATGACAGCTCCAGGGTATCCGCCATCGCGCACCAGAAGATTACTGCCCAGGCCTATCCAGAGCACCGGGATATCCAAATCCAGCTCGGCAAGAAAGCAAGCAATGTCAGCCTCATCGGCAGGTTCAAAAAAATATCGTGCCGGCCCGCCGACTTTCCAACTCGTGTGCGCCGACATCGACTCATTCACACGAACGGTGCCGCGTACTGACTTGAATTGCGCCAAATCAATCATTTTTGTGTCGATTGCGTTCACCCATAGGTTCCTTCATGTAGTCGCACGGGAGATATAAGCTCGCGGGACACTCGGCCGATATCGCCTGCGCCCAACGTAAGCACGACGTCGTTATCCCGGAGCAGCGGCAACAACGCCTCCTCGAGCCGATCAATCCGGGGAACAAAGATCGGATCCGTGCCTCCGCGGGCACGAATGGATCGACACAGGGAGCGCCCGTCTGCAGTCGGAAGCGGTTTTTCTCCCGCCGCGTAGACCTCCGCAACCACGAGGCAAGGGACTTGGCTTAATAACGCGCTGAAATCGTCCATCAGATCACGTGTTCGGGAAAACCGGTGCGGCTGGAAAACAACGACTTTTCGACGATCGGGCCAACAGCCTTCAGCGGCGGCGAGCGTCGCCTCAATTTCTCGGGGATGGTGTGCGTAATCATCTACAAGCAAAGCGCGTCCCTTTGAGAACCGAATGTCGCCGAGGACTTCAAAGCGCCTCCCGATACCTTCAAATCCAGCAAGTCCATCCGAGATCGCCTGCGCTTTGATACCCACCTTGTCGGCAACCGCAATGGCCGCGAGCGCGTTTCGCACGTTGTGTAAACCGGGAAGCGCGAGCTCCACAGCAAAGCGGCGGTCGTCAGGCGTAACGACGTCAAAATGCATCGAGCAGCCAAACGAACGGACATTTAATGCTCGGTAGTCAGCGCCCTCTTCAAGACCATAGCTGATCACCGGCCGAAGAACTCGAGACCGAATTCGCTCGACAACAGGATCATCAGTACATAAGACCGCTAAACCATAAAACGGGAGGTTATGAATAAAGCTCAGGAAGGTATCCGTCAGTTTCTCGAAATCCCCTTGATAGGCCGGCATATGATCGCTGTCGACATTCGTGACGACGGCGATATGCGGTTGTAGATGCAAAAAGGACGCATCACTTTCATCGGCCTCAGCGATTAACCATTGACCATTTCCCAGCCGGGCATTCCCTGCCTCACTTTTCACAAGTCCTCCGACCAAGAACGTGGGATCCAATTCGGCGTTCGAGAATATGGCTGCGATCAGGCTCGTTGTGGTTGTCTTTCCATGGGTACCGCCGACTGCAATACCATTGCGAAAGCGCATCAATTCACCGAGCATCTGGGCTCGCGGGACAATGGGGATGCCTCCTTTTTTCGCTTGAAGCACTTCCACGTTGTCATCCCGAACAGCGTTGGAAACCACCACCACGTCGGCTCCCTTAACGTTGGCGGCATCGTGGCCAATAAAAATCTGCGCGCCTTTAGCCGCCAGCGCCCGGGTCGTTTCCGAGTCGACCTGATCCGATCCGCTGATCACATAGCCCTGATCAATCAGCACAGCCGCGATCCCGCTCATCCCGGCACCACCGATGCCAACAAAATGCACCTGCCGCACAAACTCACGCATAGGCCACTCCCAAACAATGCGCTACCACCTGATCGGTCGCGTCTGCTTTGGCGAGGCTGTGCGCTGCGATTGCCATTTGCCGTAATAAATCGCGATTACCCGTGAATCGATCAATCTCACCCGCCAGCCGTAGCGGATCCAGCTCCTGCTGCCGGATAACAATCGCTGCCCCAGCCTTTACCAGCGACGCGGCGTTCGCATATTGATGATCGTCTGCGGCATAGGGATAGGGATCAAAATTGCGGGCCGTCCCACGGTGCTCAGTTCGCTGACGGTCATTGCCCCGGCACGAAATGACAAAGGTCCGCTTAGGCGTAGGCGTTTGCCATATCGTCGATGAACGGCGAAACAACTGCCTCGACGGACGGAGCGTTGTACCGAGCTATCAGCGCAGCGTCCTTGCCTGACCACTCTGATGCACGACCCGTAGTTGCCGTACGGAAGCGCATTTGGACAGTGCTCAGGATAAGCTGATTCAGCACTTCGGCACCTTAGCTCCCCCAAGCACCAGCACACGAACGGGTTGCCCATCATCAAGCTCCCGCTCATGCATTGGAGCACAAGCGCAATGTCAGAGCGCACGGGATTGCCCGTCAAAATGGTCGAGACCGAGAATTTCTCCACTTTTGAAAAGCCGGATAGAACCTTTTTCGCCAACGGCGCCAGAAGTCGATTAGTCCGGCCAGCCCGCGCGTTAGCCCTCATGGATCAGCAGAGGTCGCCTCATGAGCCAGGCCGCTAAACCACCTGGCCCGCTGCGGAATCACCCATCCCAAGACCACGCTGGGTTGCCATCGACTCACGATGTTCAACGCTTGCCATAACGCTCTCAATAAAACGAAAGGCAAAAAATCCGTCGGCGCCAAGACGTACCCATCCAGGCGCTGACATCCAGATACTCAGGCGTAACCCGCCTCGGGCACCAGTCGAGACTCAAGTCCCCTTTTGGTTCCGAGCCAAACGACGTCCACGTTCCGATCGCGGAGCGCGTCCGCGATGCTCAACGCCAGGTACACGTGACATCGCCTGTTCCACCAGCCATGATCATGACCCTAATCAATGCTCCCCCTCGATGTTCGGTCTTCGAGGAGACTCTGCTGCACGGCAATCACCAGTCCGATCGCTAATCCATGGACCAACATGCTGCTTCCGCCATAACTCATCCGGGAGCGTGAGCCCTTTAGTAGCAACGCCTAAATTGACCGCGAAATGAAACAGCGCCTGCACGACGACCAGTAGGTAATGCCTTGGGCTACACGGGCTCGAATAACTCCCTGCGTAGGCGGCCTGTCTCGCTAACCGGAACACGCGCCAGAGGATCACCGCGTACAGCCCTAACAGTAGAATCAAACCAAGAAGCCCCAACTCTTCGCCTATCACGGCGACTAAAAGTCGTTGCTCGCATGGGGCAGGTGAAAAGTTTGAACGCTCGCGCTAAGCCCAAGCCCAAACCATTCACTTCCCAATGCAATCAAGCTTGAACCAGTTGGAAAGCCTAATATGGGATCTGCCCAAGGATCAAGAAAGCTCGAAACGCGCTGTAGACGATAAGGTGCACAAAATCAACACCACGACCGCACAGACAGCCACGGCGATGGCCCCCATGATATATCTCAGGCGTGTGCCGCTTAAAAACATGAGACCGAGCGTCGTCATCATGATCACCGCGGTGCAGCCCAGGTCCGCTCCAACAACAAAAGCGCCCCGAGAATGCCAACGACCGCGGTAGGCCTGACGATGCTGACTCGAAACGAATCGATCGCCTGCGCGCGAACAAATGATCTGCCAAAAACAACACAACCAGTACTTTCATCAGCTCAGAGGGCTGAAAACGCATCACACCGAGGGATAACCAACGGAGCTGCTTTACCTCATGACCAATTCCCAGATGAGCACAAGAATCAATAGGAGCGCGACCAAACCACAGCCATCGATTGGCACGCTGCCAAAATTGGAGCGGAATAGAGGCGGCGAAAACGCCGAGCGTCAACGCTAAACCGATGCTGAAGAGATGCTTCAAGAGCACCTTAAAGCCTTCCGCAACGCCGCCGTGGGTTCCAATAGCCGCTGAAAAAACCATCACTGTGCGAAGGCAACAGACCACCGACCGCGAGCAGCAAAATAGGATCTGCGGTACGTCCGCGAATCGGCATTGGAGAAATAATGCGTAACTCGTCACGTCACGAGTTCTCTGACTAATGCGCGGAAGGCATCACCTGATGCTCAAAGTTTTTGAACATATCGAAACTTGCGCATGCGGGAGACAGCAATACAGCGTCGCCGGGCTGAGCCCAGCGTGACGCAAGACGAATCGCATGCGCGAGGTCATCAGCCAGTGTCACGGGAACACGTTCCTGCACCGCCGCTGCGATCTCAAGTCGATCCTGACCAATGAGCGAAACCTGGCGCACGAAACGTTGGATGACGTCCGCCAGCCCTGAAAAATCAGCACCTTTGGACTGGCCGCCCGCGATAAGAACGATTGGCCGCGCGATCCCGTTGAGCGCCGCGGCTGCAGAACCTGGATTCGTACTTTTTGAGTCGTTTATCCAGATAATTCCGTCTTTTTCAAGCACAACTTGCAGCGATGCGATAACCCCGAAAATTTCGACAGGCACGCCAGCATCAGGTGCGCCACCAGATACCCGCCGTCTCTAAAAGCGCGATGGCTGTAAGCGCGTTCAGTACGTTACGACGCCCGACTAAAGAGAGATCATTGACCGGCAGGAGTGGCTGCCTACCCCGCATGAGCATCTCACCCCCGGCCTCGAAGCTGATGCCGTCGATTTCTCGAGGCGGTGGGCTCAGACCGACGGTGACACGATCAGCATGCGCTGACTCGGGTGCACAGATACTCCTCATCATCACGATTCAGGATAACCGCTTCGCGCCCGTCAAGATCCGACGTTTCGCCTCAGCGTATGCAGCGAATGCGGATACCGATCCATATGGTCCGCAGAAATATTTAGGATCGTGCGACTTTCGGATTTAAGGAATGAGTCGTCTCGAGCTGGAAGCTGGACAACTCGAGCACCACAACGTCAACGGCAGCATGATCGAGAAGGTCGAGCGCTGGCGTTTCCATATTTCCGCCAACGCCAACGCTTCGCCATCCGCGCGCAGCATATCGCCAACCAAGGTGGTGACCGTTGTTTTCTGTTAGAATGATCGCGATTACCGGTGCCGGAGTTGGCTCGAGCAAAAGCTCAATGTCACCAGTATTTCGATATCCCGCGATTTGTTCGCGAAGAATGGGCTCGCGCATCGAGATCCCGGGCTGACCACAGTAGATCAATTCGATCTAAACAATCAAGGGAAAAATCCCCGCAGTGAATCGGCACACTCGGACAGGCCTGCTGGAGCGCGGTCTTAAACGGCGGTTGATCGCGGCTGTCATGCACTTCAACAGAGATGCCCCGTTCGGTCAGGTATCGCGCCACTGGGCATCCCGTCTTCCTGAGACCCAAAACCGCAACATGCCGCCAAGCCGTCGGCGTCGGGCATGAATGGCAAAACACTATTCATTAACCGTTACCGGACCTTCAGCGTTGCAAGGCCAATCAAGACCAGGATCAAACGACTAATCCAAAATCGAACGGTCACTTGGGGCTCTTTCCAGCCCTTTGCTCGAAATGATGATGCAGCGGAGCCATTCGAAGATGCGCCTACCCACTAATTTAGGAGGCGACCTGCAGTACTACCGATACGGTTTCGATTACAAAAGGCCGCCCATGATCGCCAGTACGATCTCCTGTCGGACAATGACAGCAACGGTCCCGAGCGCTGCCCCAATCGAAAGTGCGCCGATATCCCCCATGAAAATCTGGGCTGGGTATGTGTTGAACCACAAGAGCCCAATCCGGCCCCAACAAGACGGCGCAGAAAACGAGCACCTCCCCAGTCTGAGATAAAGGGAATCCCAAGATATCCTGAAAAAGCCAGAATGGCCCGTGAGGTAGGCAAATACCCCAAAGCCCGCCGGCTACCAATACGCTGGGAAGGATCGCTAGGCCATCCGGGCCGTCGGTGAGATTCACCGCATTGCTGCTGCCAGTAATGACAAACCACGTGATCAGGATGAACCCAAACCAAGCTCAATCGCAACATCTTTAAAAGAGGAACAATAAACGCAGTCTCTGTGGAGGATTCCGCGCTCGCAAACAAAGCGCAACCGCAGCGGTGAATGCAGCAACGCTTGCCAGAAAACTCTGCTTGGAGACTAATTCCGCGTGAATGAGCTCGGGTGATCTTGGTGTAGTATCTAGCCAGCCAATCGCCGAAGCACAGATAAACACGACGATCCAGATGAAGCGGTTTCCAAGATCTGCCCAGAGCAGAGTAGAAAGAAGCACCGCGGCGATGATCAACACACCGCCCATCGTTAGTGTCTTCTTTTCTCTAGGGTGGGTGCTCGGCCCATCGGCGCGGAATGGGCTCCACTGCTCCGATTCGTTCGAGTCGCCGAATCAGTGTGGGCCCCACAGGAAAACTGAACAACAAGGTCGTGAGCACTGCACAAATTGCACGAAAGGACAGGTAGCGAAACACGTTAGACGCGCTGAAGTCGGTCGCCCATTGCTCAAACAACATCTTCAACATACGATCGCTCCCTCCTGTGATGCACACCAAGGCGTTTGCAACCTGTTCCATTCGGGCACTGCGGGATCCCTTGATGAGGACCGTCAGACCGGGACTTAAGAACGACCGGGCCGCCGAATAAGGCTGTCGGTGCTGTCGAAGCTTTGCCCGACTCGCCGAAGCTTCAGCGGCTAGGCCTGCTAAATCTCCGCAAGCGAATAACATATCGATGCCGGCATCCCGCGCCTCGCGACCGGCCTGGCGATGCAGATCCTCAGCTCTTTCTCCGAGCTCCAGCCATGTTCCCAGAATCAACATTTTTGACCCGACCGGCCCGCAAGGGTCTTAATGGCTGCCCGCAATGATGCGGGATTCGCGTTGTAGGTGTCATCGATCAGGCTGGCTCCACGACTTCCTGCGCGAACTTGAAGCCTCCCGGGCTGGGCTCTCATTGCTTCGAGACCCAAGCGAATGTCAGTCGCGCTGCAGCCGCAGGCCCAGGCGGCACTCGCAGCGGCCATCGCGTTCAGCGCGTTATGCCGACCTAAAAGTCAAGCTGTATTTCAATGGATTCATCGGGAAGACGCAGTTCGATGAGTTGACCATCCTCTGACGTGCTGACCTCGCACCTACTCGAGCGCCACTGTTCAATCAAACGTAATCGTCTGGAAGGCTTGCGCGCCGCCCAATAAGCAGCAAATCGATCATCGGCATTGATAATGGCCCTTGCCACCTGATGGCAGGCCATTAAAGTTTCGGCTTTTGCTCGAACCACTTCAGACAAGCTGCCCAATCCCCTCAAGGTGAGCAGGCGCGGCATTGGTAATCACAGCGACGGTTGGCTGAACGATGCGCGTCAGGTAGTCGATTTCACCGGCATGATTCATTCCCATCTCAACGACCGCAAACGATGGGTTGGACGAACGCCTAACAGCGTGAGCGGCGCCCCGATATGGTTATTAAAGTTACCGGGGCTGGCATAAACTGAACCGCTTTTGAAAGAATCGAGGCCACCATTTCTTTCACGGTCGTTTTGCCATTACTGCCGGTAATACCCACAATCGGCAGGCTGAGTTGATTACGCCAAAATGCAGCTAACTGACCCACGCCTTTATCGGATCATCGACGACCACCCCGGGCGGTAGACCGTCGTGAGAGCGCTGACTCAGCACTTCGGCCCCTGCACTCTTCGCTTGCGAAACATAATCGAGCCGCACACGTTCACCGTCGAATCGCAACAAACAATGCGCCCGATTCGAGCGTTTCGGTATCAATACTGACTGATGAGAACTCGCTATCGCCCGAACTGAGACGGCCATTCACCACAAGGCCAATTCTTGAAGGTCAACACGGTATTGCTCGAGAATTTCTTCGGCTACGGATAGATCATCGAAGGGCAGGGTTTGATCTCCCATGACCTGAAAAGTCTCATGCCCTTGCCGGCAATGATGATCAGGTCTTTAGCGTCTGCGCTTCGGATGGCGAACGCGATTGCCTCTCGTCTGTCAGAATCTCAGCATCAGCAGGCCTGTCCCATGCCAGACCGAATGGGCAACGATAGACTCAGGGTCCACCTCTTGGATTGTCATTCGTGAGAACCACATGGTCAGCGAGGCGAGAAGCCAGTCCGCCCATCTCTGAGCGCTTCCCGAGTCTCTCTCACCTCCACAACCAAAACACACCGCAACTTTCCGATCACCATGTCACGACAGGTCGTAAGCAGCGCTTCCAGAGCTTCAGGCGAATGCGCATAATCAATAGCCACTGTCGGCTGCTTTTATGGCTTCTGCGACAAAAATCAGTCGGCCGGGAACGGGTTGCAGTTTCGACATCCTCACCGATCTGATCCGCATGGTATCCCTTTGCTAACAGCATCGCGGTCACAGCAGTTAGATTTTCAACATTGAAACTACCCCGCAGCGCTGAACAAAAGCGACTTCGCCTTTGGGGTCGCGATGGTCAGCATCAGTCCCTCGATCCGTAAGCCGGTTACTGAGCGGATAGACATCGGCACTCGGATCTCGCCCATATGTCAGTAACTCACCTGCTATCTCACGCTTGGTAAAACGGGCACCCGCAGGATCGGACACATTGATCACCACGCTCTTCAGCTCTTTGCGCTGGAATAGCAAGAGCTTCGTTTGCTCATAGCTCTCCATTGACTCGTAGCATCGAGATGATCACGACTTAAGTTGGTAAAGAGCGCCGCATTAAATTGAGTTCCCTCAATCCGCCCCTGATCAAAGCGTGAGATGAAACCTCAAGGCAAACCCGTTTCGGTACCACGCGCAGCGCATGCAGTTGGGACTGAAGCGTGATCCAGGTCTGGCGTCGTCAGGACGCTTGGCAGCATCTGATCGGGTGGACCCCACCCAGCTGTCCCGATGACCGCCGCTTTCGTTCCAGAAGATTCAGAGCCTGCGCGCGTTGGAGCAGGATGTTTTGCCGTTCGTGCCGGTAACGCCGATAACGCAAAGGGTCTGAGAAGGATTGCCGAAAAAACGGCTAGCGATATGGCCAATCTTGTTCTTAAGGTCCTCCACCTCAAGGCAAAAGCCATCAGGGTTTCTTAATACCGCCCTTGCCTTCAATGACCGCCGCCACGGCCCCTGATGCGAGGGCTTGCGCTGCAAAATCACTGCCGTTGCGATACGTCCCTCGATCCCAAAGAACAGGCTGCCGGTGTTACGTCGACTATCCAGAGACAAGTTATCCACCGGCTGAGCCGCAAGCTCCATCTCGACGGAACAAATCCTGCAAGAAGGTCGCCCAAGCGCCTGCTGTGTATCGGCGGTGACTGCATCATCATGATGCGTCCACCTCCGATTCATGCGCTTTCTCCACCACGGTGATTGTCGACGTGTCTTCGCCGTCGGGCTTGATGCCGTGCAAACGCAGCGCATCGGCGATTATTCGTGCGAACAAGGGCGCAGCTACTTCGCTCAAAGTACTGACCTTTGGCTCATCCACCATCACGGCAAAGAACAAACGAGGATCAGATACCGGTGCAAAGCCAACAAAGAGTGCCTGGTATCGATCCTCTTCATAACCCTCGGTGGGACTCGCTTTATGAACCGTCCCGGTTTTACCGGCGACACGATAGGCGGAGACAGAAGCCTGTTTGGCTGTTTCTCTGCGTCACCACTCGTTCAAGCAAGGCATTGACTTGTGACTGATCTCTCCGGCTTTGACCCGCCGCCCCGCGACCGGCCCGCGTTGACGTTTTCAAGGTCACTCGGACGGAGCAGTCCGCCCGAGCGAGAACACTGTATGCGCGTGCCAGTTGGACTTGCGTTGCTGACAGCTCCATAACCGTATGAGAGCGTTGCATGTTTCTGTAGGGCGCCAGCGCTCCCGCTTAAGAAGGCTGCCACCACTTTCCCCGGGGAGCTCAACGCCAGTGGCCATGACCGAATCCCCTTTATCCAGCCACTGATAGAGCTCCTCGGGGCAGCGCCATCGCGACTTTTGCCGTACCGACATTGCTCGATTTGGCCAAAACAGTCGCGAGCGTGAGATCGCATAATCATGAACATCCGGATTTGATCGCGCCCTATTCGGTAGATACCTGGACTCGTGACACGGGCGTATCTACTGGAGAACTGTCCACTTGATAAAGCCATTGCGATCGTGAACGGCGATCGTCAGACCCGGCTCAAATACATCCGTTACCGATCGATTGCGGGAAGGCATCGACCGAGAATTGGCTCGGTTATTTGGATTGAAGTCGGCGCATTAGCCATGGCCAAAACCTCGCCGGTGCGGCACATCCAGCATCACGGCGGAAACCCCTTTGCCCTGGTTTCATGCAGGGTTGCTGCCAGATGCCGTTGGGTAGCGGCCTGAATTGAGTCAGACTGGTTTGCAGATCTCTCCCGTGATGCACAGGCTGAAGGCTCTCAATGTCCTCGACGGCCCGACCTTTCGATCCCGCAACACCCGCTTCCTTCCTTCGACACCGGCAAGATGTTATCGAATGCCTTCTCAACGCCTTCTTGGCCACGATCATCAACATCGGTAAATCCGAGAACATGGCTAGCAATCGGACCTGCCGGATAGTAGCGACCATATTCACGCAGCGAGGCGACTCCAGGAATCGCAGGCGTTCGATGCGCATAGCCTCGGCGGGTGGCAAATGCCGTCGAAGATAAACAAACTCACGATCCTCATATTGGGCCAGCAAACTCGCAATTTGAGAGGGCGACACGCCTAAGGCTTCCGCCAAGCGTGGCCAGTCTGAGCCACTCCCAACAATGTGGGAGGATGGGCCCACACTGCATCGAGCGGTGTACTGACGGCCAGCACATCGCCATTTCGGTCGAGGATTCGTCCTCTGGCAGGCTTCACGGCGACGTTGCGCAGCTGTCGCGCAGCGCCCTCGGCCTGAAGACGCGACCGGTCAAGATCTGGAGTTGAAAGCTCTGCCCGCTAAAACCACCATCCCAGAACCAGCATGGAAACCACGATGCGCTGGCGCATAGTGGAGAAGCGTGCGCTGGAATGGAGCCCCTTCTGGGTCTTCATTGCGTCGTCCCTAGCTGAATCACTACGATATCTGAAGGCCCGGGAGTCACCATCCCAAGTTCCTTTCGAGCGGCTTCTTCAACAAGGTTATGCCGGGCCCATGTCGCTTTCTCCAGCTGAAGCCGGCTCCACTCATCATTGAGCTCGTCCCGTATCTCCTCTGCCGAACGCACCTGCAAAAACTCGAGTCGATTTTGATGGCGGACCACAACAACCAAAATGGCAGAGACCATGGCCATGACACCCAGAAAGGCCGCCCACTTCATCGAGCCGCCTCCTCTTGTTTTTGAGCCGAACGAAGCACGGCACTACGTGCCCTAGGGTTCAGCGAGATCTCCTCAGCCGATGGCCATTGGGGCCGGTGCAACACCCCAATCGCCGGGCGCAGATCAACGCTTCGAATAGGAAGATCAGGAGGAAAAGGATCGCCCCTCGCTGCATCACGTAAAAAATTTTTAACGCGTCGATCTTCAAGGGAATGAAAACTAATAACGACCAGTCGACCGCCGGGCTCTAGAACCTCGAGCGCTTGAGGTAACACGGACTCCAGTTCCTCGAGTTCCCGATTCACATGAATCCGCAATGCCTGGAACGTTCGCGTGGCGGGATGCTTACCCGGCTCGCGATAAGGCACGCTGTCACTGACAAGTTCGGCTAGTTCGTGCGTTGTAGAAAGCGTCTTCTGCGCGCGCGCCTCGACGACCGCTCGGGCAATTCGCTTTGCAAATCGCTCCTCACCCAAGTTACGCAGAATGGATACCAACTCTTGCTCATCCACTTGTGCCAACCACTCACTGACGGGGATGCCTGTATCCGGGTCCATGCGCATATCCAGCGGTCCATCGCGCATGAAACTGAAACCGCGCGCTGGATCATCCAACTGGGGCGAAGAGACGCCAAGATCGAGCACTAATCCGCCCACGCGACCGGCTATGCCGTGAGTTTCCAGGGCCTCGAATAACTTTGAAAACGGCGCCTGAATGACGGTCATACGAGGCTCGCCGGCTGCCCATTTACGAGCGAAAGCACAAGCCACGGGATCACGATCCAAGACAAACATTTGCCCTGTCGGGCCCAGCCTATTCAGCAACGCTCGGGTGTGTCCACCACGACCAAAGGTCGCATCAACCAAAATACTATCGGCTCGCGGGTTGAGGGCCGCTACCACCTCCGTCGACATCACCGGGGCGTGGGCAAATGAGTCCAAAAAAATCTCCTCAGAGCGAGAGAGATTCGAGTTCCACAGACAAACGCTCCTCACCACTTTGCGCTGTCAGCCATTTTTCGCAACTTGCTCTCCACTGAGGCTCATCCCAGATTTCAAACTTGTTGCCCTGACCGATCAACACGATGTGTTTCTCCAAAGCGGCAAACTCTCGAAGAGGCGCCGGGATTCGCACTCGACTGGCACTATCCATCTCGCAGTCTGTCGCATAACCGATCAGAAAACGCTTTAAAGATTGCGCGGCTGGATCAAAGCTCGGGAGCGCGACCACCTTTTGCTCAACTCTCTCCCACTCGTCTTGCGGATAAAGCCACAGACATCTCTCACGGGTGTTATTCACCGTGATCACGAGTCGCCCTGAGCTTTGAGCAAGTAAGTGCTCCCGATGCGTGGTGGGCATTGCGAAGCGGCCTTTCGCATCGAGACTCAGTCCGCTGGCTCCTTTGAACATGAGGATTACTCTTCTGTGTTTCCCTACAACCGCCTATCGAAGCGATTCACCAATGAAAGAAATCCCGGCCCCGTGAGGGGCCGGGCAATCACCAAAGGAGGATGAGGAATTGGATGGATTAGCCGCCATCCACGGCATAGCGATAAAGCCCAAGCGAGACGCTACGGCGTCCGCCCACGAATCCGGTTTAGAAGACCTTTTTACCCACATGTTCCGACCCTTAGTTACCTTTATCTCCACAACTTCCCACAGTTTCCCACTATAGGGATCAGGCGATCAGACTGTCAATACCCAATTGACTGAAATAACAGAGTTTTTTAGAAGATTCTTGCGGTTGATCAAAGGGCGTGGGCAGCCCCAAAAAGCTCCCCAAACCCGATCAGATCACGAATAATTTTTTATAAACTTAAAGTAATCTGTGGATAACTTTTTTAAGAACCTAATAAATATAAGAAAGCGGAGTCGGCCTATAAGCCGGGTTCTGTCTCGGACAACCATTCATCTAGAGCGCACGTCACCGAACGCCTCAAGCGACCTACCCGAACCCGGTACGGGCCGCACCGATGGGTTCCTATTTGGTCTTGCTCCGAGTGGGGTTTGCCCTGCCAATCCCGTTACCGGAATCGCGGTGCGCCCTTACCGCACCTTTTCACCCTTACCCAACTGGCCAAGGCCAAGTCGGGCGGTGTATTTTCTGTGGCACTTTCCATCGGCTCACGCCGTCCAGACGTTATCTGGCACCCTGCCCTACGGAGCCCGGACTTTCCTCGATGGAGCACCATCCACGCCAAATGGCAGATGGACAGACATCAACACCGCGGTTGTCCGGCCGACTCCACGGCAGACGGTAAACTGATCCTGAGCTGGATTCAAGTGGCTATGCCCGCTCAGGATTTGGCTTCAGGATCCTCCAGATCCAATAGGCGCTGATAAAGATCGTTTTTTCGCCCCCCTGTTACTTGGGCCGCAATTTCACTTGCTTGTCGCGGCGGCAGTGCGTTGGCCAACAGCCGTAGGAGCAAGGTCTCATTTATTTGAGGGCGATCCACAGGCTGCGACGAACCGCTGACCACCAGAACGATCTCGCCCCTCACTTCTTCGGACGCTTCGCTGAGGCGTTGCGATATCTCCTCTAACGGACCTCGCATAACCGACTCAAATCGCTTGGTCATTTCTCGACACAAAGCTGCCTCACGCTGCCTGCCAAAGATGTCCGAACAATCGCTCACACACTCACTAATGCGTCGTGCCGATTCAAAAAACACCAGGGTTCGTGTCTCGCTTTTTAAATGCTCGAGCGTGGTGCGCCGAGCAGCGCGCCGAGAAGGAAGGAATCCCTCAAACGAAAAACGATCCGTTGCCAATCCTGAAATAGACAATGCCGCTGTTACCGCACTCGGCCCCGGGACGCTTACCACGTTGATCAAACGCTCGCCCGCCGCGGTGACGAGTCGATAACCCGGATCACTAATAAGTGGTGTACCGGCATCGGTCACGACCGCAACATCACCGCCGCTCTCGATGGTTTCAATCAAAGCAGGTACTCGCTGCGATTCGTTATGCTCATGCAGAGAAACCAGTCGTCTGGCCTTAATACCATAATGGTTCAGCAGCGTTTTCGTGCGCCGGGTATCTTCCGCCGCAATGACAGCCACCGATTTCAATACCGCTACTGCCCGTCCGGATAAGTCATCCAGGTTGCCGATCGGTGTCGCAACCACGTAAAGCGATCCAGGAGAAATCGATTGATTGATGTGCTTTGTCATGTGGCTCGCTACGTTGATCGCTCGACACAGTCCGGCGGAGTGGCGAGCTCACAAAAAGTCTATCCGCTATACTGAAATCATGCGTGGGTGGACCAAGAAATCTCTTAGTTTTAACCTCTTTGGTCCAATACTGATGCTTCTCATCGCCGGTTGCGGCATCAACCCGGCAGCGCCCTCTGTCGACGGAGAGGTGCCCCTGACGTCGCCTAAGGATCCCAAAGCGTCACTACCCCAGCCATCGGTGGCCAAAACACCTAATACTCAAGAGGCATTTGAAATGGATTTTGCCTCTCTTGAGTCGGATCAATCCGCGAATGCGTTTCTGATTCGCGGATTCTCCAAGCCAAGAGACGAACGAGCGCTTCTCTACCTCGCCGCAGCAAAACGACTGATCCAGTCTGGCCACTACGAAGATGCCGACGTCATTCTGGGCTTGCTAGCCGATGCGCCACTTGGCCACTGGGGCTCCACTCAACAGATGCTGCTCTATGCTGCCGTTTTGGTCGGAACAAATAAGCCAAAACGCGCGCTCACCATCTTATCAAGCCTAGCGAGACCCCTAGACGATGACACTCAGCGAGCGCTTCAATACCACCTTACGCTGAGAGCCCTTTTCGATGACGATCAAGTGGGCGCAGCGCTTGAACTCGTAGGTTCGGATGGCGAGTTAGCCAAGGACCCAATACTGAGTTCACTCTTGGCGCAGCAGGTCTACACACGGCTCTCACGTCTATCAGAAGCTGAGCTCACCGAAACCGCCGAAACATTTGCTTTATCTGAGAGCGAAATCGCTTGGTTCACGCTGACCTATATCCTTGGACATGAGGGATTGCAGGAGGCACAACTTCAGCAGGCGCTTGGCGTGTGGATTGATGCCCACCCAAGCCACCCCGGCCGAATTCTCGCCACGCAGCGTTCAAGGGACTCGTGCGTACTCTCTCTAGAGGACGATGTTGCTCTCATACTGCCGATCGACTCCCCATTTAAGGCCGCCGCAAACGCGTTCAAGAACGGTTTTCTCAGCCGCTATCCTTCATTCTCAGGACCGGCAACCGTAAGCGTATTCGACTTTGGTAATAACCCCACGGGTGCCGTCGAGCAGTACGATCGAGCAACTGCCCAAGGGGCCCGCGTTATCGTCGGCCCTCTGGGACGCGAAGGCGTTGATGCGCTTGCTGCCAAAGATAGCCTGCCCGTCCTACGCTGTTGATTGGACTGGATTCAAATGCGCCGCGCCGAAATGCTTTTTGGTTTGATATCTCCCGAGAAGCTGAAGCGGTTGACATGGTGCGTCATGCTCGAAGTCGCAACCTTGCAAATGGGCTTTTATCGCGTCGAGCGACGCAGCGGCTTCAGAAATCTTGCTCAGCACGCGGCATCGACCTGGTCAGCGCTTCAAGCGGAACATCGTCGACTCAATTACGATTTCTTCAAACTCGGTCGACTATTCGAACTGCTGATCAGTGCTTGGCTTGGAGAATGAGAAGCGGGTGTCTGAATTCAAGCACGCAACACGGAAAAAATTTCCACCCGTGCAGACCGAAATCACTGTTCGCAAAGAATCTCGATATTAAATATTTTTGTATTTTAGAACCTCAAACTATCCGCCTTCTGGAAACGCTCAACTGAGTTTTCATAAAGGCAGAGCACGATTCCGGCTTCACTCAAAGCCCTGATCTTTGACGGCTCATCGGATCCTGTGAATGATTTGGATCTAGAGGGCGTCTCTTTCCCGATATGCCGTGGATGACGCGCCGTGGCGGTGAATTTCCCAGAAGTACAATTGTGGGTACCGGGAGCACTTTACACAGAGACCGCCCTAGGTCGCTTTTTGCATTAGGGGCCGATGCACATGCTGTGGCATGTCGCCTATTAAAGAAATCGGACCGTAAGGATTGGTCTTTCGATGGTTTGACCGGGCGCCTTCGAATCGCAAGCAATCATCGAATCGATCGAGCACCGGATTGGGTCAGTTTCCACGACGGTTCGCTTCGATATTGATCCGCCCATTCCTCGGGAGAAAGCCAGAGAATAAGATGACGCGTCATTGGTCAGAGGATTTCGCGCTCACCTTCCTGCAACGGAGAGGTCTCAAACTTATCTGCCGCAACTATCAGATTCGTCAGGGTGAGATCGATCTAATTCTCCGAGACAACGAGCTGATCATTTTCTTGGAGGTGCGCTATCGAGCCAGCGATCGATTTGGACGGCCTGAAGAAACCATAAACGTTGCGAAGCGAAATCGCTTAAGGCGTACCGCTGAGCATTTTCTAGCCTGTCATCAGGAGCTTAGTGCTCAACCCTGTCGTTTTGATGTGCTCGCGATCTTGGGGCCTCGCGAAAATCCTGTCTCAAACTGGATTCGTGACGTACTCTGAATACTTCAGTAGAAATCTTTATGCCCGAAGACCGCTGCGCCTGCAAGAGCGGTCCTACTTGCTTCCGCATGCCATCAAAGGTAACGTGTCGCAACCTTTGAGGGCCATACCGGTCTGATTGCTATGACGACCCATATCGCCCAGTCAATTCAAGAGCAGCGCGGAAACCGCGCTAGAAACAGGAGAGGCGTTGTCGGCAGACATCGAAAAATGTGCCAACGCTCTCATCGCAACCCTCGAAGCAGGCGGCAAAATCCTGTTGTGCGGTAACGGCGGGTCGGCGACGGTGCACTCCCATTTCAGTGCCGAACTTTGGTGCGCTTTGAAAAGAGCCGCGCCGCCCTCGCTGCCATCACGCTCAGTGCAAGATGCCGCCACTATCACTGCGTGCGGGAATGGCTTGCTTCAGTCAAATCTTTTCAAGGCAAATCGAAGCGCTTGCGCGTCCCGGTGACCACCTGGTGATCATAACCACCTCCAGCAGCTCGGAAAATCTCATTGAAGCAGTTGTATTTCACCGCATTTCGCGTTGAAGCGTATCAATCAGCGCTCTCAGCGGTCGAGATGAGCAAGCTCTCGCGCGCGCTCAAACCCAAGACATCGAACTTCGCGTGCCGTCGTCCGCAACTGCCCGAATTCAAGAGGCGCACGCTATAATTATCCACGTTCTCGCCCGATTGGCAGGCATTTTCTTAGAGGCTCTTAGATACATGCGATTACATTCCAGCCGTTCCCGACGTTTCAAATCCATCGGAACACGCTCACGGCACTGGTCGTTGCTATGTCTGTGGGCGGCTGCGCTATCGTCGCCGTCACTGCGGTGGCAGTGGTCGGAATCGATGTGGCTCGAGACCGCCGCGGCGCCAGCATCTACTGGGACGACAACAAAACCGAGCGACGACTCGCAGGCGCCATCGATGATCAGGTGAAAAATGAAAACGTAAGCGTAACCGTTTACAACGGCGTTACGCTTCTGACCGGCGAGGTTCCCGATCAACGCGACATCGACAGTATTATCGATCTTGCGAAAGCCGATGAAGGCGTGCGCCAGGTCATCAATCGACTTGAGCTGGCAGGTAGCACCAACATGACGAGCCGTGCAAACGACAGCTGGCTCACTGCAAAAGTGAAAACCGCTATCGCAGCATCCGATGCCGACTCCACTCGTATCAAGGTGGTCACCGAACGAGCGAATGTCTATCTCATGGGTCTCGTCACGCCTAAAGAGGCCGAAGACGCCGTCAACGCGACGCGAACCGTAACCGGAGTGGTCCGGGTCATCAAGGTGTTTGAGTACATCGAGACGACCTGACCTTAGGCGCATCGGTGAGCAGTGCCGATAAGATCATTCGATCATATCGCTCTCTCTGAGAGACTGAAGAGCGGGCCTGGGCCTGTGGTATTCACCAACAGCTGTTTCGATGTATCTTGCATCGAGGCACGTGCGTTACCTTGAGCAAGCAGCAACACTGGGGTCCACTCTCGTCGTCGCAATAGCCAAACAGCGATCTCGCTCAGTCCGAACACTGAACAAAGGGCCGAACCGGCCGTTAAACCCCCTCGATGATAGATTGGCGGTAGTTGCAGCCCTGGAGTGCGTAAACTGGGTGACGGCTTTTGATGAATCAACACCCGCTGGAGTGATTTCTACCCTGATGGAATTGTTTGGTTAAGGGCGGGGACTGGCCGGTCGAAGAGATTGTGGGTGCCGAAGAGGTCATTGCCAACGGCAGCCAGGTTCACAGTCTTCCCTTCGAATTCGACCGCTCGACAACCACTCATTGAAAGAATCAGACGTTAGACGTAGCGGAGCAACGGCTCTAACTCCGAAAGTGCCGAGCGGTAGACGGCCCTCTTGAAAGACAACTTTTCGTGGCGGTAGCCAATAATCAACCCATTGCCATCGATCAAATTCCGGCGCCGGACTGTGATCAAGGCAGATCGCTGTCCTCAGCAAGCATCCGCATCAGAAACCACCTGCTTTTTGCCCTCTGAAACAGGTATGACGTGAACGTAAATTACCAAGGCACCTCGTAGCGCAACCAGCTTTGGGTCCGTCCCACCAAGTTCGACACTCTCGGGTCTTAGGCCCACCTCCTCGTAAAGCTCTCGATACGCCGCTTGTTCAAGCGTCTCGCCATCTTCGATGCCGCCCTGTGAAACTGCCCATCCGTCTCTCGTCGGCTTCGCCACGCCCACAGCACCTGCCGGGCGCCTGTTAAACAACACGATCCCAACGTTCGGTCGGTATCCGTCCGGCTCAGTGTTGCCCTTAAATTGTGTCATCACTGGTTTTAAAATTCTTTTTTCGTTCACTGCGGTATTGTTTCATGTCAGAGCCCTCAGGGCAATTCATAGGCCCAGGGTCACAAACACCATGCAAGGGAGCACCTAGAGGTCACGCTTCGAAATCCATAAATCGTATCGAGCTTTGAATATGGACTCCAATCTGATCGATGGTGGCCTCGCACTCTCGCCAGCCATCAAATGTCTAGTCATCAGAGAAGATGCCTCATTGAAGAGATCATCTTTTTGCAAGCATTAGGTAGCTCTGAGAAAAGACGGCGGATGGCCGCGATAACGGACTCATCCGGCGGTCGGGGGGCAAGACGCAGGCTTCCGGCAAAATCGGGTTCAGGTTCTGGCTGACGAGTCCGCAAGAAGTCGGCGAATTCAGCCAATAGCGCGAAGGTTCTCTGGTCCAGTTGATCAGCACCTTATTCGGCTGGCGCCTTCGTCCATCAGCCATAGGTCAACCGAGCGGCTCGCCCTTCAGATCACCTAAGCAACGCTAAGCGTTTGCCTGCTTTTGAACACAGTGCGCTTCCGTAAACTCTCCAGAAACTCGTCCATAGCCGCAAGCGAAACTTCTGCCGCTGATAAACAATCGAGAATGGGCGCTTGAGCGGGCTTGCCAAACTGGCTTTAGCGAGTAGACCGAGCTCTGTAGTTCTTTGTTGAGCGTCGCAATGGAGAGTACCGAGATGCCCAGTCCCGCCACCACAGCGCTTTTGATGGACTGGACTGCCAAATTCCATGATATGAGGTTTAAGTCAAGGAGGAAATCACGTCGAGCCTGAAAGGTGATCTTGGATGACTTCTCGATACGAGCCTTCTTCTCGGCTGATGAAGGGATACTCAAATATCTGCTCTACCGAAACGCTATCCGATTTTGTCAGTTCGTGACCGGGCGGGGTAACGACCACGAGTTCGTCGTCCCAACAGACCTTTGACACTAAATTCTTATTCCCAACAGGCCCCTCAACAATCCCAATGTCAATTTCGTTGCCCTCAGCCATGTGCAACACGCCTTCGATATTGGCCACATGCAAGCGAACCGCAACGTCAAAATTTTGTGATACTCGCCGAGAATACTGGGAATCACATATTCTGTGGTAGTACTGGCTCCAGTACCAGCGGGCCCAACACATCGCCAGGTGGTTTCCGGACCTCATTATCCATCTCGTTATAGAGCGAGATAATCTGATCCGCATAGTTCTTAGCAAATGGCCGGCGGTCGTGAGGCTAATACGATTGTGCGTGCGATCGAATAATCGAGTATTGAAATAATCTTCGAGCTGGCGAATTTGAACGTCACTGCCGGTTGGGTCATATGCCAAGACTTCCGCGGCCTTGGTAAGCAAAAACCTTGCCACCGTAGAAAATACCTGAAGACGTCTATCCCAGCCCGCTGACCGCGGTCCCCGCCGAGTGAATCTGCCCTGGCTACGCAACTGCCGCAACGAGGGACGCATCGACTAGCAATAAAGTAAGTTTATGACGTCTTCCGCAGAATTAGTAGGAAAATCTTACGAGCCTAGCTCGCCAAGCGCGCTTCGGCGCCGGCGCGAAGGACAAAATCTCGAAATGATCGCGCCCGGTCATGAAGCTTTTCCGCGACGGTGTGCCACGTACCAACGTCGCATGATGGGTAGCCCGTGAACATGTAGAGTACCAGCCGGTTTAGCGTTAACTCCTGCTCGACCGTGTGGACTGGAAACAACCGCAAACCCTAAACCCGCCTCCACGCCTTGTTTGACGGCTTCGTTACCCATCAATTCCATCACTTTTGATACACAAAACACTGTTCAGCGAAAAACCGCTCCATCACCAACTCGGTTCCAGAACCCGGCTCTCTGACAACGAAGTCCTCGCCTTCCAGCTCGGTAAGCCGAACATTTTCTTCCCGGCAAGCGGATGGTCTGGGGACGCGATCATGATCAAGGATTGTCCATAAACGGCTCGGCAATTAAATCAAGATCGGCCAGGGCTTACCCATCAAGACCAGATCGGGGATATTTGCCTCCGTCGACACTGAGCAAGGCTTCTCGATTGGTCACGTCAAAGAGATCTCAACGGTCGGGTGCTCACGGGCGAACACCGCTAGGAGCTGGGTCGCAAAATAATTTACCGTTGATGCGATAGCGACTTTAAGACGGCCGGAGTCCACACCTTTGAGCTGATCCATCTCTTCTTCAGCTGCGGCCAGGTTCTGCATGATGCTCGGGCATGGCTGAGCATGGCATCACCGGCCTGGGTCAAATAGATTGTTTTGCCGATCTGCTCAAAAGAGGAGCCCGACAGACCCGCTTCCAGTTGCTTAATCTGCATTGATACGGCGGGCTGGGTGAGATGCAATTCCTCGGCTGCTCGGGTATAGCTGAGGTGACGCGCGCGACGGCGTCAAGCACCTGAACTGTCTAATTGTGATGTGCATAGCCTTCCAGTCTCTTTCTAGTCAGACGCATGAAAGACTTTGCATCAGTCTAATATTGTTTATAGGATATATAAAATCTATATTTACTGATGATTTTAACTAGGCGCGGATTAGCGCATACAGTGGCTTTTACATTTTTCGGGGAATTAAAAGGCAGGACTCTCACCCACAGCAAGCCCTCGGGTGCCACTAAAACACGATTCGCGCGCTGCCTGAAATCTCTCGAGCGCTTCATATCTAGGGCCGCAGAACCCGGGCAGTACACGCCTGTGCACTTTCCTCAGAACAAAGTTGCATTAAACAAATAGCCGCTCCGTATAACAGACTTTCCCGCAAAGGCCCGGGCCGCACCCTCAGCGTGGCGATACCGGCCCGTGCAGTAGCGTGAATAAACTCATCGGCATCGATGGCACCTTGAATATCGTCACCGGCCTCGCGCGGCGAAAAGATTCTCAGGCAACGGCACAGCGCGTACTAACGACTGGATATCAAATTCTTGCGGGTCAAACCCGGGTTTCACGGTCATCACCGTCGTCACGATAGGCGAAAAACTTCGATGGTTGATTTAACTTGAAGGAAATGCTCCTCCCTCCACGCCTCGAACAACCTGGGCTGACGTATATCCGGACTGTCGCGCAAGCGCTGGTGTAGATCGGAGGATAAGGTTTGTGCACGTACCCGGTAACGAGATGCGTTTTTTGAGTCCCGCGCACGGGACGAGCAATTACCTCAGCGTGGTCAGGCACGGTCGGCTTGACGATACGGGTTCGAATCCAACCAGATCATGCAGTGCCGGACAGGCGAAGTTGATCGACGTATGCCCAACCAATGGAAGAATTCTCAAGTCTTGATGCGGCTTCCTCAGGCTTAAAGTCGACCGGCACCCGCCGCGCGAAGAACTTTTTCGATGCGTTGCTCCATACTTCCGGACCAATCGCCTCCGCCCCATTACTGATCGTGGAGGATGCCACACGCGGCGAGAACAGGAGGCAGAAAAGCCGCCGCGGGCATACCTCTCGTAAATCCATCATAGGGATCAGCCAGATCAGTACACGCGGGACTTTGGCCGTGATCCGGTTCGTACGCTCCAAAAAGAGCATCGAGCACCCCGCTGTTTTCTGGCATGGTTTCACGCTTCATCCGAAGCGCGATCAGAAAATAGCCGCCTGTATGCTGGATCGGCCGATCCTGAAAGAATCTGCAGCGTCGCATCCCGAGCCTCTTCGCGAGAAAGATCCTTACTCAGGTTCAGGACCCGTCGCAATTCTTTGAATGTACTGGCGCATACCCATGAGAAAATACTGCCACTCGGCATCAATTGACTGAATAACCTAGTTTAAGTGCCGAGACTATCGGCCTCCATACCCCTTTTTAAGAACAACGATCCCTGGACCTGGGCGAAACAGCAATGACAGAATCCCCCGACGACATCATGGATTTGAATAGCGGTATCGCCGCCTTTGAGCGAAGCATTTCTCCCGCGCCATGAAATTACTGAGTCCATAGCGGAATCCGGATCTGCCGAGCGCAGTATCGCCTTACCATCATGTATCAGAATGGGCAAGGGGTGGTTCAGGAACGAATTACCGGCCTACAAGTGGATGAAAAGTGCCGCCGCAAACGAATATGGTCAGCATTACACATGGCCTGGGTTTCATGTATATGGAAGGCGACTGCGTGGATCGAGACGATTCACGTGCCGTGAAGTGTTTTGAGGCAGCCGTAGCGCTAGGGCTTGAAAGGCGCAATGGTCGCTCTGGCACAACTCCTTGAGCAAGGTCGCGGCGCGCCTGCCGATCAGAGCGCGCAAAATCGCTTTACGCGCAGGCGGGTTTTAATCGGGGTTCAATTCAATTGAACCCGTTCACCCCATGGGATTGCCTCCTGCTGATTAGCCGCGACGGGATACAAAGGCGTATCGCTCGGGAAACGACCTTTTCCATCGGTAAAGTAAATCAATAAATCGGGCGCGGCATCCTGATTATCGACCCGCACTTAAATACTGGGGAGAAATCCGTACCCCTCCACCACTCAGAGATTCCCATTGTGAAACCGCTTCCCAAGGATCAAAAAGACTCTCGGCGAATCAGGCGACAGTTCACCAATCACAGGCAAGCAGCGTGACTCGGGCGCTCACCTGTCCCTTGAGGGCGTCGATTTCACTTACGAGATTCGGAAGTCTCTGACACCGAAATCGAGCCACTGGTATCGATTGCCACCGTCACGTTAATTTGAGCGCTGCGGCGCCGGCGGGATCGCTTCGCCTCACGTCTGCCGGGTCGCGAATAGTCAAAATCATCGCGCGCCCGCACTCGCATGTATCAGCCAGAACACTACGCCACGGCACGGCCGGCGTTAGGAATTGCTCCAACATTCTTGCGATTGCTGCGCACCCAGCCGTCCGGTCTGCATTGCTTGCTAGCCGCACCGGCCAGGCGCTCCTGCCACTGCTGCCGCCAGGCAGGCTCGGCTCATCTGCATTAAGGGTAGGCGGCATATCTCGCTTGCTTTGCCTCTTGATCCCGATCAGAGAAATCATCCACTTGGCTCGGTCGATCATCCGATGACGTCACGGGGTCACTATCGTAAAGATGTTGATCATGCGGCATCTGATCCATCTGATCTTCAATCCAATGGGTAAATTTCTTCCGCGCTTCGACCAAGAAATTCCTTCTTCATATGGAGCGCGTCGGCACCGGTGATAACCCATCGGCAATAAAAGCAATGCATTCACCGCAAAGTCGCAGGCGATGTCCAGCGTTTTTTCTCGCGGTGCTGGCGCCGCGCGAAGTACGCTAATCCGCAATGGAGCGCTTCATGCGCGAGCGCGAATTCGATCTGCGACGGCGTGAGTCCGTCCAGATACGATTTGTTTATATAAATCTTGCGCGCGTCCGTCGCCGTGGTTGGGCACCACGCTTTTTCAGAAAATTCAACGGGTAGCCGAAGTACCAGCGCTCCGAGAAGCAGCCTATCAGAATGAGTCGTGATCCGGGCGGCACTTACGCGCGTGGCGAGCCCGTCATGACCAGAATCCCGACTGCCCTCATATCGCTAATCTGGAGCCAGCAAAACATCTGCGACATGATTGGCCCAATCAGGAGAAAACCCTCGGCAGAAAACAGTGTGCTGCCCACTGCTCTATGCAGATCACAACCAACATCACCATCTCCTTCTGGGAAAGCGGCCTGCATATCTCAAGATATGGGGCTGCTCCCGTGCTTCCGACTGATCGCCCAGCTTGCTTGCTCGCCCAACCAGCGCCGCGAGAAAACGCCGCATACTGCAAATCCAAGTCCTCAGGACCGCGACTTGCCCCCTTCGAGGATGGCGTCGATGTCCTGAAGCTGGTCGAGATGCCGGCCAAAGCGGAGCTCAACCCCAGCGGCGGGGCCAACACAGGCTTGCAGCGCCCCGCTCAACATCTCAGGCTGATCAGAAAATTTTTGCAATGCCCGATGGGCAAACTCCAGGAACGCGGCGATGGGAAAGCGATCGGATTTTGACTGGCGTCAAAATCAAATAAAGCTCTGGACGAAAACGCAAAACCCAATAACCCGATGATCAACGCCCTCGCGATAAGCCCAGGTACCCAGTCATCAGATTTGCGTCGACCTCAAAGTGGCTGAACCGGTTGGCAAGCGGCGCCGGCATCGCGTAGTCACTCCGCGGTCACCCTGTCGATTGCCTGCGGCAACGTTCGCCCATCCTTCAGGCACCTCGTACTCCCCAAGTCGTCTATCCAGAATCAACTGATAGGCGGCAGCAGACACACTTGGCGCAGCGGAGGTAATTTCGTCAGAAATAGTACGCCGCGTTTCCATGCCGGAAGCTTCATTTGGCAACATAGCCGGCGTTGCCCATTCCACCCGATCATCGATTCGAAATGGAATACCGCGCAGGTCACTGGAGTTCCAGCGCTGGGAGAGGCGAATATCAATGAGCGGTAACTCATACTCGAGCTACCTGAGCGACCAACTGCGATTACCGACGCCCGGAGGACCCCACAACATCACCGTGTGTGTGGTTCCCGAATCAAGATATATTTCAGTCTTAAGGACCCTGAGAGTAGATGTATTGGTCGCATCTATGCACTTCGCCAGAAAATTTTTAACTTGAAAAGTCTATCGCAGATACGTCAAGGTGTGGCTTCCGCAATTCTTACGCTTCCACTGCTGTCAGCTGATAATGGGCAACACCTTTTAACGACCATTTTTATCCCGACTTAAATACTACACTTAGCGTATGGATGCGCTGCCGATTTTCTTCGACTGAGGGTACGCCAGCCCTCGTGGTCGGCGGGGTGATGTCGCCGAGAGAAAAATTGACCTGTTGCTTCGGGCAAGAGGCTCTGGTCACGGTGATTTCTCAGAACTTTGCGAAGCCGTAGCAGCGTTACATAATCATAGCGCATTCACTGGATCGCCGCCCCTTTTCATCCGAGCATTTAGCAGATGCACAGATTGTTATTGCGGCGACCGACGATCGGCGTGTTAACGAAGCTGTTCATCATGCCGCACGGGCAGCGCATCCCCGTTAACGTGGTTGATCAGCCCGATCTCTGCCAGCTTTACCGTTCCTCTATTGTCGATCGCTCGCCCGTCATGATCGCTGTCGGCACCAGTGGCGCATCCCCTGTCGCGCTCGGATGCTCAAAGCCCGGCTCAGAAACGCTGATCCCCACCGCCTATGGTCGTCTGTGCCATCGCGCGCGATTTTCGCAGCCAGGTAGGCAGAGCTCTGTCTACGGTCGTTGCGCGGCGCAGCTTCTGGGAGGAAGTATTTCAAGGAAGAGTTGCTGAACTGGTTTTCGCGGGCAAGGACGGTCAAGCAAAAAGAGCTTCAGCGCATGATTGAGCAGGCCGACGATGCCGCTGAGCGCGGCGGGGTGTACCTGGTTGGTGCAGGACGGCGACCCTGACTTGCTGACCTTTCGCGCGTTGCGGTTGATGCAGCGCGCGGACGTTGTTTATACGATCGGCTCGTTGCTCCAGCGATTGTTGATCTCGTGCGTCGTGACGCCGAACGAATTTACGTGGGGGAAGGAAAAATCTAATCACGTAGTACCCCAAGGCGAAATCAATCAGCTGCTTCTTGAATTGGCGCGCGGTGGCAAGAGTATTACGGTTAAGGTGGCGACCCATTCATTTTCGGTCGCGGCGGCAGGAGATCGAGGACCTGGTGAATCACGGTATTCCGTTTCAGTCATTCAGGCATCACCGCCGCAGCAGGATGCGCATCTTATGCCGGCATTCCGCTGACACACAGAGATCATGCGCAGTCCTGCTTGTTCGTGACAGGCCATCTCAGGATGGCTCGGTTGACCTGAACTGGGAGCGCTTTGCCAGCCGGGCCAAACGGTCGTCGTCTATATGGGATTAACAGGCCTGCAGTCCATTTGCGAGGAGATGATCCGGCATGGGCTGGATTCATCACGCCAGCGGCTTTGATCAACAAGGCACGACCCTCCTTGGTCATCGCAGCAACGCTTAGTACTCTGGTGGACGAAGTCGCAAGCTCAGGTGCAAGCCCCAACTCTTCTCATTGTGGGAAGCGTCGTACGACTGCACGATGACTCGCGTGGTTCAGCCCAGAAACCCGTTCAGACCATGAGGCCGCCATTCACGAGCCGGGACGCGGAAAACCATGGACTCTGAGCACGGGCAACAGAAACCGGGTCGGTGGGTCGACGCGGGCCCTCCTCGAGCTCGCGAGCCAGGCCATATCGGAGTCGTGAATATCGGCGGCCTGAAGGTGTTGGTGGCGAATGTCGATGGGGAACTGTTGGCGGTGGCTGATACCTGTACCCACGAGGACGCCTCTCTCTTGCGACGGAGCTCTCCTAAAGGGTGATCAGATCAAATGCCCTCTTCACGGCAGTCGCTTCTGCCTGCGAAGCGGCCGGGCTTTGGATGAGCCCGCGAGGTTGACCTCGAATGCTTCGCTACGCGGGTGGTGAACGATCGCGTCAGTTGTTTCTTGCCGAGTAGGATCCATCGCGGATCGAACCAGATGCGCCACCGTTGTGTCAGCCTCCAGATGAGGCAGCACCGAACTCACAAAGCGCGGTCAACAGCTGGAGTCGATCGTTCATCACGACCGCTCGACCAGGCCCTGCTTTTCCTCTGGGAAAACGGCAAACTGCTCGCGGTGTCGATCAACTCGGATGGTTGGAGGTGATCCAATGCACTCCAATCCCACGCTTAAATGTCGGTTATCGGTATACCACGTTCCAGCCGAAGCCAGCGAATCCGATGGGTCCAGCTTCGCGTGGTCTTGGTCGACCTCCTCGAGGGTCGTGCAAAAGCGTTTCCATGACACATGCATGCGCCGAAATCCGCCGGACGCCGTATCCGCTTCAGTCTCGATATCAAATCGGCAAACCCCACGCCCAGGATAATGAGCAGGCGATCATCGCGGGTTCGCTAAAACTCACGATCCGCCCTGCGCATCCTGCTGATGCAGATCAAGCCGTCACTGCCAACCTGCATTTTCGGCTGGACCATGCCAATGAGTCGCGAGTTGGCAGACTATCTAACACCATATTGATATATCTCTCCTCAAAAAAAAAGAGATGTTCCAGGGCAATTGACCGTTTGGCAAAATCACAGCGCCGGTCAACGGGAAGACCAGTAGAATCCCGAGCAGCGATTCCGCCTCAACTGAAAAACGATTGCGCATGTGTGCTCTGTCTCAAGTGAAGTTAGCGTTTTCAATATTAGTATCCGGAAGGCCCTGTCAATCGACTGTGAAACAAAACCAAGACAGCCTGATTAGGGCTCAACAGCTTAACAAAGAAATGGCCTCCATCGCGGTCATCGGATTCGGGTCCTTGTTGGCTGGGACCTTGAGAGCCTAGTTAACGTCCGTGGGGTTGGCATGTACGTTGGTCCTTATCTTCCTCTCGAGTTCTCGCTCGTCTCGGAAAACGCCTCGGCGCTGGCTCTGGTAGTGGACGAGGAAAACGGGCTACAGTGCCCCCACCTGCGTTATTGAAAGCGCTCGACATCATCTGCCAGACGCGATCTCGGATCTTGCTCGCCGAGAGAGGGCGCCGCTTGAGACGATCGGCTTTTTGATCGATCTAATGGCGACAATCGAGCAGCCAACCCGAATCGGAGCTGGAAATTGTCGGCAAATGGCTAGCCTTAACAAATTACGACAGCGCCATATGTGGACTGATGGTGCGAGCAACTTTAAGGGTTGCGGGACGACCGTTCAGTCTCTCGTCTGCACGAGAGCATTTAATCTCGATACCCAATCAACGCAGGAAGCTCAACGCTACCTTCAGGGAAACGCGCCGAAGCGGGTCGATACGCCCCCTTCGTCGGGCGAGTGTCGATACCAACTGGTGGTCTGTACAGGGGTCCCAGTCCGCGGAATACTGGAATCAGTAACGGGAAAAGATCGCGACTTGTTGATCTGCCGTAAAGCTCAGCACATCATAATCCTGAGGGCTCGATACTGGCCATCAGGGAAACTTGGGCATCCCGGAGCAGTCAACCCGACGACGTCAGGGCGCTCAGTCAACAGCCGACGGATGTCCTGAGCCGGAACGTGCCCCTCTGTCACATAGCCATCAGCAAAGCCGTGTGACATGAGAAGAGGGGGCCGATCAGTTAAGCCAACTGCAGCTTCACTGGAACCATCTCCTCTGTGTTGTATGCGATTACCTCAAAGCCGTTATCGCGCATGTAATCGACCCAAGCCTGACAACAACCGCAGGTGGGTGATTTCCACACTTCGATCTCGGCTTCGGCCCGGGCGAACAATCCAAAATAAATGCAGCAGTAAGTGAGAAGAGTGCTGGTTTCCATCGAGTCAAACTAAGCATGACTTCCTCTTGGGCGAATAATTGCAATCATATTTACGTACCCACTTTAACAAAGACATAGCGCATCCGATGTGATCGCTGAAATTCGGCTTTGGATCTGCGCAAAAGAGGTGGTGCTGAAACTACAATACTCCTCAACTAACGAACCTCTTTCGTCCCAGACGAACTTAGTCTTGAGATCCTATATTGAGCGTTGATTCATCCCAGACTGCATTGGGGCGATTCGCACCATCGCCTACCGGGGAGTTACATTTTGGATCGCTGGTCGCGGCGGTGGCGAGTTTTGCAGATACCGACACCATGGCGGCGCCTGGATCCTTCGTATCGATGACATCGACACGCCGCGCGTTGTTGACGGGTCTGCCGATGCGATCATCCACACTCTGGCTCGATTTGGCTTTGGTGGGCAGGTGCTATTCGATGGCAGTCCCAGCGGGTCTCAACATATCAGCAGAAGATCAGCGATTTAATTGACAAAGATCTCGCTTACCCTTGTCGCTGCTCGCGGCGCAATCGAACTGATAAGCGAAGTGGGTCGCGAGGGGCTATCTATCCCGGCACGTGCCGGACTTGGAATAGCGTAGGCTCTGGACAGAGGAGCTATTCGACTGCGGACCGATTCCTCGGATGTTCATTTCGAGGATCGCGTTTGCGGCCCTTCGCCAAAATGTAGAAAAGAAGTCGGGGACTACCGTGATCAAATCGAGCCGATGCCTTGACGGCTTATCAACTGCTGTCGTGGTGGATGATCATCTGGATGGCATCACCCAGTCGTACGTGGCGCTGACCTTCTGCACTCCACGCCGAGGCAGATTCTTCTGGGACGATTGCTGGGCTATGCGACGCCGACATTCGCACACCTACCGCTGGTGAGGAACGCTCACGGAGAGAGAAGATCAGCAAGAGCGATAGCGCAGCACCTATAAGTGCTCAAGATCCCATATCGGTTCTTCAGTCTGCCTGGCAGTTCCTAGGACAACCTAGCCTGACGACGACCTCCTCCGCTGCTGATTTCTGGACAGCAGCGGCAACATGGTCTATTTCAGCGCTAATGGCCAGTCATCTTGATACCCATCAACGGCGCATCAGTGCGCGACCCACTTTCGAGAAGAATGACTGATCGGCAAAGAAACGACCCTATCCGTTGGCGGAATCGTACTCCTGAGCGGATAGTCTGATTCTTCGATTAATCAATGTGGACGTTTGGACCCTGGTTTTTCTGGCGTAGCAGTCTTTCCGCCCTTGGTTTGTTGATCATGATCGCACTGATCGACAGACGCTCGCCGCTGAAGGCCATGCTCTCGATTGGCGCACACGGGGCGTGGGTCGCATTTAGTTTTGCGATCGGCGCGTTCGCATTTGTTTTCGCAATTATGAACACGGCTGTTGCGAATGCGCTGGTCATCATGAGCAGTTCGCCCCTGCCTGCTCGCCGCGGTGCTGGGGTTTGTCTTGTTTCGCCAACAAGCAACAGGGGCCACATGGCTCACTTGGCGGCAATCATTGCGCTCGGCCTAGGTGTCGTTTTGGGCGGTCGAGACCGGCGGAATTTTAGGCGATCTATCCGCTCTGGTAGCCAGCAGCGTTGGCCTTTTCTTTTGTCATGATTCGGCGGCATCGAGAAGTCAGCATGCTCCCCGCTGTGTCATGGGCGGGGTTATTCTGGCGCTTTGTGCATACCTTTCGCCCACCGACTGACGTCTCTAGCGAGGCCTTTGGATTGACCGTCCTTTTATGCCTGCTTATCGTCCCAATGAGCATGGTGGTGCGCTAAGTCCATAGTACCTCTCTCTGCGCCTGAGTCAAGCTTACTCGTGATGCGCATAACAGTGTTGCTCGCTCCGTTGTGGTATGGCTCGTGCTTGGCGAGGTACCCAGTCAGCAAACCTTTACTGGCGGCAGCGTCATTCTCGTGACGTTGGTTGCGCTTTCGATGATGACTATGCGACCCAAGCGTCGAGTTCGTTCTCGTCAGTTTCTCGCTGATGCAAACGTTTTCTCGGCGGTCCATGGTCTGCTGATTGCTTCAAGCAGTTTATTGATCTCGTTAACGGATTTATGTTGCGAAGCATCGAAGCTGCCAATGGTGGCAAGTCGCCCAGTCGACAGATCTTTTACGCCGGTGATCCTCGTGGTGCTCGCGATCCGATACCGCGGGTTCTTAACACGGCATATGTTCACTTAGATGCCGGATAGGTAGGCCTTGGAGCAGGGGTCTGCCTGGGTCTTGCCAATCCAACGGTCATTCTTACCCGATGGTGCATACAACGGTAGCGAACGCGCTTTTTGCACCCTGAGCGCATCGCCGCTGATTACAGCTGTCCTTGCCTGGATAATCCTACGCAGCGCCTGTCACGGACCACGCTTATCGCGATCGTCTTTGCCATGGCAGGCATCAGCTTGATGGTCGCTGACGGCTGGGCGGTGGCACCACATTTGGGCAATTTGCTCGCCCTGCTGGCTGCGCGTTCTTCTTTTCTTTGTTTGTGATTTTTTTTTGCGACTGGGTAAAGATCAGGGAAATATGCTGCCGAGCAGTGTCATTGGGGGTGCTGTGGGGGCGTTGGTGGGTCTCGCAGGAGCCGACTGGGATATCACCTCACGCTGCACGACGGACTGCTGTGTGTCTGTTCTGGGGTGGCGGCATTGTCACCGTAGTGCACTTTCTTTTATTCAGGGATCTCGCTATGTGCCGGGCGCAGAAATCATGCTGATAACGCTGATCAGCGAGTTATCCTGGGGCCGATGTGGGTATGGATCGGTTTGGTGAGCGTCCCTCTGCGATGGCATTCTTAGGCGGTGGACTGGTGTTAGCCGCTGTTGCTGGGCGAGCAATCGCTATGATGCAAATCGAATGCAGAAAACACGTCTTAAGGAATTCCTGAGAGTGCATCGGGCAATTGTCTCGCCATCAGCATTCTCATCTTGCAGCGCTTCTCTACGCTGCTAATAACTGGACGCCCTCATCCTACGGATGGGTCTTAAAGCATTACTTCAAGCTTCGCCCTCTGGCCTGGTTGCCGGGACACCTCGACGGGAGCGGAGCGATGAATAGGCCATTGCCACCCGCTCTCACACAAGCCACTGTTAACAATGGCTATGAACGAATAAATCAGACGTCTATCTACAAGAGGATCTTCGTTCGGTCTTCTCAATGCCGATTCGCGACTGGGGCTATTCTTCAAGCCAAGCATGTGGGGCTATCTTTTTTTCTGCCGCCCCATAAGGCGTTTCGGTTTACCACGTGTCGTTTATTTTTCTCTTTCTGGCGGGCTATGCGCTGCTATTTCAACAGCTTCGGCATCCCCAATCGTCGCGTCCTATTTACTCTCCATTACGGTCTTTTTACAGGGTATATGCAGTTCTGGTGGACAACCTTTGGACAGCTGGCGTCTTTCTTCCCCTGGTTATTGCTTCTCTTGATCGATGGAACGAAGTACACGACATTACGATCGATTGCGTTTTGGTGGCTTGCATCAGCGACCATGCTCTCTGCTCATTTTTATCCGCCGCTCTTCATTCAGTTTGCGTTTGTTGGAATTATTTTCCTGATCGCGCTGAGAGTGAGGCTGTTTGAATTTCGTTACCTCTGCAGCTTTGGTCTCGCTGCACTGGCAGCCCTTCTTACGATGTATTTTTATCTTCGTGATCCGCTGCTCGCGATGCAAACCACGATCTATCCCGGCCAGCGGATCAGCTCTGGAGGCGGTGAGCCCTTGCGAATGACCCTGTCGCAGTTTTTTCCACTGCTCAACATCCAGGACTTTCGTCCTTCTATCAGACCCAACATTCCGGAAAGTGGCGTTATCGGAAGTCTATTTTTCCTTCCGCTTCTGGTATTCCTTAACTACAGGCACTCCCTTTCAAAGGAGCGAGTTCCCATCGGCACGATCGCGGTATTTGCGGTAGGCCTGCTTGCAGTGTATCTCTGGATGTTCGTCGATTTGCCGCCTTGGGCGGGGCGGGTCTTCCTGTGGACCCGGGTTGATCCTCACCGAATGTACTTTGCCTCGGGCATGCTCACGGTTGGCTTTTCGCTCGTTTTATTTTCAAAGGGCGTGTTTCGCGTCAACGTCACGCGCGGGTTGATTCTCTTACTTGCGTATTCGGGAATCCTCTTCATCTACAAGGTTGCAGGCGACGGGATCGCTGTCCGCGAGGTGCTCATTGAGCTGATGTTCCCCGCCACGCTCCTGATCCCATGCTTGATCAGCGAAAGATTTCGGTCGCTCGGCCTTAAAGTGGCTCTTGTGGTTGTCTCTGCGGGTTACGGATTCTGGGCCTTTGGCGGATATAACCCGATCCAATCCTCAACCACGATATTTGTCCGACAGCCTACCGGCGTAACCCGCGTCCTCGATACCCTGGTTGAAACTGTGGATGGGCAACCTATTCTCAATATCCCTGATTTTCCGGGGGCAACACTCAACGGATGGGGATACCCGGCAACCTCGCATACTTTGCTAACCCCCCCGTTAGCGTTCTGGGACAAGCTATTCCCGGAGATGTCCCCCGACGAACGGAATCAGCTGTTCAATCGCTACGCGAACCTGCAGGTTTCCTCAACGATCGCTGAGCCCACGCTGGTTAAAGCCGACAACGTTTGGGTCCCCGTAGGAGCATTCTCTTCCGTGATGGAGAATCCCAGAACACTAAGATGGTCTGATTCACCACTCCCTTTCACTAAAGTCCTGGGCAGCATCGACTCCATCAGCTGCGAGGGCGACGCATTAACATTAAGCGGATGGGCCGCGTGGAGAGGGAAAGACTCCCGTCAGAGTCTTGTTATTGTCTCCGATAGACTCGCTGTTGAATCAGAATTTAGGATCAGGTTCCGCTATGACGTGGCCAACGCCCTCGGCGATCCTGAGCTGGCTCGGAGCGGGTTTATCGTTCAAGCAAAATTGGCTGCGCCTTGCGGGCGCGAACAGATTCCGCTTTGCGCAATCTCGCGTCACATATCCGGTTTGGCCTATCGGCTCGATAACTCAAACGCCACGCTCTGTCCGAATTAACGAACGGCCTTAAACTTTATTTGTAAACCTCCATCGCTGCGGTCTGCGTAACCACGCGCCTCCGGGTGCATTACCGCGTTCGACAGATGGTCTAAATCAAGGTCGGTCCCAGCTGCTTAGAGAAGTAGTCGTCACAAGAGCCTTCTCTTAAGACATCCGCGGTTGCGCAGTGCAGCCCGCCGCCGAAGGGGTAAGCATCTCGAAACGCGAGCGGCAACACTTCAAAGCCCAGACTGTCGAGCTGCTCCGCCTGTCGGTGCTCACTTTCCTCAACGATTACGGTTTTGTGATCAAGAATCAAGACGTTCATCGATAGCCAGACACTGGAGTAGCACAGTGGAGGCGGGCGATCGTTCGACGGCTGCGCGGCATCAACGATTTCCCAATCATTGGCGGCAAATATTTCACGTTGCGCGTCCGGTAGCTTGCGGTTCGGGTTGTTCATGATCAGGCCCGGTCTCAAAGGCACGAAGGTCGCGTCGATATGAATCGGATACGGGTCTCCGGGGAAGTTCACCGCATGCACCCGGTGGTCCGGAAAATGCCGCTGGAGCCATTGCATGCCGCGTCGGTTCGTCGTTAGTCCATGCTGGCAAAACAGGTCCTTCCCGATGCGCAGGATGTCCGCAGCGTCGAATAACGGCTCGTGCTCGGTTGTGACGAAATCAAGAGCAGCCGTACGCTTGAGACGCTCCTCAATCGTGATCTCATCAAAGTAACCGGCCTGGTACGAGTGATCAGAAAGTCTCGGCCTCGGTGCCTGCTCCCAGCGAAAGCCCGGATCCTCATCGAAATAGCGCTGCATGAGCGAGTGGTAGGCCAGAAACTCCCAGTAGCGGCATCGAAATGACATGGGCGCAGATAGAATTTCCTTCCCCACGGTAAGGAGTACATCTCGTGGCGGCATGCAGCCAAACATTGACCCGGTCGAAAAATCGGGCGTATTGACCGCCTGATTCCATTGGATCGGCTCGGGACGATCCACCCGTACACCTCGACTTTCTAAAAGGTTTACAAGGTTATCGAGCTGTACGTTGGCACGCTCCACGGTCGCCAGCGGCCGCGGACCCCACATACCGCGCATATCGCTGTCTTCCGGCACCTTTGCCTCTGTCGCAGGCTCCGAGGGCGGAATGCACGTGAAATCAGCCCGGCCCACAATGGCATGTTTGAGTGGATCAAAATCGTTCCAAGAGCTAACCACAGTAGGTTGCATGCTTGTTATCTCCTTTAAATAAATAATGTCTGCCGGAAAGGGCGGCTAGGAAGCCGAATCTTGTTGCGCAATCGCCTCGAGCACCTTCGCACGCCGAGAGAGCCACCATCCGTATTGTTGTGGCCATCGCTCCCAGTCAACATCTGCGCCTAAAGCCACCGCGGCTCTTACCGGCCAGTTCGGATCCAGGAGCGCCTCTCGACCAATCGCGACAAGATCCGCGCGGCCCTCGGCGATCACAGCCTCGGCCTGCTCAGGACTCACGATTAATCCGACCGCCTGGGTCAATAAACCGGCCTGCTTCTTGATGGCCTCAGCAAATGGCACCTGAAACCCGAGCGGCGGTGGCGCACCCTTCGCTGCGGTTGCGGCGCCCAGAATACCGCCGGAAGAGCAGTCGATCACATCAACGCCAAGTTCCTTTAAATCTTTCGCAAGAGCAATGGTGTCATCCAGGGACCAACCCTCAGGAGCACCGTCGACCGCGGACACCCGAACAAAAAGTGGTTTTTCTTCCGGCCATTCGCCACGGACGGCTTCGACCGTCTCGAGCAGCATGCGAGAGCGTCCCTTACGATCTCCACCGTAGCCGTCTTTTCGGTGATTACTGATAGGCGAGAGGAAGCTCGCCGCAAGATATCCATGGGCCGCATGAACCTCGACAATGTCGAACCCCGCCTGATTCGAACGCCGGGCTGCTGCTGCAAAATCCTCAACCACCCGCGCAATATCCCCTGAGCTCATCTCGGCGGGCTGCAGCCAACCCTCTCCCAACGGGATAGCAGACGGTGCGATAACTTTCCATGGCTCTTCACCGCGCGCTATGTCTTCATCATTAAGAGGACCGTTGCCATGCCAGGGTCTCTGCATCGACGCTTTGCGCCCGGCGTGCGCCAGCTGAATTGCAGACGTGGAACCCATGCTTCGAATAAACCCTGTGATGCCCGCAAGCGCTTGAGCGTGGGCGTCCGACCAAATTCCCAAGTCGCCGTGGGTGATTCGCCCGCGCCTCTGGACGGCAGCCGCCTCTGTGAAAACAATACCGGCAC
>JAYPPP010000013.1:0-42524 GCA_038131525.1 Gammaproteobacteria bacterium | reverse complement strand
AAAAAGGGCGCCGAAAGGCGCCCTTTTTATTTGTTTCATTCACTTGGATAGCGATACCTCATAAAGCAAGGCTCTTCGAAGTAGGCCTATAGAGCAAGCCTCCAGCCCTATCATCGGTGCTAGGGAGGAGGTTCTCTTCTAATCCAACGCGCCGATAAGCTCACCCAGTTGGTTCTCATATCGCCGCCATCGCTCGGTAGAGCCCGTATGAAGCGGCTGGCGAACCTGATAAAGACTCAAGGTATCTACTCGACCCACATGGTCTTGGTGTGAAAGTAGCGCGTCTTCCCAGGGGAGATCTAAGGCGCTCAACAGGGGCTTAAGCGTAGTGCTCGGATCCGACACCAGATTCTCGTAGTGCACTTCAATGAGCTGATCTCCAAGAAGCGCTTTCCAGTGCGCCATCAATCCTGCGTAACACTTGAAGTATTCCCCCAGTTCTTTGAGGTCGTACGCAAAATCCATTCCCCGAGGAAACATCTGGAAATAAATAGAGAGACAGGTATCCACGGGATCACGTCTGCAATGCACGATTACAGCCTCAGGAAATAAACTTGCCGCAAATCCGGCATGCAAAAAGTTTTGCGGCATCTTGTCGATGATTTTCGACTCGTTGTCATTTTTGGCTTCGAGGGCAGTCAAGTAACGGCGGGCAGCCTCAGAGATGTCTTCAGTCTTGGTACTGGCCAGACAATCGGGCCAAGGCGCTTGCGCATTGGTCGCGAGCCGACGAGCTTCTTGGGCAAGCGCTCTCAATTCACCGGCGGTTGCGATTGCTGAGTGTGCACAGAGCACCTGCTCGAGCAAGGTGGTCCCTGAACGAGGCATGCCGAGAACAAACAGCGGTTTTCTTGAGGAACTCCCGGCTTCCCGCAGGCGTGAAAACATGTCCTTATCGAACGCCGCAATAAGCCGAGTAATTTGATCTCGAGTCTCCTCGATACTGAAATCAAGATGCTTTCGATGCTGCTGATTAGCTTTTTTATAAAAGCGAAACGCCTTGTCCGCTTTTCCGGCATCGTCAAAGGCTTTACCTAGCGCAAACTGCAGATGGATGCCCTGATCCTGAGAAAGCTGCGGCTTCTTTTCTAGTGCCAACATTGCTTTGATATCGGGATCACGCTCTTCGAACCGCTTACTCAGCGCAATATTCAGCCAAGGCTTGGTGAAGAACGGAAACTTCCCGGTTAGCATTCGGAAGATCTCTTCAGCCTCATCAGTACGCCCGATCGAAGCCAACGCCTGCGCAAGATCATTCTGGATCATCGGATTATCCGGATTTCCCTCAAGCAGCTGCCGGTAGAGCGCAATGGCTTCGTCAAGATCACGGGTTTCGTACGCAAGATCCGCGCCCTGCGCGATAAGTTCATGGGACTCAGGATGCATGACTCGTGCCTGCTGACACACCGCTCTGGCCTCTTCAATACGATCCCAGCCTCGAAGTGCAAAGCCCAATGTCAACCACAATGAGACCTCTTGTGGAGCGGATTCGCAGGCTTTGCGAAGCGTAACTTCGGCTCGGTCAATGTCACCGGATGCGTCCTGAATGCGGGCTAGGCCAATCGTAATCTCGGCATGATCGGGAGAATTGATCAGAGCCTTCTGAAAATCAGCTTCGGCTGCTGCAAAGTCTTCGAGCAGGGCGTGCGCCTCCGCCTCGGCCCACGAGGGATGAATACTTTCGGCTGGATTTCGATTGCTCTATTGAATGCCTCGAGCGCCTGATAACCGTCCGCGGTGGCGAGACATAATCTACCCAGATGTATCCAACCCTCCGGAGCGCTCGGCACTCGCTCAATGCCCGCACGACATTCTCGGATGGCATCGGGTAAACGGCCCATTCCGCATGTGCACTCTGCGGGGCGAATTGAACATCCGCATCTACCGGAATCGACTTTTAATCTTCTGAAGCAACGAGCGCTGCTCGAAAATCCTGCCTGGCTAAGGCATCCCTTGCTTTCTGCCAGGTCTTTTAAATACGCATTATCCATTCAGAATACGGAATGCAGATGATTCAGGCTGATTATCCATTAGTCTTCATAAAAGTTGCGGCGCGTCACCGATATTTTCTCCGGGAGGATCAGAGCATCGATTAGTCATGGTAGGGTCAATGGGGTAAAAAAGGTGCTGGCCTGAACAGATTGATTGGTCTTGGCGCACGATGAATTGTCCGGACTCGCTCGGCTCCAGGTAGACTCAGGACGTGTTTCACAGCCGCGAGGCTTTATGTTAAACCCATCACATTCAGCGCCCCTCTGTTTCTGGCGCTCCGGAGCGTAGCATCCGAGAATGGCTACAGCAGAACCGCATCGAAGACATCGAGGCGGTCATTCCCGACATGACCGGATTGCCAGAGGAAAACTCATACCGGCTCATAAATACAGCGAAGAAGTGGGCTTAAGGCTGCCTGAGGACTATCTTCCTGCAAACGGTCACCGGAGATTATCCCGATGACTGGAGCGCTGTCGATCCGGCGGATAAAGATGTTCTCCTAAAGCCTGATATCAAAGCTTCCGGCTCGTGCCATGGGCATCTGAGCCAACCGCGCTAGCCATTCATGACTGCTACTATGCGGACGGCTCGGTGGTGGAGATGGCGCCTCGGCAGTGCTTAAAATCGTCGCGCTGTACCGCGAGGCGGGGCTGGGAACCCGTAGTTGCGCCAGAACTGAGTTCTATCTCATCAAACCTAACCCTGATTCTGATTACCCCCTCGAGCCGCTCTATCGGTCGCTCAGGTCGCGCGGAGTCAGGGCGTCAATCGTATTCAATAGATGCTGTAAACAGATTCGACCCCTCTTTGTTTGAAGATCTGTATGACTACTGTGAGAGCCTGGATATCCGCTTGAAACTGATTCATAGAATCAGGCGCGGCTCAGATGGAAGTTACTGCTGCATGGTGACCCAGTTGAGATTCCGATAAACCTTTCTTTTTAAGGAACCGTTCGCGAGACCGCTCTACGGCACAAGATGTACGCCTCGTTCATGGCCAAGCCGATGGAAAATGAGCCCGGGAGCGCCATGCACATCCATCAAAGCATTGTGTCCACACAGGCCCGTCAAAATGTCTTTAGCCAATCGGACGGTGAGGCAAGCCCTCTTTTCTTATTGGCATATCAGTGGTTTTATAAAGATATCGCCTGCGGCCCCCTGCTGCTGGCGCCCAATATCAACTCTTATAGAAGAATCCAGCGATACAACGCTGCACCCATCAACGTGCAGTGGGGTCTGGATAATCGAACGGCGGGTTTGCGCGTGCCGGATCTCATCGCCTGATGCTCGACGCATTGAAAATCGCGTACCGGGTGCCGATTGCAACCCTTATCTTGCCACTGCTGCCAGCCTCGCCTGCGGATATCTGGGAATGATCGACGAGATCGACCCCAGCGCACCGATTACGGGAGCGCATGAAATGTCCTATGAACTGCCACGAAACCTCGAGCAGGCCTTGCTGGCGTTCAACGAAAGCGATCCGCTATTGGACCTTTTTGGTCGACGCTTTGCGCAAGCTGACAGCGGTCAGGAGAAGAGTACGAAGCGTTCTTGCGTTATCAGCTCCTGGGAGCGAGGCATCTTTTGCTGAACGTCTGATAGCGCTGGATCGGACAAGGCGATTTGTCAGCAGCGAGGCGCGGACAAAGGAATTAACATTTTTTCATTTGAATATTTAGGGACAATAAATGGCTCTCAGCACGGCGCAGTATCAAGAACTCGATAGCGCGCGTTTTCACATCCGTTTACGGACCATAAGCAATTGCATCAGAAGGCGCTCGAATCATCGGAGCGCTGGGGGCGTCTACCTTTTTGATTCCGACGGTAACCGTTTGTTGAACGCAATGGCCGGACTCTGGTGCGTGAACATGGGCTACGGGCGAAAGATCTTGCGGAAGTCGCAAAAAAAGTCAGATCGAACAACTGCCTTACTACAACGCCTTCTTTCAAACTGCTCATCCCCAGTCATCGAACTTTCCAGCCTGCTCGCCGAAGTCACGCCTGATCATTTGAACCGCGTCTTTCTGACGAACTCAGGCTCCGAATCCAACGATACCGTGGTACGCATGGTGCGTCACTATTGGCACAGCCTCGGACAGCCTGAAAAACAGGTCATTATCAGCCGTAAAAATGCCTACCACGGCAGTACGATGGCGGGGGCAAGTCTTGGCGGCTGCAGCAATGCACGCGCAGGGGTTGCCCATCCCGGATATTTTTCACATTAATCAGCCGTTCTGGTATCTCGAGGAGGCGCTCTCTCTCCTGAAGAATTTGGAAAAAAGTTGCGAGCGAGCTTCAGAGCAAAAATAGAAGAGTTGGGCGAGCATCGAGTCGCGGCTTTTATTGCAGAGCCGATACAAGCAGGCGGCGTGATTGTTCCACCCGGAGACTTATTGGCCTGAGATCAGCGCCATATGTCAGCGCTATCAGATTCTCTTGGTGGCCGATGAAGTTATTCGTGGTTTGGCCGGACAGGTGAGTGGTTTGGTAGTGATTACTACCATCTGACCTGACCTCATGGCGATCGCGAAAGGACTATCGTCCGGCTACTTACCTATTAGGGTGTGATGGTCGCCGATCACGTTCCAATGTGCTTATTGAAGAAGGCGGAGAATCTTTCACGGCATGACCTACGCAGGACATCCTGCCGCCTGTGCGGTCGCTACCGCGAATATCAAGATCTCCGTGATTGAAGGAATCATCGACATAACGTTAAGGGAGCACACTGGTCCCTATCTGCAGCAAGCGTGGTGGCGCGAGCTCACAGTCATCCTCTAGTGGGAGAAGCGAGTGTAGGATTTCTAGGGGCGTTGCAGCTTGTCGCCGATAAGGCGCGATCGAACGCCGTTCCCGCATGAAAAATGTGGGGATGACCTATCGCGATATCGCCACCCGCAGCAGTCTTGTCATGCGGGCGGTTGGAATAGCATGATTATCTCCCCGCCCCTCATCATGACCACTGACCAGATCGACGATCTGGTTACGCTGGCTCGCGAGGCACTTGATCAAACGCAGGCGGCACTAAAGGCAGCGTGATTTCGAAAGCTGGGTGGTGACAGTTAATTTGCAGCGCTTCTGAGGCATCCCGCCAAGAGACCATAAACCCGAAGAAATATCTGAGGGCTTTTGGGGCCAATCAGACTTCTACCGATTTTTGTGGGGGCGAGTGGCGCAGGGCGCGATAAATCTAATATAGTAATGCGCAAGGGCCGTGTCAGGGCCCGCTGGATATTTCCAATTACGAAGGAGGAAACCTGTGAGAAAAGAAACCAAAGAGGATGTGATTGAGCAATTGGCTACCGGGGAGCTCAGCCGGCGCCAATTCAACCAGCGCTTGATGGCCTTGGGCGCAGCGATGGTCGCGATGCCGATCGGACGATCCGCATTCGCCTCAGCCGCCGATAACCCCACGGTCTTTACCTGGGAGGGATGGGAAGTCCCAGAACTGCATCAGCCGTACCTCGCCAAATACAACGAATCGCCGAATATGGCTATTTTTGGTGACGAGGAGGAAGCGTTTGCGAAGATGCGCGCAGGCTTCAAAGTCGACCTAACGCAACCCTGTACCTACAAAGTGCCGATCTGGAAAGATGCTGGAATTTTGATGCCGATTGACACCAGTCGCCTTAGCACCTGGAAAGACATCATCCCCAGCCTGAAAACCATTCCCGGGACCTTCGAGGGGAACAAACAGTATTTCTTCCCAACCGACTGGGGTTTGACGTCTGTGCTCTATCGCGCGGATCTCATGCCTGAATACATTGGTAAGGAAACCTGGGGCATGCTCTGGGATCCGAAATACAAAGGGCGACTTTCCATGGCCGACAGCCTGATTGATGGCGTCATGGTTGCCGCGATTTACACCGGCGCCAAAGACCCCTTCAACATGACCGATGCCGAAATGGCTAAAACTCGCGCTGCTCTGAAAGAGCAATTGCCGTTAATGCGCTATTACTGGACCAGCCCGGCAGATATTGAGCAAGCGCTTATGTCCGGCGAGCTTGTCGCGACGTCCGCTTGGAACTCCTCGTATGCCGCGCTTAAGAAGGAAGGTCTTGATGTGCGCTACGACAATCCTAAGGAAGGCGCGATGACCTGGGTATGCGGCTTCTGCCTCATGTCAGATCATGATCCGGCAAAACTCGACCGAATCTACGACTACCTTGACGCTTACGCCAGCGTCGAGTCGGGAGTATTTTCGATTACGGAGTATGGCTACGGACACGGCAACATTAATGCCTTCACCAAAGTCGAGCAGGACAGTCCAGGGCTCCTCAAAGAGCTTGGCTTCTCAGTTGACGTGGACAAGACCCTCAACGCAGGGATCTTCCAAGCGCCGATGAGTAATGAGCCCGCTCTGCAGGCTATGTTCGAGGAAGTCAAAGCAGGAATGTAGTTTATTCTGTAAGACCATTGCAGTACTCAGCGATGCCGGGCGTGTAATCACCGCCCGGCATCGTTTTTTTCAACTGGCGCATGTTTATCAGCGCCCCGTATTACCAAAAGAAGACGCCCCTCAGAGTGAATCGCCAGATCGTACCTTTTTCATGACTCAAGCGTCTCTTAATCCCGACCGCTCTAATCGATCATCGCTCGGACTTTCAATCCGAAAGCGTTTCCTGTCGAGCGAGCCGTTGCGCGGGTACTCGTTGTTGTCACCAACACTGTTGACGATGCTCTTTGGTCTGGCGATGCCGTTGCTGGTTCTCTTTGGCCTTAGTTTCTGGCTGCAGGATTACGTTGATTTCATCAAAACATTTTCTCTGCAGAATTACTCAGACTTTTTCGCAAAGCCGATCTATAGCGCGATCCTGATGAAATCCATCCGGATTTCGGCCATGGTCACACTTGTAACCGTGCTCCTGGCCTATCCGATGGCCTACTTCATCGCGTTTCGGATCAAGAGCAACAAGCTGGTTTGGCTCATCCTGATCACAGTACCCTTCTGGACCAGCTATCTTCTTCGAGTGTTTGCCTGGAAATTGATGCTCGGATACAACGGCGTGGTGAACTCTGGGCTGAAGTCGCTGGGCCTGATCAGCGAACCGCTTGAGTTCTTGCTATACAACCCGACCGCGGTCGCGATCACCCTGGCGCACGCCTGGGCGGCGTTTGCGATCCTGCCGATCTATGTCTCTCTCGAAAAAATCGACCGATCGCTCCTTGAGGCCTCTCGCGACCTGGGCGAAAACGCATTCATGTCGTTTATTCGGGTGACGTTACCGCTTTCGATGCCCGGGGTGATTGCGGCCAGCCTTTTGGTATTCATTCCCACCGTCGGCGATTATGTAACACCTTCGCTGGTGGGCGGGCCAAGCGGCATCATGATCGGAAACATTATCCAGTCCATGTTTGGCAAGGCGTTCAACTGGCCGCTTGGCGCAGCAATATCTGTGATATCCATGTTGACCGTGACCGCCATGGTATGTCTGTTTCTCTGGGGCACACATCGCCTGCGGAGGGCCGTCGCATGAACAAGCGACGGCCTTGGTGGCGCCCAAGCGGCTTCATGATTTACGCCGTCATTTATTTGACGTTCATTTATCTGCCGGTATTGTTTTTGCCGCTTTTCTCCTTCAACAATTCCAAGTACATCGCGTTCCCGCTAAAAGGCTTCACCCTTAAGTGGTACGAGCAGATGATCAATAGCCCGGACATGCTCGAAGCGCTGATGAATAGCGTAAAGGTGGGTATTACCGTGGCGATCCTGAGCACAATGTTGGGCCTGCTCGCGGCGAAGGCGGTTACCCGATATCGTCTTCCGGGTCGGGGGCCGGTCATGGGCTTCATTATGGTACCGCTGGTCATCCCAGGGATTATTCTCGCGATCTCGCTTCTCATTTTGATTACGCAAGTGGATATTCCCTTGTCGTTGTGGACGGTGGGCTTCTCTCACATGCTTTTGTGCACCCCTTTCGCCATGCTGGTCCTGATCTCACGCATGGAGGGCTTTGATAAAAGTCTTGAGGAAGCCGGGCTTGATCTCGGTGAGAGCGCCTGGATGACCTTTTGGCGCGTCACCTTCCCGATTGTTTTGCCGGGTATCGTCGCGAGTCTTCTGCTGACCTTTACTATTTCTTTTGATGAGTTTGTATTGGCATTTTTTCTTACCAGTACGGATCCAACGCTGCCCATCTATATCTGGAGTTCGCTACGATTCCCCACGAAGATCCCAGCAGTACTCGCGCTCGGGGCGACAATTTTTATCCTGTCTTTTGTCGTGGTCTCTTTCAGCGAATGGTTCAGAAGGAGAGGCGTCAAACTTGAAAGCAGTTCAGGAATCTGATCATGAGTGATGCAATTATTTCCTTTCAGGGCGTGGGAAAACGCTTTGGCCAAGTCAAGGCGGTCGACAACGCCTCCTTCGACATCCAAAGGGGTGAATTCTTCTCACTGCTCGGGCCCTCGGGCTGCGGGAAGACCACCCTCCTGCGTATGGTGGCAGGGTTTGAAATACCCGATTCCGGGGAAATCCTGATCGACGGTGAGCCGATGTCGGCGACGCCACCCAACAAGCGTCCGGTGAACATGGTCTTTCAAAATTATGCGATCTTTCCCCACCTGGATGTACGAGGGAACATCGCGTTCGGCATGCGTAAATCTGGCCTTTCCCGTGCCGAGTTAGATAAGCGCATTGACGAGGTACTGGAGCTCATCAAACTTCCCGGCTATGGATCACGGGGTGCGGCTGAGCTTTCAGGCGGCCAGCGACAGCGAGTTGCACTGGCTCGCGCTTTGATAAAGCAGCCAAAAGTCCTCCTTCTCGACGAGCCTTTAGGTGCGCTCGATAAGAAGCTTCGCGAGCAGATGCAAATCGAGCTGCGACAGCTTCAGCAACAGATTGGAATTACCTTTCTTTTCGTCACTCATGATCAGGAAGAAGCGCTTACCCTCTCCGATCAAATCGCCGTGATGTCAGAAGGTAACGTGATGGAGATCGCCTCGCCGGGTGACCTTTATGAATCACCCAATTCCCGTTTTGTTGCGGACTTCATTGGTAGTATGAACTTTTTTGAGGCTGAGATCTCCGGCGCACAGGGGGACAAGGTAGAGATAACCGCGCGAGGTATTGGAAAAACTTTGGTGCGGCGACAAGAGGGTCTTGATGCTACCGGACAGAAGGTCTGGGTCGCGATCCGTCCCGAAAAATTTCAGCCCGTCTTTACAGACCCGGGCACCTCAGAAAACACCCTGGCGGGGACGCTGGGCCCTTCCGCTTACCTAGGTGATCGCAGTCACTTCTACGTGCATATCGAGGGTCGTGACGAGCCGGTGCTCGTTGCGCTTCAAAACCTGACGCGCGCAATGAACGATATGCGTCGTCCGAATCAGCCGATTTGGCTGCAGTGGACTGATGAAGCGGTCTGCACCCTCCCTCGCTCGTAGATTTTGAATCGACCTCGATCGAAGACCGCGGGCTATTCGCTTACTCTCCTTTTCCTCAGCGGCCTTTTTAGCGGCGTCTGGGGTGATCCCCTGCTGAGGGCCGATCGAACGACCGGCCTCCTACGAAGCGGCGACGCCGTGTACCGACTTGACAGCAGTACGCTACCCCCCGCTGAAGCTTCCTGCGTCGATAAAGGCGAATCTTGGGATTGCGGGGCAGCGGCTTGGGACATAATGGATCAGTATCTGGATGATCCCAACATTGAGTGCCGCCCTTTGATCGCGATTCAGTCAACGGCAACAGATTTCATTCCTGTGGAATGCTACGGCCCCGGTAAGAATCTCAACGCGTGGCTAATCCGCTCGGGCTGGGCACTCGCAGATCAAAAAGAGAACGCTCTTTTTGAGGAAGAGGAAACGCTCGCCCGAGAAGAGCAGTTAGGGATCTGGCGAGGGGGATTCGAGCCTCCTTCTGATTGGCGGCGGTCACCGGAGGATTCCTGTGATGTCTGCACATTGAGACATCAAAGCCTCATTAAGAACCGAAAGAAACAGACGACGCTGCCCACCGCATCATCGAACGACTGACCGCGAGCCCTCCGGGAACATCTAGGCATCCGAGAGCTGTGCATATTGAATCCCTGAACGCTGACAACTGGTCCCGATGGGCCAAGGCCATTCTTCAGATAGAAAACGCCCTTTACGAGCCATCGCGGCAGGACTCCCCGGAAACGCTTGAAAAGATCATTTGTCATCCCTCGGGTTTGAGCCTGCTATCTCTCGTGGATGGAGAGATTGGTGGTTTTTGTCTCGGGGCCCCGTTAAACCTTTTTGGCCATGTGCGAGGACCTCGGGAGGATCCCGATCTGGCAACCGACGACGTTCTTTATTCCGCAGATACGTGTGTGGATTCCCGTTTTCAAGGCCAAGGTATGGGTCGAGCGCTAAAGACGGAACAACTGCGCCAGGCAAGTGCAGCGGGATATCGAGCGATCACCGGACGAAATCGAGGTGGGCTTGCGCAGGGTATGTGGCGGCTTAATCGCTCGCTCGGTGCTCGCGCCTTCCATATAATCGAGAACGACTATATCGACGACCTCACGCCGAATCTCTGTATTTACTACCGTATTAACCTCAATCCCTAAACCATGACTCGACCGAATCGCATTGAAATTGTTGAAGTAGGGCCGCGCGATGGTCTTCAGAACGAAACCGAGCATCTCTCACCGGCCGAACGGATTGATCTGATCGAGAAACTAGCGCTCGCAGGTCTGAAACAAATCGAAGCGGGTTCATTCGTCTCGCCGCGATGGGTACCGCAAATGGCCGGCAGTGATGTCATTCTGGAGTCTCTTCGCGACCGCGATGACCTGCGACTGCCCGTGCTCGTACCAAATATGCAGGGTTATGAAAATGCACGGGCTGCCGGAGTGCGCGAAATTGCGGTATTCGCGGCAGCAACGGAGTCTTTCTCCCAGAAAAATATCAATTGCAGCATTGACGATAGCCTGCAGCGTTTCGAAGCCGTTTGTCGTCAAGCGTTGGCCGATAACGTTCGCATCCGAGGGTACATCTCATGCGTTCTCGGCTGCCCCTACGAAGGAGAGGTTGATCCTGCCAATGTGGTTCGAATCTCTCGGGACCTTCTCCAGCTCGGCTGTTCAGAGATCTCACTCGGAGACACTATCGGGGTCGGTACACCCGATAAAGCCAGAGCGCTCATTGAAGCGTGCGCCACAGAGGTCGGAATCGATCGCATCTCGGCGCATTTTCACGATACCTATGGCCAAGCGCTGGCGAATATCCTGGCCTGTATCGAGGTGGGTGTTACGACCGTAGATACCGCCATCGGTGGATTAGGGGGATGCCCCTATGCAAAGGGTTCTGCAGGAAATGTTGCGACCGAGGATGTGGTTTACATGCTGAACGGAATGAACATTGACTGCGGTGTCGATCTCCCTGCGCTATTGGACATCACAGAAAGTCTTTGCGAGCGACTCAAGCACCCGCCCGCATCACGCGTCGCGCGCGCCCTGCTGACCAAACGCGCCTAATCCACGGCTCAGTTCGCTACGCGGGACGCCGAAGGCGTAATCGCATCTAAGCCTCGTTCAATATCGGTCTTGATATCGTCGGGATTTTCGAGCCCCACACCAATTCGGAGCATGCTGTCCGTAATCCCTGCGGCCCGCCGCCGCTGCTCGCTGATTCGCGCGTGCGTCGTTGAGGCGGGGTGCGTAATCGTAGACTTGGTATCGCCGAGGTTAGCCGTGATGGAGAGCAGTCGGGTATTGTCAATGACTTGCCACGCATCCGAGCGGGATCCGTGAATCTCAAAGGAAACGATGCCGCCAAAGCCGCCCTGCTGTTTTAAGGCTAAGCGATGGCCCGGATGCGTCGTGAGACCGGGATAATAGACTCTTCGAACACTGGGATGCTGCTGCAGCCAATGGGCCAACTCGGCGGCATGATCGCAATGCGCTTTCATTCGCAGAGCAAGCGTCTCCAGCCCCTTTTGGAACACCCAGGCGTTGAAGGGGCTCATCGAGGGACCGGTTGTCCTCAGCGTATTGAATAAATCATCGTACAGTGCCCGGTCATTCACGACCAGAGCGCCGCCCACACAACGGCCCTGGCCGTCGAGATACTTCGTCGCCGAATGCGACCACATCCGCGCCAAAGGCCATCGGCCTCTGAAGAATCGGCGTGCAGTAGACATTATCAACCGCCAGCAACGCCCCCGCATCTTTGGCGATCTTGGAGAGCGATTCCAGATCCGGCTATCTCGCACGTGGGGTTTGAAGGTGTCTCCACAAACAGAAGGCGTTGTCTTAGGCGTCATGGCACGTCCCCAGGCTGATAAGTCAGTAATGGGTACGAAATCAGTGCTGCTTTACGCCGAAGTGCTGAGGGTTTCGTAAATAATGAGACCGTGGACCCAAAGACATTTTCAGACACCGCCGATCCCCAGCCTTCAGCACAGAGTGCCAGACAAAGAATCGCAGACATCCCGATGCCGTCGCGATCGCGAAACGACCTCCCTTCCATCGCGGCAAGACGGCTCCTCAACCCACGGACGGTGGGATTTGTGGAAATCTCGAGTAAACGTTCCCGGATATCTTGCCTGAAAATTTTGCTGCTGCATCGCGCCGCGTTTTCGAAAACGAAACTGGACGTCGTGAAAGATGGGCTCCACTGTGCTCCCGCCTCGGCGAGCAGCGCCAAGCGCGTATCGCAATCGTTTCAATCCCATAGGGCTCAGGTGAATTCGTGCATTATCTGTATCCTCAATGCTGTCAAGCGCAGGCATAAAAACCCGCTGCAGTCGGGGCTGAAGCGGGGTATCGATTTGCCTCGCTTTAGCCGTATTGATAAGCGCCCGCAAGCTGATTCTCAAATCGGCGCTAGCTGCAATTTAGCGATTCGTTAGGCTTATGTCAAGAGTATTGAATGGACGAGGTCAATGCTCTTACACCGACCCGTTTGTCGAGCGGCGATCCGCGCCCTCGGACTCGGAAAGTAACTCAGGCAACCCCGAGAATCGGGTAACTCGGCGCTCGCGGAGACGCCCAAGCGCTCCGCCTTTTGGCCAAAACGATTCACCCACACCATGAAGCCAAATGCACTGGCGCCTGCATCCATGCATTGGAGGACTGAAAGCAATTTCGGATACCTCAAGACCTAGGGCATCCACGGCCTGTTGATACACACGGGGGTCCGCTTGTAGATTCGAATTTGATCCACCGACAACACGGCATCAAAGAGGATTCAAGACCTGCATTTTTGACAGCGGCCGCCAGCATCTCGGGAGCCATTAGACAGGATGGCGCAGCGGATATGTCTTTTCTTCAGTTGTTCCAATACCTCGGGAACCTCTGAGTAACAGGAAAGGCTAAGGTAAGCCTGTAGGAGATCATCGCGAAGCTGTGAATCCGAGATGCCGCTCGTATCCAGAGCGAAGTCCAACGCATCGCCCGTCACCTCCCAGAAGTCGATATAGCGTCCCATCAGGGTACGGAGCCACGTGTACTCAAGTTGCTTGGTCCGCCACAGCATGGAAACCGCTGAGGCGTTAGCCATACGATGCGTATGCTGGGCGACTGCTGAGTGCACATCAAAAAGCGTCCCATAGGCATCGAAAACGCAGGCTTTAATCTCATGGAGTGTGCTCGGCTTCATCAGAGTGTTCTCGTCTATTTCTGTGCAGCGCCTAATGGGGGAATAGAGTACGTCGCTGTCACATGCGCCACGAGGGTATCGCTCCCTTCGCTGAAAATTTCCACTTCCCCCACCGCAAGTCGCTTACCGGTCTTGATCATGCGTGCCTCTGCAATCATGTCGTACGGGCCCGGACGACTCAGAAAATTGATATTCAGATTGGTGGTCACGGCTAGCGGTACGATGCCGATCTTGCTCAGGAGGGCAGCATAGATTCCGTAGTCCGCAAGACCCATCATCACCGGGCCCGCGATGGTATCGCCCGGGCGCAAAAACTTGCTGAGATAGGGCGCCCGCACGGTTGCGGTGCCCTCGCCAAGTGATTCCAGAGTAAAACCGTGCTCCGCCGCGAACGGCAGCTGCTCATCAACGAGCTGCAGGACATCTTCAATGGACACTTTCGACACAGCAGTTTACTTCGCTCTTTTAGGCGTGTAGGGTACCCAGAGGCTCAACGAGGCTTATGAACATGACCAGCGGCGACACACAAGCGACACTCGATCCCATTTTGATCCAGCGCGATCGCTCGCCCGGGGTGGTTGAGCTCACGCTCAACAGTCCAAAGCAGTATAACGCCTTGTCTGAGGAAATGCTTTTTGCATTTCAGCAGGCACTTGATAGCATCAGCGCACGAAGTGACGTTAAGGTGTTGGTCATCTCTGCCAACGGCAAAGCCTTCTGCGCGGGCCACGATCTCAAGCAAATGCGGGCAAACCCGCAAGAGGCATACTACGAAGACCTGTTCTCCCGCTGCAGCACCATGATGGTGACGCTGGCAAAGATGCCACAAATCAGCATAGCTAAGGTCCAGGGCATGGCGACCGCGGCAGGTTGTCAACTCGTTGCAAATGTTGATCTTGCTGTGGCCTGCAATGACGCGCGCTTCGCGGTCTCCGGGATCAACCTAGGGCTTTTCTGTTCGACACCAAGCGTTCCACTGAGTCGAAACGTGGCTCGCAAGCGTGCTTTTGAAATGTTGACGACAGGCGAATTTATTGATGCGGAAACAGCCGTCGCCTACGGACTGATCAATCGTGCTGTTCCTCCTGAGGCGTTAGACGCTGAAGTTGACCGCCTTGCTCAAAACATCGCCCATAAACCCGCGGACGCACTTCGGGCGGGAAAAGCACTGTTCTATCAGCAGCTCAATATGCCCCTGGCTGAGGCCTATGCGGTCGCGGGCCGTACGATGGCAGACAACATGCTGTTCCCCGACACCGTAGAGGGTGTCAATGCCTTCATTGAGAAACGAAAGCCAGACTGGAGCTAACCAAATCCTCTAGATACTCTGAAGCCATCAGGGCGAGGGTCGATCCAGCAACCGATACTGCAGGGTCTCGCCAACGTGTTGACCGAGAATACGGCTTGACCCATCGAGGTCTGCAATGGTTCGGGCCACCCGAAGAATGTGGTGAAAACTCCGGGCCGAAAAGCCCAACCTCGTTACGGCCTGCTCGAAAAGACGCCGAGCATCGCCGCTGAGAGCGCAGTGTTGCTCGAGCGACTCTACGCTCATCAACGCATTGATCGCGCCAGCTCGGTTATGCTGAAGATCACGCGCCGCCTGAACTCTTGCGGCGATTGCCTCCGATGACTCCGACGGCTGGCCTGCGCAAGTTACATCACCAACACTCAAGGTCGGGAGGCGCACCTGCAGGTCAATTCGATCCAGCAAAGGGCCCGACAACCGATCCCAATATCGTCTGACCTGATCCGGTGTACATTTGCATCGACCTGAGGTATCGCCCTCATACCCACAGAGACAGGGATTCATCGCACCAATCCATTGAAAGCGGCACGGGAAAACAACACTCCTGCTGGCCCGGGCGATACGAATAGTTCCAGACTCAAGAGGTTCTCGCAACTGGTCAAGAATATATCGGGGGAATTCAGAAAGCTCGTCCAGGAATAAGACGCCGCGGTGTGCCAAAGAGATCTCTCCGGGTTGGGGCCGGGCGCCGCCGCCCGTTAAGGCTACCGCCGAAGCGCTGTGGTGTGGCGCCCGAAAAGGTCGACATCGCCACAACTCGGGATCAAATCCCGTCCAGGCGATCGACTGTATGGCAGCGACTTCAAGCGCCTCTTGTAGAGATAGCGGAGGCAAGATCGTTGGCATTCGCTCCGCAAGCATCGTCTTTCCGCAACCCGGCGGGCCTACCATGAGTAATGAATGCCCGCCCGCAGCGGCTATCTCCAGAGCCCGTCGACCTAAAGCTTGGCCACGAACCTGGGAAAAATCGAGAAGCGCCTCGCTTGGGTGTTGGCACTTATCCGCGCTGAAACTTTCATCAAGACATGTACGAAGCTCGCCCGAGAGATGGGCCACCGCCTCGCAAAGATTTGCGGCCGGCAGGAGCCGTAAGCCCTCAACAAGGCTTGCCTCTCTGAAATTTTCTAACGGGAGAAGTAAAGAGAATCGCTCAGGGCTCATTTGGATGGCCGCGGGGAGGATGCCGGGTACAGATTTCAACACGCCATCCAATCCCAGCTCACCCAAGCATTCGACCGACAATGCCTCGGCGGTCCGTGTCAGCTGGTTAGTCGCTGCCAAAATACCCAGCGCAATAGGAAGATCAAACCTTCCGCCCTGCTTCGGCAGATCAGCCGGCGCTAAGTTCACCGTGATCCGCCGCGGCGGAAAATCGAATCCGGAATTCAGGATCGCGCTGCGGACGCGTTCACGACTCTCACGCACTGCCGCCTCAGGAAGGCCTACAATCGAGAACGAGGGCAACCCGCCTGATATGTGAACCTCTACTGAAACAGCGGGCGCATCAAGTCCAATATCGGCGCGGGTGCGCAGTCTCACAAACGACATCTCGACTTCTCCTTGTCATAAAACCCATCCTTGGGATTTGAGTCGCGTACTTAACTATCTCGGTCTTTTTCTAGCGCTTCAACGCGGGCAGCGAGCAACTCAAGCTGCTCTCGCGTTCTAGCAAGAACTTTTTCCTGAACTAATAATTCCTCGCGGGTGACCAGATTCATCTTCTGCAAGGATGCCTCAACGAGCGTCTTGAGATTCGAGCGAACCTCCTCCGCGATGTCGCCAGGCAATACATCCTGAATGGATTCGGCGATCCTCTTAAAAGGTGTATTCATTCGATTGACCGTAACTTGCTAGGAAATTTTTCGACCCAAATATTAGCAGTCCGCGTCTAAAGCACCGGCATGCACTAAAAGGGGGCGTATCTGATCTAAAGCACACCGCCGCAGTGCAGCGATCTGCGACGAGATCGGTAAAACCAGCCTAGAGGAGATTCTATTGGTTGGCACGAAACTTGCTTCCTATGAACTGACGTAATTAAACCGGGGCGATGCCCCCTCGTCCAGTTACTTTTTCACAGGGAGAAAAAAATGAAACTCGTCACCGCGGTGATTAAGCCCTTTCGGCTTGACGATGTTCGGGATTCTCTTGCCCAGATAGGGATCAAGGGAATGACGGTTACAGAGGTCAAGGGTTTTGGCAGACAAAAGGGCCACACGGAACTCTACCGGGGCGCGGAGTATGCCGTCGACTTTCTGCCCAAGATCAAACTTGAGATCGCGGTTACTGCGGATCTGGTGGATCAAGCCATCGAGGCAATCAGTGACTCGGCGAAGACAGGAAAGATCGGCGACGGAAAAATTTTCGTCTATGACATCGAACAAGTCATGCGAATCCGCACGGGTGAAACCGGTACGGATGCCCTCTAGACACTAGCAGCGACGTTTGATTAAAAACGGGAGAAATTTAAAGTGGAAGATATTCTTAACTTAAGGTACGCGCTCGATACGTTCTATTTCTTGGTGATGGGCGCGTTTGTAATGTGGATGGCCGCCGGCTTCTCGATGCTCGAGGCAGGTCTTGTTCGGGCAAAGAACACAACCGAGATTCTCACCAAGAACGTTGCGCTATACGCAATCGCGTGCGTGATGTATATGCTGGTGGGATACAACCTGATGTACCCCGGCGATGCCGCAGTGAACAGCATCTGGCCGGGGCTTAGCTTCCTGCTCGGCACAGAAAATGACCCGGCCGCCGTTCTGAGCGCTTCGGGAGAAAGCTGGTACGACGGTGCTTATTACTCCGGTCGGTCGGACTTCTTTTTTCAGGTTGTCTTCGTTGCTACCGCAATGTCGATCGTCTCCGGAGCCGTCGCAGAGCGGATGAAACTCTGGCCTTTCCTGGCATTCTGCGTCGTGTTGACCGGCTTTATTTATCCGATTCAGGGATTCTGGAAGTGGGGCGGAGGATTCCTTGATGGTATGGGATTCTCTGATTTCGCCGGGTCGGGCGTGGTTCACCTCACTGGCGCCACGGCGGCACTTGCGGGCGTATGGATGGTCGGAGCTCGAAAAGGGAAGTACAGCAAAGACGGTAAAGTTCAGGCACTGCCCGGGGCGAACCTGCCCTTGGCCACTCTGGGGACATTTATCCTCTGGCTTGGCTGGTTTGGCTTCAACGGCGGCTCGGAACTGGTCATCTCGAACGTGGGCGAAGCAAACGCTGTGGCGGCGGTATTTGTAAATACCAACGCAGCGGCTGCCGGTGGCGTAGTGGCGGCGCTTCTCGCGGCCAAAATAATCCTGGGTCGAGCAGATCTCACGATGGTGCTTAACGGCGCCCTGGCAGGTTTAGTTGCGATTACTGCAGAGCCTTTAGCGCCCTCCCCGCTCGCCGCGACACTTATCGGCGCGGTCGGTGGTGCTATATCGGTGTTGTCGGTACTGGGTCTTGACCGCCTGCGTATCGACGACCCGGTCGGCGCCATTCCGTTCACGGGGTCGTCGGCATATGGGGCTCCTAGCCGTACCGATCACCAATAGCGATGCGAGCCTGATCACACAGCTGATCGGCGCCGCAGTAATTTTTGGATCTGTGATGATCGCAAGCCTTATCGCTTGGGGAACAATTAAAGCCGTTGGCCGGGCTTCGCGTCAGCGAAGAAGAATATCGGGTGTAGATGTCTCGAATGGCCTTGAGGCGTATCCGGAATTTACCAGCGGTCCGAAGTAAACGGTTGATGGAAGGCATAACAGCGCCTCGAGAAACGGGCGCTGTTATCCGTCAAACGTGACCCGATATTGAACGTGTACGCCTCTTTCGCGAAGAGATTGCGTCCATTGCTCCAACGCTCTTCCTGGCTCTTTCTTGACCTGAGCACCTGCTCGGCTCGCCGAAGGTCTGGCGATGTCGACTTCTTCGCTCACCGGTGACCTGCGCGATGTGGAGGCCAGCTACCGTTTCAAAATACCGGGTTTACTCACCCGCCGAGAGGCTCCCCCGATCGCCTGCGCGAATCGGGCGGTAGCGCCGAACTCTCGACCCATCCGAGACTGCCTCGCAGTGGTCGTTGTATCTTCCGACTGAAGCTTAGCTACCGCACCAAAAATCCTGCCCGAGATAATTCGATCACGAGCCCGCTCGAGTCGGGACCTCACCTGCTGACGGGACAAGAGCGCTGACCGCCGCATCAGAATATGCCGCAATTCAAGCTGACTAATCATTCCCGAGGCGCCGCCCTGAGATCGGATGACTTAAGAATGTGCCAACCCTGGGGGAGTCTCAAATACCCCGGTAAGCCCACCTCGGCGACTTCACGTAGAGCATCTAAGAAGACATCGGGAAGCTGCTTGGCTTCGTGCATACCGAGCGATACCTGTACCTCAACCTCATCGCTCGGACCATACCGGTCAGCCGCCTCTCGAACAAAAGACCTGCGGACAGTTCCTCTCGAATTTTAGTGCCAGAGCTTCGGGCCGTTGGCGTTCATCAGTGGAAGCATCGGCTTCGACGAGACAAACTTATCTGAGCCAGCTCTACTTTACGATCTTCTGGCGCTTCGGTCTGGGGATTTTGATCGGAGATATTTTCAACCTCGGTCGTGCTCATTTGGCGATCGTGCGACCGATGGGCATTGATCACCTGACGGATCGTCAGCTGGCGCTTGAGATCATCGCGATAATCCTCAAACGCTACTCCTGATTGCTCGATAACATTCTTCAATTCATTCACGCCAATCTGGTTTTGCCTGGCAATGACGGACAGGGCATAGCCCACTTGGCCTCCCCACAATCAGATTGGAACGGCGCGCAATTTCAAGCAGCAAGCGATCCACAATCATTTCTTCCAGCAACGCGGCGCGCACTTCATAAGGCGGTGCGTTCGACCCGATGAGCGCGTCTCAGATTTGCCAGGACCACGCGCTTATCGAGATCAGCCTGAGTGATGACTTCTTCATTCACAACAACGAGAACCCGGTTGATGGCCAGTTTGGGCATGCGCAACCACGCCCAGGATCATCATCAGGGAGAGATTAGGAAAGCCCTGATCATCACGCGTGCGGATATCGAGGAGGATTTTGCGGCCCGACGTAAAACCAATGCGAGGTGTTAGTTGCTGACGGTACGGTCGTCGTAACCACCGGCCAGCTGGTCACTTGACACTCTGCCTAGTCCCCGCAGGCTGAAGTGTGGCCATAAATTTCGACTGGAGATTTCTGATCACTCCCATCGGTGCGATCTTCGTAGCCCAATTGAATGGCTCCAGTAGCAGGCGTCATATCCAACCGTGAGTTTTGAATAGTACCTGGGTCTGAGCCCTCCGAATCACTGCGGAAGAGCGGTTGCGCCAAACTGCCATCGAGAAGCAATACAGGGCTACGTAAAGTCGAGCTGAAGACTATCGGATGTCTCATACCAGCTGCGGTGGACGTGGAAAGGCGCCTTCGCACATCGCGGTCATAGGTTGCGCCCAGACGCCAATGATCCACCTGATTACCATCCCAGTTCCAGTTCAAAATCCGTCTGTTCTTAGTGTCTGTGTAAGGTTAAACGTGATGTCGCCTACCAACGGGGAAAAGTCACTGGTATCTCCCCGGCAGAATCGAGAGTCACTTCACGTGCTGCCAGATAAACTGTTAAGTAAGATTCCACCGAAGAAGATCATCTCCGGTAGTGGATTGATAGGTTTCGGCTGATAGCCCCAAGATAAATCCTTGAAACGAATACGGTCTGACCCCAAAAGCCACTCCACCCAAAAAATGCATCCGCAATATTGTCGAAACCAACCGTTCCTGAATCAAGACAGGCAACCCGTCTTGATCTTCAAGGTACGTAGCGATAGGTAAGACTCGCACCAGAGTCTGCATGGTCTTCAGATCGCCAGTCGACATCGCGCTCTAAAATAATTTGAGGCAAGCTCAAAAGGGGTATATATCCCACGTGTAGGATCCGAGGGTTCACCGGCAGGTTGGTTTTCCACGTTATAGGCCGTATACGCATAAGTAAACTTCGGGGTGGAGCTCGAGAAACGTTCTTCGATCGGCGCTGCCAGAGTAGTCTCGGTGTCCCAGCGCAGCCCGGTGGTCTCGTCGCTGATGCGTGGTCAAAATTAATAAGTTCTGATTTGAATTCGGCTTCAGCGTGAAACGGGTTTCTGATAGCCCAGCGTATTTCGAGAACCTGGAAAGAAAGACTTGTCCCATATCACCCGGAGTCCAGGCAAAAGCGGCTGTAAGTGCCTGTTTTCCTGTGATACGGATTTATCGATGGTCTGATATGCCGTCACGTCCGCATTGATCTGGAAATTCTCATTTTCAAGAAAAAATGTCGGTAGGATTGATCGACACATCAGCGCTCTGCGGAAGGTGAGATGCGTTGCTTACTCTCGAGCTTATTTGACAGATCAGTCAAATCATGATCCGAGACATAGCCAACATTAGCATTGAGGGACAGTCGAGAGCCCCAGCGCTGCACGTTTTGCCGATGACGATAACTGAAGCCATAACGGCTGTCTCCGTATTCCGAGTCATCCGGCATAAATTCGCCATGCGCAACATGCCGCTATAGTCTCCGAATCCCGTCTCGCCCATATAACGAAACTCCCCCAGATCCGCTGAGGACTCCTCGTTTGGCCATATATCGGGCCGCGAATGTCGCGTTCCGCGCGGGTTAATATTCCAATAATAGGGAACCTCAAGATTGAATCCCCAGTTGTCGCCGAACCTAATCGTAGGGAACAGCAGCCCGCTTTTTCGTTCGTCGTTAATAGGGAAACTAAGCCCTATGCACAAGCACAGGGACGCCATAAAAACGAATCCTTGAGGTGCCTGCCAACGCCAACACCAGACGCATGATCCAGCGCGTGATTTCGTCCGTTTCACCAATACGGAATCGTCACCGGCTACACACCGCGTATAGACCACATCTTGAGGCGCTCCCGGTCATGGCCTCAAGAAACAAGCGCCGTGGCTCTAGCCTTGGCCTTAACGGTGGGCGTCTCGGTCGACCCACCCTCTTGCAGAGGTTTTTCCTCCATCTCATGATAAGGTCTCTCCTGAGGACAGACGAATCGTTGGACGAGGCGGCGGTCATTCGCGGCCCCTTTGACACTGCCGACCGTGCCGGCAGACGCCACCGTAAAGCCCGGATCGATCAAAGGTCATCGAAGAAAATCCTGTACCTGCGCTTCGGTATCGGGTCACGACGCGAGAGCTGAAGTGTAACCATCGACGCTGAGCCAATTCGCGTTTCTATCCCGGAGATCAAGTTCTGCTGCCGTAATCCGATCGCCCTGCTCTGAGAACATGGTGGCCTCTTGCGCCTGGACATGGTTTTCTTATTGAACAAGATCTCATTCGCATAAATCGCGCGGGCGCCCTGCGTTGCGAAGGCATTGCCCCCTTAACTCCAACTCATCAGACGACGGAAGATCAATGCTGTCGGCTTCTGCTGATGGGCATACGGGTTGGGTATCCATCTCCAGATAAGGGGCCGTTCTCCTGAACTTGAATGGCATCCGCCGGGCAAGTCGTCTCATCGGCAAAACAACGGGTGCCTGTGCAGACGTGCCGGAGGGAATCACAGTGGGACACAGGCTGTGCAAATGAATTGGCGCAAGGAAAGATCCTGCCTCATAGATGATTTCCAGAAACCGAAGTCGCTAATTTTAAAGAAGGAATCGCTCAAGCAAAACGTTAAATCTGTTAGGGCTTATTATAGGCAGCGACTGCGCTGCAGAAATCCTAAATCCGCTTATTATTGCTCTTTAAAATCCTGCAAAAATGCTATCAGCGATGATCCTAGCGGGCCGGTCGTGGCCAGCGACTTGCGCCTGTTACGGACAAGACACTCTAAACCCTGCTTGATGTTGGCGGTAAGGCGCTCATCGACCGCCATCTGACGCACTAAGGTAGCAGGCATCACCCACGTGGTGGTTAACGTCGCGCATCTTGGTGATCAGATAATCGAGCACCTTCGGAAGCTACCCTCAGATTCAATTGACGTTTTAATCTCACAGGAGCCAGAAGGGGCTCCCTTGAAACCGGCGGCGGGATCTTCTGCCGGTGGATAAGATCAAAACGGATCCCTTTCCTTTGTCCTAAACGGCGATGTCATCACCGACCTTGATTCGGCTGCTGCCGACCGGTATTGAGACCTTGCGCATTTGGTGCTTGTACCCAACTCCGGATCATCATCCGAGGCGACTTTTACTGGATCAGGATCGCGTGAGACCTCCTGATGGATGTAAAGCGCCAAAGTCTTCTTACCTACTCTGGTATATTCCAAAAACTTTATTCTCAAAGTGCCGTCCCGGCCGATTCCCTTGGGGCCTCTTCTTCACCATGCTGCTCGAGAAGATCGATTGAGCGGTCGGATCTATCGGGGTCAGTGGATTGATGTGGGAACACTGGAACGACTTGAACGGGCACGTCAGAAATGAGAGCCCCTTAGATTGATGATCTACAGCAGCGCCGCAAGGCATCGCATTAACGCTTGGCGAGCCTCATCTACGCTTAGAGAGATTCTTCCGCTCGATACTGGTGACCTGGTAACCGTGTAGCCACAGGGGTTAATCCACTGAAACGGCTCAAGGTCCATCGCCACATTTAGGCTTAATCCATGATAACTCCGACCGGCGCGAACCCGGAGACCCAAAGCTGCGATCTTCTGATCCCGTAAATAAACACCCGGCGCGCCTGGGTGCGCGTTGTTGCCTCAAGCCCGATATCCGACAGCAAGCGCATCGTTGCTGTCAAGCACTCGAACGAGCTGACGAACGCCCATCTTCGCCTCTGAGGTCGATCATAAAAATAGGCAGATTAACTGACCCGGCCCATGATAGGTAATCTGGCCGCCCCGGTCTGATTTTTTACGAGGGAATTCCATCCAATCGAGGAATTTCCGTACAACTGACGCCCCGTATAGACCGGCGGATGCTCAAGAAACCAAATCTGATCGGGCGTATTGTCGTCCCGTCCGTCTTCGTCCATGCGCATTTGATCCATCGTCTCCTGGTACTCGCAGAGCCCGGAGATTGAGAAACTCCACGGGATTGAGATCAGAAGAGAGCTGATTACCAGCACGAGTTGTCGCAGACATCAATGAGTCGAACCGGGCTGCGTTCAGAGAGTCATCAGACGTCTTGTTCACTATTCAGGTCCATATAGATCGCGTCAAGCTGCTCACGGCTTCGCTTCGATCGTGCAACCTACAGAGACGTAACGCGCGGCAGAGCTGCGGGTGGTCGATCCAGAATAAGACATCCTTTGAGGTGCCGCAGAACAATATCCCGCACCCGCTGCTCAAATCCATCGACATGACGTCCCATTGCCTTAATCTGATATCGGCAGGGAAATTCCAGAAGCTCCGTTTCTTCCCGCTGATCCGATACACACGAAACCAAAGGCGCACGGTATCGGTCAAGCTCTGCCATAGGGATCCGGAGTCAACGGCGCTAAGCGCGACCAGCGGTCGCGACACGATAGTCTCGCCGCGAAGTTTTATCGAAAGCGTGCCTAGCTCAGCGCCTGGGCCTCAATCGGCGCAATCGCCGGATCTACAACTCAACGCTGGCATCCAACGCTTTGCCCGAACCCTTAGGGAGCACAAGATCAATAGGTGCGGCGACCCCGAGCGCGATCGACCTTTCAGCGCCCTTAAAGACCGTCGACTCGACAATTTTTTCATTATCAGGATACAGTGCGTGATGCTCGTAGGCGGCGAATCCAAACCGCATGAGCGAATACACCGCGTCCCCGCGCTCCCGGTCGTCTTTTGCCCCCACGACAGTACCAATCAACCGCATGCCATCTTTCTTTGCCGATCCCACCAGACAATATCCGGCCGAGCGGGTATGACCTGTTTTTACCCCGTCAATGGTCTCATCGCGACCGAGCAGAGGGTTTCTGTTTTTCTGAGTAATTCCATTCCACGTGAATTCAGGGATGGCATAGCGACCATAGTGATCGGGCTGGCTCTCAATAATGGCTCGCGTCAGCAAGGTGATGTCACGAGCAGTAGTGTAATGGTCAGGATGCGGCAATCCGGCACTGTTTTTGAAGTGGCTATTAACCATACCCAGTTCCACTGCCGTCTGATTCATAAGATCAGCGAAGCCCTCCTCGCTACCGGCGACATGCTCCGCCAGAGCCACGGCAGCGTCATTACCTGACTGAACGATCAGTCCCATGATCAGATCCTCTACGCGAACACGGTCGCCCGCCTCAATGAACATACGCGAGCCTTCTGATCGCCAGGCTTTCTCACTGACAATAACCTCGTCATTAAGAGACAAGGCACCACGATCTACTTCACGAAACACAATGAATGCGGTCAAGAGTTTTGTGAGACTTGCAGGCTCTATCGGCGCATCCGGATCATTCGCCGCCAGCATGAGTCCCGTCCGCGCGTCCATCAACAGCCAAGAGGGCACCTTTAAATTGGGTGGCGGAATACTCGAGCGTATGGATTCATCGAGGTCGGATTGAAAGTCCGCAAAAGCAGTCGTCGGTAAAAAGGCAACGATAGCGATCAGAGCGCCAACACGCATCAGTCGCCGCACAATATTCTTTGGTCCGATTAACATGAATCGCGTCACTCCGCTCTTATGACTTTGGGCGTCAGTCCCGTAACATTTTCTATCCTGATCTTCTGGGTGCGCATCTCAGAGGAATCTCGAAACGGCCCCACTCTGACTCGATAATAACGCGTCTGATCCAGCTTTACCGCTTGAATCGACACAAGAGCAATACCGGATTGACTCAGGTCTGATTTCAGGCGCTCCGCATTTTCCTGCAAGCGAAAACTTCCCGCTTGGAGAATAAAACTGGATTGAGAACCATCATCAGCGTCCCGCGAGGACGCCACTTTGGAGGGCGCCTTGAGGACAGTGATCCGAACCGGGGCGGTGCCGCTTTCCACAACATCCAGTTTTTGTGCTGCAACATATGAAAGGTCCAGAATTCGGCCTCCCAAGAACGGTCCGCGGTCATTCACCCGCACGATCACCTCTCGCCCGTTGCGCAGGTTTTGCACGCTAAGATAGCTGGGGAGAGGTAAGGTCTTGTGTGCGGCCGTCATGTCGAACATGTCGTACGGCTCGCCGCTGGAGGTTATCCGTCCGTGGAACTTTCGCCCGTACCAGGATGCCTCCCCAGTCTCGGTGTACCCCCGTTGCACCGTCTTCATGGGGAAATAACGGACTCCGAATACCTCGTACGGGGCGTTCCCAATACGGCTTAGCGGCTCGTCTCGTGGGACGGGATTTGCCACCGAGGCCGGATCGGGACCACGCGTTGGCGGACCGTCATCCTGATAATAAGCGCCCGAGGACTCAGGCTTAAATATGCTGCAGCCCCCCAAGGTCCCAAGAATAAGCGTCGTCGCTAATATTCTGACCAAGCGCTGCATTAGTTTTCGCTGGCCGCTGCCACCTGCTCTGAGAGCTCAAACACCGACATGGCGTAGTTCTGGCTACGGTTGTATCGGGTGATCACGAAAAAGTTGTGGTAACCGATGCGGTAATCAGCGCCACTCTCTCCATCAAAACGCAACACGCCGACCTTTTCGTCCTCGCCTCCCGCCAGTGATATGCCAAGCGCACGGAGGTCTTGAACAGAGGTATTGGCTTTAAGCTTTTTTGTCACGAGTTCTTCAATCCCAGGCGGCCTACCGGTTACGGAGGTGGCGATAGATGCCTGATCCCGCCACCCATAACGCGAGAGATAGTTGGCCACGCTGCCAATGGCGTCGTTCACGCTATTGATCAAATCAGCTCTACCGTCACCATCGAAATCAACCGCATAGTCACGATAACTGCTCGGCATGAACTGTGGGATGCCCATAGCCCCGGCATAAGATCCTTTCACGACCGTCGGATCAAGGCCCTGCTCTGCGGTGAGCTTCAGAAAATGCTCAAGCTCTGAAGAGAAAAACTTGCTGCGGCGAGGATATTCGACCGAAAGAGTGACGAGACTGTCGAGCACCCGCAGATTGCCGAGTATTTTTCCGTAACGGGTCTCCACTCCAATAATTGCCACAATAATCTCGGCGGGAACCCCAAACTTACTTTGAGCCCTTTGCAGCACATCCCAATGCGATTTCATGAATTGCACGCCGCCGCTCACAGAGGCCGCATTTACGAATAACGAGCGGTATCGATGCCATTCCAGTCGTTCGGCCGGTCGATTCATTGCGTCAATAATCTTGGTCTGAATCTTGGCATCCTGAAACCAATTTTTCACCTCTGCCGAAGTCAAGCCATTCACCCCATTAAGACGTTTGGCCATCTCCTCCAGCTGTGGATATTTTTCTAGTGAGACCGCTAGCGCTTGAGATCCGCAAAAGAAAACTCCTGCCCAAAATAACGCCGTGAACCGTCCAATATTTTTGATACGTTGCTTTGTGTTCATGTCATCAGTCGCCGTTTTGCGTGAAGCCCCATCACAATGCCAAATGCCGCCATCAAAGTAAGCATAGAGGTCCCCCCATAACTTACCAGGGGCAAGGGTACTCCCACGATGGGGAGGATCCCGGACACCATCCCTAGATTAACAAACAAATAAATAAAGAAAGTAAGCGCAAGGGCGCCGATCAGCAAACGGGAATAGGTCTCCCTAGTGTGGTAGGCCATCGTCAAACATCGCCCCACGATGAAGAGATACAGGACTAACAACACGCTCACCCCGATCAATCCGAATTCCTCAGCGAATACGGCGAAGATAAAGTCAGTGCTACGCTCAGGTATGAACTCAAGGTGAGACTGACTCCCTTGTAGCCATCCCTTTCCCCACACGCCAGCAGACCCAATCGCAATTTGAGCTTGAATCGTTTGGTAGCCGGCCCCATCAGATCTGCCACATGGATCAAAAGCGTCAGAAATTCGCTGCCGATGATAGTCGTGGAGTTGCGACCACAAGAACGGCGCAACCGCTGCGACAACGGCCAACATCATAAGGATATGTCGCCACTGAATCCCAGCAAAAATACAACGAATAAGCCTGAAACGGCGAGCATGATTGCGGTGCCGAGATCCGGCACGAACCACAACTAACGCGGAAGGTATCATCGTAAGGCTCAGCGCAAGCAGACCATTTGCAAAGCTCGGGGGCAATCGCTTTCGCGTCATTATCCGAATATCATCATCGGTACCATAAACTTCATAAGTTCGGAGGCTGGAAGCGAACTACTCGAGATCCCCAACCACCGTTGCGCACCCTTTGCGGTCACCCCAAAGGCAAGAGTTTGCGACGAACGCATAATCACGCCCGCGATAAACATGTGGGAGGAAACGCCTCAAGGTCTCGGGGGTGATCTGCGCGGTCGGCAGTAGTACACCCACGCGATGCCGAGATTGAACCGCCTGACGCATCATGACGTCCCAACTCTCACCGGATGCACTATAGATCACTACGAGCCCAAGCCGATAGCGCTAGGAGCGCTATGGTAAGTCCATCTAAATTAAGCAGACGGCCCGGAATCATCTCAACCGTATATACCTAGGCACGCTCGAGACTCTTAAGAAAATATTGGTCCATGACCTGACCTTGCGCGCAATCGGTGCGGCAACACTTGCTCCACTGCCGCCGTTTTCGATACTGCGGCAATAGCAATTTTGGGATTCTCGATGGGCGCGAAGGCAATAAAGAGCGCATGATCGCGAAATTCCTCGCGAAGCGCACTCTCGTCGTACTCTTCTCCTTGGGCAATCGCAACCACCTGAGCGGTGCCCGTCTTACCGGCTATTGGTATGCGCTTCGCCGACCGCTATTTCTCGCTGTGCCGAGATCGCTGCTCATCACGGCCGTCATTGCCTTAATTGCTCGATCGATACCTTCGGGATCAATCCAAAGACCTTGTTATCGACTCTGCGGCGAACCCGTCCGCAGTTGCCAGATATTGCATCCTGCCGATCGAGCAGTAAACGAGGTTGGACAGCGCGACTCCACGGTTAGCAAGAGCCGCAGCAACGCGAGGCCAGTTGCAGAGAGTCGTCATCAGAATAGCCTTGTCCAATGGCCCGTAATCAGATCCTCGCCCGGATACCAGGGTTCTTTTCGTGAGGACATTTTCCATTCAGCAGTAGGCACAAGACCATTAGGTTCATCCGGAAGATCGACCCGCTACGGCGACCCAATCCAAATTCGGTCAGGACTGCGGCCATCTGCCGTAATGCCCAGACGTCTACCCATTTCATAAAAATAAACATCACAGGATTGTTCGATCGCGGCATGCAGATCCAAACCGGGCCGTGTCCCGTTTTTTCCAACAACGATAACGGCGAGTGCTTGTCTGGGAGCATGTACCACGGACAAAAAATCTTCTCGTTGGGATTAATACCTGCTTTAACGATTGCCTCACCGAAAAGGTAAGCGATCGTGGATCCGGGCGCATACCGTATAACGCTCGATTAAGCAAAGGCTTATCCTTTAGGTCCCACCAATGCGGAGAGTAGGTTTTCTGATCGTGCCATCGACGAATAAGTGGGATCGAACGAGGGACTGCTCGCCATGACGAGTACTTCGCCAGTATTTGGCTCCATCGCCACCACAGCACCGCGATGATTCCCAAGCGCTTCTCGAGCGACCTGCAGATCGATATCAATCGTCAGACTGAGGACATCTCCCGGAGTTGCTCGCTCCCGACTGATGGTTCGGAGTGTACGCCCATGGGCGTCTATTTCGACTTCTTCAGCCCGGTTTCCCGAGCAGCGCATGTTCATACTGTCATGCGATACCGAGCTTGCCGGTATGACTCATGCCTTGATAGGCAGCCGCATCCAGTCGCGCTTGGTCTCGCTCACTGATCCGCCCCACGTATCCCAAAAAATGTGCAGTCCCAGCTCTCCGCGGGGATAATCCCGATGCAGTCTGGCTTCGAGAGTTACTCCCGGAAACCGATACTCATTAATGGCAAATTTGCCGCTTGCTCATCTGTGAGGCGTGACTTCCAGAAGTTGCTTCTCAAATCCGGATGACCCTTCACTCTCTTCCGAAAACCCTTTATCTCCGCCTCCTGATAATTCGACGATTTAGCTCACCTCAGTCAGCATAGCCCCGATGTCTTTAATTTTTCCGGAATAACCTGAAGGGTGTACACGGCGGTGTTCTGCGCCAAAACAACCCATGACGATCAGAATTAAACCCCTGACGGGCGCCAGGGCCTGAAGACGAATATGATTCCTACAGAGAATGGCGTCTGATATCGTGAGTACTCTTGGACCTGTAGTGAATAAAGTCGGAAAAATAAATAATCCAGGGCTAATACGCCGGCAATAAGGGCAGCGATCTTTTGATAACTCTGATGGTTGACTTTTCTCCGCCACCCGAGCCAAATGATCCCGTTGAAGCCATCGGCAATTAGTCACTCCCAAGCGTTGTTAAACGCCGCGCTTGTCGCAGGCTATAAAAGACGGCTGGCCAAAGCCAAGCCAGCCACCACCGCAACTGTCCAGATTGCAGAAGCCCGCTATTAATTCTCCCGCCAGGTAGCCGATCAAAATCAGGATCACGGTCTCGACTCCCGCAAGCAGTAAGACCACAATGCTTTGCTGCCAGATGGGAAACACTCAATTCGTGTTGCCAAAGACGCGCTTTGATATACACCAGCACGGCTTTGCTCAGGGTGAGCGCCTGTTCAAAGTTAAGATATCCACTAACAAACCTGTAAACCATCCTACTGCGATTGGGGTCCTGCCCGGCATTGCCAATGCCCAATAAATAAGAACCAGCGATACCAATCCGGCATAAACCCCTTAATAAGACCACCATTGGCAAGACGATCAAGACCAGCGCAACGATTAGGGTTGCAAGCGGGATCCACAACCGGCGCGGAGATGAACTCAGACCGATCACTGATCCGCCTCAGGCCCTTGCGGAGGTGTGGGACTGACATCATTACGTTGATTCTCAGGCCAAGAATCAAAACCTCGCGGTCGTTGCCCAGTCGCGATAAGGAGTTGCAGAAATAGTCATAAACGGCTCGGACATATTCCGCTCGACCGAGCTGACCTGGGCAAACGGATATCCGGGTGGATAGCGACCGCCCAGTCCCGATGTAATCAAGACATCGTCCGGGCGAATATCCGCATTCCGATCGAGATACATGACGCGAAGCGAATCGGTTTGCCCTCCGCCATACGACAGCACGAATGCCGCTTCGAGCGACTTGGACCGAAGTACGCCTGATCTTCCTGAGAGACCAAACTGACTTTACTGGTAAATAAGCTAACTTTGGTAATTTGCCCAACGACTCCGCCGGCATCGATTACCGCCTGCCCGATCGCAATGCCGTCCGCACTGCCCTTATCCACCAGAACCGACTCCGAACCTCGTTCAAGATTAACAGCGACCAGGCTGCGGCCAACGTGACTTTTCCACCGCTTGAAGCGCCGCCGCAAGCAGTTCCACTCAGGCGCGTATTTTCGTCTCGAGAAATTCGAAGCGATACAGTCGCGTCTGCAATATCAAATTGCGCTCGCGCAAAAGTTCCGCCTCTCGGCGCAATTGATCGGTTGATGTCAATCGCCCTTGCATGGCGTCGAGCATCGTACTGGGAAGAGACGCGACAAAATGTATCGGTATTCCGATAATTGCGAGACCGCTGAAAAACGGTCTTCGCGACAGGACTCACCACATAGCCGGCGATTAACACAACCGACAGCGGATGAGGAGCCAGTCTGCGCCAGAACTGTTCTGAGCTCGGATAGCCATCGATTCCGTATGGGACCTTAGAAGCCTCTTTGTCAGACCGCCGAAAAACAGAAGCCGTAGGTAGGAGCCAAACTACTCGTGCGTGAAGACGTCGCCTAGTGCGCTCATTTTCTTCGAGCGCGCGACCTGGCCTCGCGCGACACACGTCAGCGGGTCATCAGCCACCACTACCGGCGAGGCCGGTTTCCTGCATGAGCCTGCCGATCCATGTCGCGAAGCAGCGCCCCGCCACCACCGATTACCATTCCCCGATCGCCGATATCAGCCGCGAGTTCTGGTGGCGTATTCTCCAGCGTCTCACGGATCACTCTTACGATTGACGCAACGAGTCGCTTATCGCTTCATACACCTCATCGCTTCGATCGTCAGACTATGCGACATACCCTCAACAAGATCCGACCCTTTATTTCCATCTCGCGATGATCTGACTCAGCCACGCGGTGCCGATCGCTTTTTTAACCCGCTCCGCAGTGGCCTCACCGATCAACAACCCTTGACGCTTTCTCACATGATTGATGATGGCTTCATCAAAAGTATCGCCCGCTACACGTATGGAGGTCGCATAAACGATGCCTCCCAACGACAGCACCGCCTCTGTCGTGCCCCCTCCGATGTCCACTACCAGTGATCAGTGGGCTCGGCGACCGGCAAGGACGCCCCAATCGCCATTGCCATTGGCTCTTCGATAAGAAATACCTCTCTGGCGCCCGCCGTGATCGCTGATTCTCTGATGGCGCGACGCTCCACCTGATTTGACCCGCCCGGCACACAGATCTGAATTCGAGGCGATGAAAAGAACTTGTTCTGTTGAACTTTCCGTATGAAGTACTTCAGCATGACCTCAGCCACAGTGAATAATGACGCCTCCTTCAGCGGCCGGATAGCCTGAATATTTCCAGAGTCCGCCCAAGCATCATCTTGGCTTCCTGTCCGACTGCAACACCGTCTTCTCGGGTGCCAGAGACCCGGTTCGAATCGCGACCACAGGGCTCATTCAGGATGACCCCACGATCGGGGGACATAAACCAGCGTATTTGCAGTACCCAGATCGACTGCAAGATCGTTTGAAAACAGACCAAATAAACGCTTAAAATCATGGATCGCGCGACCGTGACGTGAGGACCGAGACAGCCACGTAATTTATCACAGGGTGCAATTTTAGATCTCTGTCGCTACGATATAATTCGCGCTCGAAACCCCTCTCTTCGCATCCTATTGTGTCCATTTCTGACAAAGACGTCGCGAGTCGCCGAGCTTGCCCGTCTAAAAATCGCCGACGATCAAATTGCCAACTATCGGACTGGTCTTTCCGAGATTCTTGGCCTCGTTAAGCAAATGGACAGGAATGTCTTGACACTGAGGGGTTGCCCCCATGGCCCATCCCCAGGATATCGCCCTTCGTCTGCGTGAAGACGCAGTCACGGGCAAGACGAGCGCGAAGCGCTCCAGGCAAGCACCGAGGGTCGAGGTGGACTTTATCTTGTCCCGCGAGTGATCGATTAGTCCCTCAGGCACGATACGTCCTCTCCCTCTGCCAAATGCCTCCTCAATTCAGCCTCACAGCGCTCCGCGGCATGTTACGTCGCAGAAATCCAGCAGCACCGAGCTTACCCAGCACTTTCTGAATCGCATTGATCAACATGCCGGCCTCAATGCATTTATTTCCCTTGATCACGGTGCACTCAAAGCGCAAAAAAAAGCCGACGCGGATATCGTATCCGGGCGGCAGGGCGCGCTAACAGGACTGCCTATCGCCCATAAAGATATTTTCTGTACCCGGCGTCTTAGGACAACCTGCGGATCAAAAATGTTGTCGAACTTCACGGCACCTTATGACGCAACGATCGTTGAGCGCCTATCGGCAGCGGGTGTCGTCGTTACCGAAAACCAACATGGATAACTTGCCATGGAGTTCTTCCAACGAAACTTCTTATTTTGGCATGCAGAATCCCTGGGACACGGCGCGTGTACCGGGAGGCAATTCCGGCAGTTCCGGCGGCTGCAGTCGCCACTTTGCGTCTCGTGCCGGCGGCCTTCCACGGGTACAGACCGGCGGATCCATTCGCCCAGCCCGCGGCCTTTCGCAGCTCACCGGCCTTAAGCCCAGCTATGGACGCGTGTCACGCTACGGCATGATCGCTTTTGCGTCATCGCTCGATCAAGGCGGCCCGCTGGCCAATCTGCGGAAGACGCCGCCCTCCTTCTCAGCGTCATGGCCGGCTTCGATTCACGAGATTCGACCTCGATTAACGAAACGGCGCCAACGAAGCCCTCATCAGTAAACCGCTCGAAGGAATACGTCTCCGGACTGCCCACCGAGTTTTGATTCGTCCGTTGACGCGACAGTTCTTGGTCAGGTTCGCGAAGCAATCGGCGTCTTCGAGTCGATGGGGGCACAATTGGTGGATGTTTCACTGCCCAACAGCTCGGCAGGCATTCCATGCTATTACGTCATTGCACCAGCCGAAGCCTCTTCGAACCTATCGCTGATGGCGTTGCGCTTTGGTCACCGATCTGAGGATGCGCCGGACCTTAAATCACTTTATGAACTCGCGGGCTGAAGGCTTTGGCGACAGTGAAACGACGAATTCTGATCGGGACTTATGTTCTGTCGGCCCGGATTACGACGCCCTATTATTTGAAGGCGCAGAAGATTCGCCGGATTATCTCTGATGATTTCGCACGAGCATTCGAAAAATGTGACGTGATCGTGGGACCCACCTCGCCCACTACTGCGTTCGCGATCGGTGAAAAACGAAAGACCCCGTCTCAATGTACCCTAAACGACATATTTACCAATACGGTAAAATCTCGCGGGACTTCCTGGCCTTTCGTACCCGTGGAGTTTCGATGCTGCGGGCCTACCGGTGGGAATGCAACTCATCGGGCGGTTTATGGATGAAGCGTCCTGCTAAGTCTGGGCCATCGCTGCCAACAGGAAACCGATTGGCACCAGCGAATTCAGGCATTCATAATGGACTGGGAGTGCGTAATCGGGCTTGAGGTCACGTGCAACTTCGCACCCAAAAGCAAGATCTTCTCTGGAGCCTCTACCGCCTACGGCGCCGCGCCCAATACTCAGGCATGCGCCGTGGATATAGGCCTACCGGGGTTCTTCCCGTTATGAACCGGGAGGCAGCGCTGATGGCTGCCGTTTTTCGGCATCGCCGTCGACGCAACGATCCACCCCGTATCTGTCTTTGCCCGCAAAACTATTTTGGATCTGCCGAAGGAGGATATCAGATCAGTCAGTTCGAATACCCATTGTGGAGAGCGGCCATCTCGACATTGAAACGCCCGAAGGTTCAAGACAGCTCGTATTACCCGTGCGCACCTCGAGGAAGATGCCGGCAAGTCGCTGCATGAAGAAGACTTCCATGGATTCACTGGTATCGATCTCAATCGCGCGAGGGACGCCGCTTCTCGAGATCGTCTCACGAGCCTGATCTGGGCTCTCTCCCGAAAAGCGGTTGCCTATCTGAAGAAACTTCACCCGGACTGGTTAAAGCATTAAAGATTTAGCGACGGCAATATGCAGGAGGGTTCTTTCCGCTGCGATGCCAACGTGTCGGTTCGTCCCAAAGGCGAGCTCCGGAACGCGCACCGAGCTTAAAAACATCAACTCTTTCCGATTTGTAGAGCAAGCGATCAATTTCGAAATCGATCGACAGACTACGCTCCTCGAAGAGGTGGTCGCGTAATTAGGAAACGCGTCTTTATGACCCTGATAAAAACACCACACGCCCCATGCGCAGCAAAGAGGAAGCCCACGACTACCGTTATTTTCCGGATCCTGATTTACCGCCGCTGACTATCAGCGAGAGGAGGTCGCTCCTTCGGGGAATCGATGCCGGAGTTACCGGATGCAGATATCAGCGTCTGGTCGGGACTACGGGCTTACCGCGGACCTCGCAGCTTACGCAAGATTTGGAGTGGGCTGACTTCTTTGAATCGTCACAGCGGCTGACGGCGAGTCACTTGAGCGTTAATTGGCTGCTAGGTGACCTCGCCTCTGCGCTGAAATCGAGAGGGCCTAACCATCTCAGAGTGTCCGGTGTCGACCCAACAACTGGAATTGCGCTCCTAAAGCGCATAAAGGACGGCACGATATCCGGGAAAATCGCGAAAACAATTTCCGGCCCTCTGGGAAAAGATAGCGTGCATCATTGGGCACTTGAGGGCCTCACTCAGATAACGGATCAGGATGCTATCGAAGCAGCGGTAGATACAGTGATCGACTCTTTCCCTGCTCAGGCCCGGATCAGGTCCGATCGGAGAAGAAAAAGTCATTGGCTTTCTAGTGGGGCAGGTGATGAAAGCCACCGCAGGCAAAGCTAATCCCAAAGGTGTAAACGATATTGTGCGAAAAAAGCTCCTCGGCTAATCCTGTCCAAATAGACTGAAACCTCCAAAAAGCCTCATGCGGCAGGCGCTTGGTCGCACGTGAGGATGCGATAAAACCGTAGAATATCTCGCATGCTTTTTATCCCGAGAGCGGAATACGACTCAGCGCCATCATCGCTGTGTTGATCAATCTTCAGTCCTGCAGTAGCAGTACCAGCGGAGTTTTTGGTCGGTCGCTATGTCTCGGGCATTGGTCCGGAACCATTACTGATAGCACCGGAGCCGCCCGCTCAACCACCATGACGCTGGTCGATTCAGGGGGCACTGTTTCTGGTAGCGTAAACGTGGTCGGGCACAAGTGTTTCTCAGGCAGGAATGTGACCGGAACAACAACGCAATCGCCCGCAAGTACCACGGGTGACAATCCCCTTACCGCTGACCAGGAAGGCAGTAATGGGGAACCATGCGTCTTACCATGAACTCGGAGCCACCTCAGGGCGTAAGCAGTAACTATAGTGAGCGGCGGCACCGGCTACCTTGTCGAGCCTGTTGTAAGTTTCGCCTCGCCTTCGTCCGGCAGCAGAAAAGCAAGTGGTCTCGCCGTCATTGATGCGGGCGCCGTGACAGCGGTCGTCATTACGGACCCGGGCTCGGCTACGTCCGGTTGTTAAATTTTCTGGCGGCGGAGGAAGTGATGCGATCGCGACAGCGACACGGATCACCGCTATTATTACTGATGAGATAACCATAAACCTGGTGGGATCGTCGTCAAAACTCGCGGGCAGCTATAGTGGAGTATGGAAAGGGAAATCGCCGACTTGCGCGTCTGGCACTTCCGGGACGTAAACCTAACACGCCTATAATAAGCAACGAAACGGCCTGTTAATCAGCTTGTAACCTTGTCGCGAACGTAGATGAGCAGAGCCATTTGCCAATCTGTGCCACCCCTTCAGAGTGGAGTAGCCTCTGTGCCAGTGGCACGGCGGGCGCTGAAGGAAACACTTTAGGTACCCAATCGGAAACGCCATCCTCAGAAAGGGTATCGGCATATCGATCCCAACCGCTGCCAATCCCGACGCGCCGCTGGCGGCTTTCTGCGCCAACACCGGCTCACTCACTGTGGGCTCGTGACGCCACAGCCAGCCCATCGTCTCCCTCGTATCTCGCTCAGAAGTCCCCAATATATTTGCTCCATGCGGGCATCGATCGCAGCAAGAATCGGCGCTCCTACGGAATGCTGATCGCCTATCGACTCCGCGAGGATCGTGTGAAGAGATACCCAGCAGCGGAATTTCCAGTCCTAGGGAGAGCCCTTGAGCAACCCTGCACCGATTCTTATGCCAGTAAGGAGCCTGGACCCGCATCGTAGCTGACCGCGTCCAACTCTGATCGGCTCATTGGAGCTCTCCTCAAAAATCTCCTCAATCATTTCGAGAATTAATCTCGAGTGCCCCTGAGGATCAAAACGCTCGCGACTGAAGATTTCTCCATCCTTATAAAGTGCCGCGGAACACAGCTCGGTCGCGGTATCAATCGCAAGAATAGTCGAAGAGGATTGATGGCTGCTCTTGATCTTCACAATCGCGCCAGACAACGAGTCAATCCATCTTGCCAATCCGGAAAGTGATGTTTAAAAACAGAAGAGAATCGCTCACATGACAAAACAGAATACGCTGGACGCGGAGCCGGCGTCGGGTATTCCTTCGTAGAGATTGCGGTCAGATCTACATCATCGCCGCGTAAGGCGAAAATCTGAGATGCAAATCCATGCCAATCGGTGAACCCTGAGTTCGTCGCATGGTAAAGGCCGTAAATATCCCGGCGCCCCGCTCTGACGGCGTCCACAACATTTCCAATCGCGGCGCCGAGATCCCACGCAAACGTCGGTGCGCCATATTGATCGCAAACTACTCTCAGTGGCTTTCCCTCTGAAGCAACCCTCAGTATTGTTTTCAAAAAGTTGTGCCCTACATGGGAGTAAAGCCAGGCTGTGCGCAAGATAACATGCTGGTCCAATACGTCTTGAACAGCACGTTCGCCGGCTAGCTTGCTCTTTCCATAAGCACTTTTTGGGCTTACCGGTGAATCCTCTGCATAAGGTTCTTTTGCTTCTCCGTCAAAAACATAATCGGTCGGAACGAATTAAAGGAACCGAGGCGTTAGCGCATATTCGATGCGTTTCACCGGGCGCAGCGGCATTAATCAGATGAGCAAGCTCCGGCTCGGACTCTGCCCAGTCCACGGCGGTATACGCGGCCCCGCATTGATCACGAGCTCGGGCTCTGCGCTGACCACATGGCCTTCTAGAAGCCGTCAGAGAATCCAATATCCGGCTGGTCTAAAACGTGAGTCCTTCGCGCTCTCCCAGAAGCTCACCAAGCGCGGATGCGAGCTGCCCTACCTTCCCAAAAATAAGTACCCGCATTGCTTATTAGGGAGCCGATAGATTCGGAAGAGCATTAAGCCGCGGGGCGGCGCTATCCCTTGGCCCGACAGATGGGTTCGCTGACTGGCCATTCGATACCGATGTCCGGATCATTCCACAGCACACCAGCATCATCCGCTGGTTCGCAGAAACGGTACTTGTAGGCCATCTCTCTGCAACCTCACTCAATACGCAAAACCCGTGCGCAAAACCGGGAGGCACGTATAACTGCTTTTATTTTGAGCAGAAAGCGTTATGCCAAACCACTGCCCAAAACACGCTGAATCCCGCCGGATATCGACGGCCACATCAAAAGTCTCGCCGACGAGCGCGCGAACTAGCTTCCCCTGCCACGAGGGATGCTGAGGCAATGAAGACCTCTTAAAACGCCCACGTAGAGCGCGAATTATTTGTCCGACAAAATGGGTGGGAAGACCTGCATCCGCGAAATCTCGCGCGTTGAAACTTTCTGTGAAAAACCCCCGGGCATCATCGAACACCTGCGTTTCAATAATGACAACTCCAGGAAGAGTCGTACCGGTGACGTTGATCACGAGGATTTCCGAAAAGAAATTGCCTAAGACGAAGGCAGAAGGATACCGCAAACCCATCTGGCCCGGAAGATCAGTGGACGGCAGTGTTTAATGCAGGCGCGGCGCTGTCGGATGCGCGGAAGTTCCTGAAACTATGAGGCAGTAAAGGAAACTCTTCAATCGGTCTGCCCCGAACTCTCACGCGGCGGCGAGTGCACGTCGCCGCCCGCCTTCAGAAGTTGGTCAAACTCTTTGAGGGCATCTTTCTGTTTTCGGCTGAGATTAACCGGCGTTTCTATTTTGACCTTGCAGTACAGATCACCCACCGCTCCCGAGCGAACGTTACGAACCCCCTTCCCGCGTAGTCGAAACACGCGTTCCGACTGACTCTCCGCTGGAATCTTCAGCTGGGCACGGCCGCTCAGCGTCGGAATCTCTATCTCTCCGCCGAGCGCCGCCATCGCGAAGCTCACGGGCATCTCGCAATAGAGATTGTCGCCGTCGCGAGAAAAGATCGGATGCTGACGAATACGCATCTGCACATAAAGATCGCCGTTGGGGCCTGCCGCGCTGCCCTGCCCCTCGCCAGAGAGACGAATCTGATCCCCGTCATCTACACCCGCGGGAACCTTGACCTGCAGCGTTTTGGTTTTCTGTACCGTTCCAGCCCCATGACAATCACCACAAGGCGAGCTGACTAAGGTCCCTTTCCCTCGACAGTCCGGACAGGCCTGCTGAATCGAGAAAAATCCCTGCTGCATGCGCACCTGCCCCTGTCCATTACAGGTCTTACACGGGGTGGGTGAAGTTCCGGGCTTAGCGCCCGAACCCGAGCAGGTCTCACAGCGTATCTGGGTCGGAACCCGAATCTTCGACTCCGTTCCCCGCACCGCTTCTTCCAGCGAAAGCTCCAGCGTGTATTGAAGGTCCGCGCCTCGGGCGCTGCCGCCCCGCCGCTGACCACCACCAAAGATGTCACCAAAGATGTCGCCGAAGATGTCGCCAAAACCGCCGGCGCCGCCTCCACCGCCCATGCCGGACGAAGGATCCACGCCCGCGTGACCAAACTGGTCGTACGCAGAGCGCTTCTGAGGGTCCGAGAGAATCTCGTATGCTTCTTTTGCTTCCTTAAAACGCTGTTCCGCTTCCGGATCCTCGGTGTTGCGATCCGGGTGATATTTCATGGCGAGGCGACGAAAGGCTTTCTTCAGGTCTCCCTCGGAGACCGTCCGATCGACGCCCAGAATCTCGTAGTAATCTCGTTTCGCCATTCGTTTAAGTTTTCTAAAACGGTAAAGGCCAGCCCGCTGCCGGGCTGGCCCAATTGCACCAATTTCCTTGCAGCTTGCGCCCTTATCGAGACGCGAGACTGAAGGTTAGTCGTCTTTCTTATCCTTCACTTCTTCAAACTCGGCATCCACTACATCGTCCGAAGTCGCGGAATTGCCGCCGGCTGCGTCACCCGAAGCCTGAGTGTCTTCAGCTTGATACATCTTTTCGGCCAGCTTATGACTAGCCTCCATGAGCGCATTGGTTTTTGCCTGGATCTCGGCAACATCCTCGCCCTTGACGACCTCTTCAACATCCGCAATCGCCTTTTCGATACTCGCCTTTTCATCAGCATCTACCTTGTCACCGGCTTCCGACAGCGTTTTTCGAACAGTATGCGCCATAGCTTCGCCCTGGTTTCTTGCATCGACGAGTTCCCTCGCTTTGCGATCATCCTCAGCGTGTTCCTCGGCGTCTCGAACCATGCGTTCGATCTCGTCATCCGACAGACCCGACCCCGCCGTAATCTTAATCTTGTTCTCCTTCCCGGTCGCCTTGTCCTTTGCGGAGACATGAAGGATGCCGTTGGAGTCGATATCAAAGGTTACTTCGATCTGCGGCATTCCGCGTGGCGCGGCGGGTATATCTGAAAGATCAAATCGGCCCAGCGATTTGTTGTGCTGGGCCATCTCCCGCTCGCCCTGCAGCACATGCACCGTCACTGCCGTCTGATTGTCATCCGCGGTGGAGAACACCTGATTCGCTTTCGTCGGAATCGTAGTGTTTTTCTCGATCAACTTCGTCATAACACCGCCCAGCGTCTCAATACCAAGAGACAAGGGTGTTACATCCAAGAGAAGGACATCTTTCACGTCACCACCGAGTACACCACCCTGGATCGCCGCACCCACAGCGACCGCCTCGTCGGGATTGACGTCGCGACGCGGATCTTTTCCGAAGAAATCTTTGACCGCTTCCTGCACTTTCGGCATACGAGTCTGTCCACCCACAAGCAGGACGTCGTTGATGTCCGATGCAGAGAGCCCGGCATCTTTAAGCGCCGTTTTGCATGGGCTAATCGTCCTGCTGATGAGATCTTCAACCAAAGACTCCAGCTTGGCGCGTGACAGCTTGAGGTTAAGATGTTTCGGGCCGCTCTGATCAGCCGTGATGTACGGCAGATTGACTTCAGTCTGAGAGCTTGAGGAAAGTTCAATTTTGGCTTTCTCAGCAGCCTCCTTCAGGCGCTGCATAGCCAGCGGGTCGCCCCGAAGATCCATGCCCTGATCTTTCTTGAATTCATCGGCCAGATAATCGATCAAGCGACGGTCGAAGTCCTCGCCCCCAAGGAAGGTGTCGCCGTTGGTGGATAGCACTTCAAACTGATGCTCGCCATCAACGTCCGCGATTTCGATGATCGAGATATCGAACGTTCCACCGCCAAGATCGTAAACCGCAATTTTTCGGTCGCCCTGCTGCTTCTCTAACCCATACGCTAGCGCTGCTGCGGTGGGTTCGTTGATGATGCGCTTGACTTCAAGACCCGCAATGCGGCCAGCGTCCTTTGTCGCCTGGCGCTGAGAGTCGTTAAAGTAAGCGGGAACGGTAATAACCGCCTCGGTTACTTCTGTACCGAGGTAGTTCTCGGCTGTTTGTTTCATCTTCTGGAGCACGCGAGCCGCAATCTCGGGAGGCGCCATCTGCTTGCCACCAGCCTCTATCCAGGCATCGCCGTTCTTTGCTTTCACGATCTTGTACGGCATGAGATCGAGGTCGCGCTGCACAACGTCCTCATCGAACTTGCGACCGACCAGTCTCTTAGAGGCAAAGATGGTGTTATGGGGATTCGTAACGGCCTGACGCTTCGCGGACTGGCCGACGAGCACCTCTCCATCGTCACTGAAAGCCACGACGGAGGGCGTTGTACGATCGCCTTCCGTGTTTTCAATTACCTTGGGTTTCCCACCGTCCATCACTGCTACGCAGGAATTCGTGGTACCCAGATCGATTCCAATTATGCTTGCCATCGTTAAATCCTCGGAGTCACCGCCCTCGGGCGGCTGTTTAAGCTATTACTGTCAATAATGTGGGGTTAATTTGGCCGTTTTCAAGACGACTCAGCGCCAGCCGGAGGGTCTTCTGTCGGCGCCTTTGCAACCAGCACCCGGGCGGGACGCAACAACCGCTCGTTCAGGCGATAACCCTTCTGTACCACCTGGAAAATGTGATTGGCCGGTACCTCGGCCGTCTCAATGAGGCTCATGGCCTGATGCGCATCGGGATCCAGCTTGTCGCCGACTTCGGGACTGATTTCATACACAGAAAAACGCTCAAAGACGCTATCAAGCTGACGCAGTGTCAGCTCAAGCCCTTCGACCACGCG
>JAYPPP010000012.1:0-46538 GCA_038131525.1 Gammaproteobacteria bacterium | reverse complement strand
CGGAGATCGCGGAGAGCACCATCGACTTTTGGGCTGAAAACGGCCTGGAGCACGAACGCTGCGGTGAAATGATTGAGCGCATCGGCATTGTCAACTTTCTCGAGGGGATCGGTATCGATGTGGATCCGCACATGATTTCTGACCCACGCCAGTCGTCGTACGTACGAATGGATGGCTGGGACGACGAGGCGGTGAAGTGGTTTGAACGCCAGGCCGAGAATCGATCCGCTGCAGGTTAGAGCCAGAAGACACGCGTTGCAGCAAACAAACTAAAGCGTTACGGAGAAATTTATGGCTAAGGAAATGCGTCAGCCGATTGAGTCCGGTTGTCCCGATGGCTTCCAGTATATGCACCCGTCGATGGTGAAGAACTTTGGCCAGTGGCAGTGGCACGATCATCCCCGTCCGGGTGTGTTGCGTCACGTTGCCAAGAGCGGCGATGAGGTCTGGACGGTAAAAGCGGGAACCCAACGTATCCTTGATGTGTTCACCTTGCGCAAACTCTGCGATATCGGTGATCAATTTGCGGATGGGTTTGTGCGCTTCACGATCCGAAGCAATATCGAATACATGGTCACCGATGGGGCAAAAGTAGAGCCCCTGATCGAGGCGCTCGAAGGGGAGGGTTTTGTGGTCGGCGGCACTGCAAACTCAGTGGCAATGATCTCCCACACACAAGGCTGGCTGCATTGCGATATCCCCGGTACCGATGCGTCGGGTGTGGTCAAGGCCATGATGGATGAGTTAATCGACGAGTTTCGCAACTGCAATATGCCCAACCGAGTACATATCACGACGTCCTGCTGCCAGATTAACTGCGGCGGACAGGGCGACATCGCGATCAATGTGCAGCACACCAAACCGCCCAAGATCAACCACGATCTTGTCGCGAACGTGTGCGAGCGCCCGTCGGTCGTGGCACGATGCCCGGTGGCTGCAATTCGCCCTGCGCAGGTAAACGGTAAGCCCACCCTCGAGGTGGACGAAAAGAAATGTATCTGCTGCGGCGCCTGTTATCCCCCGTGCCCGCCGATGCAGATCAACGACCCGGAAAACACCAAATTGGCCATCTGGGTGGGCGGCAACCACTCCAATGCGCGCAGCAAGCCGAGTTTCCAGAAGCTCGTCGCTTCGGGCGTGCCGAACAATCCGCCGCGCTGGCCGGAGGCGACAGCAATCGTGAAACGAATCCTGCAGGCCTATAAAGATGATGCCCGGGATTGGGAGCGCATTAACGACTGGATCGATCGAATCGGGTGGCCACGCTTTTTCGAGGCGACCGGCCTGCCGTTCACGAAGTTCCACATTGACAACTGGCGTGGGGCCCGCAAAAGCCTCAACGCGTCGACCCATATCCGCTTCTAGGCCTTTGCATGAAATTTTCGGTGATGGTCAACGAGGGGCCGTATACCCATCAGGCATCGGATACGGCCTATCAGTTCACGCGCGCCGCGTTGGCCGCAGGGCATGAGATTTTTCGGGTCTTCTTCTATCACGATGGCGTTAACAACGGCACACGGATGACCACCCCACCGCAGGACGACCGAAATATCGTGAATCGATGGAGCGAATTAGCGGCGGCGCATGAGCTTGACCTGGTGGTTTGCGTCGCGGCTGCTCAGCGCCGCGGTATCGTGGACGCCGACGAGGCCAAACGCAACGGAAAAGACGGAGACAATATCGCTCCCGGGTTTCGGATCTCCGGACTTGGCCAGTTAATCGAGGCCGGGATTCAGTCGGACCGCCTGCTGGTCTTTGGAGACTAGGTGGAGACCAAGGTGAGCGAAACCAAAAATTTATGTACATCAACAGGCATGCGCCCCACGGCACCGTGTACGCGCATGAAGGTCTGGAGGTTGTGCTCATTGGCGCTGCGTTTGAGCAGGACGTGTGTATGGCCTTCATCGGGGATGGCGTGTTTCAGTTGAAACAGGATCAGGATACGACGGAGGCCGGCATGAAAACTTCTCGCCGGCCTATCGCGCATTGGGCGATTACGAGGTGAATAAGCTTTATGTGGAGCGCGAATCCCTCGAGGAGCGTGGCCTGAGCGAAGACGATCTCATGCCGCTGACCTGGGAAGATGAGGACGAGGACTGGGCCGAGAAGCCATCAATCCGGGTGGTGAGTCGCGCAGAACTCGACCTGCTCGAAGAGCAAGACGTCATTTTGAATTTTTAGGCGGATCGCCATGCTGCATACCGTAAACAAATCACCTTTCGAAGCGTCAAGTCTGAAAACGTGTTTATCGCTCGCCCGTGAGGGCAGCGACGTTCTGCTGATTGAGGACGGCGTTTACGGTGGCCTGGCGGGCAGCGCTCACGCCGCGATGGTTGAAGACGCTCTTAAGAGCGTGAAGGTTTACGCCCTCGGCCCGGATCTGAAGGCACGCGGCCTAGCGGAAGATCGCCTGATATCCGGCATTGAGGTGGTCGACTACGAGGGATTTGTGGAATTGGCATGCGCCAATGACAAGGTTCAAAGTTGGCTTTGATTTTTAACACACGACTTAGGCACACGAAAAAAAGGAGTCTGAAATGGCATTCGAGCTAAATGGCAAAACCTACGAGACCGATGAGGAAGGCTATCTGTCTAATCTCGGTGAGTGGAATTCTGATGTAGCGGCCTACATGGCAAAAGAAGACGATTGCGATCTCAGTGAGAATCACTGGGAGGTGATTAACTTTTTGCGCGAATACTACGACGAGTATCAGATCGCTCCGGCGGTGCGGGTTCTTACCAAGGCTATCGGTAAAAAGTTAGGCAAAGATAAAGGCAACAGCAAGTATCTTTACGAGCTTTTTCCCTACGGCCCCGCGAAACAGGCCTGTAAGTACGCCGGTTTGCCAAAGCCCACGGGCTGCGTCTAAGCGCTCGGGACGCACCACGCTGTGACTGTTGCCAGCGGCAGTAGCACAGCGTGGTTTTATCGGTAGCGAAACCTCCCCGGTGCCGCTACTTTCGCGTCCTCATCATCGCTTATTTCCTTTCTCCTAGCCAATTGCCCCTGTGCTGCTAGGTTCGATATTCGCGGGACTTTTTTACCTGGCGACAGCGGTCTTCGTGCTGGGTCTCGCCAGTCGGATTCGCCGATACGCGCGTACACCCGCGCCGCTGGTTATTCCGACAACGCCGGCACCGATCACCCGACGCGGCGTGGCCGCGCGGATGTTTCGCGAGGTCGTTTTTTTCGAGAGTTTATTCAAGGGCAGCAAATGGAGCTGGCTGTTCGGCTGGCTTTTTCATTTTGGGATGCTGATCTCGCTCGCGCGCCATCTTCGGTACTTCACGGAGCCGGTCTGGGGCTGGGTGGTGATGATTCAGTGGATTGGCGTCTATGCCGGAATCGCGATGTTTTTGGGGCTCGCCGGCCTCTGGGCGAGGCGCGTGCTGGTTGATCGAATTCGGTATATCAGCGCGCCCTCTGATCATCTCATGCTGGCGCTCTTGCTTGCCATCGCGGGCTCGGGGATCGCGATGAAATATGTCGCCCACACCGACATCGTCGCGGTCAAAGCTTTTGCTTTGGGTCTTGTTCGCCTCGACTGGCAGCCCCTGCCGGCGGACCCGCTGCTCCTTGTGCATTTGTCTCTCGTCGTTTCGCTTCTACTGATCTTCCCTTTCAGTAAGTTGCTGCACGCGCCGGGTGTATTTTTCAGCCCGACTCGAAATATGCGCGATAACCCCAGAGAACAGCGGCACGTGGCGGCTTGGACCGAAAATCTGTCGGGCAGTCGCTCCGATTCATCACAGGTTTCGTAGCGTATGGCCAAGGTTGAATTTGAGACGCCTGAACTCAATGCTTGGGTAAGCGCTCCGGCAGTCAAGCCTGACGCGATGGCGCATAGCAAGCCGTTTGTCGCGAAGCCAGAGCACCAGCAGCCGCTCGGATTTCCCGGAGAGCTGGTCGAGAACTGGCAGGACGTCGCACTCGAAAAAATGGGCGAGCTGTTGGGACGCTACCGCTCGTTGCAGGTCTTTATGGATGCTTGCGTGAAGTGCGGCGCCTGTACCGACAAATGCCACTACTACCTCGGCACCGGTGATCCCAAGAATATGCCGGTGGCGCGTCAGGATCTGATGCGCAAGGTGTATCGACGCTATTTCACGCCGGCAGGAAAGTGGTTTCCCAAGCTCGTGGGGGCGGTAGAGCTGACGGAGGACGTCATCAATGACTGGTACAGCTACTACCATCAGTGCTCAGAATGTCGGCGATGCTCGGTGTATTGTCCCTATGGGATCGATACTGCCGAAATCACAATGGCAGGCCGCGAAATTCTCGCGTCAATCGGCGTAGGACAAAAGTATTCAAATGAGATCATCGGAAAGGTCCATACGATAGGCAATAACCTGGGCTTACCGGAGCCGGCACTGGCCGACACCTTGGAGGGGCTCGAAGAGGAGGTCGAAGAAGACATCGGCGTACCGGTCAAGTTTCCGCTTGATCAGCAGGGAGCGGACGTGCTGCTCGTCACCCCCTCGGCAGACTTTTTTGCAGAGCCCCATGTGGATGGGCTGATTGGATACGCTAAGGTATTTCATCAGGCCGGCCTAAGCTGGACATTAAGTTCTTATGCCTCGGAAGCGGCCAATTTCGGGATCTTTATCGGTAACTACGAAAACATGCAGAAGGTCGCTCAGCGTATTCGGCAGGCGGCGCTCGACCTTGGCGTGAAGCGAATAATCGTGGGCGAGTGCGGGCACGCCTGGCGAGTGGCCTACAGTTTTTGGAACACGCTCATCGGTCCATTTGATTTTTTGGACCCGGCCTACCCGGTCCCGCAGCACATCTGTGAATTCACCCATGATCTTCTTCAGCGCGGCGCCCTGAAGCTGGATCCGGAGGCGAACGACGACAAGGTGGTGACCTTTCATGATTCGTGCAACGTATCCCGCGGCTCCCGGCTTGGATCAACGCCGGGCGGGCAGTTCACGATTCCGCGGGATCTGATTCAGGCGTCGTGCCGGCATTTCGTCGACATGGCGCCCGATACCATCCACGAACATACGTTTTGTTGCGGCGGCGGCGGGGGTCTTTTAACGGACGATCTGCTCGAGCTTCGGGTGAAGGGTGCGATGCCGCGCGCGCAGGCCTTGCAGCAGGTTATTGAATCCCATGGCGTGACGCACATGGCGGCAATCTGTGCAATCTGCAAGAGCCAGTTTTCTAAAGTGCTCCCGCATTACGGTATGGGTATGGACATGATTATCAGCGTGCATCAGCTGGTGGGCGATGCGCTGGTTTTTGACAGCGAACAGTGACGGGTTCGAGAACTCTATAGATAAAAGCAAAGGACATCGCGATGGCAGCGTCTGAAGAACACACCAAGAAACTAACCTTCCGCAAGTTTGCTGATGGCGAGCATCAATGGCAGGACTATAAAAAGCAGATCTTCAATGAGGATCACTCGCACAAGTGCCCGACGTATGTGCATCGAACGCCTCCCTGTCAGGGCAGTTGTCCGTCCGGTGAAGATATTCGTGGCTGGCTGCAAATCGTTCGCGGCATGGAGCGTCCGCCCGAGGGGATGACTTGGCAAGAGTACGCCTTTCGACGAGCGACTGACGCCAATCCGTTTCCCGCCATGATGGGTCGGGTATGTCCGGCACCCTGCGAGGACGGCTGTAACCGTAATAACGTCGATGACTTTGTCGGCATTAACTCGGTCGAGCAGTTCATCGGCGACACCGCGTTTACGGAAGGCTATCGCTTCGAACCCGCACCGGCTGTGTCAGGCAAGCGGGTCGCGATTGTCGGCGGCGGGCCGGCCGGTCTCGCGGCGGCTTATCAGCTGCGCCGACTGGGCCATGCCTCGACCATTCTTGAGTCACAAGAGCAACTCGGCGGGATGTTCCGTTACGGCATCCCCGGATATCGCACCCCGCGGGAGAGGCTCGATCGAGAAATTGAGCGGATTATTGAGCTTGGCGATATCGACGTGCGAACCGGTGTTCGGGTAGGCCAAGACGTGTCGATTCAAGATCTGGAGAATGAGTTTGATGCGATCGTTTGGGCCGTGGGTTGTCAGCGCGGCAGGGGTTACCGGTTGAAGGCTGGCAGGATACGGAACTGCGTATCGGGCGTTGTTTCTCGATGCCTTCAATAAGGGCTGATGAAAGTGACGGCTGAGAAAGTTATCTGCATCGGTGGCGGCGATACCTCGATTGACGTGGTATCGGTGGCCCGGCGCCTCGGAAAGATTGAGCGCATTAATGAAAGGATAGAGCCCGAAGGTGATCGGCGGCTACGGCGCATGACTCACATGGTTGCCGCGCGCCAGGGTGCGCAGGTGACGTTGACAGCGCTCTTCGAGCGATCGAGCATGACGGCGACCGAAGAGGAAGTCGATGATGCGCTGACCGAGGGCGTCACAATCCTGAACGGGGTGATGCCCGTCGCGCTCATTCGCGATGCGTCTGGTCGGGCTACCCCCCGCCTTGCCAAAGTGCGAAATCGCGAAAGCATTCCCACCGCGCTTGAGGACACAGAGTTCGAGGTCGAAGCGGATCTGATTGTCTCAGCAATCGGCCAGGCGGGCAGAATCTCTCCGGCATCGAGAGATGGGGCATGAGCGTCACTTCTGATTGACGCAGATCGTTTTTTCCAGGTGCCTAATCGCGCCGGCCATTTTTGTCGCAGGAGATATCGTGCGACCACATTTCTACTGACCGGCGATCGGTCAGGCGGCGATTGCGGCCCAAAGTGTTGACCATTACCTGAAAGGCGAGGATCAGGTCCGACGCCCCAAGGTCGATGGCATCACTTTGATCTTCTAACTAAATTGAACGAGCAATCCCTTGCGCCCTCGGCATACGACCATACCCAGACCTGGGGAACCCTCCAGAAGCCAAATTTGCCGTGCACAATTATGGAGGATCGCTCAGCACACGAGATTATTCCGTCCGATGAGTTGTTTTTGGACACTTTCAGGAAACACCGCGGCAGTTAAGAGCAACTACGGTACCCAGTGCCGAGGAGGTGCTTGGCCACTTGGAGGAACGCCACCTATGGCTTGTCGGAGGATGATGCCAAAAGCAGAGTCCGGGTTGATGCATGAGCTGCGGATTGGTTCGAGGCGATAACTGTGTGATTTTTGCCCCCAGGATGCGGTGTTCCGGGGTGAAAGGAAAGACGAATACACCCACCGGGCGGTATGTCGACACGGACTACAGCAAATGTATTGGTTGTCATATTTGTGCGGATGTCTGCCTGACCGGTTATATCGATTGACATGGGCATGGGAAGTAAGTAGCTTTTGATGCCTGCGCCCGTAAGCGCGTGGAGACATTCTCCGCATCCGCGCTTTCGTTTTTCTGGGGCTTGGCGTACCCACCTCGTGCGGATGTCGTAACGCCCCAGGTCCCCGCCGCAAAGGGTGAGCAATGCGCGTTGAGCCGGTGGAAATCATGCGTCGAGATCATTTTGAGTTCATCACACACCAGCGCGATTTGACTGTACATCAAGGTATTCGAACGCCACGTTACAGTCTGGCCGGCTGTATTAACTGTCACGCAAACAAGACCGCCGCCGGCGAGTACCTGCCGGTGAATGCGCAGGGGGAATTTTGTGAGACCTGCCATACTTATGCAGCGGTTAAGATTGACTGCTTCAGTTGTCATGCAACAGTCCCCACGTCGAAGATCAGTCGAGCCCCATCACTACCGTTATGAGTCGCCCAGATAGCCATTCCGCTGCATCACCGAGACGTGCATTTTTCACCCAAGCGGGCGCTGGGGTGGCATTACTCGCGCTGGCCCCCGGGGTTCGCTTGGTTCTTGCGCTTGCGCGATCTGATGATGAACCGGTGACTTCCCAACCGCTGGGGGCTGCTCATCGGATACGGATAAATGCCAAAGCGGATGCACGGAGTGCGGTCCGCCGAAATGAAGAGCACGGCATCGTGAGCCGGCCGTCCGGAGACAGACGCCCAATGGATCCGAAAGGTGGATCTCAAAGATGAAACCGGGCAGAATTATCGATCCCGGTCTGCCAACACTGCGAGGAGCCGCCCTGCGTCGATGTTTGCCCGACCGGCGCTTCATTCCGGCGGGATGACGGCGTCCTCGTCGATAAAGATATGTATCGGCTGCCGCTACTGCGCAGATGGCCTGTCCCTTTCAGGCGCGATCATTTATTCACGAAGACTTGTCCGGTAGCCGCATGCGCCACGGGCAAGGGGAGGAAAGCTGCACGCTGTGTGTCCATCGTATCGATAAGGGCGAGCAACCGCGTGTGTCGAAGCCTGCCACAAGGAGGGACACGATGCTCTGGTGTTTGGGGATCTGAAGGATTGCAAGGCGAACTTCCAACATTAAAGAGCACCGTTGCGACACGCGAACTGCGGCCTGGAGCTTGCGTTAAAAACGTCCGTGGTGCGATACACCAGTTTGATCCTCATGTTTGCGCAATGAATTCGCTTAGTTTCATCCATCCGCTCATCTGCCGCTTTCTGGAGTGCGTGTGGGATCGCCGCCGTCTTCTGCTTATCGGGCTAGCCCGCCCACCACAGCGGAACCGCGGGACACGGGTGACAAGATGACGAATCGCGTGGTGTGGGGAATGCCCCACGTATTCGCTGTGTTTCTGATCGTGTCCGCATCAGGCGCACTTGAACGTAGCGTCGCTCGCCTCGGTCTTCGGCCGTAGCGACTACAAGCCGCTCTCACGATTGTCGGGCCTGCTCCAATGGGACGCTGTGCCGGCGGCCTCAGTGTTTTGGTTTGAGTTGGGACGTCCAGATCGGCTGATTGTTGCCATGACACACTACAACTTCAGATCCATATTCGCCTGGAACATATTTTTGTACACCGGATTTCTCGGCATCGTAGCGGTTTATTTGTGGATGATGTTTGAGCCTCGGATGAACCGCTTTGTGAGTCTGTCGGTGCTGTGGCCTTTGCATGGCGGCTTATCCTGACCACCGGTACGGGATCGATTTTGGCTTTTTAGTTGCGAGAGACACTTTTACAGCGCGTTGCTCGCACCGATGTTTATCGCCATGTCGCTCGCGTTTGGCGGCTCACGCTTCTGCTGGGTGAGCTGGTACTTCGTTTGAAAGGCGAGACCATGTCAGAGGATCTGGTGCGTAAGCTCGCGCGATTGCTCGGCTACTTTGTGCTTTCGGTTTGCGTTTTTGTCATTGTCAGTCACCTGACTAATCTTGTACGCGGCCAGTCGCCAGAATGTTTCGTTATTTTTACTGCTGTCCGAGGCCTCTATACATCTCTATTCTGGATAGGGCAGATCGTTTTGGGCACTCTTGTGCCGGCCGTGCTGCTTCTCGGCCGACGCTTTAATAGCATTGGGCCGATACTGCTTAGTGCGGCGCTGGTCGTTATGGGAGGGCTGGTGCAGCTTTATGTCTTGATCATTGGGTCAGGCAGGCGTTTCCGATGAGTATTGTGTCGGGCTTTTCTGAGTCCAGCGTCCTGTTTGACAGGCGTGGTCGCAGCTACCGGTCGAGTCTCCCTGAATGGGGACTGGGGATCGGGGGATTCGCATTAGCCGTCTTATTTTCCTCGTAGGCACCCGGGTGCTTCCATTCCGCCGGCCCAGTCGCCCAGCCAATAACATTTCCGGCCTCTGCTCGAGCGCCTGTCTTTCAATAGCAGCAGCAAGCAATAGCAGCAGCTCATCGTGACGTGAATCAATTTTCATCTCGGCTGCCCATAAATCCTCAGGCAAAACCCTGGTCAGTATTGGGCTGTCGCGCGTTCTTGCGCGGCAAGGGAAGACCGTCGCGACCTTCAAGAAGGGTCCGGACTATATCGATCCCGATGTGGTTGAGTTTGGCGAGTGGCCGCCCGTGTTGGAATCTTGATTTCTTTACCATGGCGCGTGAGGAGATCAAGTCAGTTTTTCGGAGCGGTCGCAAGGAGCCGGGGTAACTCTCGTCGAGGGGGAATAAAGGCCTCTACGACGGTGTGGATGTGGAGGGTTCCGACAGTAACGCGACGCTTGCCGCGATTTTTAGATTTGCCGTGATACTGGTGATCGATGTTGAAGGAATCACCCGGGGGTATCGCGCCTCTACTCACGGGTTATGTCGCGTTCGATCCTGCGCTGTCCATCAAAGGCGTCATTCTTAATCGGAGGTAGCAGGCCCGCGTGGCAGGAAGAAGTAAGCTAAGGGCCGCTATCGAACGCTATACCGAGCTCTCGGTCCTTGGGCGATCGGGCGCGAGCCCGCGCTGGCGATTCAGGAGCGTCATCTTGGACTCATTCGGGAAACGAAGTCACGGGCGCCGAGCAACGGATCGAAGCAATTGCGGACGTGGTTGAGAAAGCGGTGGATATTGATCCCTTCTCCCACTGACAAGCACCCGCAGCGGAAGTTAAGCGAGCGACCCCCAGCATGCGTCTCGCCCGGCAGATGCTGAATCTATTTCTGTAGGAATCGCCCGCGATCGAGCGTTTGGATTTTATTATCCAGATGACCTTGAGGCTTTTGAGAAGGCTGGCGTTCGCCTGATGCCGTTCGACGCATGAATGACAAGGCGCTGCCTTCCGTGGATGCCTTATTTATCGGCGGCGGTTTCCCGGAATGTTTCATCGAGGAGTTGTCTGATAACGCGCCGCTGCGTCAGGCGATTTGGAATTTTATCGACGCCGGCGGGCCTGTCTATGGAATGTGGGGGCTCCAGTGCCTGAGTCGCTCGATACGGTGGCGGGGACGTGAGCGGGGAGATGGTCGGTATTATCCCGGGTGATTGAGGTCCAATCGCGACCCGTGGGCCGAGGCTACATGCGCTTGCGAGTAGAGCAGCCTCATCCGTGGCCCGCTATGCAGCGCCGCACCGAACCGTGCTGCCGGTTCATGAATTTCACCATGCCCATCTCGACATCCGCCGAAGACGCGCAGACCGTATTTGCTGTTGAGCGTGGCTTTGGGATTGATGGCGCACGTGACGATCGGATCAGAACAGCTCGCAGGTTCGCCCATCAACGTCACGTACAAATCAAACAATGGTTGATGCTTTTGTTAATTTATTAGGGGGTCAAGTTGAATCAACTGGGGGATCAGCACGGCGTCAAGTGCAAAGGGTAATTAGATGCTTCTTCGAGTCACGGAACAGGCGGCCGAGCAGATCAAAGTTTCGATCGATCGGTCAGATGCAGGGAAGTGCACTTCGGTTGCAGCGAAACGCAGGGAGACAGGACGATCGAATATGCGATGGGTTTTGATGAGGTTACAGAGAATGACACCTGCTCGATCAATACGGGGTGAGGATTGCCATCGCGCCCACCAGTTTGACTACTGATGCGATCTTGATTTTGATCGGCCTGAGAAACGAGTCGGATGCCCAGTTCATCTTCTTGAACCCCAATGATCACATTTTCGCCTCCCGATACGACTTCGGCCCGATTGCCCAACGTCCGATTAATGATGCACGCAGGGTGTCATCACAAGCTGGGTCTTGCGATGGGATCACACGCAGCGAGCCACCGGACATGTTGCTGGACGTATTCGCGTCCGGAAGTGTCCGCTGATGTCGGATGCCAAGTCGCAGGACTCTCAAGCGCCTCGTGAGTCCAGCGAAATGCGCTGGCCTGGCGATTATGGCGGCCTCAATCCTTCGGTTACGATGCTGTTGATTGTGGCGCTGCATCCCGCATGTCTTGGGGCATCTTACCGGCTCCTAGCGGCGGCGGCACAGGCCCTTTGCTTCCTGGCGTTTTCTTTGGACGAAGAGCACTTTTCAGGCCCGCTTATGGCCCTGCGAGTGGGATCCAAGATTCGGCAGGGCGAGTTCGGGCGCGGTTTTTCTGATACTCGCTCTCGTGCTAGAGGTGATCTTTCACAGAACGTCGATCGATTGTAGAGTGGAGAGGCGCTCGTCTGGGGACGAGCGTGACCGCGAGCTGCAAGCGCAACGAGATCGGCTGGAGGAGGAACCCAGCTCGCCAATGAACTGCATGATTCGCTGGCGCAAACCTACCAAGCCTGAAGGTTCCAGATTAGAGTGCTTGACGATACGCTGCGTCAGGACAGCGAACGGGCAATTGGCAAGAGATGGAGCGAACAGAAAGCAGCATTGATGAAGCGAATGTCGAACTCGGGAGTTGATTGCGCATTTTCGGCCCCTGAGCCAGCATGGACTGGTGTCCGGAATTCGCGACTCCTCTCTCGGCTGAGAAAGAAGCCGGGATCGAAGTGGTGCTTTCAAAATCAGGGCATTGAGCCGCAGAGTGCCCCCAGAGTCGAGGCCAGCTTCTGGGTGTATTGTTCAGGAGGCTTTGGCTAATGTGCCACACAGCGCCGCGCATATGGTCCGGGTATTATTGAGTCAAGACGCCCGTGGTCGATGCCGCATTATCATTGAAGATGATGGGGAGGGTATGTCGGGTGAGGACGCGCCAGGTATCGAGAGACCACCATTGGGCTTTCGATTATGCGAGAGCGTGCATGCGTCAATAAATGCGGAGTTAGTTATTGGAGCGGCCGGCGAGGAACCCGTGTGGCAACGAATAGATCTTTAAAACCCAGAATGAAGATAGTCATCATAGATGATCACGCGCTTTTCGAGTCGGCCTTAAAGGCCTCCCTCGAGCGAAGGAATGAGGTCGTGGGTGCGGCTGCGGATGGCGAAGAGGGAATCGCCAATAACGCGCACAAGCCGGATGTGGTGCTGCTGGATCTGCGAATGCCCGATCTTGCGGACTGACGGTTTCTGCGACAGATGATTGGCGAGGGTTTGATATTCCGCAGTGATGCTCACAGAACCAGTGCCGACGAGGGTGATCTTTCTGAGTCATTGGCAGTGGAGCCGAGGTATCTGCAGTGATAGAGCCCGACGAGCTCATCGTTGCATTGCAGGAGATTGCAGGCAAAATTGTCGTCGCACCCTCGCTCACGAGTGTAACGGATCTCGTGCGTCACGGGGACCGGCGAGAGAAAAGGATGAACTCGAAGCCGTTTAGTAGCCTCACACCGCGTGAGCATGAGATCCTTTCTGTCATCTGTCCGAGGGTCAGAGCAATAAGGTGATTGCCCGAAATCTGATAATATTTCGGATAGGACCGTCAAACTGCATGTCAAGGCAATCCTCCGGAAACTGGGGGTGCATTCCCGGAGTCGAGGCCGCTGTGATGGCGGTTGAAAAAGGGGTGTGCAACCGTCAATCGGGTGACTGAGCCCTGCTCGGAAGCGAACCTGGGTTACTGGCCCGCCTTAGAGGTAGCGCTTTGCGGGTCTGCCCGGCGGCGACCGGCCGCTGAGTGACAACCCCTCCAATAACCGACGGACCTTCAATCAAATGCGCGGGATGACCTTTCTCGCGCTACCAGCGACCATTCTTGCTCGCTGATGTGAAGCTGACGAAGAAATTACTCCGTCTCCATGCTCGGCTACGACAAAGGCGCTATGGGCGAGCGGCGCTCCAGGATCAACGATTACCCGCAGCCCTCAGTAATTCGGGCGCCATACTGTTAAGAACGAAGCGCAAAGTTCGCTGACGCGCAGCCGCTCATGCGGACCTTTGCATTGATGAACTCGATGTGTTGGTGGGTTCATGACAGTGCGAGCAGAATGGTTCTCGCCAGCGGCTTACGCTCTCGATTCGGCTTTCCAGTATCTGCGGCGAACCTCGAGCATCTGTGACAGCTCCATGCTGAACTCTCTCAGTCCCAGGAAAGGTGGCGCGTAAAGTGGGTATCTCCTGCCATTTCGCCACACATGGCAACCGGATACCTGTCGCGCCAACGGCAGCGAGAACCGTTGGATCAGCCGCAACACCGAGGGATGGAGAGGATCGTATAAGAAGTTAACGCTGTCATCGACGCGTCAATGGCGAGGGTATATTGGATAGATCATTGGTTCCGATAGAGAGGAAGTCGAGTTTTCGCGCAAAAAGATCAGCAGAAATTGCTGCGGCAGGGACCTCGATCATTCCTCCGATCGGTACCTCGCTGCTGAAGGGGATATTTTCACGCTCAAGTTCTGCTCGGACTTCGCGGATGATGGCGAGGCTTTGTTCAAGCTCTTGAAGACTCGAGAGCATGGGAATCATGACTCTTGCTTGACCAAAAACAGCGGCCCGAAAAATAGCTCGAAGCTGCGGCTTGAATAACGATGGCTCGCTTAAGCAGAGCCGAATCGCCCGAAGGCCAAGGGCCGGCGTCATCTGGACCTTGGGTTCTACCCGACCTCCACCAACCTGTTTGTCGGCACCGAGATCGAGCGTGCGAATAGTCACGGGCCCTTGAACAGACTTCAAAACATGGCAATAGGCTTCGTATTGCTCCTCTTCACTCGGCGGCTCATCCCGATTCATGAATAGAAATTCTGTTCGGTAGAGGCCTACCCCGGCCGCGCCACTGTCTCCAAGTGCTGCCAGGTCATCGGGTAGCTCTATATTCGCGAGCAAGGTCACAGGCTCATTATCCTGGGTCATGATCTTGTGGCTAAGAACGTTCGCAAGACGGCTTTGCCGATCCCGGTGCTCGTCTTCTCGCCTTTTAAAAAAATCCAGTGCGTTGGCATCCGGTTCGATAATGACGGCACCACTGGCGGCGTCCACAATAAGAGAATCACCGTCCCTAATTGTGCTGAGCACTTCGTGCATGCCCACAATCGCGGGGATGCCTAAGCTTCGGGCAAGAATAGCCGTGTGCGAAATTGGTCCTCCCAGGCTTGTGATGAAAGCCGCCATATTGCGATGCCGCAGCATAATGGCATCGGCAGGGCTCACATCTCGAGCTACGATAATTCGCCCGTCGAGCGGCTGATCAATATCCTGCGCCCCGTGTGGAGCGACGGTATCGGATCGAAGAAGTACGTCCATGATTCGATCCACCACTTGAGCGACATCTTCTTTCTTGGTCCTGAGGTAAGGGTCGGAAATCCCATCGAAGAAAGCGATCAGGGTGTCGCTATGATTCTTCAACGCCCATTCGGCATTGACTCTCTGCTCTGAAATGGACGTGATGGGCTCTTTCGCGATCACAGGGTCATCCAGCATCATGAGATGGACGTCAATAAATGCTGCGGTCTCGGGTGGGGCAGAGTCAGGCAGCGTATCCTGTACGCGTTTAAGCTCAGAGCGAACCAGCGCTATGGCATGGGTGAAGCGGGCGATTTCTTTGTCGATCTCGGCGGCGGCAAGCCGATGCGTGGGTATGGTGCTGCGGTTCTGGTCCCAGATAAGCGCCGTTCCGACCGCGACGCCTCGACCTATTCCTGTGCCGTGCAGGGAGTACATTATTCGTCTTCTCCGAACCGATCCTGAATCAACTGCCGTATTGCATCAATCGCCTGATCGGAGTCAGAGCCCTCCGCGCTGAGCGTGATTTGAGTCCCCTGGGACGCGGCCAGCATCATCAGATGCATGATGCTCTTGGCATCCGCGCGGGCCTTGCCGTCTGAAAGCGTGATGGTGCTTTCAAACTGCGCAGCGGTCTTGACCATCTTGGCACAGGCCCTTGCGTGTAGCCCGAGGCGGTTGATGATTTCTAATTCAATGCTCGAGGTCATGAAGAAGGGCCTTCAGGTAGAGCCTTTGGTTCCGTCAGCTTATTTGGATAGGTCTCGCTAAATTCGAGATCGCGGGCACCAGCCTTAACAGACTATTCAGGAGAGCAGATGAAAAAGCTGATCAGCATCCACCGAATTGAAAAGCGCTTTTCGGAACTCCTCCTGGGAGAAGGCATGCGCCAGCTCTCCCAAGATTTTCAGGTGCTGGTCTGTGGCCTCGGCGGGCACCAAAAGGCCGATCGCGAGCGAAATCGGCTGGTCATCAATAGCGTCAAAATCCAGCGGTTTGCCGAGCTTAATTGCCGCGGCGATGGGTTCTGAGAGTCCGTTGAGTCGCCCGTGAGGGATCGCAATGCCGTTGCCGATACCGGTGCTGCCCAGTCGTTCTCGTTCATTGAGCACTGAGAAAACGGTTTGCTGGTCCATATCGGGGAGGTGACGGGACAAGCGCTCCGCCATCTCCTCGAGCATGCGCTTCTTGCTCGAGACCTTGACCGCGACCGCGACGCGATCACGGCTCAGAAAATCTGTTAGGGGGCCCTTCGACGCGGCCTCGACCACGCGCGCCGCTCGATCACGACTCCTCCAAAATACGCTTGATGCCGCCGTCTTTTTGGTGGGTGATCAGCGCCGCGATCTTTTGTGCTTTCGAAGTTATGGTGCATCAAGTTTTTCTGTCATGGCATCGATGGCGCCATACATGTCCGAGGCCTGCGCCCTGGCATGGATTTGGGCGCCCGATAAGGTGACCGCGGGATTCCTGCATCGTTATTATTTTTTCAACATGTGAGAACAACATGGGCGTCACGACTGGCCTGGCATGGCTCGCGACGCGTTGTACTTTCTCCCAATGTATTGCTTGATGGCGTCCGAAGACCGATACAAGCGACTGCAATAATGAGGTCCATGAGTGCGTTTACCGCCCCAGGTTAGCGAAGGCCCCGGCGCCAGGCCGCGGGGGGATGTTCATCTGGTCTCGGTATTTAGCGACGGTTCTGCGGGCGATCGGGATGCCCTCAGCGCCGAGAATTTGCGCCAATGCCCCATCGCCGATCGGGCGATCGTGGACGCTCGATTCTTATCACTTTACGAATCCTGGGCCGAGGCTGCCTGCGCCGAAACGCGGACCCCAGATCGATTGCCCAGCCCGATGAAAAGAAATGCTTGAACGGGTACACGCCAAGTGGTGTTAACAGGTTCTTTTATCAGCCCGCGAGACCGTGGATTCATGAATGTCCAAGGTCCGGAGACATCTCTGCACTCGTCGTGCGGCGGAGTCCAGCGATCTCCCGAGGTCATAAAGTCGTGCTGAGTGGCGACGATCGCTTCGGCCACACGTGTAATATCGTCTGATCGCGTTGCTCCAAGCTCCTGACGAACCCGTGGGCCTCTCTCATATGATCTCTTATGTGTACTGCCGAGTTTCATGTCAGGCAATTTTTGAGATAGTCCCGATAACTCTCATTGATGGAAAATTCTGCGCCATCGCGGCGAGTCAACTGAACGACCCCAGTTATTTTCGACGTTCCTGACGATTACGTCTGGAATGATGACTCGGTTGGTTTGGGTGAAATTTGTTCTCCGCTTTGGGGTCTAGAGATTGAATGAGCGAAATAGCTTGGCCAGGCCGGATTTTTCCTCACCCGTCTGTTCCATAAGCGCAGGGTAGGTATGGGATGCCAATAAAGACATGCTTATCGATCATTTCCTGCGGCAGAAAGGCCTGGTGTGGATAAGATCGTGATTGCCAACTGCAGAAGCAGGCACTCCTTAAATCGCGAGCGCCAATAACACCGGGTACGGCGATACTTTGAATCAAGTGAAGGACGGCAATCATATCTTCATCGGTAGGACGAAGGTGGCTCATTATATCGCGCGAATCTCCAGATGGCTTGCTACCTGGCAGCCTCTTCTCATCCAAAGATCTGAATCAGCGCGTTGGCGATAAGGTTATCCGTTCGTTCAATCGATGAGGCGAGCTCGGCAAGCGTAAGTTTCTGTCGCAAGACGTTGCCCGGGTCTGCTCGACATCGACTGATCAGGCTCGCTTGAGAAGTCGAAATCGGAATCAACGGGGCGCGAATAAGCCCTTCATCCCAACGGGTTTCTTCATGTGCAGCGTCCTGTGAGGGTGTTTCGCCGAGCCGCTCGTCGCCTGTGTAGCTGCGTCTGACTCCGATTCGAGTCGTCGAAAAAGCGCCAGCGTCGGAAGCCAAGCATCGCTAATGCTTACGCTGTTCTCCCCAAGGAGCGGGTTTATGTCAAGTGCCGCGCTTAACCGAGATCGATCTCGGCGCGGCCCCAATTGAAGCAACTTAGAGATCGCGAGCTGAGTATTCAGCTGCAACCGCTGGGTTTGGCGAAGGCAGGGCGTTTCTTTTTCATAACAGGGCAGCGCCCGGGGCAGCTACAGCCGAAAGCCTGTACCCAACACGAGCGCACCCTCCTCATGCGCAAGGATGTGTTCCGAGGACCCTTCGGTTAGAACACGCCCTGCGTAAGAATATAGCGGTCACAGATACCCAGGCGTCTCTCGGACATTGTGATCCGTGATGATGTCACCAATGCCCATATAGCCTTGAGATCGCTTGTCAGTCGCTGAATGTCGATAATCGAGATAGGGTCGATCCTCTTCGCGAACGGTTCTATCGAGCAGCATAAAGGAGGTTGCAGCGAGACTGCACGGGCAATCTCGACGTCTGCGCTCGCCGCCGGATAAGCTGTATCCGGTAGTCTGATCGGGATTTGTGAGGATTCCAAATTTTTCGAGCATGTCGTCCGCCTGCCGCTCGCGTTCAGCCGTCTAGTCCGGGCACGGCCTCGGGAGGGACCGCGAGCAGGTTTTCCTGAACGCTGAGGCGTCTAAAGATTGATGCCTCCTGAGGCAGGTAGCCGATGCCTTTCGGGCGCGCTCGTGCATCGGTAAGTGACTTGGCGTCCTGCCCGTCGAGCAGGATCTTTCCTGCCATCGCGTCAAACCAGGCCACAAACTGCGAAGCAGGTTGTTTTGCCTGCGCCATTGGGCCCAGCAAAACGCGATACCCGCCGCGCCGCTCACAGTTACATCGACATTATCAACAACGGTTGTCCGACCAAAACGTTTAATCAGGCCTTGCGTTGCGGTGGTGCCTGGTAGATGCTGGCGTGCCGAGTAAAACGAGATAGCAGATTAATTGGAGGATCCGGACTTAGATTGCTCGCGCCATTCGGTATTCCACCGGTCAAGATCAGCGGCTGTTTCGACGCGGCTCGCGGGTATTCAGACGCGCACGGTTACAGGCGCTGTAATTGCTTCCAATCGCCACGTCTCTAGAACCTCCACCGTGTCGCCGGCGTTGACCTCACCGAGCACTGAGTCTGCACCGGTGATGGAGTCGATCGAATACGCACGGCAGAGCCTGTCACCGAGCCGATACCCGAGCGAGACGACACGAATTTTCCATAAACCCAGACACGCACCGCCCGGGAAGCGTTGACTTCCGCCCAGCCGTCTGAGGAGCGAACAACCCGAATCGCCGTCCCCATGGGCAAGGTGCCGAGCGAAGTGCTGGCCATGGTTCGAGCTGCGAACACGGGAGAGCTGCCGCCTATAAATGCCGGCTGACCCGAGCCAGTCCCCGCACCGCTGCTTGCAGCTGCGGCTTTCGAAGCGGATGCTGAACCTGAAGGCTCGCCCGATTCGGGTTGCAGCACCATGCGTGGACGACCATTGTCACTCTTTGTGGCGAGGACGGTCGCGGCATCTTCCCCAGAGCGTGTCGTGCGCGTAGGTGCGTTATCGCCGCCTCGCACAATCATCTTGTCGCGACCCATGTCGTAGACGATACGGTCGCCTTCGATTGCATCGCGATCTTGGCGCAGCTGCGCATCGGTTATGAATGTCACGATGTTATTGACTTCGTCGAGCTCGATTGTCTTGCCGGTGCCGACGACGTCATGATCCTTGCCTTCGGGACGTTGACGAAAAACGGCGGGATTCCCGGTAGCAACGCCATGATCCAGCTGTTCGCCCTTATAGAAGAGCTCGATTTGATCGGCGATGATTCTTATCGTGCCCTGTTTGACCGATACATTTCCTCGGTAGATTCGTTTGCCGCTGCCGAAGTCCATCTCGACTTCGTCCGCTTCGACCAGCACACTTTTGGTCTCGGTCGGATATGAGCGCCAGCGATAGTTCGACGGGAAACAAAGCGCCCGCGAATATGAGTAAGAAGAATCGGTTCATCACGAAAAATTTTACCAAACCCACTTTGAAAGGCGTCGGTTAGCCCTCGCTTGAGTTTCACCAGAAGTCGCTGGTGTTCGTAAGTGACGCTTCCGGATCGTTAGCTGTCTTGAGTTGCTTCCACTCGACGTTCCCGGTGAGCAGGGATTTCGCTTCCATCACCCGACATCCAGCCGGAGTCACTGGTCGTCTCGCGAGCGGGCTGACCATCATCGTATTGAATCAAGTGGGGGAAATCCAAGAGCGCTGTATTGTCATCGGGAAAATGAACGAGGCGTTCAGCCTTCAGGACATATATAACCCCAGCGTCGTCGCGTCCGGTGGCGGTGAAGTTTTGAATGTAATAGTCGGGGTCATGGCCGGGTCCGGCGCGCGGGGTAGCCGTGTTTGGCTCCAGCAAACTGACCTGCATCCAGATTCCAAGAGCCGCCATCAGACCAAGGACCCCAATCAGGACGCCTCGCTCGAGATATTGCCTCATCCGTCTAAAGAATCCTCGCTCGAATCAGATCCAGTGCATTGAGGGCGCCGACAGGGCGGCCCGTTGCATCCACTGCGAAGAGTCCGTTGATCGAGTGGCTCTGCATCAGCTGAAGGGCTTCAGCTGCCAGCGCTGTGGGCGATATCGTCTGAGGGGAGGATCGCATCACGTCGGCAACGATACTCGCATGGATGTCAACGCGTTGACCGAGTGTGCGCCGTAGGTCGCCGTCGGTAAAGATTCCCACCAAGCGACCTGAGTTGTCGGTTATCCCAACCATACCCAGCCGTTTTGAGGACATCTCAGAAATGGCGTCTGCCATTGAGGCCTGACTGTCCACGAGCGGCATATCCTCCGCGGCATGCATGAGGTCTTCAACAAAAACGAGTAGACGCCTTCCCAGAACTCCACCGGGATGGGCGCGTGAAAAATCCTCTTCAGTAAAGTGCCGTGCTTTCAGAACGGCAACAGCCAGTGCGTCGCCGAGCGCGAGAGTGGCTGTGGTGCTTGCGGTCGGCGCTAAGTTATGAGGGCAGGCTTCGCGCTCCACGCCAATGTCTAGGGTGACTTGGGCAATCTGAGCCAAAGATGACCCAGCCTGACCTGTCATGGCGATCAGGGTGACGCCCATTCGCTTAATCATGGGAAGAATGGTCAGAACTTCCGGCGTCTCTCCCGAGTTTGAAATTGCAAGAACTACATCGTGGGCGCCTATCATGCCAAGGTCGCTATGGCTTGCCTCGCCTGGATGGACGAAAAATGAGTGCCGGTACTCGCTAGGGTGGCCGCGATTTTTCCGCCAACATGACCGGATTTACCCATCCCGGTGACGATGACTTTACCTTGGCAATTCAGAATCGCGCGGCAGGCATCCACAAATGTGTCGCCGAGGCCCGCGCTGATTCTGCCCAAAGCATCGCGCTCGCAATCGATTACGGCTTTGGCGTCTGAGAGAAAAGCGTTTTCGTTCATGACAGGACGGCTTTTGGGATACCTTCGATCGAGACAGCATTGTCGAAATCGAGAATACTGCTCGGTAGCGGTTATTCTAAAGGAAAGCAGGAAGCGGCCATATGGCTGATGGGCGTTATGACAGGTGAAATTCGAATTGGTACCTACGGTTGGCGTCACGCTAACGAGTCCACCTCGTTTTATGATCCAAATCTCCCACCCGAATGGCGCTTATCCTGGTACGCCAACCATTTTCGGATTGTTGTGATCCCAGCTTCCTATGAAGTGGATGCCGGAAAAATCGAACGCTGGCTGGAAGATACGGATCCGGCATTTCGGTTTATCCTAGAACTTGATCGGACGCCTTTAGTGGCTAAAACCGACGACAATTACGGACTGACGTTACGAGCCACGGAGCGTTTATTTAACGGGCAACTCGATGCATTTCTCTACCGGCCAAAAAGGATTTCAGGGCAACATTCGAAACCGCCCCTCATCATTCCCGCCGATCTCAAACACGCTTCTTTTTGTGTTGAGGGGGACCACTCACGGATCAACGAGCCCGTTGAGCCGGGCTCGCGTTTTGATGATGTCACGCCCGGCAAATCCGCTTTGGATTCGGTCGTGTATTCTTCGTGTATCGACCTTCCCCAAATGCGAAACCTTATAGAGTCAATGCGCCACGCTCAATCTAAGAATCAGGCGCTTATCTTCACGGATGAAAAATCCGCATATACCGACGCGCAGCAGGCGCGCATCCTTAACGATCTCTTGGCTCATCAATGACCATCTTGCCTGACTTTTACCGGCGCTGGGTGATCGATCGCCCCTGGCCCATCATCGTGCTGTTGGCGCTCAGCATCGGCTACTTTGGCTGGAATGCAAAAGAATTCCGCCTTGATGCCTCTGCCGATTCGCTATTGCTTGAGGATGATAAAGATCTGAAAGTTTTTAGAGAGCTTTCCGAGCGTTACCAGTCGAGCGGCTTTCTCGTCGTGGCCCTGACCCCGCGGGATACCTTGTTCTCTAGGTCTACGCTTGACGGCGTCGATCAGCTCGCTCAGGAGCTTGCCGAGATTGACGGTATCGATTCGGTCAACTCGTTGCTCGATGTGCCCCTGCTTGCCCAGGGTGAGGGATCGCTGACAGAGCTTGCTTCGGGGTATCGAACCTTACGTGACACAGATGTGGATCTTAGAAAGGCGCGAGAAGAGTTGGTGGGCAGCCCCATATTTTCCGAGCTCGTGATCAGTGCTGATGGCGCGGTAACAGCACTGCGACTAAATGTTCGACCCGCACCCGAATTTGAAAAACTTCAAAGTGAGAGGCGACGCCTCTCCATGGCCATCCGCGAAGGCGATAGTTCGACCGTAACCGCCGTTCGGTTTCGACAGGTCTCGACCGCCTACCAACAAGTCAAAGATCAAACGGATCGAGCGAATCACGAGATGATCCTCAATATTCGAAAGACCCTGGAAGCCCATCAGGCGCTCGGCCGATTGATGCTGGGCGGGGTCACGATGATCGCAGACGACATGATCACGTTTATCAAAAGTGATCTCGTTAATTTTGGGGCTGGTGTCCTAGTGTTTTTGATCGTAATGCTGGCAGTTATCTTTCGCTCGATTCGCTGGGTATTTCTGCCTCTGGCCAGCTGTGTCTATGCGGGCATCACCATGATCGGATTGCTGGGCGTGGCCGGCTGGCAGGTGACCGTTATTTCTTCCAATTTTATTTCTTTGATGTTGATCCTGACGATGTCGATGACGGTTCATCTCATCGTTCGATACCGGCAGTTTGCCTCGGATCACCATGACTGGTCTCACGGAGAATGCCTGTCGGCCACGATGGCCAAGATGGTCTGGCCTTGTCTGTATACGGCATTAACAACCATTCTTGCGTTTGGCTCGTTGGTGTTGAGCAGTATCAAGCCGGTCATCGACTTCGGGTGGATGATGTCTTTGGGTCTGGTGGTCACGTTTCTTACGTCCTTCTTATTTTTCCCAGCGATTGCGTCGGTACTGGGCACCGCGCGTCGACCCGGCCCGCAGGCTGCGCCTGGGACCCGAATGACGGGGTGGCTTTCTCGAATATCTGCTGAACGAGGCGCCTGGGTAATCTCGATCTCGTTGGTCGCGGCGGCGCTTGGGGGAGTGGGTATTTCGAGGCTTGAGGTGGAAAACAGCTTCATTAACTATTTTGGGAAAGACACAGAGATCTATCAGGGGCTTGAACTCATCGATCGAAAGTTAGGTGGAACCACGCCACTGGATGTGTTGATTAAGTTTGAATCACAGAACGATCTGTCGGAGACGGCCGAGGCGAGTGGTGATAGTGAGCTGGATCTTCTTCTTGGCACGGTTTCAGAAGGTGACCCGGTTGATTATTGGTTCACGCCAGAGAAAATAAAAACGGTCTCAGATGCCCATGACTTTTTGGCCAGTCGTTATGGGGTGGGGCAAGTGTTATCGCTGGCCTCTTTGATTCGCGTTGGGGAATCGGTTACCCGGGAGAGCTTTGATAGTTTCCAGCTCGCCGTTCTGTACAAACGCATGCCCAAAGACTTGAAGCAGGCTCTGTTAACGCCTTATGTATCGATTGACACCAACGAGGTTCGGCTCACGGCACGAGTGAAGGATTCGCTGCCGGATTTGCGTCGGGCCGACCTACTGCGCGAGATCAGCGCGGGGCTAGAGCAGGAGCTCGGACTATCGCCAGAGCGTGTGCAGATTTCGGGACTTGTGGTTCTCTACAACAATATGCTTCAGAGTCTCTTCGAATCACAAATCCTGAGTCTCGGTGTGGTGATGCTCGGCATTGCGGCTATGCTGCTCGTGCTCTTTCGATCGTTGAAGCTCGCGATCATTGGGATTGTTCCTAATCTGCTTGCTGCTGCCGTTATCCTGGGGGTCATGGGGTGGGCACAGATTCCGCTGGATATGATGACGATCACCATCGCGTCGATCACCCTAGGCATCGCTGTGGATAACAGCATCCACTACCTTTATCGATTCCGTAGTGAATTACCTCGACTTCAGGATTACGTCAGCACGCTTCATTATTGTCACGCGAATATTGGCAGAGCCATTTTCTACACCGCGATTACCATTATCGTGGGTTTCTCGATCCTGGTGCTTTCGAACTTCCTGCCAACGATCTTTTTTGGGTTATTAACCGCGCTGGGTATGGCGATTGCCTTGCTGGCTTCTCTCACACTGCTTCCGCGACTTATATTGATCACTCGTCCTTTTTAGCGACGACATAAAAACGCCATTTGTCCTCAGCCCGTTAATCTCAGAGAATAGCGGGAGCAAAAACATCATCGACGATAAGCCATTGCGATTATTCCATCTGATAAAAAACTCCTCTCTTAGCATTTGCTTGCTTGCGTTAGTCGTCGTGAGCAACGTGAGAGTCGCCCAGGCTGAGCAGGCGGCAGACGATATGATTCGCTCTACGGTAGATCGAGTGATCCTGGAGATCACGAGCCGGCGAGCCGAGCTGGAGGCAGATCACGGCAAACTGTACGCGTTGGTTGACAGCATCATCGTTCCCCAGATCGCGCTCGACAAGGTGTCCCGCCTGATTCTTGGCGCGCACTGGAAGGATGCCAGCGAGGAGCAACGTCAGCGTTTTGCTGACAGTTTTAAAAACCTGATTATTCGCAGCTATGCCACAGCAATGTTCCAGTACACCGGGGAGCAGGAAATGCGGTATGGAGACGTTACTTTCCGGGGTGAAGGACGCATCGCGGTAGTCGCAACGACACTTGCCATACCGGGTGAAGCGCCTGTTCCGGTAGATTACTACTGCCTCAAATCGGGTGACGGCAGTTGGCAGATTTATGACATCCAGATTGATGGAATCAGTCTGATCATCAGTTACCGAAATCAGTATGGTGAATTTATCGCGAATAATGGTCTGGATGCCCTGATATCATCCCTCGAAGAAAAAGCTGAGAAAGCAGGCTAGTGCCTTTTTGTGTGGGGACGCGCGACCAGCGGGGCCCCGTTTTAGATCACCGCAACGAAGAGCGAAGCACATGGTTCGACCCGAGGACATCAAGCAGTGGATAGAAGAAAATCTCGCCGGCGCCGCGGTTGAAATCTCAGGCGACGGCCACCACTTTGAAGCGGAGATTGTTTGTGCAGGATTCGAGGGAAAAAATCGAATTCAGCAGCATCAGATGGTTTACGGGGCGCTTGGCGATAGAATGAAATCTGAGATTCATGCGTTATCCATGCGCACCCTGACGCCTGAAGAGAAAGCGGGTCAGTAATCCTTCGACCAGTACGCGGCGCTCTGGGTCAGATTACGTGTCAGAGCGCGAAATAGAGTGGGAAATGGAGCAGGAAGTAGAGCGGGGGATTGAGCAGGGAAAAATGCAAAGCCACTGTTTTTTATAGCCCGAATAAAATTTTACTGCGCAGCGGTCATAGTAGAGCAGCGCCGGGCCAATTAACCTAGGAATTAATAATGGATACCAATCAGAAGATAAAAGAGAAGGTCGAGAGTAACCGCGTCGTGTTATTCATGAAAGGCAATCGTGATTTTCCACAATGCGGATTCTCCGGGCGAGCGGTGCAGATTCTGCAGGCGTTGGGCGCAGAGTTCGAAACATCCGATGTCCTGATGGACGATGAAATCCGGCAAGGGATCAAGGACTATTCCAACTGGCCGACAATTCCTCAGCTTTATGTTGATGGCGAGTTTATCGGCGGCAGCGACATCATGATGGAGATGTATCAAAACGGTGAGCTGAAGAAAAAGCTGGATGTGGAAGCGTCAAGCTAAAGGCGCGTTCGCATTCTGAGAAAAGGCGCCCCTTCGGCGCCTTTTTTTGTTAATCAGTTAAAATTTGACGCTCTGATCGATCCTACTGCGGATCGCTCTCTCACCATCTCGGATTACTCATTTGGAGAGTCTACTTATCAGGGGCGGTCGACCGCTGCTCGGCCAGGTTCGCATTGGCGGGTCAAAAAATGCCGCGCTCCCGATCCTCATGAGCTCTTTGCTGACGGACCAGGACCTTCTGGTCTCGAATGTGCCGCACCTTCGAGACGTCACGACGACTCTGGAGCTGCTTGGACGCCTTGGGGTCCACATCGAGATCGACGAGAAATCAACGGTGAGGGTGAATGCCGCTGCGGTTGTTGCCCGGCGGGCACCCTACGACCTGGTGAAGACGATGCGGGCTTCGATACTCGTTCTGGGTCCGCTACTTGCGCGCTTCGGCGAGGCTGAGGTGTCGTTGCCGGGTGGCTGTGCGATCGGCTCGCGTCCTGTCGATCTGCACGTGAAGGCGCTTGAGGCGATGGGTGCCAGGGTTCTGGTTGAGGCCGGCTATATCAAGGCGGACGTCCCGTCAGGGCGGCTTCGCGGCGCCCGTATCGTTTTCGACACGGTGACGGTAACCGGGACGGAGAACCTGATGATGGCGGCAACACTCGCCGAGGGCGTAACCGTGTTGGAAAATGCCGCTCGGGAGCCGGAGGTGGTCGACCTCGCGGAATGCCTCGCCGCCATGGGCGCTCAAATTTCTGGGGCAGGAACCGACATGATTGAGATTGAGGGCATGGAGGCCCTCGCTGGAGCGCAGCATCGCGTGATACCGGACCGCATTGAAGCCGGAACGTTTATGGTGGCCGGCGCTGTCACACGAGGAGAGATCACGCTTCACAATGTAAATGTGAGGCATTTAGACGCGGTGACCGCAAAGCTCAGAGATGCTGGAGTGGATGTAAGCACTAGCGATAATCAGCTAACGGTGGCTATGAGCACGCGACCCAAGGCGGTGCCTATCAGCACAGCTCCGTATCCGGGCTTTCCCACAGATATGCAGGCGCAATTCATGCTGCTGAATTGCATTGGAGAAGGCAGTGCCGCAGTCACCGAGCATATTTTTGAGAATCGATTCATGCATGTGCATGAACTGCATCGCATGGGTGCTGATATTGAATTGCATGGCAACACGGCGATTGTGCGGGGCGTGGATCTTTTGGGCGGCGCCCAGGTGATGGCGACCGATCTCAGGGCGTCTGCCTGTTTGGTATTAGCGGGACTGATCGCCTCGGATGAGACGATGGTCGATCGCATATATCATCTGGATCGAGGTTATGACTGTATCGAAGAAAAGCTACTGCAATGTGGCGCAGACATCAAAAGAGTATCGGATGCTGGCCTGCCGCAATTGCGGATGGTGAAGTGATTATCAGATGAAGCGAAGTCAGGGATCTTCGGCTTACGGCTTGTGCACGGCTCAGCGAGCCCCACAGATATGAGACGTCTGACGTACAAGTCCGACGACTTTGACCGGCTTTTGGCGACGTTGTTGAGCCGATCCGAAGAAATCGATAGTGCTCTGGATGCCAAGGTGCGCGCGATTATCAAGCAAATCCGTCAGGATGGAGACACAGCGCTGCTCGCATTCACACAGGAATTCGATCGATCAAGGGTTGAGCGCGCCTCGGCGCTCAGGAAGTACCTAAGTCTGGTGGTCAGCGAGGGCGTATTGGTCATACGATCGAGAGAGCGCTCTTATCGAGGCGGCGAATCGTATTCCGTGAATTTCACGAGCACCAGAAAGAGCAGTCTTGGCAGATCACCACGCCGGACGGTAATCGTCTGGGGCGCGAGTCACACCGATGGACAGGGTAGGTATTTACGTCCCCGGGGGTAAAGCCGCCTATCCGTCGTCTGTGCTGATGAATGCGATCGGCATCGGTGGCTGGAGTGCCTGAGATTATTATGGTGGTCAGCTCCTGACGGAGAAGTCAACGATACCGTGCTCGCCTGCGCGGAACTCGCAGGAGTGAACCGGAGTATTTCGTATCGGCGGAGCGCGGGCGTAACTGCTCTTGCCTACGGGACCGAGACCATTCAAGGGTCGATAAGATTGTTGGACCGGGCAACCAATATGTTGCGATGGCGAAGAAACAGGTTTCGGCGACGTCGGCATCGATATGATTGCGGGCCTTCCGAAGTGGTTGTGATTTGTGATGCCACGGCCCCTTGGGTGGGTGGCGATGGATTTATTTGCGCAGGCGGAACACGACGAGCAGAGCGCAGTCGATCGCAATCTGTGTGGGAGCAGTGTGGCTGACCGGCGAGAGTGAGGTGTATCGCGCGCTTCCTCAGCTGGAACAGGCAAACATTGTCGCGAGTCACTCGCAAATCACGGCGCCCTTATTGAGGTGGAATCCGTTGAGGAGGCTGTCGATGTTGCTAACCGCATTGCACCTGGCATCTTGAGCTGATGTTTGAATCTGCTCAAGACTGGGTGTCTGAGTTCGGCATGCGGGTGCTATTTTTGCGGGTACCACCAGCGCGGAGTCTCTAAGGAGATTACTGCGCAGGGCCCAATCATGTGCTACCAACGTCGGCACCGCACGCTTCAGTTCGCCGCTCGGTGTTTATGATTTTCAGAAACGTTCAAGCGTATCCATTGCTCCGAACGCGAGCCGCTATAGCGCTGTCGAAATCGCGAGCGTATTGGCACGAGCGGAGGTCTTACGGCTCACGCGCGATCGGCAGAATTTCCCAGGCGCTCAGGAAAACTAGACCTGATGACTGAAAGTGCGGTAATCTGACGCTGGGTACATTCGCATATTCGGTCGCTGGATGCGTATTCGGTCGCCAAGGCCGATCACCTGGTGAAGCTGGATGCCATGGAGAATCCCTACGTGTGGGATGCGGACTTAAGGTCTGAGTGGCTTGAGGTCTTGCACTGCAGGTGAATCGCTATCCGGATGGAAAAGCATCGGAATTAGCAGCGGCGTTGACTGACGCCTTCTCCATTCCTGCCTCGCTTGGATTGTTGCTGGGTAACGGGTCGGATGAGCTGATTCAGACTGTCGCACTGGCGGTGGTGGCTCGGGCGGGTAATGATCTCGCCTGAGCCGAGCTTCTCTATGTATCGGGTGATAGCCTCGATCACAGGCTCGCCTATATCGCAACACCACGAGACGAAAAATTTGATATCAATTACAGATGCGCTGCTTCGCGCAGTCATGCCAGCACGATCCATGTTGCGTATTCATCGCCTCGCCCAATAACCCGACAGGAAACGCCTGCGATCGGAATCTCATCGAACGGGTTGCAGAAGTATGTTCAGGAATTGTAGTGGTTGATGAGGCCTATCGCATGCTAGTGAATCGAGTTTTATTGATCGCGTCCAAGCGCATGAGAATGTGGTGCTGATGCGCACGCTCTCTAGCTCGGACTTGCCGGGTTGAGACTTGGCTTTCCTATTGGGGGATGCAGGCCTGCTCCATGAGGCTGAACAAGACCGACTGCCCTACATTATTAACGTGCTGAGTCAAGCGAGTGCCGTCATTGCACTCGCCACCTGGATTGGTTTGATGACAAGGCGGAGAAGATCAAAAGCGCAAGGTCGGATTTGTTCTTGGCGCTTTCGAGTATTGCTGAACTAGAAGTCTATCCAAGTGAAGCGAACTTTATCTTATTTCGATGCAACCTAGGGTTTGGGTGAGTTCGTGTTTACCAAAACTAAAGACCCGTAGGTCAGCGGCAATCTTCACGGATCGCACATCCTCAACTGTGGATTGTCTTCGCGTCACGGTAAGCACCCGAAGAGAACCAATTGTTTTTAGACGCTTACGTGCGGCGCTGGGCTAACGTGGTTGCGATATCGCCCTAGAGCTGATTTGATACAATGCGCCGCTAGCGCTTGTGCCTGTTATTAGAGTGTTCCGCCATGTCGTCCCGTCAAGCCTCCGTTTGAACAGCTTCCGCGAGACGCAGATCGCGATCCTCTCTGGTTGGACAGCACCGGGACTGCCTCCCTCAATACCGGACTTCCTTTTTTCGATCATGTGCTGGAGCAAATGCTTTGGCATGGACTGATTGATCTCACAATTGAGGCCACCGGTGATCTGGCATGGACGCGCACCACACCGTGGAAGACGTGGGTATCGTGTTGGGTCAGTCGATAACTCAGGCGCTGGGTGAACCACGCGGCATCAATCGATACGGCTGCAACATGTCCCACTGGATGAGGCCTTGAGTCGAGCCGTGATCGATTTTTTCAGGGCCCGACACGGGCCCGAGTTTGCGGTTACGGCCCGGGCTCGCGTAGGTGATTTTGATCTGGACCTTCTTCTGAATTTTCCAGGGTCTGTGTAATCACGCACATGTCACGGTGCATATCGACAACCTGCGTGGGCAGAACGCCCACCATGTCGCGAAGACGGTGTTTAAGGCTTTCGGTCGGGCGCTTCGCATGGCGCTAACCCGGGATGATCGCCAGAAGGATTCCGTACCGAGCACCAAAGGAACGCTGCCAGGATAAATGCCGCACATCGCCGTTGTCGACCTCGGTACCGGGAATCTTCCATTCGGTTGCCAAGGCGATCAGCTGGCGCCACCGGACGGAGGTCGGATTACCTCGGAAGCCGCCGTTATACGATCCGCTGATCGTGTGGTGCTGCCCGGTCAGGGTGCCATCGCCTCCTGGTTTGATGCATTAATCGGCCGAGGGCTTGCGGACGCTGTTCAAAACGCGCTTGGAACCAAACCCGTGCTGGGTATTTGCGTGGGTATGCAGGCGCTCTTCGATCACAGCGACGAGGACGGTGGGATTGATGCACTGGGCCTCATCGCTGGCAGCGTGAGACGATTCGATCATCAGCGCATGACGGAGCTGGGATTGAAGGTGCCGCATATGGGCTGGAATCGAGTGACGCAATCCGCAGATCACCCGCTGTGGGAAAAAATTGCGGATGGGACGAGGTTTTATTTTGTACACAGTTTTTACGCCTCTGCCCTGGGAAAAGAGCATATCGTGGGGATCACGGAGTACGGCGCAGAATTCGTGAGCGCCGTCGCGCGAGAAAATGTATGTGCAGTTCAGTTTCACCCCGAAAAAAGCCACCGTCAGGGCCTTCAGTTGTTGGAGAATTTCCTCGTCTGGGACCCTGATTCCTGAACCCCTTTTACACGGGCTTATTTTCTATGCTTTTGATTCCGGCTATCGACATCAAGGGTGGTCGCTGCGTACGCTTACGACAGGGCGACATGTCCGATGAGACACTATTTGATGACGACCCCAAAGAGGCGGCCTCGCGTTGGGTTGCTCAAGGTGCGGAGCGTTTGCATCTCGTCGATCTGGACGGCGCCATCGCAGGCCGACCGGTTAACGCACAAATCATCCGCGCCATTGTGGATGAATTTCCCGATGTCCCGCTGCAGGTGGGCGGAGGTATCCGCGACTCAGAAAGCGTGGAGACATATCTGGATGCGGGTGTGCAATACGTCATCGTTGGTACGCGAGCCGTAAACGAGCCGCACTTTGTGAGCGATTTGTGTGCTGAATTCCCGGGTCACGTCATTGTGGGGCTTGACGCCAAGGACGGGCGGGTTGCGACTGACGGATGGTCAAAATTGTCTCGACATGATGTCATCGACATCGCGAAGCACTTTGAGGACGACGGCGTGTCAGCGATCATTTATACAGATATTAATCGAGACGGTATGTTGAGCGGGGTCAATGTCGAGGCAACAGCAGCTCTGGCGGAGGCAATTCGTATACCCGTTGTTGCCTCCGGGGGTATCCGGGATCTTGATGATATCCGAGCGCTGGTGGCGGTTCAGGACTCTGGCATCAGCGCCGCGATTACGGGTCGCGCCATTTATGAGGGGACCCTCGACTTTCAGGAGGGACAGAGCATCGCGCGAAAAATGAGCAGTGGCGGGGTTTGATCGTGGGCTTGGCTACACGGATTATCCCCTGCTTAGACGTTGACGAGGGGCGAGTCGTAAAAGGGGTGAAGTTTGTTGATATTCGAGATGCTGGCGATCCCGTCGAAGTGGCGAAACGCTACGACGATCAAATGGCAGACGAGATCACATTTTTGGACATCACCGCAAGTTCGAGTGATCGCAACACGATGGTTGAGGTGGTGAGTCAGGTCGCCTCACAGGTGTTTATTCCTCTCACGGTCGGCGGGGGGATTCGTGGTATTTCTGATATCCATCGTATGCTCAATGCTGGCGCCGATAAGGTCTCAATCAATACCGCCGCGGTGAACGACCCTGAAATCGTGAGCGAGGCGAGTCGTCACTTCGGTGCGCAATGCATTGTCGTAGCGATTGATGCGAAGCGCCGTGGCGATCGTTGGGAGGTATTCACCCATGGTGGTCGACGCTCCACCGAAGTCGATGCCATCGCGTGGGCAAGAGAAATGGCAGACCGGGGAGCCGGCGAGATTCTTTTGACGAGCATGGATCGGGACGGCACCAAGCACGGCTTTGATCTGGAGTTGACCCGAGCAGTGAGCGACGCAGTGCCAGTGCCGGTGATTGCGTCCGGGGGCGTCGGGACCCTTGAGCATCTTGCTGATGGAGTGTTAACCGGTCGAGCGGATGCCGTGTTGGCGGCCAGTATTTTTCACTTTGGGGAACACACTATTCGCGAGGCAAAAACATATATGGCCGATCGCGGCATCGAGGTAAATCTAGGATGACAGAATCCAGCTGGTTGGACGAGATTAAATGGTCGGCCGATGGCCTGGTTCCTGCAATAGCGCAAGAGGCAGATAGCGGCCGCGTATTGATGGTGGCCTGGATGAATCGCGAGGCTTTGCTCGAGACCGCGACGACAGGTCGGGGCGTATATTGGTCTCGCTCACGCGCTAAGCTATGGCGCAAAGGTGAGGAATCCGGCAATGTTCAAAAAGTGAGTGAGATCCGGCTGGATTGCGATGAGGATGTCATCCTGCTGCAAATTGAGCAGGTTGGCGGTATTGCTTGCCACACCGGTCGTCACAGCTGTTTTTACCGGCGTTTAGAAAAAGGGGGCTGGTCGGCGGTGGATTCCGTGCTCAAGGACCCCAAAGAGATGTACGGCTAGCTCCTTTCAACGGCGTCTATCGGAAGCGCTTCGTGGTGGAGACCACGAGGTTTATGATTTCTCAATAAAATCCGCTAGTTCCCGATGTTTTTTCAAAGCGGTTATCATGCGAGAATTAGGGAAATTCGGCTTCTGAAGTCGACCCGCAGCAACACCGAGACACAGATCTCGAATCATTTACCTCAGTCGAGGGTAGGAGAATATTATGGGGTTAGGTGGGATTAGTATTTGGCAGCTCTTGATCGTATTGGTGATCGTGCTGCTGTTGTTCGGCACCAAGAAGTTAAGGAATCTCGGCTCTGATCTGGGTGGCGCCGTAAAAGGGTTTCGCAGCTCGATGAAAGACGGTGGGGCGGCCGACAGCGGATCCGAGGCAGAGTCTGAGCAAAAGACGGAGAGTCTTACGGAGTCAGCGGAGTCTGCAGAAACGGATAAGAGCAAACCGAGCGTCTAATCGGCCGTAGGCCTCGTCATGTTCGACATCGGCTTTTTAGAGATCGTAATCATTGCAGCCATTGCGCTGGTGGTTTTGGGACCTGAGCGCTTGCCGCGTGCGGCTCGGACGGCAGGCATGTGGGTCGGTCGAGCACGGCGCATGGTCGCTGACGTCAAATCAGATATCGATCGTGAAATCCGGGAAAGCGAACTTGCCGATATGCGCAAACTCGGCGATGAAATGAAGAATGTGACAAACGAGATTTCGCAAGCGGCGGACGCCGTTAAAAATGACGATGCGATGGGCGATGTCGTCGAGTCTATTAGAGAGTCGGCAAAGACCCTGAATCAAGACGTCAACGAAAAACCGGCACTGCCTAGCCTAGCACCGTCGGTGAACCAATCCGCAAATCGTCCGGAGTTGCAGGGCGCGACGTTCATGTCGCATCTGCTGGAGTTGCGCGACCGGCTGATGCGGGGCGGCGGAGCGGTACTCGTGCTGTTTATTGCCGCGGCACCTTTGCGAATACTCTGTACGAGTATCTCGCCATGCCATTGATGGCTGCTCTGCCGGAGGGGAACTCGATGATCTCGACCGAGCCCCACGGACCTTTTTTGTCCCGTTTAAATTTGCTTTTGCCTTTGCAACGGCTGTCGCCATGCCGTATCTTCTTTATCAACTCTGGGCATTCGTTGCGCCGGGCTATACGAGCATGAAAAGCGCTTGACCATCCCGCTGCTGATCTCAAGCAGCATTCTTTTTATCTCGGCATTTTGTTCGCTTACTTTGCTGTCTTTCCGTTGATCTTTGCGTTCTTCACCAGCACGGCGCCTGCGGGTGTGTTGGTGATGACCGATATCAGCGCTTACTTAAGTTTTGTACTCAAGCTGTTTTTTGCTTTGGGTTAGCTTTGAGGTACCGGTGGCTACGGTGTTGCTGGTCAGGATGGGAATTACGACGCCGGATAAACTCGCTGCAAAACGCCCTTACATCATCGTGGGTGCATTTGTTGTGGGGATGCTGATGACCCCGCCGGATATGTTTTCGCAGGTCATGCTCGCTGTTCCGGTCTGGCTACTCTTTGAGGCGGGGCTCTATTTCTCGCGATCGATCAAACCTCGCACGAAGCCGGAACCCCAAGATGAGGATCCGGAGGATGAGGCGATGGAGCGAGAGTTCGAAGAGGGTATCGCCGAATTCGAGCGGCTCGACTCACAAGATACGCCTCCTCGGAGCTAGTCTCGACTTTTTCGGACTGACGGACCCGTCGTGCATTACGAGGTTCATGTGGCTGAATGGGGCCAGTATGAAACGCGTCTGTCGGCTTTGCGATTTGAGGTGTTTGTGAGGGAGCAGGGCGTGCCCGTGGAGCTAGAACTCGATGAGGATGACCCCCTCGCCATACACGTTGCTTCATCTGCGAACGGTGAGGTTGTCGGGACCGGGCGAATTCTCTCGAACGGGAAAATAGGTCGAATGGCAGTTAAGGCCTCCTTCCGAGGAAATGGAATAGGGAGTGCCATATTGATGCGCCTGGTGGCGGAGGGGCGTCGCCTCCGTCTGTCTCGCGTGTACCTTGGCGCACAACTCTCTGCGATCACGTTTTATGAAGCCCATGGATTTGCAGCCTACGGGGACGTGTTCTCGGACGCGGGGATCGATCATCAAATGATGGAACTTTTGCTGGATTAATAGGAATCAGACGAAATGAAAAAAAAGTTGCCTCGGATTAGCTCTTTTGACCTCTCGCCGGGTGACCATCTGTCTGAAAAGTACGAGGTGGTCTCTCGCTTGGGTTCGGGCTGGGAAGGGGAGGTGTATTTGGTTCGGGAGACGGGAACCCGCATCGACCGCACGGTAAAAATTTTCTTCCCCCGGCGTAATCCGGGAAACCGGGCACTTCGTTTTTATGCGCGCAAGTTGCATAAACTTCGACACTGCCCGGTCGTAATTCAGTACCACACTCGGGATAGTTTTGAATTCCAGGGGGTGAAGGTGTCCTTCTTGGTGTCAGAGTATGTTGAGGGAGAGTTGCTTTCGGCGTTTTTGAAGCGACAGCCCGGTCGAAGGCTGAGCGCATTCCAAGGCGCGCATTTGCTTCATGCCTTGGCGAGCGGCATCGAGGCGATCCACAATGTAGGCGAGTATCATGGCGATCTACATACCGACAATGTCATTGTGCTACGACATGGTTTGGGTTTCGAACTGAAATTGCTTGATATGTACAGTTGGGGAGCGCCCAATGCAGAAAATATTCAACACGACGTGTTTGATCTCATCCGACTCTTCTATGATGCGATTGGAGGTCCACGCTGGTACGCTCGACAGCCGCAGGCAGTAAAAGATATTTGTAAAGGGTTGAAGCGGTCACTGATCGAGCAAGAGTTCAGGAGCGCGGGTCAGTTGAGTCAGCATCTGGAGATCATGGAGTGGCACTAGCGAGGCCCCAGTGAGCGATCCCGAAGCTCTTAACCCGCCGCTGATCCTGTGTGGGGAGAATCTCGACGCACCGAAGCTCGTGACGATCGCGTCCGGTCAGGCTGTTGTTTTTAACCGGCCTTTCGGCGGATTGGAAGGAACCAACGAGGATGGAGTTGGTGTATTCGAATACGCAGAGGAAAAGATTTGCCTTGCGGTGGCGGATGGCGTGGGCGGTATGTCTAGGGGGCGCGATGCCGCCGGTCTGGTTATCGAAAAGATAAAAAAATGGACGGAGTCCAAAGGGTCGACGACGCTGGAGGACTGCCTTAAAAAGGCTAACCAAGCACTGCTCACCGATTTGCCGCGATCCGGCACCACGGCGTCGGCTGTTCTGGTTGACGGCGCCTCCGTGCTGACATGTCATGCCGGCGATTCGCAAATTCTGGTCGTGGGTCAGCGAGGTCGTATCAAACTACGGGTAGATGTCCACTCCCCCGTCGGCGTAAGTGAAACACTTGGCTTGATTGAGGAGGACGAAGCCCTGCATCATCCCAAGCGACACTTCCTGAACAACATGCTGGGCGACCCGGCGTTATGGCTCGAGACACACGAGCTTATCCTGGCGGCCCGCGACACGATTCTTATCGCATCGGATGGATTGTGGGATAACCTGTATCTCGCCGAGATCATTGAATTTGTCCGCTCGGGTGATCTTCTGGACTCTGCGCAGGCCATGACGGAGATCGCGGTTCGTCGAATGGATGACCCAACGCCCGGATCCCCATCGAAACCTGACGATTCGTAAGCTTTTATTTGTATCGACCAGACCCATCGAAGTTAGCCGAAGACCTCGAAGATCAGATGGATGACCTGGCCTCAGCCACCGCGTAACCCGTCGAGCAGCGTTCCGGGTCTTCGCGATTTGTTCGGTGGCGAACTCATAGTACTGGGCATGACTGGCGTTGCGAAATACCTGGGCCACTGATTCAAAGCAATCAAGCGCCATTTTGGCAGCGCCAGCGTCGGCGAGACGCCTCGGCAAGTACTTTGGGCGATCGCAAGATTGGCCGTTGTCATTGCCCAGGTCATCGGGTTCTTGTCCTGAGTCCATTCCTTTAGGGCGTTTTGGTATGCGGTCACGGCCTCATTGAAAGCCTTTATATCTTCGGTTCTCTCTCAGCTTTTGCAGCGCTGCCCCAAGATTATTCTGGGTCATCGCCCATTGCTCCGGGACGCGATCGCGAGTCCTTTCAGCAAGCGCATTTCGATAGGCAGCAACGGCCTGTTCGAGCGTGCGTGGCCCTTTTGCGCTTCTCGCCTAGCGTGCGCAGTGCGGTCCTGAGGTTATTGAACGTAGTAGCCCAGTGAAGCGGCGCTCGATCCCGCGTCCAGATCAGTAGCACGCTCTTTATACGCCTCAACCGAGCGTTTGAGCAGTTGCGGATCATTCCTACGTTGTCCCAGCGTCCGCAGCAGCGCCCCAAGTTATTCTGAGTCGTGGCCCAGTCCCATGGCGTAGTCTCTGGTGAGCGAACAGTGAGCGCCTGCTCAAAAGCTCCGCAGCGCCGCTTCGAGCATATCTTCATCTTTCTGTCTGTGGGCAAGCGTACCCAACGCATTACCCAGACTGTTCTGAGTGATTGCCCATTCCAGCGGGTCTGCCTCGTTGCGCTGGATGGCTCACTGCCTCTGTAGGTGTTCAATGCTTTCTAGCGTCCTGGTGCCATGCATGCGTTGGCCCAGAAGCGCTTGGGCGGTGCCCAACTCTGCGGTCGTCTTTGCCCAATCAACAGGGTTGTTATCCCTAGAGACAAGCGATTCGAGAATCGACTCATACGCCCCGGATCGCGTCGCGCAACGCCTGATCTTCCAGAAAGTCCTGTCCTAAGTCTCGAAGGGCCTGCGCTTTCTTCAGGGCGTATGCCCATCTTGAGAGTTCCTGAGCTCCGTGATGGACTGCAGCGTCCCCAAAAACGCGCCGCTGCAGAGACGGTACTCTTGGCGAAGACGATGAGTGAGACCGCGCGCACAATACAGCATGGCCCCAAGTTCGATCCTTTGATTCACCCTCTAAAGCCGTAAGGGCTCTATCAATCTCTGAGAAGTGGATCACCGCGTCTGGCTTAAGTAACCGCCTAATCTGATCTAGCCCGCTATAAAGATCTTTTGAAATTGTCGGAAGAGTCGAGGCTTCCAGGAGTAGTTCGCTTAACTGAAAAAATCTGACCAGGCTTTTCGGGTTAGTTCGACGATCTGATCACGCCGCACGCCACTTCCAAAATAGGTTCGAGCAAGGCCTCGATCTCAAATCTGTTGCACCCAGATTTTTCTGGGCGGCTGTCCGTTCATTGTCGAAGTGAGGATCCAATCGCGTGCTCAACTGTGGTTAGAAGCGATGGCTCGGAACCAAGAATATAGGCGATTACCCGTCTTCAGCTCCTGAACTAACGACCCTGGCCGTCAGCAAACGGATCATGCAAAAACGGCCCTTCGGGCCCGTTTTCCACGCATTCATCGCCTAGTCGACGATGTGATACACCGGCCTTTTTCCATCGTCCATTCGCCGGATTCAGGATCGCGGTGCGATACCGTCAGTGCGTGCCAGTTTTCATCATCGAGACGCAAATAGTCGCCACGATAATAGTAGCCCGGCCAGCGTGTTTCCTTGCGTGAACAGGGTAGGTGAATCACGCTCTCAGAGGCTATCGCGCGATGTTTGAGTTCCAGCAACGCTGTAGTTGGTGAAGATCTTCAGCACCAAGGAATTCCAAATCCTCGTGAAAGACTTTCATCAGTTCCAGACCGCGAAGCAGTAACGGTTCGTTGGTCATGTAGTTGACCGTGATGCCGCCTGCATATTCGTCCATGAGCTTCTCCAGGCGTTGAAGGCCCTGATCGGCAGGATGTAGCTGGCGATACCGTGCCACCGACAATCTCGTTACGGCCAACTTCATAAGTCTCAAGCGGCTTGTAGATTTCAGCACGACGATCTTCGATCTGCTTGTCAGAGATCACGATCTTTTCATTGGCATGCTCGCGGATGTACTTGACCGCCGCTTTCGCAGCAAGACGTCCTTCCGTGAACGATCCGAAGAGAACGCGTGCGCGGTGCCTCCGAGCGCATCGCCGGCACCGAACAATCCTTCGACGGTCATCATACGGTGTAGCCCCAAAAGTACTTCGCTGGGGATACGTCCTCAGGTCCACTGGCCCAAGCGCCGGAACAGGTCGCATGTGAGCCCATGACATAAGGCTCTGATGTGGTCAGTTCAGGGTTCGTGTACTTAGGATCGATATCCTGTGATGCCCAACGACAGCCTGACCGACGGTCATTCCTAAGAAGTTTTCCCAGCCTACCGTTTCCTTGTGGGGATCCTGGAAGGCTTCCTTGTAACCATGTAATGGGTCCGCGCCCCGCTGCTACTTCTTTCAAGAACGCATGGTTTCCTCAAACAGGTTGGGGTGGGATGATGGTCGATGTAATCACCCACCATGGCTTTGGTGTCTCGTACCACTTTGACTCGTACTCATCACCATAGGCATTTTGGGTATAAGTCTTCAGATGGGAAGTAAGCGCCAACCGGACCGTAACCGTCCTTGAAACGGCACAGCACGATGCGGTTCTCCATCTGCGTCACTTTTGCCAGCCATGATCGGCAGCGCATAGGCTGAAGCGCTACCCAGGAGCGCATACCAGGTACGGCCCATGCTCCCCTAACTGATCGAGGCTTGTAAATATGCGACGCACCACCGGCGCCCACAATGACGGCTTTGGCTTTGAACACATGCAGGTCACCAGTACGAACGTTAAAGCCAATCGCACCACCGACGCGGTTCGCCTTGCTCTCATCCATCAGGAAGATGAGTCACCATGATCCGGTTGTAAATCTTGTCGGTTGATTTCTTCGCGGCTTCCGCCACGATGGGCTTATAATCTCGCCGTGGATCATGATCTGCCATTTACCCTCGCGTTGATAGCGACCGGTTTCCGGGTCTCGCATGAGGGGAAGGCCCCACTCCTCAAACTTGTGGACGGTCGAGTCAACATGACGTGCCATGTCATAGGCAAGATCTTCGCGAACCATTCCCATGAGGTCATTGCGGGCGTAGGCACGTGATCCTCAGGCTGGTTCTCATCCCATTGCATGCCCATGTAGCAGTTGATCGCGTAAAGTCCTTGCGCGACAGCACCGCTTCGATCAATGTTTGCCTTCTCCGCAACCACGATCCTCATATCCCGGCCCCAATGGCGCGCTTCATAGGCAGCGCCTGTGCCGCCCATGCCGCCGCCGACGACAAGAATGTCGCAATTCTTCAAAACAGTCTTGAAACCCATTAGTAATACACTCCTGCTTAAATTTGCTCTTTATCGATTTCAGGCCACGATCAATGTTTAGTGCCTGGGGCTTAAGACCAGCAGCTGCGAGTCCACTTCCTCAGAGGTCGGTTCGGCAAGTTCTGCGAGTTTGGGGATCTTCATCACCCACGGCTGCGTCGTAATAGGAGAGATAAAGTCCTTCACCTCGCCGTTTCTAAATTTGATCTTCCATGGAGATCGTTCCCTTCTTCTTCGCAGCAATACGCGGACGCTGTGTCCCATCGGCGCAAAGTCCGCGTATCCGCGTGCGTCGATCGCATTTGCGGACAGGCTTAACGCAGGAATAGCATTCCGCACATGTTGGGTTCAATATTCATCGCACGGCGATAGTTTTATCGATATTATGATGTCGGACGGGCGAAATTCCACGCAGTGGCCGCAGCCGTCGCACTTGGCTCATCTTACAAAGGTAGGCATTTTTTCTCCTTAAGCGCAACCCGCTCGTTTTCTTAATAGCTGGCGAGGATCCGTTAGCATCAATATTTTGTGCTCGATCAGTGTTGTTTAGTAAAGTGACGTGCCGGTTCTCGTTTGATGCCGAGTCCGAACTGAGCAGGTTTGTCAGCCGGGGCCGGGAGGTTAGCGCGTGAGCCGTCAGCATCCTGCATGCGTCGTTGGTAGGCTGCCGCCGGTTTAAAGAACATGTGAGCGAACTTCGACCACAACACGGTGCCAAAGAGGTCGTGCTGGAAATCACGAATAGCACTAAAGCCAACGTGGTCCAGTGCGCCGTTACCCTGCATCGCCAGATAAGACCAAGCGAGAGCAAATGTTGTCGTCGCCAATAAGGCCAGAACAAAAAGATCGGCGCGCATAATCTTGTACCAGCTGTTCCTTCGGCTGCGACATCGACGCGAATGAAGAACCAAAACCAATATCCGCCTACGCAGACCATGAGCGCGCCGATGTGCCAGAGCCCGGTAAGGGACAGTGGGCGCAGCGGTGTGCGGAGGTCGGGTAAGAGAAGATCAGCATAACGGTTGTAACAAGAAGATTACAAAACCGTACATCCCGAGCAGGTGGGCGACGCGCCGCTTGGCATTGCAAAACTCGCCGGAAAGCGCGACATCATGCACGGCGGTTTGACGGCGATCGCGGCTTTTCTGCCTCCGCCAACATTTCGCTCTCGACTCTTCTCGGCTTTTTGCGAAGCTTGAAAAAGTACTTGGCGCTTTTTTGTGTACGACGTCAAGCAGAGTTCCGCCAAGAACGAGCAGAAACATAAGAACCACGTAGCCTTGCATGATGGCAGCGGGTAAGAGATCCGCGAAGGGTTGTGACTTAACATAGGACAGATTTTCCTCGGTGAAAACAGGGACATCCGCAATGCTGAAGGATAAGAAGGAATGACACAAGCCACTGTTTTCTTGCTTGCAATAAAGAGAATTTATGTGAGCCAAGTTAGTTTTCTGAGGGCACTGCACCCTATTTGCCGATAACATTTTCCTATTGGAAAGCGCATGGTGGAAAAGATCGCCCTGTCTGATATCAAAGCGCAGAGAACAGGCTCACGGAGGCTCAACCGCCGCCCCATATAATCGCGCTTGGGCTGAAAAGCCCCAAGGTGCCATTTAATTTCAACGATAAGAGTACGGGAAATGACGGATTCGATCCAAGTCGCTTCAGATGTGCTGCTGACCCTCCGGCCTGGTGCCGTTTGCGGATATCGATCGCGTTATGGGAGATATGCTCGGTCGCGGTATCGACTACGCGGACCTGTATTTCCAATACACCCGCCAGGAGGGCTGGTCCCTTGAAGACGGCGCGGTGAAGTCGACAGCCGAAGTACCGATCAGGCGTTGGGCTTCGGGCGGTGAGCGGCGAGAAAACGGGTTCGCCTACTCGGACGAATTTGTCTTGCCTGCGTTAGCGCAGGTCGCAGATGCCCGCGAGGGCAATCGCTCACTCTGGAGGCATGTTGGCGCTGGCCACTAGACGCCCGAGGAACTATCCTTCGCTTTACAGCGCCGCCGATCCGATCGCCAGTCTCACGGATGAAGAGAAGATTCGCCTGCTGCAGCGTGTTGAGACGGAGGCTCGAGCGTGTGATTCACGTGTGAGTCAGGTCATGGCAAGTTTGGCCGCCGTGCACGACATCGTGCTTATTGCCCGAAGCGACGGTGAGTACGTTGCGGATGTTCGACCGCTGATTCGTTTAAATGTCACCGTAATCGCCGAACAGAACGGTCGCCGCGAGCAGGGCAGTTGTGGCGGCGGCGGACGTTTTGGGTATAACTGGTTCCTCGAAGAGGATCGTGCCCTTGGCTTTGCCCGTGAAGCCGTCCGTCAGGCACTAGTTAATCTGGAGGCGGTCGACTCGCCGGCGGGGACCATGACCGTTGTGCTTGGTTCGGGCTGGCCAGGCATACTGCTACATGAGGCTATTGGCCACGGGCTCGAGGGTGATTTCAACCGTAAGGGCACCTCGGCGTTCTCCGGGAGAGTCGGAGAGAAAGTCGCCTCTTCGGTCTGCACGATTGTCGACGACGGGACCATTGCCGATCGTCGTGGTTCTTTGACCGTTGATGATGAGGGCACGCCCACGCAGAACACGGTGTTGATAGAGGAGGGTGTTCTCAAAGGGTATATGCAGGATTCGCTAAATGCCCGTCTCACCGGCACGAGCCCAACCGGCAACGGTCGACGCGAGTCTTACGCGCATCTTCCGATGCCGAGGATGACCAACACTTATATGCTGGCCGGCGATCATGATCCTCAGGAAATTATCGCGTCGGTGGACTCAGGCCTTTATGCCGTGAACTTCTCTGGTGGCCAAGTGGACATTACCTCCGGCAAGTTTGTGTTCTCTGCAAGCGAGGCTTACCGCATTGAGAAGGGGAAGATCGGCGCTCCCGTAAAGGGCGCGACATTAATCGGAAACGGTCCTGACGTACTGACGAGAGTCAGCATGGTGGGCAACGATCTGGAGCTCGATTCCGGGGTGGGTACTTGTGGAAAAGATGGGCAGAGCGTTCCCGTGGGTGTGGGACAGCCGACCATGCGTATTGATGGTCTTACCGTAGGAGGCGTTGAGGTATGAGCGACTCCCCGGCCGAGATCACCGAGCACAACGCGACTTTGGATGACAGTCATCTGCAAAACGCTGTAGAGCTCGCGCTTGAAGAGGCAAAAAGCCGAGGAGCGACGGCGTCTGAAGCAGCGGCCAGTCTGAGTCAGGGCCTATCGGTAAACGTGCGCCAGGGTCAGATTGAAACCGTAGAGCACACCCGTGATCGCGCCCTGGTGGTATCCGTTTATTTTGGCCATCGAACGGGCAGTGCCAGCACTTCGGATTACTCTCCGAGCGCTGTGCGTGAGACGGTACTCGCCGCTTGCAGCATCGCAAAATGGACCGAAGAAGACCCGTGTAACGGCCTCGCCGATCCTGATCGCCTCTGCAAAGCGCCCATCGATTTAGATCTTTACCATCCTTGGACGCCGTCTGTCGATGAAGCGCGCGATTTGGCGCTGAGCTGCGAGGCGCAGGCATTGGCGAAGGATGCGCGCATCGTCAATTCCGAGGGGGCCTCGGTGGATGCGCATCAAGGTTCTGAGGTGTACGGCAACAGCTTGGGGTTTTTCGGGAGAACTCGTAAAACGCGTCAGGGTATTAGCTGTTCTGTCATCGGCCAGGAAAACGGCTCGATGCAGCGGGATTACTGGTACAGCTCGGCTCGACGCTTCGACGATTTGGATGCGCCAGAGACGGTTGGTGAAAAGACGGCGAGTCGCACCTTGCGGCGTTTAGGTGCTCGCCGCGTTCCAACCTGTCGGGTGCCCGTGCTTTACGAGGCGCCTGTCGCCTCCAGCCTATTGGGGCATTTCATCAGCGCGATAAGTGGCGGCGCTCTCTACAGGCGCGCTTCTTTTTTGCTCGATCACCTGAATCAGAAAATATTTCCTGACTTTGTGCGTATTCATGAGCAGCCACTACTCGTCGGCGCGATGGGGAGCGCCGCGTTTGACAGTGAAGGTGTAGCGACAGCCTCACGCGATATCGTGTCGTCGGGCGTTCTAAAAGGTTACGTACTCGGCTCCTACAGTGCACGACGCCTTGGGCTCGAGACTACCGGTAATGCGGGAGGTGTCCATAACCTGACGATTGACTCCGGCACAAAAAGCCTTGAGGAGATGATCAAAGATCTCAACACGGGCTTTTTGGTCACGGAGCTGATTGGCTTTGGCATTAACAGCGTAACGGGCGATTATTCGCGCGGCGCCGCCGGCCTGTGGATCGAAAATGGGGAAATCGCCTATCCGGTTGAGGAGGTAACCGTTGCTGGGAATCTCAAAGACATCTTCCAGAATATCGTAGCGGTTGGGAACGACGTCGATACGAGAAAAAGCACCCGCTGCGGCTCAATTCTTGTTGAAGGTCTGACGATTGCGGGCGAATAAGCAACGAAGATCGCTTGACTCTCCTTACTCAAGCGTGACAAACGAGGATTAGGTACTGGGGGCGCTCCCGAGTCGCCCCAGGACATCGCTCGCTATTAGTCGCTTTCACTTATCTCCTGTGGCAAAATAACTTACAGCAGGATCATGATAATTTGCGTGAAATTAAGTGTAGTGAAGCTTTCGGGAGCGAGGCGCGGCTGATGCCGACCTAGGCCTGTGCTTCGGACCGTTGCGTGAAAAATCGCGCAGTGGGTCCAACTTCTTCGCTGCACCGGCACCGCGGGATTAACCGATGCAGCCATTGCTCCAAGCCGCCTCTGAATACTGGCTTGCCCTCGGCGAGTTCTTTGCGTTTGACGTGGATTTGCTTTCTGAGCCGTCCATGGTGTTCCGCATCACCCTTCTGTTCGTCCTGCTTTTTTGCTCAGCATTTTTTTCAGGCTCGGAGACCGCGCTCTTTTCGCTGTCGCGCCTTGATCTTCAGCAGCTACGGCGTCAGCGAAATCCGCAATCTGAGGCTTTGCATGCGTTGCTTGATCAGCCCCGACGACTGATTATTTCTATTCTTACAGGTAACGAGCTTATCAATATTGCGGCCACGATTAACGCCGCTGGAATCTTAGTGACCCTTTACGGCGAGCAGCGCGCTGCGGTTCTGAGCATTATTTTCATGGTACCGCTGGTACTCCTTTTTGGCGAGATGACGCCAAAAACGATTGCGGTATCCAATCCGGTGCGTTTCAGTACAGCCGTTGTGGCAGCGCCCATGAGTGTGTGGGTGCGATTGGTAGCGCCTCTTCGAGGGTTGATTCGAATCGTTTCCGATAGGCTCACCACGCGGATCGTGGGCGAGGAAAAAGCCGCGGAAAGTATCTTAAATATCGATGAGTTTCTTACCCTGGTTGAACAAGTGGCACAGAAAGGCGAACTGGATGCGACGGAACGGGCGCTGATCAACAAACTGCTTGAGTCGGGTGATACTGAAATTGTCGAAATTATGACCCCTCGCACGCGGACAGACTTCCTAAGCGCCGATCTGCCGGTGACGGAAATCATCGAACGATTCCGCCAGTTGCGCCACACCCGCGTGCCGGTGTTTCGTGTGCATCGCGACAATTTGGTGGGTTTCATTCATGCAGAGCATATTTTGCAGTTGCTCAGTGACGGCATCGATACGAATAAGCTGGGCTTGAGCGAGATCATGCACCCGCCCGTCGTTGTACCGCTAACCAAAAAAGTGGACGAGATGTTTGATTTTTTCCGGGCCAACGGGGTGAGGGCCGCCGCCTGCCTGAACGAATTTGGCGGCGTTGAGGGGTTCATCACAATCTACGATGTTTTGACCTTTATTTTCGGCGACATCAGCGGTGAAACGCGGGGTCGATCTCTGTATCAGGAGCGAGATCTCAACATTTATGAATTACCCGGCGAAATGAAGTTAACCGATGCGAACAACCTGACGCACTTCGGTCTTGAAGATCCGAGGATGACGACCATTGGCGGCGTGGCATTTCGGCACCTAGATCGATTGCCGCATGTTGGCGACCGTGTGGTGGTTGATGACGTTGCGCTGACCGTGCTGGAGATGGATGCGCATCGTATCTCCCGCGTGCGCGTTGCTAAGGTCTCAGCAGAAGAGGACTTTGAGGAGCTGACTGAGAAGCAGCAGTTGGAACTGACCCAGGACCTCGAATTTGTTGATCATGACTTGGTGTCATCCGACTCAGGTTCTGAATCGGAGGCGATGGCCGATGAGCAGCGGGCTGTTGAAAGCTTGGGCGTTGGCGTCAATTCATCCCAAAAGAATCAGCAGGCGGGCTAGACCGTGGACTTCCTCCTCACACTTCTCCTGATGATTGGGCTTTTGATCCTGAAGGGGTTTTTTTCCGGATCCGAGATCGCCATG
>JAYPPP010000011.1:0-52308 GCA_038131525.1 Gammaproteobacteria bacterium | reverse complement strand
CATTTTAAGAATGCCTTATCGGACGGACTTGATTTAGACATCTCCTCAGCACAGATTTCTGACTCCAGTTTTATCAACAGCGGTAACGACGGTGTTGACCTGATGACGACTCGAGCTGTGATCACAAATTCCCAATTTATCAGGAATGGGGACAAGGGGATCTCCGTCGGAGAAGGCAGCCAGCTTCATGCAGCAAATAATCTCTTGGCCAACAATACAATTGGAATCCAATCAAAGGACGGGTCAAGGGTCTTTCTCTCAAACGAGACTTTTAGAGACAATACGATAGGGCTACATGCCTACAAAAAGAATTGGCAGTATGGTTCAGGGGGGAAAATATTTATAACAAAATCAGCTATCCTAAACTCAAAAACTACAGCTGACGCTCAGAAGCATTCCTCGATCCAGGTCTTTGATTCGTTTATCGAAGACACTCCTAAAGCGAAGCGAGTCCAGTTTCTCCAAACGGACATGGCCAGTCTCGCTGCAGCCCGCCCGTCCACGCTCTGGCCAGATCCTGTCGGCACGGATCTTGCCAAATTACTTGAAGATTCTCCCGACTCATTTCAGCAATACATCGACCCCACCAAGCGTGGACGCCGCCTTCATGAATAAATCCATTGGATCCAAGGCGAGCTCTCCGCTGCACTTTGCAAGATATGAATTTAAGTACATCCTTTCAGCGGAAAAACGAGAGGCCGTAGAAAACGACTTGTTCTTTTTTCTCGACTACGATCCGTTCGTTGAATCCCAACCTGGGCACAGGTATTTTGTACGAAGCCTCTATTTCGATAGCCCGACTTTTACTGCATTTCATGACAAGATCGACGGTGTAAAGTCACGTTATAAATTCCGTGCTCGAACCTACTCCGACTCTCCCGCGGAGGACGTCCCTTTATTCCTTGAAATCAAGGGACGCCACAATAATCTGGTCTACAAGCACCGAACGCCTGTGGGCCAGACGATCGATTGGAGAACGATCTCGCATGCGCAAGTGGGCTATGAATTGCAAAAACACGCGAGCCCCAGCACCGTCGCCGATCAGTTTCGATACGATCTCCTTCGAAAGTCGTTGCGGCCAGTTGCTCTGATTGACTATCAAAGGCGTCCATACATCAGCAAATATGATCCAAATTTTAGGATCACGTTTGACGAGCAGCTTCGCGCCACCCACACATCGCAGCTTTTCTCCAATTGGTCACCGGCTCCGCGTCGTATACTCGCTGGGTATACAGTCGTGGAAGTCAAATTTCGTCACCACCTACCTGCATGGTTCCATCAAGTTATTCAGGCGCATGAGTTACGACGAGTATCGATCTCTAAAATTGTTGCAGGAATGGAATGCCTAAACCTCGCTCACGACGAACAATAAAAAAATAACATGGATACACTCCTAATCAGCCCAGAGGGCAGCCTCTTAAATTACTCCTATACCGAGATCCTGATTAATATCGCGGTGTCCCTAATCGTTGGCCTAGCTCTAGCTTCGACGTATCGACAAACTCATAAAGGGCTTTCTTACTCACAATCGTTCAGTCAAACCGTTGTGTTCGTTGCAGTGATTGTAGCGATCGTGATGATGGTAATCGGTGGAAGTTTGGCTCGAGCCTTTGCCCTCGTCGGCGCCCTCTCGATAATTCGGTTCCGGACGGTTCTTAAGGACACCAAGGACATGGCATATGTGTTTGCGGCCTTGGCTCTTGGGATGGCTGCAGGGACCAGCAATTACTTTCTCGCGTCCGCCGGGACCGTCGTAGTGATAGTTAGTCGCATACGGTCTGAATAAAACAAACTTTGGAGCCGTTTATAAAAGCGAGTTCATTCTGAGGTTTAGATTTCTTAGGGAAGGAAGTAGTGAAGATTATCTGGAAGCGATTAAGTCCACTTGTAAAAGATACGATCTACTCCATCTGGAGCCGTCGGGCGATAACAAAAGCGTTAGCCTCACTTACGACGTTGCGCTCAAAGACGATATAAGTGCGGACAACCTCACCGAGAAAATGGGCGCCTTGGGAAATATCGAAGAAATCGTTCTGATCGCCTCCAAAAACGACGTGGACTACTGACGCAGGGCATAGGATCGTAGTTGCTAGTCAGTTATGGCACTCAAAATTGGTTTGAGGGAATGACGATAGATTTCGATCAGTCCCTGGAATCTGAACCCCCACAATCGACAAAAAATGAGCAAAGTTAAGACCTTCGGTTTTGATACCCTGAGCCTGCACGCCGGCCAACAACCGGATCCCGCCACGGGTGCGCGCGCAACGCCCATCTATCAAACCGCATCGTATGTGTTCAAGAGCCCGGATCATGCGGCATCTCTTTTTAATGTCGAGCGCGCCGGACATGTCTACTCAAGAATCACGAACCCCACCACAGCCGTCCTCGAAGAACGAATCGCTGCGCTCGAGGGCGGGGTAGGCGCGATCGCAACGGCGAGCGGGCAGGCCGCCTGTCATTTGGCAATCGCCACCATTCTGGGAGCAGGCGACCACATTGTCTCGTCTCGAGCCATTTACGGCGGAACACACAATCTGCTGGATTACACGCTACCGCGTTTCGGAATCACAACGACGTTTGTGGATCCTCGGGACCCTGACGCGTTCGCTGCAGCGATCCAACCGAATACCCGTCTGCTGTTTGGTGAAACCCTCGGCAATCCGGGCCTGGACGTCCTCAATATCCCCGCGGTGAGTGATGTGGCTCACGCGCACGGCCTGCCGCTTCTGATTGATTCGACCTTTACAACACCCTACCTTTGTCAGCCGTTTGCTCTGGGCGCGGATCTTGTCTTTCACTCAGCGACCAAGTTCTTGAGTGGTCACGGTGTCATCATCGGGGGACTCGTGGTTGATAGCGGCGCCTTCGACTGGGCGGGATCAGGAAAGTTTCCTACGCTGACGGAACCGTATGCCGGCTTTCATAATATGAATTTTGTGGAAGAGTTCGGTCCGGCCGCGTTCATCAGCCGCGCGCGTAAAGAGGGCGCTCGCGACTTCGGCGCCTGCATGAGTCCGACGACCGCCTTTCAGGTACTCCAGGGCATGGAGACCTTGCCCCTGAGAATGCACCGGCACATCGCAAACACCCGAGCGATCGTTGAATTTCTGGCAAATCATGAAGCCGTCGAGTGGGTCACGTACCCGGAGCGGCCGGACCACCCTGACCACGACCTGGCGAAACGACTCCTTCCTAAGGGTTGCGGCGCCGTCTTCAGTTTTGGCATCAAAGGCGGGCGCGAGGCCGGCCAGCGGTTCATCAGTCGGGTCGAGTTACTCTCGCATCTTGCTAACGTAGGCGACGCCAAATCGCTTGTCATCCACCCCGCGAGCACCACGCATCACCGCATGGATGCGGCAGCGCTCGAGGCAGCCGGCATCTCGGAGGGTCTGGTTCGACTGTCGATTGGACTTGAGGATGAAAACGATCTGATGGAAGACCTCGATCGAGCCCTCAAAGCCTCACAGAAGGGATAAGCATCATGAGAGTCAACACACCCCACGGCGAGCTGTTTGTTTATACGGGTGCACGTGAGCACAAGCCAAACCAACCGGCGGTGGTGTTTGTTCATGGAACCGGCATGGATCACACTGTCTGGGTGCTACCGTCACGATATTTCGCTCGACACGGCTACAACGTCCTTTCCTTAGACCTACCCGGTCATGGTAAATCGGGCGGCAATCCGGTCTCGACCATCGATGAAATGGCGGACGCGGTTGCCGAAGTCATGGAAGCCGCCGGGATAGCCGCCGCGGCCTTGGTCGGGCACTCGATGGGGTCGCTCGTGACCCTGAGCGCCGCAGCGCGCTACCCCGATAAGGCGCGAGCCCTTGCCTTGATTGGCACGACAGCACCCATGGGCGTACACCCGGCGATGATGAGCTCCGCGGCCAACAACGATCATGACGTTATCGATATGATCACCTACTGGGGTTACAGCAAGTCTGCTCAACTCGGTGGCAATGAAAATCCAGGGATGTGGATGGCCGGCTCGACCCTACGACTTCTTGAAAAAGCCAAAAAAGATGTCATTCATCTTGACCTCAAAGCCTGCGAAGATTACTCGACAGGTCAAGAGCACGGTCGGTCTGTTCGCTGTCCCACGCTGTTCATACTTGGCGATCGAGACATCATGACCCCCATGCGCTCTGCTCAGACACTCGTGGATACGATATCCAACGCCAAGGTGTGTCGCATGACAAAAACCGGCCATTCGCTGATGATGGAAAAGCCCGATGCGCTGCTCGACGCGCTGATTACAATCGTTTGATTGAATAGAAGTATTGCATCATGAGCGCGTTTCTCATCGCTGACGTCAGTCCCTCGGATATGCAGGCCTACCGGGAGAGCGGGTACTTAGAGGCGGTGCCGAAGATTGCCGCGCGATTCGGCGGCACGTACCGTGCGCGGGGCGGCAATTCAAGGGTACTCGAAGGCGCTTGGCAGCCCAAGCGTCTGGTGGTTATTGAATTTCCTAGCTGGGAGCAGCTTCTTGCCTTCTATGAGTCCAAGGACTACCAGCCCTACAAAAAGATTCGTCAGGAGCTTACCGACTCACACATCGTTGCCCTCGAGGGCCTGGACGACTTGCCGCAGTAAATTTATCGAGTCCTCGTTCCCCAGACTACTGCCCGACCTGTGCTTCCACGTGCGCTAGCGAATCGGGCGGAACGATAGCTTCCTCGTTTGTGCCGGGAACGGTCCAGGCAAGCCGAAGTGCTGAGGTGCCTTTCTTTTGATAGTAATTGATCCATAACTCGTACCAGCCCGGCGTTTCGATTACGACCGGGAGCGGCGGTGACCAGCGATTCCCGTGAACCTCCGGATCAATCCAAATCTGTTGGCCACCAATCTTCGCTTTTACGCCATCGTTCGACTCAATCCGAAACACGTAACTACCGGGCGCGTCGAAACGAATGAGGCCACGAATATGGGCGCCGACCAGCATGGCTTGGTTGGCGGTCAGTACGTTTCCATCACGTGTTCGATGCGCCACATTTGCCAGTGGCTCGCCCACGACCGGGTTACGTAGCGTCTCAAGTTCATCGACGTGTACATACCGCTCGTACGAATAAGTCACGGCAAGTCCTGGCTTCAAGGTCTCAGATGCAGGCGACGGTGAGAACGGAACGGCCCCCGTGATGGGATCAACAGCCCACGCCACATGCACCGCAAAGGCAAGCAGGGTGGCGCCCGTTGTGACGATCGATTTCAACCCAATACAGATAAGAGCAGAGAATTTAGGCAGGCCCATTTTCATCTCCAAGGCATTGGCAATTTTCAAAACGGCTGTTTTGCAGCAAAACTTTTCAGGCATGATTGTAACGGGCAACTCTTGCCTTGCATGAGACGTCAAAAAAAAGCCCCGCCGAAGGCGGGGCTTTTATCAGGCTTTTAAAGGCCAGACGACCGTTTACATCATGCCGCCCATACCGCCCATGCCGCCCATATCGCCACCCATCGGAGCGGCCGGCTTATCTTCCGGGAGTTCCGCCACCATTGCTTCAGTGGTGATCATCATGCCGGCAATGGATGCCGCATGCTGCAGGGCCACACGGGTCACCTTGGTCGGATCAAGGATACCCATAGCGATCATGTCGCCATACTCGCCGGAACCGGCGTTGTATCCATAGTTACCGTCTTGGCTTAGCACATTGTTGAGGACCACAGAGCCCTCTTCACCTGCGTTAGCCACGATCTGACGCAGCGGCTCCTGAATAGCCCGCTCGACGATCTTAATACCCATGTCTTGGTCATGGTTCGCGCCTTTCAGTTCAGCAACAGACGCGATGCAACGAACCAGGGCGACACCGCCGCCGGGCACCACGCCTTCTTCAACAGCGGCGCGGGTAGCATGCAGCGCATCCTCAACACGAGCCTTTTTCTCTTTCATCTCGACTTCGGTCGCGGCTCCCACTTTGATCACCGCAACACCGCCGGCCAACTTAGCGACGCGCTCCTGCATCTTCTCTTTGTCGTAGTCGGAGGTGGCTTCATCGATCTGCACGCGGATTTGATTGACCCGCGCTTCGATGTCGCTCGCAGAACCGGCACCATCGATAACGGTGGTGTTTTCTTTGCTGACCTGAATGCGCTTGGCAGATCCCAGGTCATCAAGAGTAGCCGCCTCGAGGCTCATGCCGACTTCCTCGGAGATGACCTGACCCCCGGTGAGAATCGCAATGTCCTGCAGCATCGCTTTGCGACGATCACCAAAGCCCGGTGCTTTGACTGCACAGACTTTCACGATGCCACGGATATTGTTCACGACGAGCGTGGCAAGCGCCTCACCCTCGATATCTTCAGCAATCACGAGAAGCGGACGACCCGCTTTGGCCGTAGCCTCCAAAACCGGGAGCATGTCGCGGATATTGGAAATTTTCTTGTCATGAATCAGGATGAGGGGGCTTTCCAGGTCAGCCTGCATCGATTCCTGATTGTTGATGAAGTAGGGGGACAAATAACCGCGGTCGAACTGCATGCCTTCAACGACATCCAGCTCATTTTCGAGGCTCTTGCCTTCCTCTACCGTGATCACGCCTTCTTTGCCGACTTTCTCCATCGCCTCGGCGATGATTCCGCCCACGGACTCATCCGCGTTCGCAGAGACAGTACCGACCTGCGCGATCTCTTTGTGATCAGAGCAAGGTTTGGAGATACCGGCCAGCTTATCCACCGCTGCGGCGACTCCCTTGTCGATACCCCGTTTCAGATCCATCGGGTTCATCCCCGCGGCGACTGATTTCAGGCCTTCGCGAAGCATGGCTTGAGCCAGAACGGTCGCGGTGGTGGTGCCGTCGCCGGCAACATCAGAAGTCTTTGAGGCGACCTCTTTAACCATCTGGGCGCCCATGTTTTCGAACTTGTCTTTCAGTTCGATCTCTTTCGCAACAGACACGCCGTCTTTGGTGATGGTCGGCGCGCCGAATGACTTATCGAGCACTACATTGCGTCCTTTCGGACCGAGGGTCACCTTCACGGCATCGGCAAGCGTATTGACGCCACGCAATTTCGCGGCGCGGGCGGCTTCGCCAAATTTCACTTCTTTAGCTGACATTATTTTTTTCCTTTAAAAAATGTTTGCGATTCAACAAGGCTTGTAAACAGTTGAAATCAGCCTTCGATAATTCCCATGATGTCGTCTTCACGCATCACCAGCACTTCCTCACCTTCGACTTTTACTTCGGTGCCGGAATATTTGCCGAACAGCACTTTGTCCCCAACTTTGACGTCCGGGGTGATCCGATCGCCGTTGTCCTGACGCTTCCCGTTGCCGACGGCAAGCACTTCACCGGTCATCGGCTTTTCCGTTGCTGAGTCAGGAATCACGATTCCGCCAGCACTGGTTCGCTCCTCATCGAGTCGGCGCACTACAATGCGGTCGTGCAGTGGTCGAATATTCATCTGGTTTGTCTCCTAAAGTTTTGAGTAGTGGAGGAAAAATGGGAGGCCAACGATCGTTAGCACTCGCCTGATTTGAGTGCTAATAATAGGGGCTAAAAACTTAAAGTCAAGTCTGAAGAGCTGATTTAATCGTCCAAGCGGCGAAATTCGCCCTCGACAACCCCAGAGGACCCTGCCCCGCGAGGCGCCACGGGCGTCACGATAAACCGCATGAGCCAGGAGGCAATGAACCATCGACGCAAAGCGGGTACGAGACAAAGAAAGCCCACAAAATCAGTGAAAAAGCCCGGCGTCATTAGAAGGGCTCCAGAGACCAGCAGAACGAGCCCTTCGCAGAGCTCGAAAGCGGGCATCTCGCCCCGACCGAGGGAGGTCCGCGCATTGGCCAAAGTTGCCAAGCCCTGTCGCCGGACCAGCGCCGCGCCGGCAACAGCCGTGACGACAACCGCAAAGATAGTCCAATCTATCCCAAAAGCACCGCCCGCTTTGATGAGCAGGTAAATCTCAAGAATGGGGACAACAATGAAGATAAATGCAAAGCCAGGCATAAGATAAGAAAGAGCGGGCTAATTAAGGGTTTTTCCGGAGCAATCCTATTTTAACCGGCTCGTCACTCGGAATCTGACCAGGAGTCGTAAAGCTCCCTTAACCCGGTCGTGCGAAAATAGAGCGCAAACTCGATCTTTTATCGCCCCTGCATTGAACGTGGAACCTCGGAATTCTTCTAAAACGCCTCGCGCCGCGCCTTTGAGTTTCGGCGTTCAGTCCGGCCGTCAAAGGTGGTGCGAACGATTCAAGCGGGCTTTTTTCGGTCTCATGCTGGTCGGCTCAATGGCAACCGCCCAAGACGCTGACGAGCTGCTTGAACCTGAAAAAGCGTTCGCTTTTGCTGCAGAGGTTATTTCCGAAAACCAAATTGCCATTGACTGGACGATCGCGCCGGGCTACTACATGTACCTCGATAAATTTGCCTTCGAAGCCAAATCTCCGGGCGTCCCTCTCGCTGGGGTTGACCTACCCCAAGGGAAAATAAAGAAAGATGAATTTTTCGGGGATGTCGAGATATTTGAGCAATCGGCTCGCATTCTGCTGAACCTGAAACGTAGCCCCGACGATACCAACACGCTCGAACTCAAAACAGTAGGGCAGGGCTGTAACGAGCCCATCGGTGTTTGTTATGCACCCATATCTCACGAGGTTTCCCTTGCGCTTCCTCCGGCTCAGGCAGTCGCCAGTACCGATCTCAACAGCGTCGCTGATCTTCAGCAGCTCTTGTCCTTGGGCTCGAGCGAGCCGGAATTTCTGGATGCAGATGACGCCTTTTCCGTCGACGTTGGATTTATCGGCCCGGATCGGCTCTCGGCGCTATTTCGCGTCGCGCCAGGTTATTACCTCTATCGAGACAAGATAAACATCGTCGTCGCAAGCGGCGGCAGCTTGCAAACGCCCGATCTACCCAATGGAAAAACCAAACAAGACCCGTACTTTGGGGACGTAAAGATATACGAGTCTGATTTTGACATCGCGCTGCCTTTTGCCGCCGATCCGAATGCAGAGCGCGCCGAGCTTATCGTGAGCTACCAGGGCTGCGCTGATCAGGGCATCTGCTACCCCCCCGCCAAAAAATCATTCTCGGTTGCCTTGCCGCAACTGATATCAGAAGCGAGCGCGAGTGAAATCACGACCGCAGCAACTGCCGGCTCTTTGAATTCAACGTCGGATACCGCCTCTACCACGTCGGTTGAGTACGCGGGCTATATAGCGGCGGCATTCGGTACAGGGCTTCTGTTGAGTTTTACACCGTGCGTGCTGCCTCTCATTCCTATCCTTCTCGGCTCGGTAGTGGGTCAGGCAGGGGTGGGGCGTGGGCGCTCAATTTGGCTCGCCACCGTCTACATCCTAGGAACAGTCATAACGTACGCTGTCATCGGCGCCGTCGCGGGGGCAACCGGCGAACAGCTGCAGGCTTACTTTCAAAACATCTGGGCGATTGGGTCGATTGCAATCATCCTCGGCATCATGGCCTTGTCGATGTTTGGACTGTTTGAGATCCAGATGCCGTCTGCCTTCCAGTCGCGATTGAGTACCCACAGTCGGGGGCTTGGCGGTTCCGCAAGTATGGTTCTGGTGCTTGGCGCACTGTCGGCACTGATCGTCGGCGCCTGTGTCTCGCCGTTACTTATCTCAGTGCTGAGCATTGCCATTTTAAGAGGTGATCCCTGGCTGGGCGGCACCATCATGTCCGCCATGGCGCTCGGAATGGGCGTGATCTTAATCGTCGCGGCGGCCGGTGCGACCTGGCTGATTCCAAAAAGCGGGCTCTGGATGGAACGCGTAAAGCAATCCTTCGGGGTCATGCTTCAGTGTCGCGATCTATCTCCTCGGCGTGGTGCCCGCGGTGCCCGTCCCCTGCTCTTCTGGGCACCATTGCTGATCATCACCGGCGTGTATACGGGCGCGGCTCGCAACGACGGGCGAAATCCCTACGGGCTGGATGCTGCTGTCGAAGGGCGTTGGCACGGTTCTGCTGATCTGGGGGTCCTCGCCTGATCGGGGGCTTCAGCGGCAACCGGGACATCCTGGCTCCCATCTCGATATCGGATGGAACGCGCACCGGGTCGCCCCATCCTCCGACACGATCGTCTTCGACAAGGTCAAGACACTGAGCGCCCTGGAAATCCGAAATCGCCGATTCCGCGGCGCAGAAACGCCCTGTGTTTATTAAGTTCTATGCGGACTGGTGCACCGACTGCGTGCGGATGGAGAAAAACAACGTTCAGTGATTCCCGGCCAAAGGCGAGCCCTCGCGGGTTATCGGCTCCTGAAAAAATTGACGTTACCGATCCGGATGACCCTGGTACGAAGCCGATCAAAAAAAGAACTCGGGGTATTTGGTCCGCCCGCTATGCTCTTCATGAATCTCGGGGGTGGAGCAGCGCGAGCAACGCCTCTATGGCTACATGGGCCCTTCTTGAGTTCATCTCCGCTTCTCGCGACAATCCGTTAACCAATGAACCGTCGCCGCATGCTGATGGCATTGGGCGCCGGAACGGTGCCGCTGGGTTACCTCATCGCCCGAACTGGCCGTAGTGTGAGCGTTCAAGAAACGCACTGACTCGCCTGCCCGAATTTTCACTACCGACCACCCCGGGGAGATATTTTCTTCAAGCTAGAACTTGGGTCGAGTCACGCTTTTGAATTTTTGGCTATTGGTGTGCGCCCTGTCGCAAAGAAATCCGCTCCTTATTGCGACCCAAGCGCTGTACCGAAAAGGACGTCGCGGTAGTCGGCATCGCATTGATGAACTCGATGCCGTACAGCCGTTTGAGGATGAGATTGGCCTCGACTACCTGTCCCTGATCGGCAAGGCGGAGGGCATGTCACTGATGCAGGCTTTCGGCAATCCCGGTCACTTGCCCTTTACGCTGCTCCTGACCGTTCCTCAAATTTGCGCAACTGGAAACCGGCGAGATGACCGCCCCGAAATAGAGGCCTGGCTCAAGCCACTGTTTAGCAGTAACGTCGATCCAGCAGGCTCAAGAAGCACTTAACCCTCAGAAAGTGGTTCAAAACTTCATCGAAAACAAAATAAATTGCTGATCTGGACATAAATTAGGCGCAAATACGAAAATACGCGACCAGAGAGAAAGTTTTGTCGGACATCCTGTTACTCCACGGTCCAAATCTTAATACGCTGGGAACGCGCGAACCCGGCATCTATGGCAACGACACCCTGAGGAGATCAATGCCAGGAGCCGCCAGGCAGGCGAGCGAGGCCGCGCCTCCTTTCCGACCTGCAGTCGAATCGGGCGACGGTGGATCGACGGTTCAACAAGCCCTCCACGACGGGACTCGATTTATCGTAATCAATCCAGTGCATTCCACGCACACCAGTGTCGCCTTGCGCGATGCTTTTGCTGCGGTGAAGCTGCTTCATCGAGGTGCATATCTCAAACGTACATGCCCGCGAACCCTTCAGACGACAGTCGTTTTCTCCCCGATCTCGGCCCAGGCGGTCATTTGCGGTCTTGGAACCGCGGGATACACCGTAGCGATTGGCGCCGCACTTGCGCATTTGGGGTTTAGCGAAGCCCCCAAACTGAAAACTCAAAAATGGATATTCGAAAAATAAAAAGTTGATTGAGATGCTTGGGAATCGCAGCTCAATGAGATTGAGATCACGGAGGGTAAAGGGTCGATTCGCCTCAGTCGGTCCCGCACAGCGGTCCGACATTCACCGTCTGCAACCGCGGCCGCAGCGGTACCGGTCACTCCTCGTCGCCTCACCAGCGTACATTCCGGATTCCGCGCCCATGTCCACGGGCCCCAGTTGACGAAAGCGCCTCGGATACGGGCAGCGCCGTCGTCGCCTATGGTGGGCACGTTTTATGCATCGCTCCAACCTGACTCAAGCCTTATATCGAAATTGGTAGTGCGGTTAGCGTTGGCGATACGCTCTGCATGATCGAAGCGATGAAAATATTTAACCATGTCGAGGCGTGAAGTCAGCGGCGTGGTGAGAAAGATCCTCAAACGCAGCGGTGACCTGGAATTCAAGGAGAGACCCTTCGTGTCGAGAAAACAGCGTTGCCGTTCGCTGATGAATCAAAACTGGTTATCCAACCGCGGCGAAATTGCCTTCGCATCCTGCGTGCCTGTGCATGAACTCGGCATCCGACAGTGGCGTTGCACCGCAGTAGGACGCCGACACCAAATATGTGCGCCTCGGGAGAGTCAGTCTGCGGCGCGCTGCCGCAGCCAGTATCTCAAATATTCATGCGGTCATTGCCGCCGCTGGTCACGACGCAACCGCCATCCATCCCGGCTACGGCTTTCGCTGAGAATGCTGACTTTGCGGAACGGGTTGAGCAAAGCGGTTTTATTCCCTCTGTTTTTCGGTCCCACAGGCAGACTACCATTCGCCTCATGGGCGACAAGATTTCAGCAATCAAACGATGCGGCTGGCGTGCCTTGCGTCCCCGGCTCAGATGGGCCGCTGCCCGATAACGCTGACGAGATCATGCGCATCGCATCAAATATCGGCTATCCGATCATCATCAAAGCAACTGCCGGCGGTGGCGGAAAAGGCATGCGTGTCGTCCACACGAGGCGGCGCTACTTAAACGCATGGCAGCTCACCCGCAGTGAAGCGCAAGCGGCATTTGGCAACGACGGTCTACATGGAACGCTTTCTGGAAAACCCCGTCACGTGGAATTTCAGGTGCTCGCCGATACATTCGGGACGTTGCATCTTGGGAGACCGTGTTTACTCACGCGTCGTCATCGAAAGTCATCGAAGAGGCGCCTGCTCCGGGCATATCCGATGCGGTCCGTCAGGATATGGGGAGCGGTGCGCCAACGCCTGCAGAGAGATCGGATATCGAGGCGGGAACCTTTGAGTTTCTGTATGAGAACCGGAATTCTTCTTCATTGGAAATGAACACGCGTCTTCAGGTCAGACACCCCCGTGACGGAGTTCATCATGGCTGGACATTGGCGAGGCAGATCGAGATAGCGGCCGGGAGCGCCTTTAAGCACATTAAACAAGCAGACGTGTCGGGCTGCGCGACCAAATGGAATGCCAGGATCAACACGGAGAATCCCGATACCTTTATGCCATCGCCGGGCACTATCACGCAGTATCATCAGCCGGGCGGTCCCGGCATCCCGGTGGATTCCACCTGTTTAACAACTACCGTGTGCCCGCCGCACTATGACTCGCTCATCGCAAAAGTCATCGCCTACGGAGAAAACCGCAGCAAGCCCTACAGCGAATGGCGGGGCATTGAGATGGTCATCGACGGCATCCATACCATACATCCCTCTCCAGCAGCGAATCATTGACACGCGCTTTCCGTCAGCAAGCGCTCGATATTCACTACCTGGAAACGTCAGTTATCCAGTGAGGCCTTTGGCTATCGTATGAGCACCGTTGATCGATCGGCGTGGACGCGCATCTCGGTGACCGTCGAGCAAGCCCTCGCAGCGCGTGGAAGATTCTCGACACGCTGGGCGCCGCTCGCTGACGCGAACGGACGCCGAGGATACGCCTCAGTTCGATGGTCCGACGCCTGACGATCCGCAATGGCCCCACCAAGAAGCTTCCGGCCTTTTTCAACGCTGACGAAACGTCGAGGGCCTGATCGCAGCGCTCCGAGCTCGTTGTCGGCAGGGCTCCTATTGAAACCTCGGTCATTGAAGACGAAGACTGGGAACTTTCTGGCGAAGAATTTTCCGCCCCTGCAAATCAGTCCGCGGCTCTGGATTTGTCCGCCGTGGGACGCACCGACCCCGCAGCGGCCCCTCGCTATTCGGATCACGCCTGGACTCGCGTTTGCGGAGGCACACACCCCACCACGCAGCTTTGCCTGGAGAGCTCTCGAATCGTATCAATCCGATCCGGGGCAGAAGTATTGGACTGGGGATGCGGATCAGGCATTCTGCGATTGCCGCGCTGCGCCTGGTGCCGCCTCGGCAATTGGGGTCGATCTGGATCCAAGAGCGCTTACCCGCAAGCGCGTTGATAACGCCGAGCTTAACGGCGTTGCGGATAAATTGACCGTTCTGGCGCCCGAGGCGCTTGACCCTCAAAGACGTTACCCGATCGTCATCGCGAATATCCTTGCAGGGCACCATTCTCGAGCTGTCGGAGGCGCTCGATCACGCCGTCGCGCCGGGCGGCATTGATACTGAGCGGCATTCTGAACGCTTTCCAGGCCGATCGGGTTTGTGCGGCGTTCGCACAGTACAATCTCTGTGTTTCCTCTCAGGAGGGAGTGGGTTGCCTTGGTCGGGCAACGTCTGTAACGATCTCCTGCCTGGCGCCTGCCATTCATATCTCCACATTCGAGACGCGTTGTGTTGCTGCGAGAGCACGCGATCGGTGACCGCCGGAAGTTAAATGCGCGGCCGGGCTGCTGGCCTGCGCTGAATGTGGCAAAACATTTAATGCCGCCTGGAACCTGGTGGACCAGATACCTCATCCCACGAATCCCTATCAGCCCGCATCTCCCCAAAAAACAAAAAGACGCGCAAGCGACGACAATGCACCCGCCGAGCGATGATCGTCTCCGACAGCACATTTTGATCGATTTGAAGAGCAGGTGTCCGGAGACTTTCTCCGATATGCCCCGAATCTCCACCGGCAGACTGAGCCCGCTTGCAAACCATTGACGATACTGGCGTTGCCGAAGACTCCGGCGACACCGCAAGTTCCCACCAGAAAGAACCCGCCAAACCGTTCCGTCTGGCCCGGCTCAGGGCTCTCTTGCTGGCGATCGGGCACTTATTGTTCAGGTTCGGTTTACGCTGCTTGGCGAGCTGGCGGTCCCGCGGCGCGGCCCCACCATCGCCGCTTTTCTGCCGTCATACCGGCTGCGAGTTACCCCAATCGCTCGACGGACCGGCCATTACCGTAACGCGAAGTGAGATGGATCTGCATCGCACCCAACCCAACGCGCGCTGGTCATTCGTGTGCATCTTGCCAACCACAGTCGCGACCCCCAGAGCCTATCCGGCGCTGGAAATATCTTTGAATGATCGAAAGGCCATTTGCTCGGCCGCCGGCGACGTACCTGCCCGTGAGTTTGGCGTCATCGATGCTTCCCAGAAAATCGGGCCTGAACGAGAGGCGGTTGTCACACTCGTCCTGGCGCAGACGTGGACGCGATGGTCACCGGCCTACCGCCAAAGCCGTTAGATCCGAAAGTGCCCGCCATCTGCACTCACTGAGGCGCGGTCAGCGCTGGTCGATCGGCTCTTGTCGACATCGATGGCCGCGTCATCGCCGCCCCCATGCGGGAGTCAGACCAACCCTATCGTCGACTGGCGAGAAGGTTGGGCAGTGCGCTCTGGCGGTCACTGAAATGTCAGCGCTTCCCGGACCTTTCAGCACTCGAAATCCGTCGCGCACGACGCACAGCGGCGAGCGAGATCCATCGTGTTCAGTTGCTCGGCGCTGATCCGCGCAAATGGCCGATGCGGCACAGCCCAATGTAGACCGCGGCGCACAGATTATCGATATCAATCTTTGGTTGTCCCACAAAAAAGTGTGTAAGCGACTCGTTGGATCTGCCCCTGATGAAAGACGAACCGCTGGTACAAAGGAATCCTGGAATCGGTCGTCAAAGCGTATCCGTCCGGTCAGTCCTTGTAAAGATGCGAACCGGCTGGGACCGACAGAATAAAAACGCCACCGTGATAGCGAAGATGGCCGGGAACAAGCGAATCCGGAGGCCCTCACCGTGCATGGACGAAGCCGCGAATGTCGATACCATGGCCCAATCGACTACGAAACGATCGCGTGGGTAAAAGCGGGCACGGTCGGCATTCCGGTGATCGCAAACGGCGATATCGACTCACCCGCTAAAGCGGTTACAGTCCTGGAGAAACTGGAGCGGACGCGGTCATGATCGGCGGGCAGCACAGGGCCAACCTTGGCTTCTTCCGGTTAAACGAGGCTCCTGAATAACGGTAAAGGGGATCCCGGCGAACGGATCTCATGGAAAAACAAAAGACCGCGCTCCCCTGGCATCTTAAGGCGCTGCATGAATTTATGGGAGCAGAGCAGGGATCCGCATCGCGCGCAAGCACGTCCAGTGGTACGCTGAAAAGCTTAACGCGCCGATTCGTTTCGCAAGGCATTCAATCAGGCCCAGGCCTGAATGCGCAGCATCAACTGCTGAATGACACTTTTCGAGCGACTTGCAGATCAGAAACTCAACCGATGAACACGACTAAACCCCGCCGCTCTCGGAGTGTGGTCAACCGATCATTGAAAGCTATTTCGCCGATCTGGCGGACAGACGCCATGCCCTTCATGCCCTGGTGATTTCAGAAGTTGAAAAGCCGCTGCTCGAAAAAGTCATGGAACATGCCGCCGGCAATCAATTGCGGGCGGCTGAAATACTGGGTATCACGAAATACGCTTCGCAAGAAATTAAACGCCTATGGCATTGGCAGACCCATACCCGCATCAGATGAACTAAACCTTCCCCATCAATCTGTCTTTGACTCAACTCCTATGAACGAGCCTGCACCCACCATGCCGATCAAGCGCGGTTGATCAGCGTCTCCGGATAAGGCGGGGTTGTCTCGCATTCGCGACGCGTCTGCGGCATTGCCAAATCGAGATTCTCTCCACCGGTGGCACGGCACAATTGCTGCGCGACGCTCAGCCTACCGGTCCTCGAGGTATCGGACTACACGGGCTTCCGGAAATGATGGACGGGCGAGTAAAACCCTACACCCAAAAAATTCATGGTGGCTTGCTGGGACGGCGCGGGACAGACGATCATCAGATGGCCGAACATGATATCCAGCCGATCGATCTTTTGGTCGTCAACCTTTATCCCCTTGCGGCGACGATTGCGAGACGGCTGTACCCGTGACGAAGCGATCGAGAATATTGATATCGGTGGCCCGGCGATGATCCGCGCGGCCGCAAAGAACCATGCGTCTGTTGCGGTCGTCGTCGATCAAACGGATTACGAACACGTCGCTCAGGAAATCGAGCAAACCGGCGGTGTATCAGGAGCCACCCGCGAACGCCTCGCCGCAAGGCGTTCAGCCACACCGCTGAATATGACGGCATGATTTCCAACTATTGAAGGATTCCGAGGACGGCTTTCCGGAAGTGCTCAATCTTCCAGTTTAAGAAAATTCAACGCATGCGCTAGGGGAAAACCCTCCACCAGTCCGCCGCTTTGTATCACGAGCCACAGCCCGCCATAGGCTCTCTTGCCTCTGCTGAATTCATGCAGGGGAAAAACGCTTTCCTTCAACAACGTCGCTGATGCCGACGCTGCACTCGAGTGCGTCAGCGCCTTCGAGCAGCCCGCATGTGTGATCGTGAAACATGTGCCAACTCCTTGTGGGGTCGCGATTGGCGACAGTCTCCTGAGGGCTTATTCCGCCACTTATGAAACCGACCCACCTCGGCGTTTTGGCAGTCATCGCTTTCAACCGCGAACTTTGACGGCAATACAGCCGACCTCATTTTGCGCCAACAATTTGTCGAAGTGATCATCGCGCCGGGGTTCGCAGGCAGCACTGACGCTCTGGCCGACAAGCCCAATGTCGGGTCCTGAGCCTACCCCAAATCAATGAGCAGGCTTTTCAGCAATATCATTTTCGCAACGTATCGGCGGGGGCTCTTTAATTCAGGACCAGGACCTCGGGCGTGTGACGGCTCAGAACCCACAAAGTCGTCACGCAGAAAAAACCCAGCGCCGATCAGATGCGGGATCTGCTGTTCGCCTGGACGGTAGCAAAATTTGTTAAATCCAACGCCATCGTTTATCGCCGCGAACGGGCGGACGATCGGTGTCGGTGCCGGCCAATGAGCCGCGTCTACTCCGCCCGAATCGCCGGAATCAAAGCAGCGGACGAAGGGATAACCGTGGCCAGCTCGGTCATGGCATCCGGGATGCCTTCTTCCCGTTTCGTGACGGTATTGATGCCGCAGCCAGCGCAGGCATCGTTGCCGTTGTGCAGCCGGGGGGCCCCAGCGCGATGATGAAGTCATTGCCGCAGCAGACGAGCACGGCATGGCGATGGTCTTTACTGCGGGAGACATTTTCGCCATTAGCATGAAAGTCTTAATCATCGGTAACAGCGGGCGCGAGCATGCTGGCCTGGAAGATTGCTCAAGCAGAAGCGGTGACAGAAGGTTTTCGTTGCGCCCAGTAACGCCGGGACGGCGAGAGAAAAAGGTCAAAAACATTCCGATCGCCGCTACCGATATTGACGCTCTGATAGCGATGGCGCGTGATAAACCAAGTGGATCTGACGGTCGTCGGGCCTGAGGCTCCGCTGGTCGCGGGTATTGTGGATCGGTTCAATGGCGCCGATCTTGCCTGCTTCGGGCCCCTCCTCAAGCCGCAGCGCAACTGGAAGGCTCTAAGAGTTTCACGAAACGCTTTCTTGACCGACACAGCATTCCAACCGCGCAATGGCGTGCGTTTACAGAAGCAGAACCCGCACGCACCTACGTTCAAAACTATCCGCTGCCCGTGGTTCTAAAGGCAGACGGACTGGCCGCGGGCAAAGGGGTGTCTTGCTCCAGACCTACGATGAGGCGCTCGAAACGGTCGATAGATTCTGGTGAAGCATCAATTTGCGCCAGGCCGGACAAACGCTTGTGATCGAGGAGTTTCTGGAAGGGAGGAAGCAAGCTTTATCTGCATAGCCTCGGGTACCCAAGTGGTGCGCTCCACACCTCACAAGACCATAAAGCAAGGTTCACGGCGGATGAGGGCCGCAACACCGGCGGTATGGGTGCGTACTCTCCCCGCGCCTCGGATCGATGACGAGCTCCATGAACGCGTCATGGAAGAGATCATTCGCCCGACGCTTGCTGGACTCGAAGAAGAAGGCATGCCTACTCTGGATTTCTTTATGCCGGCCTCATGATCGATTTCGATGGCAATCCAAAGGTTCTGGAGTACAACTGTCGATTCGGCGATCCAGAAACCCAACCGATCCTCATGCGCCTTCGCTCTGATTTGTCGCTCTGTGCCGCCGCGATTAATCAAACGCTGGATAGCCAAACAGTAAACTGGGATCCCAGAGTGGCTCTCGGCGTCGTTATGGTGGCCGAAGGTTATCCGGGCGATTATCAGCGGGAGACGAGATCCGTGGCCTCGATAATCCGTCTGCTGAAAGACGCAAAGGTATTCCATGCCGGAACGCGCTTGGACGAAAGCCGGGTGCTGACGGACGGCGGTCGTGTGCTCTGTGTAACGGCGCTGGGCGACAGCATCGCCGATGCCCAACACAAGCTTCCTATGACGCCCTGGAGCCACATCTTCCTGGCGGGCGCTGACTGGCGCGGATATCGGCTGGCGCGCCATTGCGCGAGACGAGTCCGAATGAGCCCATCTCTCAACCAAGCTGTCGTTGTCTGCGGGCCGGCGGGGTTATCGCCTATCCGACGGAAGTTCTGTTTCGGACTGGGTTGCGACCCATGGAATGAAAGCGCCGTCAGGCGAATTCTGAAGATTGAAAAAAATCGGCACTGGCGCCAGGGCCTGATCGTGATTGCGGATAAAGTAGACCGGTTACGACAGCCTGGTCGAGATGTCGGACGAAACGCTTATGGCGGGCCCGCGCGCGTCATGGCCAGGTCCTCACTCCTGGTTACTGCCGGCCAAAAGAGCGTACCGACATGGGTCCGAGGCGAACACGCTACGGTAGCGGTCAGAGTGACCGCCCTTTGCGCTGGTGCGCCAACTCCTGCCGGGAAAGCGGCATGGCCTGATCTCTCCACCAGCGCTAACCGCAGCGGGCGACCTGCGCTGCGCAGCTCGTGCTGTTGAGGACGAGGTTCGGCGACACGATTGATTGGCGTAGTCGACGCTCGCGTTTGACGCAACCAACCCAGCACTATCACGGACGCCGCCACCGGGCGGTCACTGACATCCTCATGAAAGAACGCAAACATACCGCCGATGTCAGCGCCTACCTGACATCGCTGCAGGAAACGAACAGCCCTCACCGATTTAGACGGAGCCAAGAAGACGTTCCAGGAGGATGCGTGGAGCAACCGAACGGACGGGACGAAACCCGTATTCTTCGCGACGGTAATATCTTTGAGCAAGCAGGTGTTAACTACTCGCATGTTCACGGTAGCGCGTTGCTCTGCCGCGCCTCTGCCCGGACATCCCGGAACTCTTAGCCGGGCATCCGTTCGAGGCGATGGGGTTTCGTTGGTGGTTCACCCGGAGAACCCGTTTCATTCCCACATCCCACATGAATGTTTCGCTTTTTCTCTGCCGAAAACCCCAGGCGAATCCATCTGGTGGTTTGGCGGTGGATTTGAACACGCCTACTACGGTGATTGTGACGACGCGCGACACTGGCACCGCACCGCGGCCCGCGGCCGTAGCACCTTTGGTGACGATCTGTACGCACGATTTGAGCGCATGCGACGAGTACTTCTACCTGAAACATCGCAATGAGCAGCGCGGCATCGGCGGCCTTTTCTTTGATGACTTCAGCGACGGCGGCTTTGACAATGCCTTCGGTCTGATGCAAAGCGTAGGCAATCACTACCTTCCGGGCTTCAAGCCGATTGTCGAAAAGCATGCCAAGACGCCGTTCACGGTGAAGCAAAAAGGAGTTTCAGCTTTATCGACGCGGGCGCTACGTTGAATTCAACCTTTGTCTTCGACCGCGGGACCCTATTTGGCCTTTCAAAGCGGTGGCCGAACAGAATCGATCCTGATGTCCCTGCCGCCGCAGGTCATATGGCATTACGGTTGGCAAGCCGAAGTGGGTAGCGCCGAAGAATCGCTCGTGCGGGATTTCTGCAACCTCGCGACTGGCTCTCGGGGGTAACGGCCGACGAACTTTTGGACATCCCGGGTGAGGCGAGAATCTCTACACGATTCTCCTGTGGCTTGCGCTGCCCGTGTTGATCATTCGGCTGGGTATCCGCGCAATCAGAAACAAAGCCTATCGACATCAGTTGGCCCTGGCGGTTCGGCGGCGGTACGCCCGCTAAAGCTGTCAGCTTTGGGTACACGCCGTCTCGGTCAGCGAGTGAATGCCGCAACACCCTCATCCATCATCTGCTCCGAGTCTCAACCCGCCCCTGGAGATTGTCGTCACCACCATGACCCCGACAGGAGCGCAGCGGGTTCGCGATACCTTGGCACTGCCGTTCAGCACCGTTATGCACCTACGACTATCCTTTTGCCGTCGGTCGATTTTTAAGGCGATTTCGGCCTCAGGCGCTTGTGCTGATGGAAACCGAGATCTGGCCGAACATCATTGCCCAATGCTTTACCAACGATATCGCGTCGTCATGGCTAATGTCCGTCTTTCCGCAAAATCAGCACGCGGTTATCGCCTTGTTTTGCCCCTGATCCGGCCTACCCCTTGAGAAGGTTGCGTCTGTCATGGTCCGCGCAATCCGAGCGTGACAAACAAAACCTGATGGGGCTGGGTGTCAGCCCAGGCATAGAGTTCATTTTAACCGGCAGCACTAAATTTTGGACTCGATGTGCCGCCGAGTGTCGCCGAAGTTGCGCTTGCCGTCAGACGGGATTGGGGGCCAACCGCCCTGATTCTCGTAGCCGGCAGTACCCACGACGGGGAGGAGATGATTCTCTTTGAGGCGCTGCGCAAATTGCTACCGAGTCACCCCGATCTCCTGCTGATCATTGCGCCGCGCCACCCCCGAACGATTCGAGAGCGTGTGGGTCGACTGATCGAAAAGATGGATTTCAAGATGGAGTCGCCGAACCGATGCGCAACACGCTCTTGACGCGAGTATTGAGGTGCAGCTCGCAAACACGATGGGCGAACTGCTCACGCCTCTACGCCGCCGCCGATATCGCCATCGTGGGTGGAAGCCCCTGATGCCTATTCGCGGCATCGGCGGACACAATATTCTGGGAGCCCTGTGCCGTTGGCGTGCCCGTCGTATTCAGCGCAACAACATGGAAATTTCTGGAGATTACCCACCTTACGCTCGCCGAAAAAGCCGGTTTTCAGGTCAGAGATCAAATGAACTTTTAGAGGTTTTGAAACAGTTGCTGGACGATGCAAGCCTGCGGGAAGTGTCGGTGAAAAATGGTCGAGCACTCATTCAGCGAAACCTCGGTGCTACGGCGCAAACGCTGTCACTGATCAAACCCTTTCTGAATGCAGGAATAAAAAATAACAATAGTGCTTGTTTTTAAGCATTTTTTCACTTTTCTGCATTTGATTTTTCGGGCCGAACGTGTCGCGCATCCGACGATTTATCGGCTCTGTCTTTCCTATCTGTTGATGACGACTTCGCGTAGTTTCTCTCTCGGTCGTCGATCAATTTTATTCTTGTTTTCAAAAATTTCGTCGACAAACATACTTTGCGTTTGCTTGACATTTGATATTGCATGACTATAGTTCGCGTTCAAGAGGTAACTGGAAGATAGTTACTCCAACGCGTTTACCGGTACGCTTCCTCGTTTCATTAGATAAGAAAGATGTCAATGTTTACAGGAGACGCAAAGTGGTATTTGTGTATAGAGGCGGTGTGTCGATAAGCCAAAACAGTGGATCGATGTCTGATCCGTTGGCACATCAACCCCTAAGCAGGAGGCCATTATGGCGGCGAAAAGAAGGCGACCAAGAAGAAAGCAGCGCCTAAGAAAAAGGTAGCTAAGAAAGCAACGAAGAAGAAAAGCAACAAAGAAAAGCTGCTCGAAGAAGAAAGTAGCTAAGAAGAAAGCTGCTCCGAAGAAGAAAAGCCACTAAGAAGAAGGCTACTAAGAAAAAGGCTACTAAGAAAAAGGCTACTAAAAAGAAAGCCACTAAGAAAAAGGCTACTAAAAGAAAGCCACTAGAAAGGCTACTAAAAAGCAACCAAAAAAAACGCTAGTCAGCGCTTTGATTTGTCATTAAGCTTCGACGGACTTGCCGCGAAAAACGGCGGTGCATACCGCCCCGCTTTTTTTATGGCGACACGATCAGCGATCGACTTTGCCGCACGCCCTTGCAGGACTGTTTTCCAGCGAATTTCACCGCGACGCTTGATCTGAGGGAAAGAGACGTTCATCTGAAATCACGCGATTCCCAGGCTTGATGGCGGTTGCCACCGGCGAACCACCGAGCCCATTCTCAGCACAGGCCTCACACGCTGACCCTTCACCGAGGTCGTTCGGCAGCGCAAGATCAAAAGCCGTAGCGTCTAACCGTCACGGTAACCTCTTGCGATACGTTCTTCGCCCGACCGATACATCAAAACTACCACCGTAAACCGGGCAGAGCGGAAATCGAGCCGATCTCAACGCATAACGCCCACGAGGCGCACCGCTACGCTCGCGCTCACCGGGGTTGAAAGTAAAAGCGCAACGGCACCTGCGATTAAACCGCCAGCGTTGCAAATGCAAAACGAGGATAAAAAGCGAGCGCTGATAGTCAGACTCAGCGCGATGATCCCAGTGTTATCCAGTGCATATAATGTGAGCGCCCTTTCAGCGATGCGGTATAAAGCGCAGCTGTTATCAAAGCCAAGCAAATTACGACACAGCGAATAAGTGCTAGTGTAACTGCCGCTAATCCGTCACCTTTATGTCGATGGTCACCTTACCCGAACTGTCGCCTCCCCTTGCTCAAGCGTATTGCTGAAGAAGCCATCAACGCTGTAGCGGCATGCATCGCTCAGCGGTGATGCTCACGCGGCGCTAAGGCAGGCAGGCCATCGATCTTCTGAGATCACGCAACGCCGTCCTGGTCGCGCATTCTACGTCGACAGCGAACTGCAGAGCTCGCCGAAGAGACGCAGGGCTCGTCGCGGCTCGCTGGAGATGGCGCGTTTTGGGACTCGCGCATACCGCGCAGACTATCGTTGTCGCCGGTGTGAGATTTATGGGCGAGACCGCCAAGATATTAAACCCTGAAAAACGAGTGCTGGTCGTGGATTCGGCCGCCGAATGCTCTTTGATCTCGCGTCCGGCGGAGACGTTTTTCAGCATTTTGCGATCGGCATCCGGGATCGCACACGGTGGTTGTGTATGCCAACACGAGTGCCGAGGTGACCCGCGCCGACTGGCCGTCACCTCATCTATCGCGGACCTGATGATACGCGATCTCTCGGACCGCGGCGAAAAAATTATCTGGCTCCGGACCGATACCTGGTGACTACGTCCGCCCGCGAGACCGGTGCCGATATTTCTCCTCTGGCAAAGGGAGCTGTATCGTTCATGAAGAATTCAAAGGCAGACACGCTTCTGGATCTCAAGCAGCGACACCCGGAAGCCAGAATTCTGGTACACCTGATCTCCCCGTCGGTGATAGAACTTGCCGACGTGGTGGGATCGACGAGCCAGCTGATTCATGCCTCGCAAGAATTGGATGCACCGCTGTTCATTGTCGCTACCGAAGAAGGTATTCTGCATAAGATGCGCAGCGCACCGCTGAAAAAATACCCGTGGCGGCTCCACGGCAGGAGAGGGTGCAACCTGCGAGAGCTGCGCGCATTGCCCTGGATGAAAAAATGAATGATCTGCAGCGTCTTGTCGATGTGCTCGAGTCTTTGAGAACGAAGTGATCCTCGATGAAACGAGTCCGCACCCGGGCTGCCCTGCCGCGGATGATTGAATACGCGAGTCACCGCGTTAAAGCGAGCCTAAGACCATGCGCTACCAAACAGGGTTACGCCCCAACAGAAGGGAAAGACCCAGGTGTCCTGCTGGTTAATCTAGGCACGCCGGAAGCGGCAACGGCACCCTCTGTGCGCCGCTACCTCGGAGAATTTCTGCAGACGACCATCGCGTCGTCGAACTGACGCGATGGATCTGGTGCCTTATCTTGCACGGCATCGTACTTCGTTACGCCCCCGAAAAGTGCCGCCGCCTACGCCAAAATCTGGGAGACGACGGCTCACCATTAATGGGTGAAACAAGTCGGCTGGACGGAAAACCTCGCGGCTCATTTCGGGAAGCACTTCGGCGAGCGGGTGGTGGTCGCCCTGGCCATGCGCTATGGGCCACCCGTCGGTCGCCTCCGCAATGGACAGTCTTGCGCATCAGGGCGTGGAGCGTATTACAGTCCTGCCGCTTTATCCCCAGTTTTCCTGCAGCACCGCGCGTCGGTTTTCGATGCGGTCGGCGACGTTCTGCGACAATGGCGCCACCTTCCCAGCGTTCACATCGTTCGCGATTACTCCGCACGCCGGTTATGTCGATGCACTGGCCGAATCGGTTCGAGCCTGGCCCGCCACCCGAAAAGCGAACGCCTGGTGATGTCCTTCCACGGACGCCCTAACGCTACTCGGATGCCGGGGACCCCTATCGGGCGCAGTGCGAGGAGACAGCCGAAAGTCTCGCCCAGCGCTTAGGCCTTAATCCCGATGAGTGGATGCTGACCTTTCAATCACGATTCGGTAAAGCCACATGGCTCACGCCCTATACCGACAAGACGCTGGAAGCGCTTGCGAAGGGCGGCACTCAAAGTGTTGACGTCATCTGTCCCGGATTCGCGGTTGACTGCCTGGAAACGCTTGAAGAAATCGCGCAAGAGAACGCGCACATATTTTGTAGCGCAGGCGGCAAAACGTTTCGCTACATTCCCTGCCTCAACGACCGACCCGACCATACCGCTGCACTTGCGGCTGTTTTGGAAGCAGAAACACCCCAGTGGTTCGACCGCTAGCGAAACCCAGCGCGTAATTCGTCGATAACCGGCAGCGTCTGAGGGCGCTTTTGGTGCCAAATAAAAAACGACTCGGCGGCCTGCTCCACCAGCATCCCCAGACCATCCACCGCAAGGCCGGCCCCACTGCCCACCGCCCAGCGCATAAACGACGTAGGCTGATCCGCATAGGCGAGATCGTAAGCCAATCCACCGGCCTTGAAAATCGCCTCATTAACGTTCGGCAAAACGCCCGTTAAGCTGGTTGAGGTAGCGTTAATGACGAGGTCAAATGAGTCGGTCAACTCGCCGAACGCCATACCCCGAACCCGGGAGCTGCCTGCCTCTTCAGCGAGATCACGGGCTCGCGAGGCGGTTCGATTCGCGATGGCAAGGTAATCCGGTCCCGCGGATAACAACGGCTGCAAAATGCCTCGCGCTGCGCCCCCGGCGCCTAGGATCAACACCTTCGCGTCACGAAGTCGGCTCGCGAGATTGACTTCAAGGTCCTGTACTAAGCCTGCACCGTCGGTATTGTCTCCAGTAATTGTCCCGTCTGGGAGCAATGCCAGCGTATTGACAGCCTGAGCCGCACGCGCGCGATCAGAAAGTTGATCAGAGAGTCGGTAAGCGGCCTGTTTGAAAGGAATCGTCACGTTGAGACCCAAGACCCCTCCCGCTTGAAGGTGTCTGACGCCCTGCTCAAACGCAATCGGATCCAGATCGATCGCTTCGTAGGTCAGCGTAATTCCAAACTGACGAGCAAACGCCTCGTGGATGCGGGGCGACTTGCTGTGAGCGACAGGGTGTCCCACAACCGCAAATCGGAGTGATCGTCGCTCAAAATCAAAAAGATCGCCTGTCAATCTTGCCACCGTCAGTCCGAGGAGTTCACCGACCTAGGTCATCATGACCCATGGAATTACACTGTGGCCACAAATTCTAGAGGAAATGACCTGGTAAATACGGGATCGGCTGCGCCGCGCCCCCGCGGTATCCCATCCCTTAATGTCCTGCTTAAGAAATGCCTCGAACTGATTCACCAGTAACGAATGACTCTGTCGCCGCAATCGTCCAGGCGCATCGAGACAGGCTGATTGCGGCTCATGGCGAAAAGATTCTGGGCCTTGATTCAACCCTCGTCGGCGCGTCTTTAGACCAGGCTTTGGCCGGTAGTGATTTCATCGCTCGTAGCCTTCTCAGCGCCACCACTTTGGATTCCGTGTTGCCTGATATCGGCGCGCCCCGACCTCAAGGTGAGATCACACAAGCGATCAAGAGCGCGGCGGCGATAGCCGATGACCTTGCCATAGCCCTAAGGGGCATCCGAAACGAGGAGTTAACGCGTATCGGTTGGCGCGACCTCGCGGGCAGCGCTCCACTCAGCGAAGTCATTGCGCGCTTATCTGAGCTCGCTGATGCTTCCATTGAGGCCGCACTCGAAAAAGCGCATGAGGAGATGGTCGAGCGATTTGGGGAGCCCATCGGCGAGACGAGTGGCACGCCGGTGCGGCTGACAGTTTTGGGTCTTGGAAAATTAGGTGGCCGAGAGCTCAATATGTCCTCGGACGTGGATCTCATCTTTGCTTTTCGGGAGAGCGGCTCGACCGACGGAACCAAATCAATCAGTAACCATGAGTTCTTTATAAAAGTCGGTCAGCGCCTGATAGACCTCCTCCAGCGCCAAACGGCTGAAGGCATCGTATTTCGGGTCGACATGCGTCTTCGACCCAACGGCGATAGCGGACCGCTCGCTTTGTCCTTTGATGCTATCGATCACTATTACCTGACCCACGGCAGAGATTGGGAGCGCTATGCGTTAATCAAAGCGCGGCCGGTGGCAGGCGACCTTGATGCAGGCCAAACCCTCCTCGCCGGTATTCGGCCCTTCATCTATCGCAAATATCTCGACTTCGGAGCGATCGAGGCGATTCGAAACATGAAGTCCCTCATTGAACAGGAACTCGCCCGGAAACCCCTGACGCACAACGTCAAACTCGGGCGTGGGGGTATCCGGGAAATCGAGTTCATTGTCCAAAGTCACCAACTGATCTTCGGGGGGCGCAATCCTCATCTTCAGACTCCCAGTCTTTACGCCGCTCTCGAGGAATTAGCGCGGGCCGAGATCCTCCCTGCCGACATCTGCGAGACGCTTCGTCAGCACTATGAATTCCTGAGAACCGTTGAGCATCGTCTTCAAATACTCGATGACCGTCAGACCCATACATTACCCAGCGATGCCATCGGTTTGAATCGTATTGCTCATGCCAGTGGCTTTGAGCATCCGGACGCTCTGCTGACCACCTTGTCGGAGGTAACGCGATCCGTCCACCAGCAATTTGGGGCGGTGTTTCGTTACGAAGAAAACCCACAGCAAAACACCCCCGGAGCATTCGAGGCGCTATGGCGAAGCGCCATCGCTGAGGATGGCGATCCGCAACGCTTCAAGGATGCGGGGTTTCGAGAACCCGAAAAAATCATCGGACTCCTGGCAGGTATTCCCCGCAGTCGGTTTTATCAGGCTTTTTCAAGAGAGGGTCGAGAACGTTTGGATCGGCTCATGCCCGCGGTCTTAAGCCGCTGCGCAGAATCAGAAGACCCCGATACCGCGCTCACACGAGTGACATTCGTCATTCAGTCCATTGGTCGACGTTCAGCCTATCTCGCGATGCTGGTGGAAAAAGAATTGGCGCTCTCCCAACTGGTCAAGTTGGCGTGCGCCTCCGCTGAGGTCAGCCAGTGGATCGCTCGGCACCCTGTAATCCTGGATGAACTTCTAGATCCCATCGCAACAATTGACGTGCCCGACGCTCAAACCATCTCTGAGGAATTGGGGAAAAAGCTAGATGACGTTTCCGAGGATCTCGAGGTGGCCATGGATCGGCTGCGGGAATTTCGACAGGCCTATACCCTACGGGTCGCGGCTGCGGACCTTGCAGGACTCCTCAAGACGGGGGAAGTCGCTTCCGCACTCAGCGCGCTGGCCGAAGCAGTGCTCACACAAAGTGTGCGTCTCGCGCAGCGCACCCTGAACAACATCGAGCAGCCAACCCGCACTGCGTTGGGAATCATTGCCTATGGCAAGCTGGGCAGCAGTGAGCTCGGGTATCACTCCGACCTCGATATCGTTTTTGTTTTTCAGGAGCCCGAGGGCGGCGCGGCAGCCTCTGCCCGACGACACTACTTCGGGCGACTCGTTCAGCGACTCACCCACATTCTGACCACCCGAACACCGGCGGGAGAAGCCTACATGATTGACACCCGGCTTCGCCCGAGCGGGAACGCCGGCACGGTCGTAACGCCGCTGAATGCGTACGCGGAATACCTCGAAAACGATGCCTGGACCTGGGAGCATCAGGCGCTCGTGCGTGCTCGGCTCATCGTGGGCGACGGATCCATGCGGGCTACATTTGCCACGATTCGTAATAACCTTCTGTGCCAGGCGCGAGACCTCCAAACACTCAAGCGCGATGTGCTCTCGATGCGCCAACGGATGTGGGAACACCGCAACCGGGAGAGAAAAGCTGAGGACGGATTTCACCTCAAGCAGGATCCCGGAGGCCTTATTGATATCGAGTTCCTGTGCCAATACTGGGTTTTGGCGCATGCGGGCCGGCACCGGTCTCTGACCGAATGTCTCTCTAATCGTGACATCATCAACCAATTGGCTTCGCTTGGTATCCTGACTGCGCAGACCGCCGCTCGGCTTTCTGAGGTGCTTCAAACATACCTCACACATGAGAATGCCCTGAAGCTTCGGCGCGGAGAGTCACGGGTTGAAGCGAACCGATTTGAAGCAGACCGAGAATTCGTCGGGGCCGTTTGGGCAGATACCTTTGGACGTTCCGATGATCGGTCTGATACCTCCAGTTCATAGGCAATCCTTGAAAAAATCATTCCATCCGATCAGATAGAATGGAGCGCTGAGCGTTACCAAATCATCTCAATGAAAGATCAGTTTCGTGTTGGACTCGTAATCGGGTCATTCCATAAAGATGCTTGCGAAACCATGCGCGACGCAGCGCGGGCAGAGGCCCAGCAACTGAACCTCAAGGTCAGCGAAGAGCATTGGGTGCCGGGGTCTATGGAAAAGCCGCTCGCCGTAAAAAGAATGCTCGAAAAGCCCGAGATCGACGCGGTCGTCGCGCTTGGGATCATCGAGCGCGGTGAGACCGGCCACGGGCGCACGATGGGACAGGCCGTGATTCAGGCGCTCATCCACTTGCAGCTCGAAGCAAATAAACCGGTGGGCGTCGGCATCCTCGGACCCGACATCCTTGCCGAGCAGATCGCGCCGCGGCTTGTGCCGTACGCCCGGGATGCCGTTCGGGCCGTTCAGGTCATGCTCACCGGCCAGCCCAGCTAGTCTCCGCAACGGTGTTGCTTCTGCAATAATCCTGATCTCCAACGGAGACGAAAAAGAACTTACCCAACTGGAAGGAAAGGCTCATGTCATTCTCAGATCGTGACGGCGTTATCTGGTTCGACGGCAAGATGGTGCCGTGGCGCGATGCGCAAATCCACGTGCTCACGCACACTCTGCATTACGGATTAGGCGTCTTCGAGGGCGTGCGGGCATATCAGACCGAACGCGGTACGGCGATCTTCAGACTGGCAGACCATACCGATCGCTTCTTCCGTTCGGCCCACATTCTCGGGATGAAGATGCCCTGGGATCAGCAAACCTTGAACGAGGCGCAGACCGCCGTGGTTCGAGACAACAAGCTTGCCACCGCCTACCTGAGACCTCTCGCTTTTTATGGGTCTGAAGGGATGGGCATTCGCGCGGATATGCTGAAGACCCACATTGCGATCGCGACCTGGGAGTGGGGCGCGTATCTCGGTGAAGAGGGACTCAAAAATGGGATTAAGGTCAGAACGTCGTCTTTCACAAGGCATCACGTCAACATCACGATGTGTCGAGCGAAAGCCTGCGGCAACTACATTAACTCGATGCTTGCTCTGCAGGAGGCTATTTCGGGCGGCGCCGATGAGGCCCTGATGCTCGACGCCTCCGGATACGTGATGGAAGGCTCCGGTGAGAACATCTTTGTCGTCAGGGACGGCGTAATCTATACCCCGGATCTCACCTCGGCGCTTGAGGGCATCACGCGCGACACCATCATCCAACTCATCGCTGAGGCCGGAATGGAGGTTATCGAAAAGCGCATCACCCGCGACGAGATTTATATCGCGGATGAGGCCTTCTTCACCGGCACGGCCGCTGAAGTCACGCCGATCCGAGAGCTGGATGGCCGACAAATCGGTAATGGGGGCGCGGCCCGATTACCGAGCTGCTTCAAACAAAATTTTTCGATTGTGTTCAGGGACGAGATCCCAACCACGACGATTGGCTCACCTACGTCTGAGCTCTTGCTTTCGTGATCGCAAAACACCCGCCTTCATCCGATGCGTCAGCCGATAACGAACAGCAGCATCAGATCAACAGCGCGGATCTACCGCTGCATTGCCGCCCGATGGCACTGCGCTGTGGAGCCAGCACCCGCGCGTTTACCTTCCCATCGCGGCAGGCGAGACCGCGCTTTGTCCCTACTGCGGGAACCGCTTCTTTCTGCCGAAGGACGCCTGATCACAACAGTCGCTCGGCCTCTGGTGAACAAACACTCTAGACTGCTGATCATCGGTCCCGCTTGGGTCGGGGATATGGTGATGTCCCAAAGTCTTTTGCGCGCCGTTAAATCCGCGCATCCTCAATGCGCCATCACGATGCTCGCACCCTGCTACAGCACCTCTTGCAGAGCGGATGGCCGAGGTCAACGAAGTTCATCACAGCGCCCTTTCAACACGGCCGCTTGGATCTCTCAACGCTTTCGCATAGGTCGGTCTTTGCGAGGACACGGTTTCAGACAAGCGATTGTTCTACCCGGCTCCACAAAAGCCGCCTTGATCCCATTTTTGCAGGCATCCCCAGAGAACAGGCTACGCCGGCGAGCCTCGATGGGGTTTGCTCAACGACATCAGGCCACGACCCCAAGGCAAGAATGACCGAATGGTCGAGCGCTATGTTCGTCTGGGTCAAGATCCAGATTCTTCTCCGTCGATCAACTGCTCGAGCCGCAACTGAAAACAGACACCCGGCATGCCGATGAGGTCTTAGAGCGATTAGGCTACGCAAAACCTGCCGGGCCTATTCTCGCCTTGGCTCCCGGCGCCGAGTATGGCCCTGCAAAAAGATGGCCGATCAAACACTTCGCCGCGTTGAGTGATCACTACGCCGCGCTTGGCTGGACAATCTGGATTATGGGTGGGCCTAAAGATCGAGCGATTGGTGACGACATAGCGAAAGCATGCCGGTCCACACAACCGATCATCAATATGGCCGGACAAACCACGCTTCTCGAGGCGGTTGATCTTCTGGCGAGAAGCCATGCCGTAGTCAGTAACGACTCTGGCCTGATGCACGTCGCGGCCGCCACGCAACGTCCCGTCGTCGGCATCTTTGGGTCATCAAGTGAAAGCCATACACCCCCATTGGGAAAGAAGACGAGCGCGGTTTCCCTGGCGATGGACTGCCGTCCCTGCTTCGCGCGCGAATGCCCCCTCACGCATACGAACTGCCTCAATCAACTCTCACCGAAGCAGGTGATCGAATCCCTGGAGCGACTGGTCTGATAACCGAACCGCCGACGAACGATATAATTTCTTTCGAGATTTAGGGAGATTTGCGTGTCATCGAAAGGACTTAAGATTCTGGTCACAGGCGGAGCGGGATATATCGGCTCCCACACCACCCACCAGCTGATCGCCGCAGGCCATCAAGTCACGGTGGTCGATAATCTTTACAGCGGTCACCGTTGGGCAGTATCCGGTGAGGCGACCTTCGTTGAAGCCGACGCCGGCGATTCGAAGCGAATGCTATCGATAATGGCCGATGAACATTTTGACGCAGTGATTCACTTCGCCGGTCATATCGTTGTTCCTGAATCCGTCTCTGATCCGGGAAAGTACTACCGCAACAACGTTATCGCCTCTTTAAATCTGATTGAAAGTGCTCAGGCAAGCGAGATCGGCATGTTCATTTTCTCATCGAGCGCTGCCGTTTACGGCAACCCGAAAACTATCCCGGTCTCAGAGACCACCGCCCCAAATCCCATCAATCCCTATGGCCGAACCAAGCTCATCACCGAATGGACCCTGCAGGATATGGCGCAGCGCAGCGGTCAGGCCAATCCTCTGCGTTATGTGGCGCTGCGGTATTTCAACGTGGCGGGCGCTCATCGCGATGGAATTCTTGGTCAAGCCACGCCGGAGGCGACTCATCTGATCAAGGTGGCCTGTGAAACTGCCTGCGGGAAGCGTGAGTCTATGTCGATCTACGGCACGGATTACGACACGCCGGATGGGACCTGCATCAGAGACTATATCCACGTGGAAGATCTCGCGGCGGCTCATCTCAGTGCCCTGAATTATCTCGCCGGTGGCGGCGACTCCCGGATTCTTAATTGCGGTTACGGGCACGGTTACAGTGTCCGAGAAGTTCTAGACACCGTGCGTCGCGTCAACGGGGCAGACTTCGCAGTCGCGGAGTCCAACCGGCGCGCCGGCGATCCCGCGCAGCTCGTTGCGGATAATTCCGCAATTCGTGAGGCATTGGGCTGGGCGCCAAAATACGACGATCTTGAGATCATTTGTGAAACGGCGCTGCGCTGGGAGCAAAACGGCAATCGGCCTATTTCCAAGACCGGTTAGACTAAGAGGCTGATGAACGGCCCATGGGTCGACCCGCCCATCATGAAGTTAGCGCTCTGTCTTTATAAATACTTTCCCTACGGCGGTCTTCAGCGGGATTTTCTGCGCATCCTCACCGAGTGTCAGCAGCGGGGGCATGCGGTTGATGTGTATACCTCCGAGTGGCAGGGAGAAAAGCCCGACGGCGTGAACATCAACGTCCTGCCCGCAAGTCGTATCGGTGGCAACCACGTTCGCGATCGCCGATTTTTTAATCAAATGCAAAAAGCGACCGCGCCGCATCAGTTCGATGCGATCGTGGGCTTTAACAAAATGCCGGGGCTCGATGTGTACTACGGCGCTGACTTTTGTTACCTGGGCCGAACCGCTCCCCAGTATGGGCCAATGTACCGACTGACGCCTCGATATCATCATCTCTATACCTTCGAGAAGGCCGTTTTCAGTCGAGATAGTGCTACTGAAATCCTTTCGCTTTCAGGCCGAGAAAAAACTGTTTACCAACAGTATTACGGCACACAGGAAGAGCGTTTTCATCTCTTGCCACCGACGCTTGACCTGGATCGGCGCCCCGTTGAAAACCGAGACCGGGTAAGAGTCAAGGTGCGCGACGCGCTGGGTGTGGCAGGCTCTGACGCCTTGCTGTTATTTGTCGGATCGGGGTTTAAAACGAAAGGGCTTGATCGTGCGCTGATCGCACTCGCGCAGCTACCCGATTCAATCGCCAAAACCACGCGGCTCGTTGTCATTGGTCAGGATCAGGCCGGCCCTTATCTTCGTCTGGCGCATAAACTGGGCGTCGCCAGCCAGGTGCAGTTTGTGGGAGGGCGCACCGACATACCGGAGCTGCTCGCCGCCGGTGATCTTTTGGTGCACCCGGCCTATATGGAAAATACCGGCACGATATTGCTGGAGGCTATCGCTGCTGGGCTGCCTGTCCTCGCCACGGATGTCTGCGGTTACGCAAGCCACATCGCTGAGGCCGATGCCGGAAAAGTGCTGCCTTCTCCCTTCGATCAGCGCCAGCTTAATGTGGAACTTGCCTCCGCTCTGCTGAGCAACGATCGGCAGCGTTGGTCTGAAAACGGCCTCGCCTACGGTACGCAATCCAGCCTTTACCAAATGCCTAAAAAAGCGACGGATGCCATAGAAGCGATCGTCGAAGAAAAAAGTCGCAAGGCGCCGAGTCTGGCCAAAGCGGATTCCCGCCCGTGGGTCTTTCTTCGTAAAGATCTCGAACACCTAGGTCAGTTTGGGGAAATCATGGCGCTGGGTGGCGAGGTATATCGTGAGGCGCCCGGACGACGCACAGTGCGCTTTGAGAAAAACAACCGTCATTACTTCCTCAAGACTCACACGGGTGTCGGCTGGCAGGAGATATTCAAAAACCTTTCTTATCTTCGACTCCCGGTGTTGGGCGCAATGAATGAATGGCATGGCGCCCACCACCTACAGCGACTCGGCATCGACACCTTGAGCATTGCCGGATACGGCACGGCTTCCGGCAGTCCAGCGCGCCGGCAGTCATTCATCATCACGGACGAAATCACTGACGCGCAAAGCCTCGAAGAGTTTTGTAGCCCATGGAAGCACCGAGCGCCCAGAGACCACGACGAGGTGCGCTTTAAGCGCTGGCTCATCAAGCAGCTTGCCTCCACGGCTCGACGGCTCCACCAGAGCGGCGCAAATCACAGGGATTTTTATCTTGTGCACTTTTTGTTACAGGCCGGGTATGAGAATGGAAGAATCTCGCCGTCGGGTAGTCGGTTGGCGGTTATCGACCTGCATCGGATGCAGTTGCGCGGAAGCACTCCAAGACGCTGGCGCATCAAGGATGTTTCCGGGCTTCATTACTCCAGCATGGATCTGCAGCTCACCCGTCGCGATCGGTTGCGCTTCATGAAAACCTATTCCGATTTGCCCGTGCGTGAGATCCTAAAGAAGGAACATCATTTTTGGCGGGGCGTCGATCGCCGAGCAAAACGCCTGTATCAGGCAGAAAAACGTCGAGCACCGCAAGCACAGCGGACTCCTGCTCAATCGATGCCGATCTCTCAAGCCTCCCGTGAACGAGTCCGAGGTACGTGACGCAAAATTCACCGGTCGCAAGCGAGGACCTGTTCTCGCTCCTGCGAAACGACCTGCTAGAAAAAAACACGGGTTCATTAGAAGCCCAATACCTGTCCTCGTACGCCTCGCCGTTACTCGATCAGCTCCTTGAGGAGCCGGATCAGGCCTTTGACGGCGCAGGCCATGAAGTGCTCAAAGACGATCCCAAGACCGCGCTCGCGCGAACGTCGTTCGACGGGCGTTCCTTTGTGGTCAAGCGCTATCCGGTAAAAAATCTCTGGCATCGAATCCGGCTTTTTTTTAAACCGTCCCGAGCGCAGAAAAACTTTCTGTTCGCGCGGCGGCTTGCTGAGATCGGTATCCGTACTATCAGACCGGTTGCGTGGATTCAGGAGCGCACCTTTGGACTGCGCGCGCGTTCATGGCTCGTTTATGAGCATGTCGACGACAGCATCTGCGCAGACACGCTCACGGATCAGTCGAATCAGGAAACGGTCAATCGTGTGATCGAAGCCGTCGTTCGTAACCTCAGCCTAATGAAAGACCATCTTCTGTCGCATGGGGATATGAAGCCGTCTAACCTCCTGATCACGCCCCATGAGATTGTCTTGATTGACCTCGATGCGATGAAAAGTCATACCACGCCAGCCGAGTGCGAGAAGGGTATTGCCAAAGACATCGCCCGCTGGATGCGCTGGTGGCGTGCCGACCGACCCCAGCCAGGAATCGCGCATCGCTCCGAATCTCTGCTGCGGGACGCAGGGTTCACACTACCGCAAGGTTAGCGATCCTCCGTTTTGATACGTATCCTCGCCGCATAAAACGGATGATCGGACGGACCCGCAGGCGCCGTGAAAGCGGCCTCAGCGACGAGGCCACGAATCAGAATCATGTCGACGCGCCTCGCGCTCTGATCCAATCCTTCAAGCGCATCGATCGCATCAGACGGAATATAGCGACGCATCGCCGAATCATCGAAGGGTGCGTTGAAATCACCAAGCAAGACCGCTCGTGGATAGCTGGCAAAGGCCTGCATCACCACCTCAAGAGGCCGCTCGCCCTCCGAAGGCTTTGATAGATGCGTGTTTAAGATACGGATCAACCCTCGGATGCTCCAATTCATACACAGTGAACGAACGATGCGCTCGCCCGGTGGAAGGAAAACCGGCGTCGTGGACCAACGACCAATCGAAAATCGGCTCAGCAAACCATTGCCGCGCTGGGGGAAGAAAAGCAGCTTGCGGGTAGGGGCAAAATGCCCACAGCGCTTGAGTAAAGCTGCAAGTTTACTGACCTGATCAGAGCGCCGAAAAAGGCTCGTGCCTTCGATTTCCTGCAGTGCCACAATGTCCGTCTCACGAATCACTTCGGCGATACGCGCGAGCTCTTTTCTGCCGTCCAATCCTCGGGCACGATGGATGTTGTAGGTGCCGATAGTGAAGGTGTCGCCAGAGGCCAACGATGCCGATGCATTCGCACTTATCGGACCACCGCTTCGGCCTTTGCGGCCAGGCTCGGCTGGCGAGGAACACAGTCAATCCGATGAGCAGAATCCAAACGAGATGGGCGATTGTCATTATGCAGAATTAGCGCGAGGATTCGATCTTGAAGGGCCAACGCCCAACTTGGCTATACTGGGATGCAGCTCAGTCATTCAACCGCCATAGCGGCGTGCCGTTCGCAAACTACAAGCCAACAGATGCTCATAAGTTTAACCGTCCCAACCATCAATTCTGTAAGAGTCTCCATGAGAACAGCTTTTTCCAGTGACGCGCGCTTTTTAGATCATGATACCGGTGCCGGCCATCCGGAGCGCGCCGCCCGAATCTCCCATACGCTTGACTATCTTCAATCCCAGCCGTGGTTCTCGTCGCTTGAGAAAGTGAGTGCCAGCGCCTGCGAACCCGAGGCCATTCTGTCAATGCACGACCGCGCACTTCTCGCCCGCGCCAAAGCAAGCTGCGATCAGGGGCAGCCGTATCTTGATACCCCCGACGTTGCGATCAGCGGTGAATCTTTTGATATCGCCCGGCTCGCGGTCGGCACGATGCTGACTCTCAGTGACAAAATCATGAGCGGTTCCGTCGATAATGGCTTTGCCCTCATTCGTCCACCGGGTCACCATGCCGAACACGGCGAGGCACTTGGATTTTGCCTCTTCAACAACATCGCTATCACCGCGCGATATCTTCAGCAACAGCACGGTCTTGAGAAAATCCTTATCGTGGACTGGGACGTTCATCACGGAAACGGCACCCAGCATCTGTTTGAAGAAGACCCCAGTGTTTTCTTTATCAGTACGCACCAGTATCCGCATTATCCGGGCACCGGCTCGCGCAGCGAGACCGGAATCGGAGCAGGGCAAGGGGCCACGCTAAACTGCCCGATGAACGCAGGTGCTGACGACGAGGATTACCAGGCCGCCTTTAAGGAGAAAATTCTCCCTGCAATCCATAGTTTCAAGCCCGACATGATCTTGATCTCCGCAGGCTTTGATGCGCACCGAGCCGACCCGCTGGGTGCGATCAATCTCAGCACCGCCCATTACGGCTGGATGACCGAGCGCCTTATGGAATGCGCAGATCAATATTGCAACGGTAGGCTTCTCTCCGCGCTCGAGGGCGGATATGACCTCGACGCATTGGCCCAGAGCGTGGCCACTCACCTGTCGGTCCTGAGCGGCCAGCACTCAGAGCAGAACTCCAACCCCTCGCCTCAATAAGCGCTCCTAGGGGGCGACCCATGTCAACACGAGGGAAAGGGTAAAAACGGATAACGCCGTGCTGATCACGACCGCACTGCCGGCGAGAGGCTGTAAAGCGCCATAGCGCTCCGCAAAAAGATAGCTGTTGATGCCCACGGGTAGCGCCGCCATCACAATCAAAACCGCTTGCCACACCGCCGGCAGGTCCAGCAGATGCACCACCCACCACACGAGCGCCGGCAGCAGCAGATTTTTAATCAGCACGACGAGCGTCGCGCCACGCAGCACGCCTCTGATGGGGTAAAAACTGAGCGCGGCCCCGAGCGCAAATAATGCGCCGGGTCCCGCCGAGCGGCCAATCAGATCCAGAATGCCTACCACCGGTGTGGGTAGAGAAATTTGGGCGGCATTCACAAAAGCCCCAAGACCGATCCCGATCAGAAACTGATTTTTCAAAATGCTTTTGAGGGCTGTCCAGCCAATTTGGCCACGCGCGTTTTGATCTTTTGCCAACTCCTGAATAACGATCATGATGGGGAAGAAAAGAGGCGCCTGAAAAGCCACCAAAAGCACAAGAGGAACAGTCGCCGCCTCGCCAAAGGCCATCATCACCAACGGAATGCCAAGCGGAATAAAGTTGCCGTAACTGCAGGCAAATGCGAATACACCTGCTTCGGAGGCGGATCGATAACGCCATCGACTGATAACAAAAACGCCTATCAACAGGCCAAGGGCGCAGCCGTAGTAGCCCATCAGCGCGCGCCATGGAATCACCTCCGGCAGATCAACCGCGCTCATCGTCTTAAAAAGCAAAAGCGGCACGGCAACATTGAAGACATAAAGCGATAAGCCGCGCACCGCATCGCTATCCATCCAGCGCCGCATGCCCACCAGATAGCCGATGGCCACGACACCGAAAATCGGCAGCACAATATCAACGACAGCGGGGGCTAAATTCATCCGGGGCTCGTCTTAAAAAAGAGGCGGAACTACGAAATACCGTCAGCTTGCATGATCAAAAAGCGTGCCAGAAACAACCGAGGGCATTTGCCTTGGGTAAGCATAGACGTTAAATTCGCGCTTGCCCAATCAGGCCCTGGCCTGATTGGGCATCAAGGCGTTGAAGGGGAAGAGTAGTTGGAAACACCCGCGCTCAAAGAGACCGAGGGCTGCTGAAATCCTCGGGCCGGGAGCCGACGAAGATCACCCCAGAGCCGCTGACCGAACCGCAGACCGCGCACTAGGCTCAGCCGCATGACCCCCGAAACGGGTTGGACACGCAAGACGTGTCAAGGCTCGGCGCACCGTTCGCCGAGTGCAGCCGGGTGGTACCGCGCGCGAGACCCTCTCCCCGAGTGGACTCGAATCGCCCCGGACAGTATCCCAATAACCGGGGCCTAAAAGCGCGAGCCATTATGAGTTTCAGCAAAGTCGATTCCCGTTACGTCGGTCCTCAGCTCGAGGAAGCCATTCTCAGCTTCTGGCGGGAGCAGGATATTTTCAAACGCAGTCTCGAGCAGACGAAAGACCAGCCGTTATTTACCTTCAACGAAGGGCCGCCCACGGCAAACGGCCGGCCGGGTATTCACCACGTCCTGGCGCGGAGCTTTAAAGACATTTATCCGCGCTACAAAACCATGCAGGGCTACCACGTTCCTCGAAAAGCGGGGTGGGATACCCACGGTTTGCCTGTCGAGCACGAGATTGAAAAGGAGCTCGGCATCTTTGACAAGAAAGAAATTGAAAAGCAAATCGGTGTTGCCGAGTTCACCCGACGCTGCCGTGAATCGGTGATGCGCTACATCGGTGACTGGGAAAAGATGACCGAGCGCATGGGGTTTTGGGTCGATCTCGATGAGGCGTACTACACCCTAAACAATGATTTCATCGAATCCGTCTGGCATCTGCTCAAGCAGATCTGGGACAAAGGACTGATTTACCAGGACGACAAGGTCGTTCCCTATGATCCGCGCATCGGGGCCACGCTCTCGTCGCACGGGTGGCGCAGGGCTACAAGGAGACCGTTCCCATCGGTCCGTTCGTTTCGACTGCCTGGATGAGGGCGCCTCTTTTCTTGTCTGGACGACTCACCGTGGACCCTTCCCTCAATCTTGCCCTCGCTGTCGGTGCCGATATCTGACGTCTATGTGCAGCATGGCGACGGATTTGATCCTGGCAGAAGCACGTGCGCAGGCTGTGCTGCAGCAGGACGATCTGGCATATCATCAAAGAAGTAAAGGGCGCCGAACTTGCAGGCAAACACTATCAGCGTCTTTTTTGACTACCTGCCTGCGACGGGCGATATCTGTCGCGTGCTGATCGCTGACATTACCACCGAAGACAGCACGGTATCGTTCACGGGCGCCCGCCTACAGCGTCGATCTCGCGCTGGGTCAGGCTAACGGATTACCGGTGGTGCACGGGGTAGGGCTGGACGGTCACTTTGTGGACGAGTCACACCGGTCGCTGGAAAATTCTTCAAGGACGCCGATCCGTTCTCATTGAGATCCTCAAGGGCAGGGCGATCTCTTCCGGCATGAGCCGTACACGCATAACTATTCCGTTCGGATGGCGCACCGGCGACCCGCTGATCTACTACGCGCAGAACGCGTGGTACATCCGCCACCGCGGTTCGCGATCGGATGGTCGAACTCAATAAGACGATCAACTGGGTGCCGGCGGCTTCGATCCGTGACGGGCGCTTGGCAACTGGCTCGAACACAACATCGATTGGGCGCTGTCGCGCGAGCGCCAGGGATACGCCACTGCCGGTATGGACAGACGGTAACGGTGACATCTGCATCGGCTCACTGGCGGAACTTGAAGCCCTGTGCGGGCGATCGCGCTCGCGGATACGGATTTGCATCGCCCCGCGATCGATGAGGTGCAGTTCACCCATCCGGAAAACGGCCCTCTCAAACGCGTCCCGGAAGTCATCGACTGTTGGTTTGATTCAGGCGCGATGTCCCCGCCCAATGGCACTACCCGTTCGAAAATCAGGAGATCTTCGAAGCACTTTCCTGCAGATTACATCGAAGCCATCGATCAAACGCGCGGCTGGTTTTACAGCCTGCGCGTTGCAACGCTGGTCTCGGACAGCGTGGCCTACCGAAACTGCGTGTGCCTCAGTCATATCGTCGATAAGACGGCAAAAAAATGTCAAGTCGCTGGGTAGCATCGTCAATCCCTACGATGTCTTCGATCACATCGGTGCCGATCCGCTGATGGTATTTCCTCGCGCGTCTCGCTCCGAGAGTCAAAAACGCATCTCGGTCGATGATATCATCCGCGAGGTCAGGCTCTTTCGTCAACACCCTGTGGAACACCACCTACGGCTTTTTTACCCTCTACGCTTCACTGGATGAGCGTCGATCTCAGCACCGACGTGCCCCTGGCGGGCGTCAGAAATTGATCGATGGGCGCTCGCGCTCTTGCACCACACCATTGAGACGACCACTCAAAGCAATGGATGCCTACGACGCGCGGCGCAGGTAGAGGCCATCGGCGCTTCGTGGTCAGCTCAGCAACTGGTACATCCGACGTAACCGACGACGCTTCTGGAAGAGCGAAGCAGGCGCGGACAACCAATCGGCGTACCTCACGCTACGATGCCTCTCGGCACTGCAAAAACTTATCGCGCCTTTCATGCCGTTTTCTTGCCGAAGCGATGTATCAGAACCTGGCGCGCACTCGGACGAGAACGCCCCGCTGACGTCCATATGTCGGACTGGCCTGTGGCTCAGGCGAATGGAAAAACAGTTCGCTGCGTGAGGCCATTGATGTCATCCAGCAGGTCGTGGCGCTGGGCCGACGGCAGAGAAAGCAGCCCAGGTGCGCGTCCGGCAACCGCTGGCACAACTTTTGGTCGCGTTCCGGCCGAGGCTCAAGAAGCCGTTAAGACCCATCACGAGGCACGGTGCTCGAAAGAGCTCAACGTAAGGCGTGACATTTATTGCGCAGACGCCGAGCTTGTCAGCTACGCATCAGCCCAACTTTGCCGCGCGTGGGCAAACGTTAGCAAGCAGATCCCGCAAATCCGTGGCGTGCTAAGCCGATGGCGCAGCGCTGGCCGCCGCGCAGGTCAGGTCAGGCGATTACGCTCGAGGTCGACGGACAAACCTAACGCTCGAGGCCTGACGATCTTCTGATTGAGACCGAGTCCGCCCAGGGCTATGCCTGCGCCAGATCCGGGGCATGCTGGTCGCCCTGGATACGACCCTCAACGACGACCTGCTGCGTGAGGCTCGCCGAAAATCGTGCGCACTGTGCAGGATGCTCGAAGCAATCGGGCCTTGAGGTCTCTGACCGCATTCGCCTGCATCTCAGCGGCTCTCATCGAACGTACGCGAAGGCCATTTCGCAGTACAAAGACTGGATCATGGATGAAACGCTTGCCAGCGTTTGGTCGGATGACGCTTTTACCTCTGGTTTTTCTCTTGAGCGTGAGGTCGGCGACGCGCAATGGCAGATTACGCTTGAGAAAATCAGCTGAGGCCTTAGCCGGCTAACGATGGGCGTTTGCCCATTGCTTTGAGGCGGGTTTTGCCTTCGTCTTTGCGGCTCAGAGCCGTTGAGCCTCCCCGCCTCTGCTAGAATCTTTTGGGTTGTTTTTCTACTTTAATCCGATGGGAGGAGTCGATGGCTAACGGGTTTCTTTTCACCTCAGAATCAGTCTCTGAAGGTCACCCCGACAAGATGGCGGATCAGATTTCAGACGCCGTGCTGGATGCAATGCTGGCGCAGGATCCGCGTTCTCGCGTCGCCTGTGAGACGCTGGTCAACACCGGGCTTGCGGTCATCGCCGGCGAAGTCACCAGCAGCGCTCAGGTGGATCTGGCGCAGACCGTACGCGACACCATTGCCGACATCGGCTACACCTCCTCGGAAATGGGCTTCGACGCGGCCAGCTGCGCCGTGATGGTGACTCTCGACAAACAATCGCCCGACATCGCGCAGGGCGTTAACGAAAGCGAAGGTCTCGACCAGGATCAGGGCGCGGCGATCAGGGGCTCATGTTTGGGTTTGCCTGTAACGAAACCGAACGTTCTGATGCCTTTTCCATCACCTATTCGCATCGTCTGGTAAAGCGCCAGGCCGACGTCCGCAAAAGCGGCAAGCTTTCGTGGTTACGCCCTGACGCCAAGAGCCAGGTCTCCGGTTCGCTACGAAGACGGTAAACCCGTCTCAATCGACACCGTCGTGCTTTCAACCCAGCACAGTGAGGATGTCGATCATGCGACGCTGAGCGAAGCCGTGATCGAAGAGATTATCCGGCCGGTACTCCCCGCCGACGCAGTCACCGCCGACACCCGGTTTCTGGTGACCCCACAGGCCGATTCGTCATCGGCGGCCCGCACGGCGACTGTGGTCTCACCGGCCGCAAAATCATTGTCGACACCTACGGGGCTCCGCCCGCCACGGCGGCGCGCGTTCTCCGACAAGGATCCAGCAAAGTCGATCGCTCGGCCGCATGCCTTGCGCTATGTGGCCCAAGAACGTCGTGGCCCGCCGGCCTCGCCGACCGATGCGAAGTGCAGGTAGCGTATGCCATCCGGTGTGGCAGAGCCGGTCTCGCTGATAGTCAACACCAGCGGCACGGCCGTGATTGCCGAAAGAAAGATCGAAGCGCTCATCCGAGCATTTTGACCTGCGGCCCAGGGGCATCATCGAGGATCTTGACTCTGCTGCGGCCGATCACCGCCCCAGCGCCGCTTACGGGCACTTTGGCCGAGATGACGCAGGCTTCCCTGGGAAAACCGATAAAGCCGAGGCTCTGCGCGCTGCCGCAGGTATCTAAAAAACCGCCGTTCTTCTGGTAAATACGCGTGAAAAGGGCTAAGGCGAACCCTTAGACTCCTTTTTCGTTTTAGGACGCCGCCGAGGAGCGTTGCAACGGGCACCCGCCCGCCAAGCTCCGGCACTCAGTGCGTCTCCGTTAGGATAACGCGCTCAGTGAACATGGAAGAACCCCAGAGCGCTGTGATGCAATCCCAGTCCGATCAGGGACTTTCTCGTCGCCGACCTCTCCTTGCAGAGTTCGGCCAATAAAGAAATCGCCATTGCCGAGACCGAAATGCCCGGTTTGATGGCGCTTCGTGAACACGGACCCCGAGCAGCCCTTGAAAGGCGCACGCATCGCCGGCAGTCTGCATATGACGATTCAGACCGCCGTGCTGATCGAAACCCTCACTGCCCTCGGTGCCGACGTGCGCTGGGCATCCTGCAACATCTTCTCAACGCAGGACCATGCGGCAGCTATCGCGGCGGGCGGCACCCCGGTGTTTGCCTACAAGGCGAAACCCTCCGAAAGTATTGGGCCTATACCCACCGCATCTTTGAGTGGAGCGACGGCGGCACGCCAACATGATCCTTGATGACGGGCGGTGACGCGACGCTGCTGGTGATCGCGCAAAGCCGAGCGGACTTGTCCGTTCTTGACAGCCCCTACGAGCAGAAGAAGAAGTCGCGCTATTGCTCGATCCGCGAGCGTTTGAAAACGCGCCGAACTGGTACTCCAAGATCCAGGCCAACATCCTCGGCGTCACGGAAGAAACCACCACCGGCGTGAAGCGTCTTATCAGATGCAGAAAACCGGCGAGCTGCCGTTCCCTGCCATCAACGTAACGACTCAGCCGCCACCAAGTCAAGTTCGACAACCTGTACGGCTGCCGCGAGTCGCTGGTCGACAGCATCAAACGTGCCACCGACGTCATGGTGGCGGGCAAGCTGGCGCTGGTGCTCGGTTACAGCGACGTGGGCAAGGAGGGGCTCGGCCCAGTCCTGCCTGCGTGGACTTGGCGCTACTCTGGATCACCGAAGTCGATCCGATCTGCGCCCTGCAGCCCGCGATGGAAGGGTACCGTGTGGTGACCATGGACGAAGCCGCCAGCCAGGCGGACATCTTTGTCACCACCGGCAACGGGTAACTATCACGTGATCACGCACGATCACATGGCCGCGATGAAAGACCAGGCCATCCGTCTGCAACATCGGCCACTTCGACAACGAGATCGACTGTGCGTCCCTCGGAGCAGTACGGGTGGGACAACATCAAACCGCAGGTGGATCACATCATCTTCCCCGACGGAAGCGCATCATCCTGCTGGCTCAGGGTCGACTGGTGAACCTCGGCTGTGCCACTCCCCCGAGCTTCGTGATGTCCAACTCCTTCACCAACCAGACGCTGGCGCAGATTGAGCTGTTTAAAAACCGCGACCAGTATAAAAACAGTCTACATCCTTCCCAAACATCTCGATGAGGCGGTCGCCCGACTGCCTTGAGGAAAGATTGGCGCCAAACTGACCACGCTCAGCCAAGAGCAGGCAGACTATCGGACGTGTCTCAGGATGGTCCGTACAAAGCCGAGCATTATCGGTATTGATCTCGAGACGCGAGTCAAAAACCCCCGCACTGCGGGGGCTTTTTGTTCTGGCGGATTTTCAGGCCGAAAGATCAGGGGCCAGTTTGTGTTCCAGATGGTTAATGCTGTCTTTTAGAATAGTTTCGCTTCTTGAGTCGCTGCATCTGCAGGTCATCGGTGAGCGGGTCGTGGGACAAATTCTCAAGTTCTTCGTCCAGGGCGCGATGCTCCGATCATGATTGTCGATTCGATGGGTGAGATCTATGTGCTGCGCTTCATTCATTCAGGATGGTCTCCCTCACGTACTGGCAGTTGATGGTTTCGTTTGTGGAGAGACCGCGGGCCAACCGACTTCGCATACCCAAAAGGCACTGCGGCTCACGACCTGACCACGTGATTTCATCCTACTCCTTCATGGCTTTTATTTCAGGAGTATTTATTTTTATTCACCGACTGCACTCACAACCCAAAATAATTTTTTATTTCAAAATATATAATTAGCGATTCTTCCTCACTCGCTTTATGTTGGTTTACGAGCGGGTTCATCAAACGGCTCATTAGGTACAAAAATGGCAACCTGGGAAAAATCCTGCTCAGCGTGCTCGCGCTCGGTCGTGATCCTTTGGTTTTTTCCGGGCGTCAAAACCTGATCGCGGCCCAGCAAAGCCGCAGAAGCGCAAAGACTGGCCCCGCGGTCATCATCCCCCTCGTTGCGGTCGTCGCCTTTGTGATTTTCAGTTGCGGTGGTGGCATGAGCAAAGACGGCGAGATCAGCCAGCGCATATACCTCAAAGGATTACGCGCCCGCCCGATTAACGATCACGAGGACCGGCTTCATCTCAATCTGGATCGCACCCGCACCCGCGTTCGCGCTGCGCCTCACCGTTCAGAAAAACGGCGGCACGACCGGCCCCTGGTCCTGCACGGCGAAAAGCTCGACTCATCAGCCTGTCGCTGAATGGCGGAAAACTCAACGGCAACGACTGGCAGCGTAATGATGAGTCCCTCACGCGTTGCGTTCGTTTACTGAGGGCGAGCTGGAAATCGAAACCGAGATAAACCCTGCTGCCAACTCAGAGCTCAGCGGGCTCTATGCGTCCAGCCGACACGCTGTGCACGCGGTGCAGGCCGGAGAGCTTTCGGCGCATCACCTATTTTCTTGACCGCCCGGACGTGCTCTCCGTCTACCGGGTCACGCTTACTGCCGTAAAAGCGGATTACCCCGTGTTGCTCGCCAACGGCAACCTGATCGAAAGCCACCTGGGGATGGCGAGCACCATACCGCCGTCTGGGACGACCCCACCCCAAGCCGAGCTACCTTTTTTGCGGTCATTGCCGGGCGTCTTGAGTTCCTCGAGGACCGCTTTACCACCCAGTCAGGCGAGCCCGTGCAGCTTCAAGGTCTACGCCCGCTCACGGAGATCTCTCGCAGTGCCATTACGCGCTGGCCGCGCTTCCTCGTCATGATCTGGGATAGAAAAAACCTACGGGCGCAGTACGACCTGTCGCAATACAACATCGTCGCGGTTGGGGTTTCAACATGGGCGCGATGGAGAACAGAGGGCCTGAACGTATTCAACACCCGCTACGTGCTCGCGCTTCCCGAGACCGCCCACTGATCAAGGACTATCGGGGCGTTCGTGACGTTATCGGCACAGTATCTGCACAACTGGTCAGGCAGGGTCACGTTGCGCGACTGGTTTCAACTCAGTCTCAAAAAGGCTTTACGGTCTTTCGCGAGCAGCAGTTCAGCGCCGATCATGGCTCGGCCGGGGGTTAAGCGCATTGAAGACGCCAATCTTGTGCGCACGCAGCAGCAGTTTCGAGAGGACGCCGGCCCCATGGCCCACGCGGTGCGCCCCGATTCCTTTGTTGAGATCAATAACTTCTACCGCTCACGGTCTGCATCAAAGGCGCCGAGGTCGTGCGCATGCTGAACCGGCTCGTCGGTGAGCAGGCGTTTTTAAGGCTGCACGCATTATTTTGAGCAGCACGACGGGCAGGCCCGTGACCACCGATGATTTTGAGCGCCATTGAACACGCCAGCCAAAAGATCTCTCGCAGTTTCGGCGCTGGTACGGAAACAACCCCGGCACCCGCGTATCCCACCATCAGCCGCTACGATTCAGCACGCCAAGCTTTCAGCTCAATGGCGCAGAGCAAATCTCGATAGCCTGGGGCAGGGCCGAGCGCCTTTACAATTCAATCGCCGTGGCGCTTTTTGACCGGAACGGAGAGAAAGCCGCTTCAAAGCCGGTTGACGGCGCCTCCGAGAACCGGCTCATGAACATCTTCTTGGATTCTCGCAACCCGAACGGGGCTTTCATTTTGAGGGCGTCAAAGACGAGCCGATTGTCTCTTTCTGAGAGGCTTTTCCGCGCCCGTCATCGTCGAGACCGACTTACCTGGACCGCAGATCTTGCCGTGCTGGCGAGGCTTTGACGCAACGATCCGTTCAGCCGCTGGGACCGGGCCAAACGCTTGCCCGAAAGAAATTCTGCGCTGGATGGATGTGGGCGATAACCCGCAGAGCTGAACGAGTCCTTTGCGAACGCGTTCGGCGAGACCTTAAGGGCGACTTTGACGATCAGGCCTTTCAGGCGCTTGCCCTGCGACTACCGGATGAGAGCTACTTAAGCGAGTTTGTCGACAAGATTGATCCAACGCGCGTTCATAACGCAAGACAGGCCGTAATGACCGCGCTCGCGCAGCGTTACCGCGAACTGTTTTTGGCGCGTTACGAATCGCTGACGCCGACTCAAGGTCTCAAGCTCGATGCCGGCGCTGCCGGCGCACGCTCGTTGCGTAACACCTGCCTTGCCTACCTGATGCTGCTGGGTGAGGACGCCATTGCCGCGCTCGCATTAAAGCAGCTTACCGAAGCGGACAACATGACCGATGCGATTGCCGCATTGGCCTTACTGGCACATCAGCCTGGCGATGCACGAAATGAAGCGCTTGCCTTCTTTGAGAACCGCTGGCGCGATTATCCGCTGGTCATGGATAAATGGCTGCGCGTTCAGGCCACCTCCCGCGCTGAGGATACGCTTGACCGCGTGCGGGCGCTGACGAGCCACCCGTGCTATCACGACGATAACCCGAACAAAGTGTATTCGCTGATCAGCGCTTTCGCCCACGCCAATCCGCTGCGGTTTCATTGTCCAAGCGGCAACGGGTACGCCTTTGTGGCGGATCAGCTTTTAAAAACCGACGCCAAGAACCCGCAGGTCGCCGCGCGTCTGGCCTCGGCTTTCAATCTCTGGCGACGCTTTGAGCCGGGACGTCGCGCACTGATGAAGCAAACGCTCGAGCGCATCAGCGCCACGCAGACGCTCTCCCGAGACGTCGGCGAGATCATCGAGCGCGCGCTCGCGGCAGAGGATTCGCAGAGCTAAAGATCGCCGGTGAGCACCGAGCGCGCGAGCGATATCGCAAGCGCCAGCATCACCACCCCAATAGCCCCATCAATCACGCGCCAGGTATTTGGGCGTGCAAGAAACCGGCGCAATTTCTGCGCACCAAAGCCCAGCGGATAAAACCAAAGCGCCGAGGCGAGCATCGCGCCTAAGGCAAAAAGCGCCCGATCCCAGCCCACAAACCGCGAGGCAATGCCCCCCAACACCAGCACCGTGTCGAGATACACATGCGGGTTTAAAAACGTCAGCATCAGGGCCGTGGCGACGGCAGTGCCCAGTGCGCCGTGCACGCCGCCCGCAGCATCCATCACCTCCTGCGCGCGATACGCCCGGTAAAACGAGCGCAGGGCAAAACCCAGCAAAAACAAACACCCGAGCCAGGCGACCGTTTCCAGAATTTGCGGATACGCGCGAATGGCCGTACCGACGCCTGCCGCCCCAATCGCGATCAGCAGCACGTCGCTCAAAAAACAAACGGTGGCCACCGCAAACACGTGCCGGCCCGCCAGGCCCTGCCGCAACACAAACGCGTTCTGTGGACCGATCGCAATGATCAATGCGCTGCCAAGCGCCAGTCCCTCCAGCAGTGCCATCCCGTTCACCCCAAACTCTCCGTCGGTTCGTTTGCAGGCCAATGATAAGATTGATTCACTAAAGTGGCTTTTCAATAAACGGCGTGAGCGCATCCCGAAAAACCGACCTTCGGCCCTCCAGCCAGGATGATGTCAATCGCTTCCTGCAGAACGTTCGCGCCACCGCGCCGCTGGCGCGCCGCGAGGGCCGCGGGCGCCTGATTTTTGCCATGGATGCCACCGCCAGCCGCGAGCCGCTGTGGGACCGCGCCTGCCATATCCAGGGCCAGATGTTTGAACAGACCGCAGCGCTCGGAGGGCTCGAGATCCAGCTCGCGTACTACCGCGGCTATGGCGAATTTGACGCAGCGCCCTGGGCCTCAGAGGCGGAGGTGCTCTTAAAACGCATGACGGCCATTCGCTGCGCCGCCATACGCAGATCGCCAAGGTGCTAAAGCACGCGCTTTTACAGGCCCGCAAGGGCGGCGGCACCGTCAATGCGCTGGTCTTTGTCGGCGATTGCGTGGAGGAAGACCCGATACGCTGACCGCTCTGGCGGGTGAGCTTGGCATGCTGGGCGTGCCGGTGTTTGTTTTTCAGGACGGCGCTGAGCCTTCCGCAGAAAAGACCTTTACGCAGATCGCGCGCTTGAGTCGCGGCGCCTACTGTCGCTTTGATGCCTCCAGTGCCGCGCAGCTTCGTGACCTTCTGTGCGCGGTCGCGGTGTACGCCGCGGGCGGGCGTAAAGCGCTTACGAATCACAGCCGTCAAAGCGGCGGCGAAGCGCTTAAGCTCCTCGCGCAACTCGACAGCGGACGTTAACCGTGGCGCGTATTTTCTGGCGCTTGTCGCGCTTGTCGGTCTGATGTGGCTTGCCTCATGGCTCGGTAAAGCCACACCCGAGCAGCGCGCCAAGGCCCTTAAGCTCATTGTGCTTTATGGCGTCGCGGGCGCGCTCTTGGTGCTTGTGGTGACCGGGCGCATACCCTGGGTCTTTGCGCTGATCAGCGCGGCCGTGCCCTGGCTGCAGCGCTTTATGGTGGCGCGTCAGGCGTGGAACATGTTCAAGTCGACGCAGGGGCCAAGCGCCGGCAAAACCTCACGGGTCGAAACCGCGATTTTGCGCATGGCGCTCGATCACGACACCGGCGATCTTGATGGCGAGGTGATCAGCGGGCCTTTTTCCGGCCGACGCCTGGGCGATCTCAACGACGAAGAACTCAAAGCGCTGCTCGAGGTCTGCCGGCAGCAGGACGGGCAGTCGGCCGCGCTGCTCGAGGCCTATCTGGACCGTACCCGCGGCGACAGCTGGCGCGAGCACGAAGACGCCGGGCCCTCCGCTGCGCCCGCGCAGGGGCCGATGTCTGTCGATCAGGCCGCGCAGATTCTGGGCGTGGCAAAGGACGCCTCGCGCGATGAGATTCAGGCCGCGCACCGGCGGCTCATTCAAAAACTACACACCGATCGCGGCGGCACCGACTATCTCGCCGCGCTCATCAACGAAGCACGCGACACCCTCAACGATCAGCAGTGACGAATGCCCGAGAGCAAACGCCCGCGCGATCGGGCCGGCGGATATCCTGGCTCACGTGGCTTATCGTCACGCTGGTATTGCTCGCGGTAGGCATCGTTTACCAGCCGAGCGAAATCACCACCGAGAGCTACTCTCGCGAGCAAGCCTGGGGCATCGATCGCGCGCTGCTGCGAAGTGCGCTGGGTGAACCCGTTGCCCAAAACGAATACCCGAAAACCATCCGGGTCGCGCACGATCAGATCGAATACGAAGCGGCCATCACCTACACGCTTGACGCCGAGCTGCAAAAAGCGGTCGATGAAGTCTTTGCCCAATACGGCCCCGATTACGGCGTCTTTGCGGCGCTTGATCCGGATACCGGCGAGATCCTTGCGCTCGCAAGCCACCGGCGCAATCAGGGCGAGCCGACTGAAAACCTCGCCATAGCCGCGACCTACCCGGGCGCTTCGGTTATTAAAGTGGTAACCGCAGCGGCGGCCATGGATCTCGGTAAAGCGACGCCCGAAACCGTGATTCCGTTTAACGGCAAGACCACGAGTCTTTACCGCAAGAACGTTCTGCACCACAAAAACACGCAGTGGACGCGCCGCTATCCGCTGACCACGAGCTTTGCCAAATCCGTAAACACGGTATTCGCTCGGCTCGGGATCTTCACCGTGGGCGGTGAGCCCCTTAAAACCTACGCGAGCGCCTTTGGCTTTAATCAAACGTGGGACTCTGACTTTGCGCTGGACCCCAGCGTATTCATCATTGACGCCAATGACCCCTGGTCGATTGCGGAGGCGGCCTCGGGCTACACCCGCAACACCACGCTCTCACCCGTCCACGGCGCAATGCTTGCCGCGGTTGCCGTTAACGGCGGACAGCTCGTAAGACCCACGCTGGTTAAAAAAATCACCGCCGAAGATGGGCTGTCGGTTTATGTGCACGAACCTGAAAACGAACCGATTGTCTCGGACAAGACCGCAAGCGATCTTCGCACGCTGATGCAAGAGACCGTGGCCTCGGGTTCGGCGCGCGATTCGTTCAAGAAATTTTTCAGAGGCGACATGGCCGATGTGGAGGTCGGCGGCAAGACCGGCAGCCTCACCGGCGAAAACCCGCCGGGCCGCTACGACTGGTTTGTCGGATACGCGCAAAAAGACGGGCGCAAAATCGCTTTTGCAGCCATGTGTATTAACGAGGAATTCTGGTATGTAAAATCGGCCTACGTCGCCCGAAAAGCCATCGAGCATTTCTTCGGCCGACCGAACACCCATTAACCAGCCGTCCCCAATCGATCAGGATTTTTCGGTGCAGCAATATCACGACGTTATCCGCCGCGTGCTCAAAGAGGGCCGACGCAAACACAACCGCACCGGCGTGGATACGCTCTCCACCTTCAACATCAACTACCAGATTGATCTTCGCGAAGGCTTTCC
>JAYPPP010000010.1:0-57147 GCA_038131525.1 Gammaproteobacteria bacterium | reverse complement strand
TTACCGGGTGGTTCACCCGCATTTACGGCCTTCGTTGGCGTGAGGCGATCACGTTTAACTACATTCCGAGGTGGCGTGATGTAGAGCACGAGATCGAGGGTGCCTCGCAGCGCATTCAGGAAGACTGCAACCGCTTTGCCCGAATTGTCGAGTCATTGGGGCTCCAGATCGTGCGCGCCGTGATGACCTTGATCGCGTTTATCCCGGTGCTTTACGAGCTATCCGATAAAGTGGATGTGCCGATTCTGCGGGACATCGAGGGATCTCTGGTCTGGGGATCCTTGGTTATCTCGATCGGTGGTCTCTTCATCTCCTGGTTAGTCGGTTGGAAACTTCCCGGACTCGAATACAACAATCAAAAAGTCGAGGCTGCTTTTCGAAAGGATCTAGTGCTTGGTGAGGACGATAAGGTCAACTACGCTGAGCTCGGCAAGTTGCGCGGATTTTTTGCTGATATCAAGCGTAACTACCATCGCCTATATTTTCATTACGGGTATTTTGATGCGTGGTCGACCTCCTATGACCAATTTATGACCATTGTGCCGTACCTGGTGATGGGGCCGGGACTCTTCACCGGCGTACTGACTTTAGGGGTCATGGTGCAGGTGTCGAACGCTTTCTCGCGGGTCCATGGTGGATTCTCACTCTTCCTGCATAACTGGACCACCATCACTGAACTGCGCTCAATCTGGAAGCGCCTGCACGAGTTTGAGGACAATCTCGATCGCTATCGTCTAGCGGCCTAAAGCGAATTTTTGACGACCGCCTTGGGCTCGGGATAAAGTTAGCTCTTTCAAGGATAACTTTGTCACTATAGTGATTAAAGGGAGCGGTGCCGTGGCCAAGCGCGATTCGAGCAAAAATGCCTACCGAGCATTTTCAAAGCGTTTGATATCAGCGATGGAGGAGGCCGGCTATGCGGCTAAAGCCGGAAGCTGGTCACGAATTCCTGTCGAGATTGAGCCCCTGCGCAGAAATGCGGGCGCAAAAAGTCTAACCACTGCCCGAAAATATCTCGAGGGCGAGGCATTGCCCCGGCGCGAACGCCTGGAAGCGGTTGCTGCCTGGCTTCGTGTTCGTCCTGAATGGCTCGTGAACGGCGTGGGTCCACGTTACGCGGCTGAGGAGTGGGAGCGTGCAGAGGATCTTCCCCCAGAAGCCCTTGCGATTGCCCGCGCCTGGGCCGCCTTACCGCCGCACTATCGAGAGCCGATCCGCTCGTGGATCGTCATGGCATCCATTGTGGACGCGCTTCCGGAAAGGGATAAGGTGTTGCCTCTGGCAGCAAAAGATCTCGAACGACGTGAGCGTTCGCGCAGCAAGTAAGTATTCAGCTGTGCGGCGTTGCTCGCACGGAGTTCTCCTTAAGTGATTAGTACAAAGGCCCTGGATCAGGTTGAAGTTGGGATCGCGATCTGGGATGAAACGCATCATCTTTCCTGGGCCAATAAGGCCTATCAAAGGTTTTATGCTTTGCCTGAGAGTCTCATGCGTTCGGGGACCCCTCTGGCTGCGCACCTTCGTCATTTTGCTTCCATAGGATTGTTCGGGGACGAAAACCTCGACGAGCGGCTCCACGACGAAGAGACAAAATTTCTGAATCGGGCCGAAAACGTCCTGCTCGATTACCGCTTGCCTGACGGGCGCATCATGGAGATGCGCCACGCGCCCCTCGCGGAAGGTGGCAAAGTGATTATGCACACCGATGTAAGTGGATTTCGCGCCTATGAGCAGAGTCTGGCGGATATGGATCCTATTACGGGGCTCCCAAGCGCTGAAGCCGGAGAGCGCCTTGCCGGGGCGTTACTGGCAGAAGCGGTGGATGGCGAGATCGAAGGCTTGGCGCTACGTTTTCAGATTCAAAGACTGGGGAATATGAATCCGCTTTTGGTATTGGCTTCACCAACCGCCTGATCAAGCGGTTTGTTCAGAAAATAAAAACCGTGTTGGGCGAGATTCCGTATTTTTCGCGCCGGAGGAAGCGAATTTGGAATATTTTCGGTTACGGAAAATGCCAAACGTTTGGCACAAAGCTCTCGCAGGAGATTCTGGACGAGTGCAGTGTGCCTGTTGTGCTGAAGCAGGGTGGATCTTCACATTCGATTGCGCTCTCGGTCGGCATAGGATTGGCCTGCTATCCCAGTGACGAGTAAAATCTCAACGACTTACGCGGAAAGAGCCGTCAGCAATGCTTGAGGCGCTCAAAGACAGAGAGAACCGAGCCCGCTTTTATGGCGGAGTCTCGAGCACCTACCAAACGAAGCAGGCTAAGAAGATTTGCAGCTTGCGGAAGACCTTAGGCATGCGTTGATCAGAGATGAATTTTTCCTCGAGTACCAGGCGCAAATCGATGCTTCGAAAAATCGTTTGATTGGCTGCGAGGCGCTGCTGCATGGGAGCATCCAACGTTCGGACGTGTGCCGCCGGATCGATTTATTCCCATTGCAGAGGATATCGGTCTAATCAATGAACTCGGAAAAAGTGCTGGTCGACGCGTGCCATCAGGCGGTGATCTGGCAGGCCTCGGGGTTTGAGGATGTTTTGATGTGTGTGAATGTCTCGCGCCTTCAGGCGCAGGACCCTGATTTCGCCGGTCAGGTGGCGGACGCCTTGAACACCACCGGTCTTTCCGGAAAATATCTCGAACTGGAGTTGACCAGTCGGTACTCGCCGAAAATATGGATCGGGTCAGCGAAAATCTGAAAAACATCAATGCGCTTGGAATCCGATTCTCGATTGACGACTTTGGGACGGGCTATTCGTCCTTGTCACAACTGTCGAAGCTTCCGTTTGATCGGCTAAAGATTGACAAAAGTTTTGTGGAGCAATTGGCTACGGGCCAGAGGCGCTGGTTCGGGCCGTATACTTATTGCCGAATCCCTCGGGATGGAGGTGGTCGCTGAAGGCGTGGAGACTGAGGACGAGGCGCAGGCGCTCAGGGCTTTAGGCTGCCATACGATGCAGGGCTTTCATTTTCCAAAACCCTTAGTGCAGATGACTTCGTCACATTTTGCAAAGCGTGCTTTGATGTTGGAGGTGTCAGCTTAAAGAGCTCTGCCTCTAAAGACGATCCCCCTCGTTTTTTGGTTCTCAGGTCTAAAGAGCGCATAGATATTCGCCGCAGCGATCACGAGCATCAGCAGCACGCTCGCGGTATGCAGGCGACGAAATGCGTTTTTTGGCCACGGTCTTTCGCCCTGTTGGTCGCGGGGATAATCAGATAAGCAGTGGCGCCAGATACCATAGCAAGCAGTCCAGCAGTTGCGACAGGCAGGTCATTTGACAACCCTGCGCTGAGTGCGAGCGCGAGACCCAACACGGATAGCGCCAGAAAGAATTTCGGAAAAGGCGCGCGCAGAAAGGGTCCGCCGGCGCCATCCTTAATTGTTTGAATACGGTCGGCGCCACGAAGGCGCTCTGAAATATGATGATCCCAATTGAAACGCCGGCAAGAAAATGAAGGACGGTCTGCATATTACTTTATGGGCTGAGGTGAGAAGCGGCTGAAGTTTGCATGCTTCTTCGAAACATGCTGCCGTGTGATTTAAAATCAGATACTACTGCTTTGCCAGTCAAGGAAAGAGATGATTCTGTTATTCTGTCTGGTGGCTCGGGTACGCGCCTGTGATACTGTCCCGGTCCCTGCACCCAAAGCAGTTTCATTCGGTGCTGACGTCTCGTTCGATGATTCAGGAGACCGCGATACGCCTTCAAGACGCTGGGGTCGGCGACTCTCCATTTGTGTTATGCAATGAAGAGCATCGCTTCATGGTCGCGAGTCAGTTGGGCGAGATTGGAATCTCGCCATCATCCATCGTGCTTGAGCCGGTAGCTCGAGGTACAGCCCCTGCGGTAGCCGTAGCCGCGTTATTAGTTGCCCGCCGCATCAGCCCAGAGGCGGTGATGGGGCTGTTTCCAGCTGATCATCTGATCGAAGATCATCACCTTTTCGCTGAAGCGATGCTGCATGCAAACAAGCTCGCGGAGAAGGGGCATCTCGTGACCTTTGGCGTGCCTCCTCGAATCGCCCATACGGGCTATGGCTATCTGCAGACAAAAGGCAAGATAAGCCCGGAGGGTACTTTGATTGAACAATTTGTGGAGAAGCCCAGCCACGAAATCGCCAAGAAATATCTTTCCGAAGGTGGCTATTTTTGGAACAGCGGCATGTTTGTTTTTCGGGCCGATGTGATTCTGAATGCTTTTCAAAGCTATGCGCCACAAATCCTAAATGCTTGTGAGGCAGCTACGCGCGATACGTCGGAGGATGGCCTCTTTATGCGCCTCGGAAGGGAAGACTTTGAAAACTCCCCGAGCGATTCAATCGACTATGCGGTGATGGAGAAAGCCGAGGGCGTCATGATGGTTCCCCTCGATGCCGGCTGGGACGATATCGGCTCGTGGGAGGCCTATTGGGGCGCGAGCCAAAAAGATGAAGCCCAAAACGCGTTGCATGGAGATGTGATTAGCAAGGATACAAAGAATTCGCTGATCATTTCAGATCGGGGTTTGGTCGCGACGCTGGGCATCGACGGTCTTGTGATCGTCAACACTCCAGACGCTGTGTTGGTAGCCCAAAGGGATAGGGCGGAGGATGTGAAAAGCCTGGTCGAAAAAATTACCCTAGAAGATCGAAGCGAGATCCTGACGCACAGGCGTGTGTACCGCCCCTGGGGCAGCTACGACGCGATTGATCAGGGACCCGGGTTTCAGGTGAAGCGAATCTTTGTTGACCCCGGCAAAAAACTCTCGCTCCAGCGGCACAAGCATCGCTCAGAGCATTGGGTGGTGGTTAAAGGAGAAGCGGAGGTTACCGTGGGCGAGGTGGTGACACGTCTCACCGCCAATCAATCAACGTATATCGCTGCCGGTGTCGTGCATCGACTGGCTAATCCGGGACTTGAGGCCCTTGAGATTATTGAGGTGCAGACCGGGAGCTATCTCGGGGAGGATGACATCGAGCGACTCGAAGATGATTTCAACCGTGTCGACCCCGTTTAATAGAAGCGATGGACTCTTTATTGCGTTCCGGCAATTGAGGCGTATTTTTCTGTAAGCGCACGCAGCCGTGCCGATGCCTGCTCGGGCAGCCACTCGGTAGCTGGCTGATCGGCAATGAAATGACCGTAGCGATCTTCGCCTCGGATAAGAATTGCCGAGTCTGATGCGTCTTTTGTCTGTTTCATCTTCGGGCTGATGTATTGGACATTAAGGCCGATTCGCCGGTCATCGCTGATGTTTGGGCCTGAGGCGTGAATAGCCCAGCCGTGATGCAAAGATGCTCTTCCGGGCAGAAGCGTCGAGTACACCACCTCCTCTTCATTCACGTCTTCGATGGTCTGTGATTGAAAAAGCACGTTATCCGGATCATCCCCGGTCACCTGATCACGAAGACCTGAACGATGACTGCCTGGGATAAACCGCATGCAGCCGCTTTCGGCAGTCGCCGGCGAAAGAGCAAGCCAGGCAGAAACCTGTTCGGTGCCATCGAAACCCCAGTAGGTCAGATCCTGATGGAAACTGGCAAAATTCTTCGTATGCGGCTCTTTAATGATGTAGGTCACATTGTGCAGAAGAATATCGGGTCCAATAATCTTTTCAACGAGATTAACCAGCGCCGGGTGAGTAGCAAGTTCAAACGGCGACCGCAAAACGGTGTGCACCCGACTCATGTAGTGAAGTGAATGACCCAGAGCGCGCTCGGCATTTTCAAGATGGGCACGATGGATCTTTACATCCTCGTCGGAAAGTACCTCAATGCCGTCTATGAAACCCTCTTGCCAGTAACGATCGACAAGCAAATTCTGCGGATTAAGTGCCATCAGAGTTTTCCCGAAAGAGTTCGACGGGATATTTTTTGCTGGCCTCTGGGATTGGCTCAGTTGTGTTCGCGACATCTTTTTCTTGAAAGCGACTTTTGGATAGGCCTTGTAATCCCCGGATTTTGGTCTTCTTTGTTGTTGCGCCGAGTGCCTATTTCGCGCAGCGATGAGATAGTATCGGCCCTATCAAGGCCACCGGATCGGTTCAATCCTAATGAGAGCGCTTAGCAACGATTTCTACATCTCGAGAGAAATTTATAGAGGAGCGAGAGCACGTTTTTGCTCCGATGTGGACGTGTATCGGATTTGCGAGTGATGCACCGAAGGCAGGGGATGTAACACCTTTAAGATTTATGGAGCTTCCGCTGCTGATGGTGCGCAGCGAGGATTCTACGCTTCAGGTTTTTCACAACGTATGCCGACATCGAGGGCATATTCTTGTAAGCGAGCCCGGCACGCTCAAGCAAAGCATCCGATGTCCGTATCACTCATGGACCTATGACCTGGCGGGCTGCCTGAAGCGCACGCCGCATATCGGCGGTTATGGGATTCATGAAGTCGAAATTTCGATCGATCAGGCTATGGACTGAACGAGATTGCCACCGCGATCTGGAATGATCTTGTCTTTATAAATCTTTCGGGGACCGCATCGTCTTTGAATCATTCATAGAGCCGCTGGAAAAGCGATGGGCGAAACTCTGGGGCAAGACAGGCGCATCGTTTTACGCCTCCCGAGACATTCAGCCGCATCCATTTGGATCTGAACGCCAACTGGAAACTCGCCGTCGAAAATTATCTTGAGGCCTATCATCTGCCGACGGTGCATCCGGAGCTTAATCGCGTCTCCCCTCTAGCGGATCACGAGATTCACCTCGATGAGCGATTTGCCGGTCAGATTTCCCACTGCTACAGCCTTGGTGTTGGGAAGGGTGAGCACCTGCCCGTGTTCCCCGATTGGCCCGCCGATGTCTACAGCGAGGCTGAGTACCCAGTGCTCTTCCCGAATACCCTTCTGGGCATTCAGGCCGATCATCTGTTTGTCATGGTTGTCATTCCCGAAGCATGTGACAAGACCCGGAGGAAACTCGGCTCTACTGCGTTGGGGACGAGTCGCTGGACCCTCGTTTTGAGAAGTTGCGCGAAGGCCAGCACAGGTTCTGGACAGAGGTCTTCGCAGAGGACATCAGGGTGGTCACCGGTATGCAGGCGGGCCGAGAGTCCACAGGTTTTGATGGGGGTGCTCACTCCGCTGATGGAAACCGCTACCGCCCGCTTTCATCAGTGGGTGGGCGAGCGAGTGAGCGTCTCATTGAATGAGGGCCGTTCGGTATGGAATTAGGCGCAACGTCGCCAAGCACTGGACTCCGATCTGAATGAGCTTAGGATCCCGCTTCGGCCTCACCAATATACGGCACCTGAGTCGAGTCTGGACGGACATCGAGCAGGGCGCTTTAAGTCGCCTGACCGGTCAGGTCAGGCCGGGGTTGCCGGATGAGGATCTGGGAATCATTCGACGCCAGCTCGATGAATGTCTGTCCGAAAGTGGTGGCGCGGTGGTGGCGCGAGCACGCGCTGCTCGCGTAGGTCGCCAATATCTCGAATTGAACTCCCAAGGCCGCGATAATTTCCTACGTCTCCTGGCCGACGAGTACGGCGTCGATCGGCAGGCTTTACGAGAATCGGTTGATCTTCTGCGTCGAGCGGATCAAACCGAAACCGGTCAGACGAACGGTGCGTTTTTGAAGGCGCAATCGCAGCTTCGTTCTGCGCTTCGTTCGCCTCGGACCCGGCTGTTGACGCAATTTAACGTATTACCGCAGGGCTTAAAGTTTTTGTGTGAGATGCGGGCGCAACTCCTAAGCACAGGCTTCGATGATGATGCATGGCTGGCGTTTGATGAAGAATTCAAGAACTGCTCGCAAATTGGTTTGATGTCGGTTTCTTGAAATTGGAGCGGATCACCTGGGACGCGCCGGCCTCCTTGCTTGAAGCGCTTGCAGAGCATGAGGCGGTGCACTCCATTCGCTCCTGGCAGGATATCAAGCATCGTTTAGCGGCTCCGGATCGACGGTGCTTTGCCTTTACGCACGAACAGATCCCTGATCAACCGCTCATTTTCGTTTGGGTCGCGCTCACCGATGGCATCGCCGGAAGAATTGATGACCTTCTGCGTGTGGATCAAAAAGGGGTGTATGTTGAAGAAGCGGATACCGCGATCTTTTACTCGATATCAGCAACACAACCCGGGCTGGATGGCGTGGGCTTTGGAAGCTTTTTGATCAAGCGGGTAGTCGATCTTCTCGTCGCGGAGCACAAGCAACTCAAGACCTTTGCCACGCTATCGCCCATTCCCGGGTTTCGTAATTGGTTGCTTCGGGTGATCGCCGCTGACGAATCTGAGAAAAATGCGTCAAACCAATCTTTGAGGGCCGCGCTCGCAAAGATCTCCGATTGGGGATCACCCGAGAATCTGTTCACAGATCGACGGTGGCCGAAAGATGGGGCAAGTGTGCGGGAGTTGCAAGAGCCTTTAATGACCGCTTGTGCTTTCTATCTGACGCAGGTGAAGCGGGACAAGGGCGCTCGGGATCGGGTCGCAAATTTTCATTTATCCAACGGTGCCGGCATTGAGCGCATTAACTTTGGGGCGGATTTCAGCCGTAACGGTCAGGCGCAGTCGGCAGGGTTGATGGTCAACTATCGGTATCGCCAGAAAGACATCGAAAAAAATCACGAGGCGTATGTCAGAAGTGGTGAGATTGCTCAATCACGGGCGGTACGCTCGCTTGTTTGAAGAGCGGGAAGCTGGATACGAAAGGTAGAGGCGTTGAAATCACGAGTAGCCGTTGTGACTGGCGGGTTTTCCGGTATTGGTTTTGCTGCGGCCTTGCAGCTTACGCGCGAAGGCATGTCTGTCGCGCTGGGTGGGCGAAACCCTATTTCAACAAGAGTCACCGAGCTGTCTGCTACGGGCGCCCAAGCCTGGGGCGGGGAGCTTGACGTAAGACGCCAGGAGAGCGTCAAAGAATTTGTCACCTCGGTCGAGAGCGAGTTGGGTCCTATCGACATTCTGGTTAACTCAGCCGGTGTCGGAACGCAGCAAGAAGTGTGGGATCACGATGACGATAAATGGCATGATGTGATTGATACGAACCTGAGCGGGTGCTTTTATATGATTCGTGCCTGCCTACCGGGAATGATGAAGCGCAAGTGGGGTCGTATAGTGAGTGTGGGCTCTACCGCAGCTCGCACAGCCATGCCGGGTTATGCGGCGTACTGTGCGTCAAAGTCTGGCCTGCTTGGACTCACGCGAGCGGTCGCGCTTGAAGGCGCGCCTTATGGGATTAGCGCCACTGTAGTGAGCCCTACGTGGGTCGAAACCGAGATGATGCACAAGAGCTTTGCGCGGCGGGCAAAAGCTAACGGGACCCGTATTGAGGAGGAGTTTGCTTCCTACATTAATGCGTCACCCCAGAAACGTTTGGTGCAGCCTGCCGAGATTGGAGCGCTCATAGCGTTTTTGTGCAGGGAAGAAGCGATCGGTATCACCATGGAAGATATTCAGATAAACGCGGCCGCCTGGTGGTAGGGCGCGCAGTTACGTTCGCCCCGCAACCTGTAGCGTAATTCCACAGCCCTTTAAAAAGTATTGACAATCCTGATCGGATTATATTAAATGCGAATCATTCGCATTTAATACATGAAGAAAAACCTTATTTTTGTCGAGCATTAATGCCGGGGCCCTCGCTTGAGTGGGATCAAAGAGAGTCAAACGGCTGGCATCAGGACAAATGCGAGTAAACCGAATCAACACTTTTTTCAGAAACTGCTGAGGAGCTTTTTATGGGTACGGGCTGTCGCCGATCACGATTCGTCTCGGGTTCTCTGATCGCGCTGTTTCTTGCTTTCATCAACGGCCGAGCGTGGAGTGAGAGCGCGGAGGTTAACGTGTACAGCTACCGAAACCCTCAGCTGCTCGAGCCGCTCTTTAATGCGTTTACCTCGGAGACAGGTATTCAGGTGAACTCGGTATTCATCAGCAAGGGAATGCTGGAGCGCCTTCAAAGCGAAGCGGAGAATTCGCCGGCTGATCTGATTTTTACCGCGGATATCGGTCGCCTCACCGACATCAAGGCAGCGGGTTTAACGCAGTCTGTTGATTCAGCATCCATTCGCGCAAATGTTCCCGAGCAGTTTCGCGACCCGCAGGATCATTGGTTCGGCCTAACCTCGCGCGCACGAATTATCGTCACAGCAAAGGGGGTAGTGCCGCCCGGGGCAATTGCGCGCTACGAAGACTTAGCAGATCCAAAATGGCGGGGAGCGATCTGCACCCGCTCTGGAAAGCACCCGTATATGACGGCGTTGATTGCCAGCGTAATTGCCCATGACGGTTCAGACGCGGCTCGGCAATGGCTGATCGGGCTTAAGAAGAATCTTGCGCGTAAGCCCCAGGGCAATGACCGCGCTCAGGTAAAGGCCATCAGTCAAGGCGAGTGTGACATCGCGATTATTAATCACTACTACATGGCGCTTATGCTGGCTGATCCCGAGCAAGCCGTCTGGGCCAACTCGGTTGATGTGGTTTTTCCAAATCAGTCGGATAGGGGAACCCACATGAATGTCAGCGGCATGGCGCTGACACGCCACGCCCCAAACAGAGCGGCCGCCCTGCAACTTATGGAGTTTCTCGCCAGCGAGCGAGGGCAAAAAATGTACGTGGACGATAACGGTGAGTACCCGCTCAAGCCCGGAATCCCATGGAACGCCCTGCAAACTTCCTGGGGAACTTTTAAGCAGGACGACATTAGTTTGACCGCTGTCGCGGCACAGCGTGCCGCAGCGATTCGGCTGGCCGATGAGGTTCGCTACGATAACTAGGGCTCGGCCTTCTCGCGTCAGAGAGGTCCAAAGCATTTAAAGGGTAAAAGAAAAGTTTCATGACGGCTTACCTCTCCGCGTCGGCTGCAGTTGACCCGTCGCTAAAACTGCAGCGAATTACCCGCCTCAATCGCTGGACGATTGGGGCCGTGTTCGCGGCGATTTTGGTTTTTCTGCCCATCGGCGCGGTGGTGTTTTTATCGTTCGGCGATTCCGGGGATATCTGGCCTCACCTTCTGCGGACCGCGTTGCCGGAATATGTTGGAACCACACTCTGGCTACTGCTGGGTGTAGGCCTGAGCGTCTTCCTGACTGGCGTGACGACCGCCTGGCTGGTGACCATGTGTCGATTCCCGGGCAGACGGGTCTTTGAGTGGCTCTTGCTTCTTCCACTCGCGATCCCGGCATATGTGATGGCCTATGCGTATACGGATCTTCTGGAGTACGCGGGTCCCGTGCAGACAGCGCTTCGCGCCCTCTTTGGTTGGCAGAGTGCGCGTGACTATTTCTTCCCGCCGGTGCGTAGTCTGGGCGGCGCCATCATGTTCATGGGTTTGGTTCTGTACCCCTATGTGTATCTTCTCGCTCGATCCGCGTTTCTTGAGCAGTCCGTCAACGTGTTGGAGGTCAGTCGAGTTCTGGGCAAGGGCCCGTGGCAAACATTTCGAAGCATCTCATTTCCCGCTGCCCGTCCTGCGATTGTGGTGGGTGTTTCCCTCGCCCTGATGGAGACACTTAATGATTACGGCACCGTCGACTTCTTCGCGGTCTACACGATGACCGCCGGTCTTATTGACGTGTGGCTGGGCATGGGCAGTCTGACAGGCGGCGCCCAAATCGCGACCAGCATGCTGGTTTTTGTGATCTTATTGATTGCGCTTGAGCGTATCAGCAGACGTCACCAGCGTGTCTATCAGCAGGCGAGCAGTCGATTTAGAGCCCTTCCTGTCTATCCACTCACCGGATGGCGATCGGCCGTTGCCATTGGCCTCTGCGCTTTGCCGGTAGTCGCAGGCTTCATTGTTCCCATCTCCGTTCTTGGGCACTTATCGGTCGTTTATTTTGATCGCTCGTGGACTTCCGAGTTCAAGATGTATGCCTTTAACAGTCTGGCGCTCTCAGCGGGCGCTGCCCTGATAACCCTCATGGCCGCGCTCTTTATCGTGTATGCCCGACGTCTAAAGGGCGGTCGTGTGCTTGGGGTCGCCACGCGAATCGCCTCGCTCGGCTACGCTGTGCCCGGCGCGGTCTTGGCGGTAGGCATTTTGATTCCGTTTGCCGCATTCGATAATGCGCTCGACGCCTTCCTGAGAAAAACCTTAGGCGTTTCGACCGGCCTGCTACTGAGCGGGACCGTCGCTGCCGTCATGTTTGCTTATATGGTCCGCTTTCTCGCCGTCGCTGTAGGGCAGGTTGATTCGAGCTTAGAGAAAGTCTCTCCGTCGATGGATATGGCAGCCCGAACGCTCGGTTTTCGCGCGGGGCGACGTTGGTCCGATATCACTTACCGCTTATCAGGGAGGGCTTTTCACGGCTGCTATGGTGGTATTTGTGGATTGCATGAAGGAATTGCCGGCAACACTTCTGTTGCGGCCATTCAATTTTGAAACGCTCGCGACATATGTATATCGATTTGCATCAGATGAGATGTTAGGCGAAGCGGCGCTTGGATCCTTAACGATCGTCGCGGTGGGGCTTTTGCCGGTGCTCTTTCTCAGTCGGATGATTTCGCGGTCGCGCCAGCTCAATGCCGTGTCTTCTGTAGGAGATCATTGATGAACCGCGCTGATCAACCCCGGGCTGGCGAGATACACGCAGATCCAGAGCCGCTTCTCGAGGTACGCGGCATTAGCTGTAACTACGAGCTGGAGCGCGCCGTGTTTGATTTAAGCCTTACCGTTCACAGGGGTGAGCAGGTTTGTCTGCTGGGCCCCAGCGGTTGCGGGAAAACTACGGTGTTGCGGGCGATTGCGGGATTTCATCCGGTGCTTACGGGCGGAATTTTCATCAACGATCAACCCGTCTCGTCGGCGGGTGCGATGGTTCCACCCGAGCATCGCCGTGTCGGGATGGTATTTCAGGATCACGCGTTGTTTCCGCATCTCACGGTTCGCGAAAACGTGGGGGCAGGCCTGTCACGATTGCCGGATAGTGTGCGGGGGCATTCGGTGGGGGAGATGCTTGAGCGAATGGGGCTCGTACATCACGCCGATCGTTTTCCGCACGAGCTATCCGGTGGACAGCAGCAACGCGTGGCGTTGGCTCGAGCGCTTGCGCCGAGGCCTCTGCTGCTGCTCATGGATGAGCCTTTTTCCAGTCTTGATCAGGAGCTGCGTGAACATATGGGCCAGGAAGTGTCCGATATGCTGAAGGAAAACGGCACAACCTGCGTGATGGTGACGCATGATCAAAACGACGCATTCGCACTTGGCGATAAAGTTGGCGTAATGTCCGAAGGCAGCATCGTGCAGTGGGATACGCCCTATAACCTGTATCACCAACCTCGCAACCATTTCGTTGCTGACTTTATAGGCAACGGTGTGTTTATCCCGGGCGAGGTCGTAAGCCCTCATCAGGTGAAGACGCCGCTCGGAAATTTATCGAGCGAAGTGCCGCTCACGTGGTCAACGCAAACACCCGTTGAGATCCTTTTGCGTCCTGATGACGTGGTCTATGATGCGGATGGCCCTATTGGGGCACGTGTCACGCGTCGCGCATTTAAGGGCGCGCAGATTCTGTATACCTTGCTGACTGAGGAGGGCATGAGACTGCTGGCATTATTCCCGAGTCATGCGAATTTTGAAATAAACGAAGAAGTGCGGCTACGTCTGGATGTTGATCACCTGGTGGTGTTCGAACGCGAGCCGGTCACACGCTAGCGCCAAGACCGTTTGATAGAGCGAGGACTCAGTCGGCTTCGTAAGGGGTGAGGTACTCATCCAGTACTGACGCGTAGTTTTCGCTGTCGCGGACTTCCATCCGGGCCACGGCTCGATGATGGACCTCATCCGGCCCGTCGGCAAAGCGTAGCGCGCGACCCCAGGTCCAGTGGTCGGCGAGCGGCGTATCTGGGCTTACGCCCATAGCGCCAAACGCCTGAATCGCTCGGTCGATCACCGTAGTATGCAACAGCGGGACGAGCGCTTTTATCATGGATATCTCTTTTCGAGCCGCTTTTGCGCCCTGTTCATCGATGAGCCACGCGGTCTTGAGCACCAGGAGTCGCGCCTGTTCGATTTCAATACGGGATCTGGAAATCCATTCGGCGACCGTCCCGTGTTCATGGAGAAAGCGCCCAAAGGTCTGTCGTTCTTGGCTTCGACGGGTCATCATCTCAAGAGCAAGTTCGGCAGCGCCTATTGATCGCATGCAGTGATGTATTCGGCCAGGGCCCAGTCGTGCCTGCGCCAGCGCAAAACCCGACCCCTCCTCCCCGAGCAGATTTTCCTGAGGCACGCGCACACCATCAAAGATGATTTCGCAATGTCCCTCCGGGTGATGATGGTTCATGACCGTGAGGTTGCGGAGCACGGTGACACCCGGCGTATCGATAGGTACGAGCACCATGCTCTGCTGGCGGTATGTTTCGGCGTTGGGATCGGTTTTCCCCATGACAATCAGCAGACGGCAGTGGGGATGGGCAGCATTGGTGATCCACCATTTGCGACCAGTGATGACATAGTGATCCCCGTCTTTTCCAATACGGGTCTGAATATTTGACGCATCGGAAGACGCGGTATGGGGCTCGGTCATCGCAAAAGCCGAGACGGATCTCTCCATTCAGAAGCGGCAGAAGCCATTGGTCGTACTGCTGAGGTGAGGCGAACATATGCAGCAGTTCCATATTGCCGGTATCCGGGGCGTTACAGTTAAACACCTCGGACGCCCAACTGATGCGGCCCATAATTTCGGCCAAAGGCGCGTACTCAAGATTGGTCAGCGGTGTGCCGGGTTTCCTCTGAACGCAGAGCCGGTAAGAAAAAGATTCCAGAGTCCTTGCTGGCGGGCGAGACTCTTCAGGTCCTCCATAAACGTAGGCGGGAAGGTTCCGGCAGTTACTTCTCGATTCCAATCAGGGGATGCGCGGAATGACATGCGCATCCATGAAATCCTGGACCTGGGTCCGAAGACCCTCAACTTTTACAGAGTAGGAGAAATCCATACGATCAGTTTCTGTGTTTGATCAGATGATGCTATCAGTTCTGTTCGTGATGATCCACGTCAGGACCGCCATAGTGCCGGGGCCAAGCAGTATTAGTCGGGCGACGGTTTCAGCAGCACTTTGCCATGAACTTCACGGCCCTCGATCATCTCAAGCGCACGCGTTGCGTCGGCAAGCGGCATGATGCCGTGGATATGTGGTGATATCGGCCGCTGGCCGCCATCTCAAAAAGCGACTGATGGTTGGCACGGGCCAAGTCAGGCTCTCGGGCGCAAAAGTTGCCCCAGAACACGCCGACAATACTGTAGCCCTTTACAAGCGGAAGATTGAGAGGCACCTCTGGAATACCGCCTGCCGCAAAACCAATGACCAGCCATCGTCCGTTTCCAGGCAACGGATCGACTCAGAATGGTAGTCGCCATCTCGCCGCCGACCGGGTCGAAGATCACGTCGGCCCCCAAGCCTTGGTGTGATGTCGAATCGCGTCACGTAAATCTTCTTTGCTTGTGTCGATGACCGTATCGGCTCCGTGCTGTTTTGCGGTCTGACCCTTCTTCGCGCTGGAGCAAACGGCAATGACTCGCGCACCAAAGGCATGCCCCAGCTGAACCGCCGCAAGACCCGTGCCACCGGCGGCATTCCGTCACCAAGAGCGTTTCTCCTGCTTTCAAAGAGGCACGTTGTTTCAGCGCGTGATAGGCCGTTCCGTGGGCGCACAACAAGGCCCCAGCCGTGTTGATGTCGAGGATTCTGGGATCGGATAGGCGTGACTTGCGGGAACCGCCACCAACTCGGCATAGGATCCGAACTCAGGACTCATGGCGACAACGTTGCCAACTTGAAACGGCGCAACGTTTTCACCCACGGCGTCGACAATCCCAGCGCACTCAATACCTGGAATAAAGGCGTATCGGGTTTCGCCTGATAAAGACCGCGTACCAGCAAGCGCATCAGGAAAGTTGACGCCGATGGATTCAACACGAATTCGAATAGACCCTGCCGCTGGGGTGGGCTCGGGCATGGACTCGAACGCCAGATTTTCAAAGCCCCGTACTGGCGACAAACAATTGCTTTCATCATGTTTCAGAGTCAATCACACCCATGCCCAGGTTGGCCAGTTCAGGGCCAATGCGCCAACCTCGCGTGCACGCTTACTGGAGGCGTTGCCGTCAATAGCGCGTTTCAGCACTCCCTGACAAATCGCCGCGAGGCGAAAAAGCTGAAGGCCAGATAAAACGGCCAATGATCGATCCGTTCAATCCCACGCAGAGCGCAATAGGTTGACACCACATCGGCCTCTTCAGGAATGGCGAGTGGCACATGCAATTCCGCCCAGGCCTCGGATCTGACCCGTATTGGGCATGCGAAGGCACATACAGAGATAGGCGAGATCCGCAAAGGGATGACCAAGCGTGGATAGTTCCCAGTCGATCACTGCCTGAATGGTTGGAGACGCGTTCCGGACAATGAGATTATCTAGCCGGTAAGTCGCCATGGATGAGCGCACTCTGACCGTCATCAGCCGGCATGTTGGCGCCAAGCCAATGGATCAGCGATTCCATGGCTTTTATGACCGTTGTTTCGCTGGCCCGATTAATGCTCCGTCCACCGATTGTATTGTCGCTCGAAGTAATTGCCGGGCCGTCCAAAATCCTCAGGCCTAAAGATGTTGGATCCGCAAGTGCAGCGCCGCCAGCACGCGGATCTGGTCGGTGTATAGGTCACTGCGCTCACTCGCCGAGTTCGGGGAGCGAGGGATCCCAAAATACGCGGCCCGCTTCATAACTCATAATGAAAAAGACTGCGCCAATGATGCTGGTGTCCTCGCAAAGACAGATTGTTTTGCGGCACCGGGACGTCGCTATCGCGTAAGGCATGCATCACCCGATATTCCCGCTCGACGGCGTGAGCGGACTTGAGCAGCTTCCCGCGCGGCTTGCTGCGAGCACAAACTCCCCTGATCGGCTGACAGCAGATAGGTCGGATTAGATTGCCCACCCGAATTTTTCTATGGTCCGAATTGCGCCGATTTCGGGCGCCGTGGCTTTGAGATATGCCGCGAGGGCGTCTAGGTCAAAGTCATTATCTTTCATGGGCTTTGAAGACTCAGGTTAAGACGCCAACCGCCTGCTCGTTTTCCTCCCTTTGTTGCTGGGCCCACAGCTGAGCATATAGTCCGCCATCGGTAAGTAGTGTGCCATGGGAGCCTCGTTCCACAATTTGCCCATCGGCAAGCACCAAAATCTGGTGAGCGTTAACAATCGTCGATAAGCGATGCGCGATAACCAGTAGGTGGTTTTTCCGCTCGAGAGCTGCGCCAGATGCATTTGGATCTCCTGCTCAGTAACGCTGTCCAATGAGGATGTCGCCTCATCGAAGAAGAAAAATACTTGGCTCCCGGAGAAGGGCTCGAGGCGATAGCAACGCGCTGTTTCTCCCCGCCCGATAGTTTGAGTCCCCGTTCGCCTACCGTGTCTGATACCCCTGCGGAAGTTTTGCAATAAAGTCGTGTAGCTGCGCGGAATCAGCCGCCGAATGTACCTTCTCGGGGCTCGCGCCCGGGTCTCCGTAGGCAATGTTGTAAAAAAGCGTATCGTTAAAGAGTACCGTATCTTGCGGCACGACGCCGATCGCGCTTCGTAGCGAGTGTTGGGTAACCTGTCGAATGTCCTGACCGCTAATCTCGATGCGCCCGGACTGGGGAGTCTAAAGCGAAGCAACAGTCGATAATAGCGTCGATTTTCCGGATCCGGTTGGGCCACGATTGCTGTCGTGGTGCCGGGGGCGACAGAAAAACTGACGTCTTTGAGTATTGTCCGGCCTGTCTCATAACCAAACACCACGTTATGAAAAGCAATAGCGCCGTTCCCACGCGTAACGGTGCTGCCTGCGGTGAATCTGCCACATCCGGCTGTTCATCGATCAGAGCAAAGAGATTCTCCATGTCCACAAGCGCCTGGCGGATTTCACGATAGACCGTCCCTAACATGTTGAGCGGTATGGCCAGCTGCATGAGGTAGGTGTTGACGACCACAAAAAGTCGCCAACGGTCATCGCGCCATCTCGAATGTCGAAGGCGGCAAGGATAAGCATGGCGGTTACCCGACGGTAATGACAGCGGCCTGACCGACATTCAATAGCGATAGGCTTTCTCGTGTGCGAATGGCCGCCCGCTCGTATTGGGCGAGCGCTTCGTCCAGGCGCGTGACCTCGTGCTGCTCGTTATTGAAGTATCTGACGGTCTCAAAATTAAGCAGGAGTCGACGGTCCGTGTGCCGATGTCGTTCTCGGCTTCATTCATCTGTCGACGGATGCCGGGTGCGCCAGGTGGTGATGACGAACGTCAACCACACGTAAGCCACAATCGTAATCAACGTGACCAGCGTGTAGGCAAAGCCGAAAAGCGCCCACAGAATAGCGCCGACGAGCAAGACTTCTATCACTGTGGGAGCGATATTGAACGCGACAAAGGACAGCAGAAACTGGACGCTGTTTGTGCCTCGGTCAATGAATCGATTAAGTGCCCCGGTTTTGCGCGAGAGGTGGAAGCGGATGGACAACGCGTGCAGGTGATCGAACACCTGTCGTGCAAGCGTTCGAACGGCATGTTGGGCGACCCGGGCAAAGAGCGCATCCCGTAACTGATTGAAGGCCAGTGTGGAGAGTCGAAAGAGCCCGTACGCGAGAATTACCGCAAGCGGAATCCCTAGCCAAAGGTCTTTTCGGTTTGAAGATTGCTGAGGTCATCGACCGCATCCCCCAGCAACAACGGGACGATGACATTGGTAGCCTTGGCGAGCACCAGGCAGATGAGCGCCACAATAACGCGTGCGCGGAGATCAGATCGACCGGTCGGCCATAGATAGGGCAGTAACGTGGTTAGCGTACGGACGGAATTGGACGAGGAAGACGGGATCATCAAGGATTAGCGGGCTGTGACCCCGCTTTTCGTAGCAATAAAAGTTGTTGGACCTAGTCCAGCCAGACAAGCGCTGGCTCATCCATGAGCGCTGCTTGCTCTCTCAAATCGAGGATATGTTGTTCCCACGCGCGAGAGGTATTAAACCACGGGAAAGCTCGAGGGAAAGCAGGATCGGTCCAACGCCGAGCGATCCACGCGAAGTAGTGGATCAGTCGCAGGGTCCGCAGGGCCTCGACCAAATGCAGTTCCGCAGGATTGAAATGCATAAATTCTGTGTAGCCTTCGAGTATCCAACGCAAAGAGGCTTCCTGCTCATCACGCGCGCCCGAAAGAAACATCCAAAGATCCTGAATTGCAGGGGCCATCCGCGAGTCATCCATATCAACCACGTGCACACCGTCATCGGTGCACAGGATATTCCCCCGATGACAGTCTCCATGGGTTCGGATGACGCGTAAATCTGGACACCGCTCGTAGCACCATCGAATTCGTCGCATGAGATCTGTGGAGAGACTCTCGTACACGTCGCGAAGCTCTTCCGGGATAAAGTCATTGTTCAGAAGGAATTGAGAACAATCTGAACCAAAGGTCTTTTCGTCCAGTGTGGGCCGATGTCGGAATCGCTGCTCGCTTCCGACCACATGCAGTCGGCCTATTAAGCGACCTAACTGACGCAGCTGGTCAGGCGATTCAAAATCGGGCGGTCGACCGCCGCGACGCTCGAAAAGCGCATATCGGTAGCCAAGGGATTTAAACAACGTGTGTCCGAGGGCGTCTTTGTTAGGCGGAATCAGCGGTATTTCCTGATCCGCGAGCGACAGAGAGAACGCGTGCTCCTCCTGTATCGCTTCGTCGCTCCATCGGTGGGGCCGATAGAACTTGGCGATGATCGGCGCTCGATCCTCAAGGCCCACCTCGTACACGCGATTTTCAAAACTATTCATCTCCTGCAGACGGCCATCGACGGAATAGCCCAGCTCTTCAACGGCCCCCAAAACCTGATCTGGCCCGAGGGCTGAATAATCCATCGGGTTACTCATGAGCGGGTTGAACGCAACCGAAGCGCTATGAGGAGCAAAAGATTGCCGATGAGCGCATAACCGGCAAACAGTGCGCACGTCAATGCAATGCCGACACCAAGGTCCATTAAAGATCCCATGATGACGGGACCGAGTGCGGAAGAGAGCACCATCAGCGCGGTGTAGAGACTCTTTATGGCGCCCAGGTGTTTTAGGCCATAAAGCTCTGCCCAAAGAGCCGACACCGAGGTCAAATGCAGACCGGAGTGCACGCCGAGAATCACCATGTACACGAGTACCGCGAGCGGGTGGGCAGCGAGCCCCAGAATCAGGCAGCTGAGGACCAATGGAATCAACATGATCTGTGTGACGCGCATGGCGGTTAGTCGATCGATCAGCGGCCCAGCGAGAAGCATTGTTACCGTGCCCGCGCCGGCATAGAGGATATAGGTTCCCGTGATCCATTCGCCGCTCCAGCCCTTGCGCTGGCGATATTAAGGTGATGAAAAAAGAAAGCCGTGACAATCATCGAGGACGACAGAATGCCCGGGCACATCAAATAAAAACGGACATCCCGCAGCACTTCTGCGCGGGTCCACGAGCGTCTCGTCGATGTCGAGCCTTCGGGCGTATTAGCCTGCACGCGGGCATGCCGGCGATGAAAACTATCGTGATCCCGTAACAGCCAAAATCCTGCAGGGATCAGAGTCAGAATAATAAAATCGCTGCACTCGCATAAGTCCAGCGCCAGCCCATGATAGCGATCAGCACAACAGCTAAAAACGGCAAAACCGCTTCGCCTACCGTATACCCCATGGCGGCAATCGCGATGGCTCGGCCCCGATCGCGATCAAAGTAACGCGCCATAGATGTGACCGAAACGTGGGAGGCAAGACCCTGACCGGAATGGCGCAACAGAAATATCGCAAGAACGAGTCCCACAGGTCCCGGCACCCACGCCATGTAAAAGCAGGCAACGATGAGAAGTCCACTTACGGCGAGCGCGAAGGGTCGGAGACGCAAGCGATCGATCAATGCGCCGCTGAACGGCAGGACCAACGCGCTGGCGAGCGTACCGAGTAGATAAATCGTGCCCCACATTGTGTGACTCAAGCCAAACTCCGCTTGCACCTGAGGCCCGAACACGCCCACAAAATATGTCTGACCAAAGCTTGAGTACAACGCCATCAAAAAACTGAACGCAACAAGTCGACCGTTGATAACGAATATCTCCTGGTAGACCGTGATGGATTTTCTAATCGCGTTCATCAATAAAAGCTCAGTTGCCGCAGGCTTGACCCCTGAAGTGATGGATGCCGATATGGGCCGAGAAGCGCGGGCACCATAGCACACGGTCACCCAATTAAGTCCGGCGAACGCGTTTCGTCTCCAGCGTTGGCGGGAGACGCCTAAAAACGACATGACCGGAGATCAGGGCGACATGCCATACGTCGGGGAGTTTCAAACTCCCTAGAATCGCGCCCAACAATCGTTGGTCGGAGAACAAGAATTGATAGCAGACCAGCAGCAGAACGCGAAAGGGATCTTTCTTGTGGTCCTCGCAATGAGTATTTTTGCGGTGCAGGACGTTCTGATTAAGTACCTGTCGGGCGATGTCTCGCTTTTTCAAATCCTTTTCTTTCGATCGACTCTCGGCATCCTGCTGATCATTGCCTTTCAGCGCGCGACGGGAAGGTCGGTAAAGCTCTGGACGGCATACCCCGCGCTTTCTCTAGCTCGCGGTATTCTGTTTTTTCTAGGCTATTCAGCCTTTTATTTCGCGCAATCCAAGATCCCCATTGCCAACGCGACCGTGCTTTTTCTGGTGAGTCCGTTCTTCATCACCATGCTGTCGATTTATATCTTCGGGAGTTCTGTGGGTGTTCGTCGCTGGTTAGCGATGCTGGTTGGTTTTTCCGGCGTGGTTGTTATTGCACAGCCGGAAGCGGGTGAGTTTGACTGGCTTTATCTGCTGCCCGTGGGTGTCGCCTTTACCTATGCCATTTCCATGATGATCGCCAAAAAGACGGCTGAAAAAGACACGGTCTACCAGCAAATAGTGGTTATGTATCTGATTACCGGAGCGCTTTCTGGATTAATCGGCATTCTGTATGGAGACGGCAGCATGGCCGAGTGGGGTATCAGTGGCATTGAGTTCGCCTCTCACCCGTGGCGCCTCGACGTGTGGTCGACACACCTTTATCTGGTTGCCATTGCGGTCGTGGGAACCAGCGGATTTATTCTTTTGACAGGCGGGTATCGAATTGCCGATCCAGCGATCATCTCGCCCTATGAGTACAGCGGATTGGCCGCTGTTTTGGTTCTCGGATTTCTGGTATTTGGCGAAGTGCCTTCGGTTCACGATGGATTAGGCATGGTGCTGATTGTGGGTTCCGGGATTTATCTTTTCTATCGGGAGCGCATGCAGGGTCAGGATAACGCTGCGGAAGCAACGCTCAGGTAGTTTTTGGAGCCTCGGCTACCACTCTTTCGCAGGGCCCCGCTATAATCCGGCCCGCGCCGTTCGGCGCATTACTCCCCATCAGGATCTTGGTATGCACTCGGCTATCGCCAAACTTCGCAATATTGCGATCATTGCTCATGTGGATCACGGAAAAACCACGCTTGTAGATGAGCTTCTCAAGCAATCGGGGACGTTGAACTCCCACGCAGAAATTGCTGAAAGAGTGATGGACTCGAACGCCCTGGAGCGCGAGCGCGGGATCACAATTCTTGCAAAAAACACCGCCATTCGGTGGCAGGGATGGCGTATCAACATCGTGGATACGCCGGGGCATGCGGATTTTGGCGGGGAAGTGGAGCGCGTCCTGTCGATGGTCGATTCGGTTCTGCTGTTGGTCGATGCGGTTGAGGGACCGATGCCGCAAACGCGCTTCGTCACTCAAAAGGCGCTCAGCCACGGGCTGCGGCCAATCGTGGTGATTAACAAAGTGGATCGATCCGGCGCGCGACCGGAGTGGGCAGTTGATCAGACGTTTGATCTGTTTGATCGACTGGGCGCCTCCGACGAGCAGCTTGATTTCCCGGTGATCTATGCTTCTGCTCTTCAGGGCTGGGCATCAAATGAGCCGGCTTCCACTGAAAATTCCATGGATGCGCTGTTCCAGGCAATTGTGACCCACGCACCGGAGCCCTCGGTGGACCCGGAAGGCGCGTTCCAAATGAGGATCAGCGCTTTGGATTACTCGCCTTATGTTGGGGTCATCGGCATCGGTCGGATTCAGCGCGGAAAAATTAACCGTAATGGCTCCGTCAGCGTCGCCACGCCGGAGGGTGAGGTGCGTCGCGGTCGCATTCTTCAAGTGCTGGGCTTTCACGGCCTCGAACGCGTTGAGGTCGAGAGTGCGTGCGCCGGTGATATTGTGGCCGTAACGGGGCTTGAGTCCCTCGGGATCTCTGACACCTTGTGTGATCCGCAGGCGATAGAACCGCTTGAGCCGCTGACCGTCGATCAGCCGACCTTGAGCATGACCTTTCAGGTTAACGACTCGCCGTTTGCCGGTCGCGAGGGGAAGTTTGTGACGAGTCGGAATCTAAAAGAGCGGCTCGAGCGCGAGCTGATACATAACGTTGCCCTTCGGGTTGAGCCGATGGAGGATCCCGATAAGTTTCGTGTGTCGGGACGAGGCGAGCTCCACTTGTCTGTCCTGATTGAAAACATGCGCCGCGAAGGCTATGAACTCGCGATTTCCCGCCCTGAGGTCATCATGCGAGAGGAGGCAGGCGAGATTCTCGAGCCTTTCGAGACGTTAACTGTGGACGTTGAGGATGAATACCAAGGCCGCGTGATGGAGCGTCTGGGAGAGCGGCGCGCGGAGCTTCGTGACATCCTCCCGGACGGACGGGGTCGGGTGCGGCTTGATTATTTGGTTCCCAGTCGGGGCTTGATCGGGTTTCGATCGGAGTTTTTAACCATCAGCTCAGGAACGGGTCTGATGTATCACGCGTTTGATCATTATGGGCCGCGTATTGCGGGGCACCTGGGTGAACGCAACAATGGCGTGCTCATTGCTATGGCTAGCGGTAAAGCGCTGGCTTATGCGCTCTTTAATCTTCAGGAGCGGGGGCGTCTTTTTATCGGCCACGGCGCCGAGGTTTACGAGGGAATGGTGATCGGTATCCACTCGCGATCCAATGACCTAACCGTGAACCCCTTAAAAGCGAAGCAGTTGACCAACATTCGAGCGGCGGGCAGTGATGAAAATATCCTGTTGACGCCGCCGGTGGCGACGACGCTCGAGTACGCTCTTGAGTTCATTAACGAGGATGAGCTGGTCGAGGTGACACCCAAGACCATTCGTATTCGTAAAAAATGGCTACTGGAGCACGAGCGTAAGCGCGCGAGTCGCGCCGCCTAAAGCGGACTCCCTAGATATCCTGGCCGGCGAGATAGAGCCAGGTTTTCAAGACACTGTCGGGATTGAGCGAGACGCTCTCGATTCCCTCGTCCATCAGCCAACGGGCAAGATCGGGATGATCACTCGGTCCTTGCCCGCATATACCGACGTATTTCCCTGCCTTTCTGCAAGCGGCGATAGCGTTGTGCAGCATTGCCTTAACGGCCTCGTCGCGCTCGTCAAAAGATGCGCGATGTCGCCCGAGTCCCGATCAAGTCCCAGCGTCAACTGGGTCAGGTCGTTGGAGCCAATCGAGAACCCATCGAAATACTCGAGAAATTCCTCAGCCAGGATGGCATTGGAAGGTATCTCGCACATCATGATGATTTTGAGGTCATTCGCTCCCCGTGATAGACCATTTTTAGCGAGAAGCGCAGTCACGTCGCGGGCTTCTTTGAGGGTTCTGACAAACGGCACCATGAGCCAGATGTTCGTTAGCCCCATTTCGTCCCGCACAAACTTGATCGCCCGACATTCAAGTTCGAAGCAGTCCTGAAAGCTTGGACTCAGGTAGCGAGATGCACCGCGAAACCAAGCATCGGATTGTCCTCGTGGGGCTCGAATTCCTTGCCCCGATCATGTTGGCGTATTCGTTCGATTTGAAATCTGAGAGTCGAACAATCACGGGTTTGGGATGAAATGCAGCACCGATGTGCGCAACGCCTTCGAGAGCTTCTTTATATAGAAGTCAACAGGTCCACCATACCCGACGATTGCCTCGCTTACGCGCTTCTTGAGCTCGGGTTGCAGCTGCTCGTATGTCAACAAGGCTTTGGGGTGAACCCCAATCGTGGTGTTGATAATGAATTCGAGGCGCGCCAGTCCGACCCCGGCGTTCGGCAATGCCTGAAAATCGAAAGCGCGCTCCGGATTGCCGATATTCATGGTGATCTTAAACGGCAGGTCCGGCATGTTCGTGAGGTCAATTTGCTCCACCTCAAAATCCAGTATCCCTTCGTAAACTCGGCCGGTGTCGCCCTCAGCGCAGGAGACTGTGACGGGAGAGCCCTCCGTAAGTGCAGCGGTGGCCTTGCCGCAGCCGACAACCGCCGGGATACCCAATTCACGCGCGATGATCGCCGCATGACAGGTGCGGCCTCCGCGATTGGTGACGATGGCTCCTGAGCGCTTCATGATCGGCTCCCAGTCAGGATCGGTCATATCCGTCACCAAAATGTCCCCGGGCTGGACCTTATCGAGATCTTTCACGGACGGGACGATTCGAACATGACCAGAGCCGATGCGATTTCCAATGCTTCTTCCTTCGCAAAGGACTGGGCCTGACGCCTTCATACGATAGCGCTCCAGAACCTGCCGACGCTCACGACTCTGCACGGTCTCCGGGCGAGCCTGCAGGATGTGAAGCTCGTTCGATTCGCCATCGAGCCCCATTCGATATCCATGGGTCGGCCATAATGCTGCTCGATCGTCACCGCCATACCCGCCAGGGACTCAATCTGAGCATCGCTCAGTGAAAACTGACAACGCTCTTGATGGGTTGTATCCACTGTAGTGACGGGAGGGTGGTCTCGGGATCGGCGTACACCATCTTGATCAACTTGCTGCCAAGATGCCGACGCAGAATCGCAGGGCGGCCTTGCGCGAGCGTGGGCTTGTGGACATAGAACTCATCCGGGTTGACGGCGCCCTGACAACGCACTCGCCCAGACCAAAACTTGCCGTAATGAAGACGGCATCGGCGAAGCCGGACTCCGTGTCCAAGGTAAAAGCGACGCCGCTGGCACCACAATCGCTGCGAACCATTTGCTGGATACCTGCAGAGATGGCAACTTCAGCGTGGGTAAAGCCTTGATGCACGCGGTAGGCAATCGCACGATCATTGAATAGCGAAGCGAAGACTTCATGCACCGCGATAAGCACGCGCTCGATCCCGCGTACGTTAAGAAAACTCTCTGTTGCCCGGCGAAAGATGCTTCGGAAGATCTTCTGCTGTCGCTGAAGATCGCACGGCGACGGGTACGTTGTCCCAAGCTGCGCGTATTGTGCTCTGATCTCGCTCTCGAGTTGCTCGGGCAGGGGTTATCCAAAATCCAGGCTCGGATATCGCGTCCGGCCGCGGCAAGAGCGGAACATCTTCAATATTGAGCGTTGCCAGTCGGGCTTCAATTCTCGACTCAAGATCACCCACGCTCAGAAAGTCGCGAAATGCGTCTGCGGTAGTGGCAAAGCCATCAGGTACACGGATTCCCGCGGTGCTCAGTTGGCTAATCATTTCTCCCAACGAGGCGTTCTTTCCGCCCACGATGGGGACATCTTTCATGCTGAGTTCGTTGAACCAGCGGACGGTGGACTCTTTATTCACTTGCGGCATTCAGCGACAATGGGTGGATGAGTAGTGTTTCAGATAGTGAAGTCGGAAGCCTTGTGCAGCGCTCGGTATTTATTGTGTCGGATCGCACCGGGCTGACAGCGGAGGAGCTCGCCCGAAGTCTTCTGACTCAGTTTCCCCAGGTCCATTTTCAGACCACAGTGCTTCCGTTTGTGGACACAGATGATAGATTGGATCAGGCGATAAACCAAATTAACGCCGCTCACGGAGGAGAAGGGCTGAGGCCTGTAGTGTTTATGACCTTCGTAAACGCGGATTATCGCCAGCGGATCCAAGAGGCGAATGCTCTGGTCGTCGATGTTTTCGGCGCATTCATGGGTACATTATCTCGAGAGATGAATCTCCCGCCCAGCTGGCAGCCCGGGTTCAGTCATGGGATGGGGGATCAAAGTCGATACAACTCCCGAATCGATGCGATTCATTACGCGATGGATTGCGATGATGGCGTAAATCCGGATGCATATGAGCAGGCCGACTTGATCCTGATGGGTGTTTCGCGAAGCGGCAAAACACCCACCTGCGTTTATCTTGCCATGCATTTTGGTCTGTATTGTGCCAACTATCCGCTGACCGATGACGACTTTCTGGATGACGGTTTGCCGAGGGTATTACAGCCGTTTAAGGAGCGGCTGATCGGCTTAACGATTGATCCACACCGGCTGCATGAGATCCGGGAGAAGCGTCGCCCGCAGAGCGCTTACGCAAAGATAGAGCGATGCCAACTTGAGGTCCGAAGGGCAGAGGGTTTGTTTCGCCACCACGGGCTCATCACTGCCGACACCTCTGGTATTTCAGTAGAAGAGATAGCCACCACCTTGCTTCAGAAAACGGGCAAGCGCCGCGAATACCTGGGCTAGTTCAGTAGGCGGAATATTATTATGAGCATGGCCAGAATCGGTTTTGTGAGTCTCGGTTGCGCGAAGGCAACGGTTGACTCGGAGCGCATTCTCTCAGAACTCAAGGCCTACGGATATGCGTTCGCGGAAAACTATGAGAGCGCCGATCTTGTCATTGTAAACACCTGCGGGTTTATTGAATCTGCCGTTGAAGAGTCATTGGTCGCGATCAGTGAAGCGATGAGTGTCAATGGCCAAGTGATTGTCACGGGCTGTCTCGGCGTTCGTGCCGAGATGCTTAAGAAAAAATTCCCGCAACTGCTTGCGATTACGGGACCGCATGACACCGCCGGTGTGATTAAGGCGGTCCATGAGGTATCGCCCCCGCAGCAGGCCCCGCTTTATCATTTGCTGCCTCCGGGAGGTGTGAAACTGACGCCTCGGCATTATGCCTACCTGAAGATCTCGGAGGGCTGTAACCACAAGTGCACTTTCTGCATTATTCCGTCGATGCGTGGCCGCCTGGTCAGTCGATCCCCAAACGACGTTGTGTCGGAGGCAAGGCAGCTTCGCGATGCCGGAGTCAGAGAACTTCTTGTCGTATCGCAGGACACCAGTGCCTACGGTATAGACCTTAAGGGTCAAAGTGACCTTATGGGAGGCACGGCACTTCGCCCTGAGATTGGACAGCTAGCGAGGGAGCTTTCAGATCTCGACCTTTGGGTCCGCTTGCATTATGTGTACCCCTATCCTCACGTGGATCGACTGGTTGAGTTGATGGCCGATGGCGCACTTTTGCCTTATCTTGATGTGCCTTTTCAGCACGCCAGCGCTAAGGTCTTACGATCCATGAAGCGTCCCGCAAGCGGCGAGAATAATCTCGAACGGGTCAATCGATGGCGTGAGATCTGTCCTGAACTCGCGATAAGAAGCACCTTTATCGTAGGTTTTCCCGGCGAAACGGAGGCTGATTTTCATGAGTTACTGGGGTTCTTGGAAAAGGCCCAACTGGATCGTGTCGGTTGCTTTACCTACTCGCCCGTAGAGGGCGCGAAGGCGAACGCTTTACCCCATGCTGTTGAGCAGCATGTTGCCCAGGAGCGTCTTGAAACGCTTATGGAGCTGCAGGCCGGTATATCCAAGGCGCGACTCGCGGCGCGGATAGGCTCTGAGTGCGCCGTGTTGGTGGATGAGGTCACCGAGGATGTTGCCGTGGCCCGCAGCTATGCGGAGTCGCCTGATGTCGACGGTGTTATTTATGTTGAGAATCCGGAAGGCCTCGCAGCAGGGCAGATGATTCCCGTGCGCATCACGGACAGCACGGACCACGATCTGATTGCGGAGAGAGTTCATGCCTAAAGTGGCACACCTAGGACACATCGTGTTTTACGTTGCGGACCTTGATCGTTCGCTGAGGTTTTATCGAGACCTATTAGGACTTCAGGAAGTTAAAGGCGGCGATTTACCGTTTCAGGCGGCAGCGTTAACGAGCGGACGCACCCACCATGAGGTACTTCTGATCGAAGTAGGGGAGGTTCCGCCCCCTGCCTCGGGTCCCCGTCTTGGCTTTTATCACGCGGGCTTTTGTATTGGCACGTCGGAGACCGAGCTGCGCGAGGCCCGTGATGCTGTTCTCGCGGCCGGCTTTGTATTAAAAGGTTCGTCCGACCACACGATCACGAAGAGTCTTTATATTCTGGATCCCGATGGGAATGAGATTGAGCTATATATCGATGTGCCTGGGGTGGATTGGAAAGGCATGCCCGAGCTGGTCCTCTCGCCGATAAAACCACTCAATCTCGACTAATTACCCCGTAGTTTTTAGGGCGGGACACCGCCTGAAGCATCATCACCTTGTTTTGATCTAACCGATCTTTTACAGTTAGCATGTCGAGAATGTAAAAAAAACATATAAATGCAAGAAATTGCATCATCCTTTGAGATCGCTTTTACCCTGATCGTCGGGCTCGATCCCGAGCTCATGGAGATTGTTGCTCTGTCTCTTCGCGTGAGTCTGACCGCGGTCGCAACAGCGCTCTGCATTGGTATGCCGTTGGGTGCTGCTCTTGCCATTGGCCGATTCAGAGGCCGTTTTGCGCTCACGGTCGTCGTCAACTCCTTCATGGCGATGCCCCCAGTGGTCGTGGGCCTAGTTGTTTATCTGTTGTTATCCAGAGCGGGTCCTTTTGGTGTTCTTGGCCTCTTGTATACGCCGGCGGCCATGATCATTGCCCAAGTTCTGCTGATAACGCCCATTGTTGTTTCGCTTTCGCGTCAGACCATCGTCGAGCTGGATCAGGAATACGCTGATTATTTTTCTTCATTGGCCATTAATCGCATGAACCGGGTCTTGACCTTGCTTTGGGAGGCTCGCTTTAGCCTCGTCACGACATGTCTCGCAGGATTCGGCAGGGCACTCTCCGAGGTGGGGGCCGTAATGATTGTTGGTGGCAACATTCATCACCTCACCCGAGTGATGACTACTGCCATTGCGCTCGAAACCTCGAAGGGAGAGCTCGAACTGGCAATGGCTCTGGGTATTGTGCTGATGTTGATAGCTCTGCTCATCAACTTGCTCATCGCTCTCTTTCGACCGCGAGACGCGGGCTATGAGCGTTCGCGAATCCCCGCCTGAGTTTGAAACTAAACGACGGAAAACTAAAACAATATAAGAGGACTTATCGAAATGTTGCGGTTGATGAAATATTCGATTGTTGGCGCTGCGCTCGCATGCACGGGGTGGATAGCCAGCGCTGCTTACGGGACGGAGATTGTGGTCCAGTCCACCACCTCGACAGCGAACTCAGGCCTCTATGATTATCTTTTGCCCATTTTTGAGAAAAAAACAGGCATTAAGGTAAATGTCGTCGCTGTGGGTACCGGGCAGGCTATCAAGAATGCGGTGCGCGGCGATGGGGATGTACTCCTTGTTCATGCCAAGTCCTCGGAGGAGAAGTTCGTTGCCGAAGGGTATGGCCTCAGAAGGTTTGATCTTATGTATAACGATTTTGTGGTGATCGGCCCGAAGGCAGATTCCGCAAGGATCTCAGAGGCTCGCACCATAAGCGACGCGTTTGCTCGGATCGGCCAGAGTCGCGTTCTTTTCGTATCGCGGGGCGATGATTCCGGGACGCATAAAAAAGAGCTCGCGCTTTGGGGTCAGGCCGGTATCGATCCGAGGTCCGCGAGCGGAACGTGGTACCGAGAAACAGGCTCTGGTATGGGGGCGACCCTAAATGCAGCGGTCGGGATGGATGCATATACGCTGAGTGATCGAGCGACTTGGATCAGTTTTGCGAATAAAAGCGGTTTTGACATCCTTTTTGAAGGCGATCAAGCGCTGTTCAATCAATATGGGATCATCCTCGTCAATCCCGCGAAACACCCCCACGTGCGAGCCCAGGCGGGCCAGCAATTTATTGACTGGATGATCAGTCCTGAAGGTCAGGGCGCGATTGCCACCTACCGCCGAAACGGGAAACAGCTCTTTTTCCCCAATGCGGCCCCTTAGGTGTCAACCATTGAAGTGGACTTCTCCATAGGCGCTCGCGTCATAACCCGGCAAAGAGAGAGCTCGTTTCCTGAACTCAGATCCTCGGCAAAATTGGGCGAACTTCTGAAGGGGCGGCTCAAACCAGCTGCGCCGATTGACGAGCAGGTCAAAGCGCTCACGTATCAGTGGAATAAACGCTAACTGATATTTCTCCGCTAGCGCCTGGAGCCCAAGAGCCGCATCAGCAAGTCCTTCAAACACGCACGATGCGGCTTCTGTCTCGGTATGGGCAAGCGTTGAGAAGGTCAGGTCGGTTGCTGAAAGGCCGTCATTCCTCATCAGTGCTTCAAGCAGAATTTGGCTCCCAGTGCCCCGCTGACGCTCGACAAGCCGTTTGTCGATCAGATCCTTGAGGGAGCCTACATTACTCGCGGACTCTTTTCTCAGAATGAGTCCTCGTTCGCGCCAGCAGAAGCCGATGAGAGCAACAGGCTCTCCAGAGAAGCGTCGAGCCACCTCAGAAACGTTCCAAGTCCCGGAGTCTGGAGCAAATATATGCAAACCTGTGGCACTGCCCGCACCCTCGGCAAATCGGTCAAGGCCGGCCGCACTACCGCCGAATTGACTGGCGATGTTACTGCCGGAGGCTGTGATGGCCCACTCTAGCAAAGGGTCATGACTCCCCAGCAACACGTCCGGCGCATTCGCGATATCGGTATGTGTTTGGGGGCCCAGCTGGCTTGAGGCCAACCAGGCTTCAATGGCGTTTCTTTGGAACAAAAGCTTCCCGGTTGCCTTGACGCAGGGTATCTGTTGACGGGCCACTAGGTCATAAACCTTGCGTTCCTTGATTCGGAGGAGCGCAGCGACTTCTCGCGTCGTCAAGAAATCACCTGTGGACTCAGAAACCATTACGCGGGATGGTTTAACGGGTTTCATCATGTCGTTGGCGATGGTGTTCTGTCGTCTTGCTGAGGGTGTAGACTTTAGCGCGATTGAGGCTTTTTACGGCGAACCCATGAATATACGTCGCTCGCGTATCCGATACCGCGTCAATCGTGTCCGTCGGCGCAGACTGTTCGATTTTGATCGATACAACCCTCAAATGGCGTTGCCTTTTGAGCAAAGCTTTGCGCCGCGAGAGGCTTTAGATCGAACGCGTCGTGATCGAGAAGACGCTGAGTTCGGCTTATAATCCGCGCCCGACCGTTCAGCCCATAAATACCCCCGATCGATGTCAGAACATCTCACTGAGGTGCGTCGGCGGCGCACCTTTGCCATTATCTCGCACCCGGATGCCGGAAAAACAACGCTGACCGAGAAGTTTCTGCATTACGGTGGGGCGATCCAGGAGGCGGGAACCGTACGGGCGCGAAAAACCGGCCGCTACGCCACTTCGGACTGGATGAAGCTTGAAAAAGAGCGCGGCATCTCGGTACTTCCTCGGTGATGCAGTTCGAGTATCAGGGCGTTGTCGTTAATTGCTCGACACTCTGGGCACGCCGATTTTCGGAGGATACCTATCGAACCCTGCAGTGGATTCCGCCCTTATGGTGATCGACTCGGCAAAGGGCGTCGAGAACGAACCATCAAATTGATGGATGTACTTGTCGACTGCGCGATACGCCGATCATTACTTTCGTCAACAAGATGGACCGGGAAGGCAGAGATCCCATCGAGGCTGCTGGACGAGTCGAATCTGTTCTGGGTATACGGTGTGCGCCGGTTACCTGGCCCGTGGGCTCAGGACGGGGATTCCGTGGCGTCTATCGAATTCAGGAGGACCGAATCATCCTCTTCGATCGCACCGACTCAGGTGGTCGGCCAAGCAGGTCATCAGGGATTAGCGAGTCGGAACTCGATGCACAGCTTGGGACCGAGGCGGATCGATTGCGTGAGGAGATAGAACTCTTGCAGGGCGCCTCACATCCTTTCGACCTCGATGCCTATCTCGCTGGCGAGTTGACCCGGTATTTTTGGTTCCGCTCTGAATCCTGGAAGGTACGGACGAGTTAATTGATGCAACTTCGTAGATTTTGCGCCACCACCGCTGCCGCGCTCGGCCGAAACTCGAACTGTGGATGCCGGGAAAATGCGTTTTCGGGTTTCGTATTCAAGATTCAGGCAAATATGGATCCCGCGCATCACGATCGCGTTGCGTTTTACGGGTTACCTCAGGGAGTTCCAAAAGGACTGAAGGTGCGGCATGTGCGTGCGGGCCGGGATGTGCAGATTCATAACGCAATAACCTTTATGGCATCCCGTAGAGAGGCAGCAGAAGTCGCCGTGGCCGGCGACATTGTTAGGTACATAACCACGGGACGATTCAAATTGGGGATACCTTTACTGTGGGTGAAAACTTGAAGTTTCTGGGCATACCCAGTTTCGCGCCCGAGCTGTTTCGCCGTGTCCGTTTGACTGATCCGCTACGCGCGAGGCCCTGAACAAAGCGGGCTCGATCAATTAAGTGAGGAAGGCGCGACGCAGGTCTTCCGACCCCTTATCAGCAACGACCTTGTATTGGGCGCTGTCGGAATTCTGCAGTTCGATGTCGTCGCTCATCGACTGAAACACGAGTACGGCGTCGACTGTGCCTTTGAAGCGGTTCCAGTCGTGACAGTTCGCTGGGTCCTCAGCAAAGATGAGAAGGCACTGAGGATATTCGAAAAAAGCGCCTCAGAACCTGGGAGTCGATGCCTCTGGTGCATTGACTTGCCTTGCTCAAACATGGCTAACCTGAGACTAACGCAGGAGCGCTTTCCAGAGATTGAATTTCACACTACACGGGAATTGTGAGCTTTACAATTTCAGTTTACCAAAGCATCGGACTTTTAGACTAAGAGGCTTTAAGATGAGGTTTACCCTCTTCGCTTACGCTCAGGGTGAAAAGATTAACTTAATTAATCGAAGGAGTAGAAGTATGAGAAAATGCTTTAATCAGTGCGGCTATGAGTCTCGGTCGCGACGTTTCAGGTAGGCAGATGGAGCCGCGATTTAACAGTGGCTGCATGGCTTGCCATCTGGAGTTGCTGGTTCACCAAGGGTAGGCGACAAGCATGGGTTGATCGAATTGCCCAAGGGACGGAGCTTTATACGAGCACGCAATCGTCGGTTATCAAGGCAAGAATGGATATATGCCTCCGAAAGGCGGCTTCGCTCATCTGAGCGACGATGACGTGAAGCAGCGGTTGATTACATGGTGAGTCAGTCCCAATAGCCTGCTGGAATAGCGCAAAAAACCGGGCGGATGGCCCGGTTTTTTATGTCATGTGTTTGTCGGAATTATGCCGGCCGCTCAAAAAAGCAAGAAGCGCTCTGTAAAGGAATGCGGGATCCTGCCAGCCGGTCGTCTCGAATGGAGTGCATCGCAAGTTGGCGAGCGCCAATGTCAACCGTATCGATACCAACGACTGCAGAGTCAGGGGACCAATGGTGCTCCCGCAGGCCATATCGCTTCGCATCGCGATAGACTGAACAGGCACCTGTGCCTCGCGGCACAGGTCCCTGAATAGCGCTGGTATCGCTTGTGGTTGCGTAGCGTTGATTGGCGTTGAACTTAATGACTGGTCCCTGGTTGAGTTGGGGACGATGCTGTGGATCGTGTTTGCTTTCGTAGTTGGATGCACCGCATGCGCGTTGTCGAGATATCAGCACCGAATGGGAGGTGTGGCTAAGAGTTCCTCGCGGTTTTTCGTGAGACGTTCGAGGACCTGCTTTAAAAAGGTCCGTGCCCCCGCACTAGAAGTACTTCCGACTTCCTCGTGGTCGTTGCAGACGAGGATGATGGTCTGTCCGTTCTAGCATTCAACAAAGCCTGGAGTCCGACATAGCAGCTCAGCAGATTATCAAGCCGAGCGCTGGCAAGAAAATCGCCGTTAAGTCCCACCTGGGCCGCGGGTTGTGTGTCGTAAGGCTCAGCTTCAAAGTCGGTCACTTCGGCAAGACTCTCGTTGGGATACTGGCTTTCAGCCTGCTCTAGCAGCATGTCCCGAAAGCTCTCTACAGAATGCTCGCGCCCATCGCAAAGGATTGGCACCACTTCTTCTTGAGGATTTATGGAGCGATTTTGTGAATGTCCCGGTTCAGATGAATGGCGAGACTCGGAATGGACGCGACCGGACGCTTGAAATCCACTAAGAGACTGGCTCGCGTTCCGTCGGGACGGCAGGCGCTGATCCGTCCTGCAATGGATAGGTCGCGATCGAACCAGGGCGCGAGCAGAACTCCGCCAAATCTCAACCCCGTTGGACGGTGCCCGCTCGACGAATGTCCGGCTGCGGCTTGATGCGAAGACAGGGGCTGTCCGTATGGGCGCCGATGATCCGCAGACCGCACTCGGTAATTGTGCTGCTGCCTCGTCGTATTGCGATCAGAGAGGTCATTTCGAGTGACGTAAAGTTGGTCGGACTCGACTCCAGATTCGGTCAGGATTGCGCTAGGTTGTGGGGAGTAAATCCGGCACTGCCAAGAGGGCGGACAAACTCTTAACGGCATGAAAAGGGGAAGGGAGTCGTTAGAGAAACGTGAGCAGGCCGGGGTTGAATTCATCTGCGTTCATATTCTTCGATCCTGCTTTTACGAGGGGCTAGTTTCCGATGTATTGGAGGTGTAAAATTGTTCATCGTCTGTCGCGTCTTCGGCATATTCGCTCCGTACCTTGCCCTCGGGCAGCCACTGAAGCGATGAGTGCGCGTCATTTTGATCCAAGCGCATAAAGTCGAACAGCGCCCGATCAGACAGTTGACTGGGGGCTACGTGACTCAAACTCCTAAAGATGCTCGCGATCCGACCCGGGTGTGAACGCTCCCACTCGCAAAGCATATTTTTTATGGCTTCCGCTGGAGGTGTTCTTGCGATCCACAGAGGTTGCGGGAATGATGGGGTATCCCCGAAGCGCGGCGTATCGGCGATGTCTTTCTCCGACAGTACGCGAGAGGGCGTATGACCACGTGATTACCATCATCGCTTCGCAGCTTGGCGGCATAGACTTTAGCTGTCCGCCATGAAACATATTCAGAAACAATGTTTCCATCATATCGTCGCCATGGTGGCCAAGGGCAATGCGGGTCATGCGTGCTCCCATTTCGGTAGAGAATACCCCGGCGAAGACGTGAGCAAAGACCACATCGTTTTCCCTTCGGGGATTACCCGTTTACGATGCTGTAGGTGTCCTCATCGATGATATCGAAGGAAGTCCTGTGGCTCAAGATACTGTCGCAATATCTCGACCGGAACCCGGGCTGATTCTGGTCCAGGTGAATGGCATGAAGCGAAAAAGAAACCGGACACGCTCACGAAGTTGCAGAGAATATCAGGAGTACGAACGAGTCTTTACCGCCCGATACGCAGACCATCACCCGATCCCCATCCCGAATCATCTGGAAGTCTTCAATGGCTCGACCGATTTCGCGACGCAGTCGTTTTGCGAGCTTTTCCTCGTCTACAGATGAGGTCATGACGTTCAATTTGCTGAGCAGGAGTCGCGTTCGGATAATAGGGCAGTAATCGGGATTTTTCCGAACGATTCTCGATTGCCTTATGCTACCCTATGACGAAGCGTTTCCGGAAAAACCTTGTTTTATCGATTGCGGCTAGCTTAGTGGTGCTGCTTTTGGTGCCGATACTGGCTCTTTGTTATCTCGATTGGAATCCGCATCGGGATCGTCTTGGGCGATGGATTTCGGCTTCGCTTAACCGCAGTGTTGAGATTGCCGGCCCGTTGAAATCAACTATGGCCGGTGGCGCAGCTCAAGGTGGGCGGACTGCAAATCGCATCGCCTGATGAAAGAGTTCAAATCGCCGCTCTGGATATTGGGACGGCATCGATTGACCTGAATCTGGGCGCTCTATTTTCAAAAACCCTCTTAATTGATCATCTTGAGGTCGATTCGTCCAGTTTGTCGCTTCAGGTTCTTGCCGATGGAAGAACCAACTGGAATTCCGAGGCGCCGACCCCTCCCAGGCAGACAATAGAGCGGGCTGGACCACTATTGTCCGGGTGGCCGAAAATAAACGATGTCAAATTAAGTTTTCTAGGAAAGAATCCTCGCTTTAATCAACAGTGGGATATCCACAAGTTGCGTTCCTCTCTACCAGAAGGTCGCAACGAGAGCGCCTTTGTTCTTCGTGGTCTTTACAACGGTACGCCGCTCTCGATCGACGGTTCGCTGACCTTATTGGGTGACGATGATTTGAGCGGCCTTACGCGTGGACTTGGGTGCTTCTTCCGGTACCGTAAGCGGCCTGGTAAAAGACGTTATGGATGGTGGAGACGCAAGTCTCGCAATCCAGTTAGAGACGTCAAATTTAAGCGAGACCGTAACGACCTTTATACCTGGCGCGACTGATAGAGCCCGCGCATTGACAGGTAAGGCTCGGCTTCCGCCCTCAAGGGTAGATTCAACGAGTCTTCGTCTTGAAGATGTCGAGTGGGTTACCGAATCGGAGTTGCCGTATGACGTCATCTGGGGACGTCGGACTGCGGCGTCGCGGCCAGGTCTCCTTCCCAAATGCGATCTGGGCGTGTTCCTGGAGACGAAGGCGTTGTCAGAACTTGTGACTCTCTTTGAGGCGATGTGCCTTTTGATGCAAAGGCTGAGGCTCAGGGCATTCTGAGGCTCTCTCTGCAGGACTTTGAGTTCGACGACGCAATTTTGAGGCAGTGGGACCGCTCGTTGAAATAAGCGGATCAGGTCGGCTCGAGCGGATGGGCAGCGATTCGGGTATGTGGCTTGATTTCGAGACGAAAGTAAGGCTCTCGACGTGGGTCGCTTAATGAGTGCTTATCGACTATCGCTGCCGCTTGATGCCTGCCTCAGCCACTGCGCGTGTCTGGGAGAGGCGCGGCGTCAGGGTGGACAATATTCAGACGGAAATTGCCTCGGATACCGGTAACTTGCGTTTAGCCGGGGCGATCGGCCCATTGGGATCATCGGCAAATATCAACTGCCCTTTGAGGGATCCTCAAGAGACCTGCGTAACGAACTCAGCGGTTTTGATGGGAAATCCCGGACGGATGGGCTGGATCCATAAAGGGCTTATTGGCAGGAGATCAGGAAGGCTCTTCGCGAGAGATCTCGATATCGAGCTGAGTTCAAAAATTATGACATGAGTCTTGGGGCTCGGTTGGTCCGCTCGGTTCTGTAGCGGTATATCAGTTGCCATTTCGGGCGGCTACGCCGGACCTCGGGGCGGTGGCTAGTCTTCTTGGTAAAACCTTGCCGTTTTCAGGGTCTGCGTCTGTTCAGGAATTTTAACCGGCCAAAAAACAGAGTTGTCTGTTACGGGACTGAACGCGCAGGTCCGAAACGAACTGGGTCTGCTCGGCTCGATGGTGAGTTAGGTCTTGCGGGCGAGGCCCAAATATGGAAATCAGTGCAGAGCTGACTGTTCCGACGGTGGCTGCACTTCAACCCTTCACAAAATTTCCACTCGCGGATTATGCTGGTGTTAGTTTGACCATGAGCTCGGAGGTTTTTCGCGCCAAAGACAAGATAGGCGTGCGCCATATTTCGGGCGTGCTTCGGGGTGAGGGGATAAAGCGGGGCCGAATCTCCGGCCGTTTCCCGGATGTCGCACGTCTTCGATCGGGCTCGCTCGCTGTGGATCTTGAACTTGATCACCTAGGGCGACTGGGGAAGGGCTTCGGTTTTAAGGAAGGCTCTAAGGTGCCCGGGAGGCTCGCTGCGAGCCTGGTGGGCTCTGAAAAGCCGGAAGACCCATTTTTTGTATCGGTGGAGGGATTCACGCAAGGAATCCAGCTAAAAGTCAACGGCCGATTGGCGGATCTTGATGCGGGTTCACACTTCGATCTTGCTTCACAGCTTTTGATACACGATGCAAAGTTCCTAAGTGGATTGATTGATAGAGAGATTCCATTAGACGGCCCGCTTCGGGTGGATCTTTCGGTTCGGCGAGATGCATCCTCAGCCGCGAAACACCCCCTGAAGGGAAAGCTCTCGATAAAGGCCCAGGAGATTGAGGCCTCCGTTCAAGGAGATATCGGCTGGCCTATCAGCAGCGGGACCAAGCTGCAGGCGCATATCGAAACCGCCTCTCTACAGAATCTCCGGCGCTGGTTGCCTGAGGATCTTCTCGACCCTGGCCCTGTCTCCCTTGACGGAAATTTGGAGTTCTTGGAATCTGGGGCTCAGCAAGCCGAGTTTTCTATTCTTGTTGGAAATAATGACCTGACAGGGAGTGTAATGTTAGGGGCGGGCTTGCTTCCCGGCAGCAAGACATCAGTGCAAGGCACAGCACCTTTAAAGGTTGTTGGTGATATATGGTCCAGCCGGCTGAACTTGATGGAGATTTTTCCCACCCCTCCCCCGGAAGAGCTGCCTGAAGCGAAGGCAGAAGAAACGGAAACACGGGGATCCATCTTTAGCAATCAACCGTTTTCGCTCGACTGGATTGCGCCTCTTGCGGTGGATCTGGACTTTCAGTCAAAGGAACTTGTCACCCGTAGGTTCAAAGCCAACAATTTGATCACCGAGATTGATATTAATGATGGCGTATTAACGCTTCGCTCGGATGCCGGTGAATTCTCTGGCGGCTCTTTTGATCTTGATTTGAAGCTGGACTCAACGGAGAAACCTTATCCGGTGAGCATGAATTTTTCGATTAAGGGTTTAATTGCGAGAGAAATTCCCGCGCTGAAAAACTCCCGATTACCTCTCGAGGGCAGCGTAGATGTGGATATAGAGGTAGAGAGCAAGGGGGTTTCGGCTAAGGAAATTGCCGCCAATGCGAATGGCGAAATGAAAGGATCAGGCTTGAATACCTACTTTCCTGCGACCGGAATGGATATCCTGACCCAGTCCATTCTTGCCCAAATCCTTGGAGTGGTGGACCCAAAGAGAAGAAATGAGTTTCATGTCGTGCAATGCGGTGTGATCGGATTTCGCGTCGTGGACGGAATCGTGATGTCCCGGGATACGATTGTGATTCAAACAGAGGATGTGACTTTTCTCATTCGAGGCGGCGTGAGCTTAATTGATGAATCTATTGTGTTTCTTATTCGACCCAAGGCGCGAGGCGGCGTCGGCATATCGGCATCCTCTCTAACCAATTTCTATCGGGTTGGCGGCACACTTTCGCAGCCAAAGATTCAAGCGGATCTTGAGGGTGTTTTGAAGACGGGCGCAACCTGGGGGCTTGCGGCTGCTACGGGCGGTCTGTCACTCATCGCTCAAGGTCTTTTTGATAAGGTCACAGCAAATCAGGATGTCTGCGCAATAGCGGAAGAAAACTACGAGACATTGCTTGCTGAGGATGGGGCTGCGCTCGTTAAGATCTGGGAGCGCTTACAGCAGTAAACGGTTTAATAGTGTCGCCAAGCGCGCTGTATTTTGATTCCCTGGCTTGGGTGTCGAGCCTTACTTCATTTGAGCACTACGAGGAGAGGATTTGTTGACGGGATTGATTCGGTTTGTAAGTCGGCTGGGCACCTTGCGCACGGCGCTTGTATCCGTAATCGTAATTCTCACCGTATTGGCGCCATTTGCCTTACACCCTACCGGTTACGAGGGATGGGCGCTGGTGAGCACGGTTATCGTTCCAGCGCTCGTACCTATCTTCTTCTTTGTGACGCTTTTGGATGTGTTGATGAGTTCGATCTACAAGTCGTCCAGCGAAGGCGAGACGCGGAGCCACTATCGATTTGTTATCCAAGTTGAGCTTGTCTTTCTCGTCGTGATGGTCGCGGCCTGGGCGCCGCTTTTCTGGGGTGTTCTGAATCCGGACTGAGAAAGCTCAACTCAGGAAGTTCAACTCAGGAAGCTCAACTGAGAAGGTTCAAAAGGCTGCGTCAAAACACTTTTCAATATATCGTGCCGTCATCAGATCGAGATGGCCGCCTCCGCCGTTTTTAAAAAGCGTAATTTCTTGGCCGCTTGTTCTCCCTGGACTGCCTGAGCATAGGTCATAGAGATCTGCAAGAACGTCGCTTGCAGTAATTACACCGGCGGCAATCGGAATCGTAAGTTCGCCGATTTCCCCGATTGTGGTGTCCCGAGAATCAACGAATAAGCGTGCGCGGCGTAGGGTTTCATCATCCGCTTCCCGCATATCCGGACGGTAAGCCCCGACAAGATCAATGTGAACACCTTCGCTCAGCCATTCGCCTCGCAGCAGCGGCTCGGTGGTCATCGTGGCGCAGCAGATCAGGTCTGCCCATCCGGCCGCATCCTCTAGATTATCGGCAGGCGTGATCGAGCAGCGACCTTCGAGTTCTCGAACAAGAGTATCTCGCCGACCGCTGGAACGATTCCACACTCGGATTTCTGATAACGCTGGGCAGGCGGTTTGGTGTGCCTTAATCAGATAGGGCGCCATCGCACCGGCTCCGACCATCAACATCTTTGTGCTGGAGGGTCGAGCAAGCAGTCGAGCCCCCAACGCAGAATCCGCTGCCGTTTTTAAATACGTTAGAGCTGTACCGTCCAAGGACCGCGTGGGAACACCGGTGAGACCATCAAAGAGCACGTAGGCTGCATGAATCGCCGGCAGGTTAAGGCGTTGGTTCTCTGGAAATATGTTGGCTACTTTTACACCGATCGCAGAGTTCCTCTGCCATGCGGCGCGGATGAGCGAAAAGTTGGTAACCGCCTCTGAAGGCTGCTCAAGTAGCATGTCTCGCACGTGAGCTGGCGCCTCCCGATGCATTTTCTCCAGCGCAATAATTAGTCCCTCAAAACCCACTCGGGCATGAATGTCTGCCGCAGCTAAATGGAAGTCTTTTATTGGCATTAAGGTAAATTGACAGTGCCGGATAGAGATAGTCTATCCTCTCTCAACAAACAGAATGAGTTGGATTCCAGCGTGATGCGCGTTTCTCAAGATTGCCTAAAGAGTATTGCTCAAAATTTCGGGGTGGTGCTGCTGTATCACGGCACTTTCAGTGAGTCACCCTCTATCTTAGGGTCGGACTTTCACAACACCACAGCGGAGCAACTATTCAAGCAACTCGAGTCGTTGAGCCGATACTTTCGGTTTGTCTCGATAGATGAATTTTCTGCAGCCTCAGACCGCTCGGGTCTTGCCTCAGTCACTATTGATGATGGGTATCGTTCAGTGTTGGAGGAGACGGTGAGAGTATTCGAGGCGTTGGAGATTCCGGCTGCGCTTTTTTTGAATCGCGCTTTTATGCAGGGCAAGAGTTTTTGGCGGGATAAAGTGCGCCTTCTCGCTTCAAATAATTGGGTGGGAGAGTTTGAGCAGCGCTTTGCGGGAAGGTTCACGGTGCGTCCGGGCCAGTCTTTTTATCGGTATACAAAGAACCCGGCGAATAACAGCATCGATGTCGAGAACGCTCTTGACGAATTTTTGGAAGATCGAGGGACTCTAGCCTCTTTTTCTGAGCTTTATCTTCAGGGAGAGGCGATGCTTAAACCACATCCCCTGATCGCCTACGGAAGTCATTCGGTGAATCATTACGTCATGTCGTCGCTGAGCGAGCAGGAGCAGTGGCGCGAAATCGAAGAGAATCGCCGCTTCCTGAACAGTTTCGAGAATGTTCAGACGACTGATGTTTTTTCCGTTCCGTTTGGAGGCGAGCGTGACTACAATGACGCCACGATGCAGTTGGCCGTAGAAGCGGGACACAGCGCGCTGCTGCTAAGTCGAGGCATGATTCAGAAGGGTGAGCATGTAGATCGTGGCGTATTGCCAGAAATCGATCGGCTCATGCCGCGAACAAGCTCGGCCGAAGGTCTCCACAGCTTTTTGTTTGAGAAGGCCGCGGTTTGAGCACATGAACCACATTAGAAATTCAGGCGATTTTTGGGGGGCAGAAAAGTGAGTGGCAGAGCGAATCGAATGGGTGGACGCGCAGCGCGCCAGGCGTTACGTGCGGCGCCAATCCCCGAGGACCAGAAGCCGGTCCGACCGGGTCTCAGCAGCGGTAGATTTCAACCGCTTTCCCAAGAAGAGGTACTTCGCATTCACGAGGCTGCGATGGAAACGCTGGAGACCATCGGATTTGCCAATTCCTTGCCGTCATGCGTTGATTTAGTGACAGCGGCGGGTGGATCCTTGACATCCGACGGTCGACTGCTGATGCCTCGCGCGTTGGTCGAGGATGCTTTGGAAAAGGCCGCAAAAAATATAACCCTCTATGCGCAGGACCCGCGCTTTGACCTTGATCTAAGTGATTCGCGAACTTACTTTGGGACCGCCGGGGCGGCGGTGCATGTTGTAGATACGGTAAAGCGTGAATATCGTGAGTCCACCGCGCAGGATCTTTACGATGCAGCGCGAATTGTTGATCAGATGGAGCATATCCATTTCTTTCAACGGTCGATGGTGCTGCGCGATATCGAAAATCCAGCTGAGATGGATTTCAATACCTGCTACGCCTCAATCGCCGGCACCCGAAAGCATGTGGGGACGAGCTTTGTCGATCCCACCCATGCGCATCAGGCGATCGATATGTTGGAGATGGTCGCAGGTGGTGAGCAGGCATGGCGTGAGCGGCCGTTTGTAAGTCTCTCCTGTTGCTTTGTGGTCCCGCCAATGCGTTTTGCAGAAGATGCCTGCCGTGTGCTGGAAGTCTGCGTTGAGCGCGGGATGCCGATTCTTCTTTTGGCAGCAGGTCAGGCGGGAGCGACGAGTCCTGCTTCATTAGCAGGCGCGGTCGTTCAAGAGGTGGCTGAGGTGCTGGGTGGCTTTGTATATGTAAATTTATTGAAGCCTGGTCATCCCGCGATATTTGGAACCTGGCCATTTGTCTCCGATCTCAGAACCGGTGCTATGAGCGGCGGGAGTGGAGAGCAGGCGGTATTGATGGCGGCATGTGGCCAGATGGGCCGTTTTTATGGTCTGCCTACCGGGATTGCCGCGGGTATGGCCGATGCCAAATTGCCCGACGCGCAGTCCGGCTATGAAAAGTCTTACACGAACACACTTGCGGGCCATAGTGGTGCAAATCTGATCTACGAGGCGGCGGGCATGCAGGCAAGTCTGTTGGGCTGCTGTCTCGAAAGTTACGTTATTGATAACGATATGCTTGGCGCGATTAACCGCACCATAAGAGGCATCGAGGTAAACGATATCTCGTTATCCGTAGACACTATTCGGGATGTCTGCATCGGCGGGCCCAATCACTTTTTGGGGCACGATCAGACCATGGCTCTGATGCAGCGGGATTATGTATATCCGGAGGTGGGCGATCGCCTTTCTCCCAAGGAGTGGAATGAGAAAGGGCGTCCGGATCTTCTGGAGACGGCTCGAGCTCGCGTGGCGGAAATTCTATCGGGCCCGCGGCCGTCCCATTTATCGCCCGAACTCGATCAGGCGATCCGTGCAAAGTTTCCGGTGCGACTGAGTCTTTCCAGAGACGACGAGGCCGCCTAGGGCCCGGATTAAATCTTCTTCAAAGGAGTGCTTGAGCGTAATCGCGCTTGGATATTTATGGCGAAAGCCTATTGATGATCCAACCGTCCTGAGATGTACGGGAATATTCGAAACGATCATGCAGTCGATCGGCCTGACCTTGCCAGAATTCAACGGTATCGGGGATCAATCGATAGCCGCCCCAGAAATCCGGTAGGGGTACGTCGCCTTCTGCAAAACGTTCGGTAAGTTCTGTGAGTCGCTGCTCTAGAACTGAACGATCTGGGATGATCGCGCTTTGCCGGGATGCCCAAGCGCCTATGCGACTCCCACGGCTTCGGGTTTTGAAATACTCGTAAGACTCCTCGTGAGGCAGCCGGTGTACGGGTCCACGCGCGATGACCTGACGACTCTGTCGCGCCCAGGGAAAAAGCATTGCGGCCAACGGATTGGATTCGAGGTTTTGTCCTTTTCGGCTGCCGTAATTGGTGAAAAAAACAAATCCACGTTCGTCGTAGAACTTCATCAACACAGTGCGAACGCCGGGGATGCCGTCCTTGGAGGCGCTAGCGAGACTTACCGCATTTGGGGCATCTGGGTCTTTTTCGCAAGCCTCCATGAACCAGGCATGAAACTGAGCCATGGGATCATCTGCGAGCGTCTCTGGCAGCAGGGGCTCTCGCGAGAAGTCTTCCTTGATATGTTTGGGTATATCCATCAGCGTCGGAGTGTATTGAAGAGAAATCAGTCAATGATGACCGGTTTGTTATCACGACTGACGGCGAGGTCGTAAGACCAGATATCAACATCCAGGCCCTGCTCCCGAAAGCGTTCTGCGAGGGCGCCAAGATACCGCTGAAAGCTGGGTTCCGAAGCGTACGCTTTTTCATTCACGTATCGAAAGATTCCCTGCGTGTGGAATGTTTTAAACGCGCCATCCATACGCATGACTTCCTGACCGCTTGCATTAAGAAAGACTACGGTGGGCGCAAATTGAACCTTAAGCTCTTTTGCGAAGTCTCGAGCCGTTAACGTCCGCCCATCCGCAGTGACCACCGTATCGTTTGACCACATATCCAGCTGGAGCGTGCGCATTTTTTTTGCCTGCGCGCGGACAATTTGCTGACTGAGAACACGATCATGGAAGACGTCACATTGTGCACAGTTCGGTTGCTCAAAAAAAACCGCAGTGTAGTCTTGCTTTCCGACTGAAAGATCGAAGGGAGCGCCTTCGAAAAAATCCTGAACGTTCAGCTTTGGCCGGGAGACGACTGACTTTGCTTGAGCCGCATACTCAGCAAACGGCTGAGCGGAGCTGTTGGAGGCGCGCGCCCAATCGATTGCGACTCTGAAATCGTCCGGCGGGTAGTAACCGTTTAACCTCAGTATTACCTTGCGCGCTTCGTCAAAGAACAAGAGCGTGGGGGTGTAATTGACTTGAAGGGCAGCAGCAAGCGTTTTTTCGGTGAATACTTTTCCCCCGACTTGAATCACCTCGCGATCGCCCCACATGTTGATGCCGACGAGCTGATAGTTTGACCGCATGGTTTCCACGATATCGCGCTGGGCAAAGTTTTGCTCCACGAGCGCATTGCAGTAGGGACACCCGGTTTGCCAGAAATAAAGCACCAGGCGTTTACCCTCTGATGCCGCTTCCTTAATGTCTTCCTCAAAATCCAGAAAGCTCTCTTTAAACCAGCTGGGGTGATCGGTATCTTTTGCGCCAAGGAAAGCACCCAGATTTTCGGAGGAAAATGCGGCGGAGCCGGGGGAGAGGAGAACCCATAGATGAAAAAGGAAAACCCACGCTGCTTTTGCCGCTACCGCTTTCATAAGCTATCTCCTAAGCCTGAACCACCCGGACCGGGAACGAAGCGATCTTGCCTTTCCATTCGCGTGGCCCCTCGGTATGTACAGAGGCCCCGGTGCTATCCACCGCAACGGTAACGGGCATATCCTGCACCTCAAATTCGTAGATCGCTTCCATGCCGAGATCCTCAAAGGCAACCACGCGCGCGGATTTAATCGCTCGAGAAACAAGATAAGCCGCACCTCCCACCGCAATCAGATATACGCTGCCATGCGATTTAATCGTATTAATCGCATCGGGTCCGCGCTCAGCTTTACCGATCATGCCGGCGAGTCCGGTGTGCGCGAGCATGGTCTCGGTAAACTTATCCATACGCGTGGAGGTGGTGGGGCCCGCAGGTCCCACCACCTCGTCGCCCACCGGATCCACGGGGCCTACGTAATAGATAAAGCGCCCAGAAAATCCACACCGTCGGGGAGAGGTTCGCCTGCGGTTATGAGATCTGCCAGTCGCTTATGCGCCGCATCTCGTCCGGTGAGAATTTTTCCGTTAAGAAGCAGGTTGTCACCGATACGCCACGATTGATAGTCGTCAGCGCTTAACTGATCGAGATAAACGCGCTTACCTGATGCTTCGTTTGCTATGTCCGGCCACACGGCGGGATCCACCATGGGCAGGGCAGCAGGGCCTGAGCCATCCAGCACGAAATGCACGTGTCGAGTTGCCGCGCAGTTCGGAATCATTGCAACGGGCAATGAGGCTGCGTGCGTCGCGTACGTATGAATCTTCACATCGAGCACGGTCGTTAACCCCCCAAGACCCTGGGCACCAATCCCGAGTTGATTCACGGCCTCGTAAATTCGAAGTCGTAACTCGTCAATCTCGTTTTGCGGCCCGGTTTTTACGATCTCGTCCATATCGATGGGGGCCATCAGCGACTCCTTTGCCATCAACATCGCTTTTTCGGGGGTGCCGCCGATCCCAAGACCAAGAATTCCCGGCGGGCACCACCCGGCGCCAAGGGTGGGGAGTGTCTCAGTGACCCAATCCACAAGACTGTCGCTGGGGTTCAGCATTGTGAGTTTTGCTTTATTTTCGGAGCCGCCTCCTTTTGCTGCTACGGTGATTTCCACCTTTTCTCCCGGGACGATCTCGGTGTGAACCACGGAGGGAGTGTTGTCCCCTGTATTTTTTCTTGCGCCAATCGGTGGTGACACAACAGAGGCGCGCAGCGGATTATCCGCATGCGTGTACGCTCGCCGGACGCCCTCATCGATGGCCTCTTGGAGTGATACATCTCCCTCAATTACAGCGCGCTGGCCGACCTTAATGAAGACAACCACAATGCCCGTGTCTTGGCATACGGGCCTATGACCCTGAGCGGCCATACGCGAGTTGACCAGAATCTGTCCGATGGCGTTTTTTGCGGCGATAGACTGTTCCCGCTCATAGGCGCGGTTCATCGCACCTATGAAATCAGGCGCGTGATAGTACGAGATGTACTGGAGTGCATCGGCTACGCTTTCGGTGATGTGCTCGGTGCGGATGTGGGCCATGTCATTTGCTTGAAGGTGTGGTCCCAAAAGTGAAGTTTATCAAAGCGCTCTGCGCCCTAAGAAAACACATAAACGGATGTCTTCATTTATTTTCTAGCGCTGAATTGGTAGGATACCCGCTCTAAAAGCGACCGATCGCTGAAGAGCCTGCCGGTTCCAACGGTGCTCCTCAAGGCGTTTTAAAACCACTCGCCCGAAGATATGCCTAACCACCTTTGCTGGGGACGATCGATTTTCTTGGCCTGCGCGTTTGTCGCGGGCCTTTTTCAATCGACCTGGGGATATGCGTTCGTAGAAGTAAAGCAGCACAAGATGCGCTGCAATGCTGCATTTCCCTGTCCCGCAGAGCTACAGGATCGCGTCAACTTCTGGATTGATATCTACAGCCGATGGGATAGTCAGGATGCCGTCCTTCATGATCCGACGCTGCCGCATCGTGTTTATGCTGTATTCGAGGGAAGAGCCTGCGGTCGCAAGGGCAACACGCCGTTTGTCAAGGATCAGAAAAGACGTATCTCCTCAGAGCTCCATACATTAGCGAAGCAGTTGGATCGCAATGCGCCCGTCAACTCCGATTACCGGCGTCATCTTCTGAAACTTTTTCCAAGTCGATCGAGCGACGAGATCCGCCGGGCTGCCAGTGACATTCGTTGTCAGTCAGGAAATCGGGATGGCTTTAAAGCGGCATTGCAGCGTTTTGGGACTTATGGGCCGATTGTCCGCAAGGTGCTGAAAGATTCTGGCTTGCCTCGTGACATCCAGTACCTTCCTTTCGTTGAATCATCCTATAACCCTAAGGCTTATTCTCGAGTAGGCGCGGCTGGGATGTGGCAGATCATGCCGGCAACCGGCAGGGATCTTGGCCTTGAGCTCAATGCCACCGTAGACGAACGATTGGATCCTGAGGTCGCCAGTTGGGGTGCGGCACGGTACCTCAAAGAATCACGAGAGAGGCTTACCAAGGCGGCACGCACTAAGGATCCCGGTGTGACGCACAGTGAGTTGAGCCCTTTCGTTATCACGTCTTATAACTATGGCGTCAACGGGATGCGACGCGCGATTAAGGAGATTGGGCCAGACTATATGGACGTCCTGAACCGATATCGCTCTAAAAAGTTTCAGGTTGCCGTAAAGAATTTTTACGCAGGATTTCTCGCGGCACGGTTCGTTGCCCAGAATCAGAAGAAATTTTTTGGGGATATCACACCGGGTCGGCCGTTGCGCTATTACACGCTGATTCTCGATCGGCCTGTTTCCATAGGTCGCATCCAGTCGGTTTTTGGCCTGACTGAAGCCCAGCTCAAGGCTTTGAACCCGGCGCTCACCCGATTTGTCTGGCATGGCTGGAGAACGATTCCGGACGGCTACCGCCTGCGCTTGCCTTCAAGAAGCGGCGGTTGGGCTAACCACGTGGCCCGACTGCGCATGATGCCGTCTGAGGTAAAGCGGGTGGGATCGGTGCAGTACACAGTTCGGACTGGTGATACGGCTTGCGGAATTGCAGCGGCTTTCAATGCTGACTGTGCTGAACTCATCGCCATGAACGGGCTGGACCGGAAAGCCATGATTCGTGTCGGACAGACCCTGCAGGTGCCCTCTACTGCTCGCGGTCGAAGCACGATGGCACAAGGGGGGCGCTATGAAGTGCAGCGAGGAGATTCGGCCTGTGCGATTGCCGGACGCTTCGGAATCGACTGCGATGATCTGCTTGCCGCAAATGGCTTGAACCGAGGATCCGTCCTAAATGTCGGTGTGCTGCTCGTTATCCCGGGGTCGTTAGCCGGGGGATCAAGTGCAACTTATACCGTCGGGAAGGGAGACAGCGCCTGCGGGATTGCAGCCCGTTATGGTGTGGATTGCAAAGCACTTTTGGCTGCAAACGGTTTATCCCAAGGCGATCTTATTTTTCCGGGTCAATCGTTGACCGTACCGGGGGTCGCGCGGGGCCAGAGTCGAGCATCCGCTAATCAGGGGTCGAACAGCCCGTCACGCGTTAATGTGGCCTATAAAGTGAAACCTGGAGACAGCGCCTGCCGAATTGCCGCCCGATACGATGTGCCGTGCCAGCGGCTGATAGCTGACAACGCTCTTGGCAAGGAAGCAATTATTCAGCCAGGGCAAATTCTGCAGATCTCTGGCGTCGATTGGACGCTCGCTGCATCGACAGGGTCAGAAAGAGCATCTGCCGAGAGCAAAGCGGCGGCGCAGCCGGCCCAGAGCGTATCAACGACAAAAAACCCGTGGCCAGAGATCAGCCCGTTGGATGCACCGGTGGATCTTTCGATACAGGTGTCGAGACTTGATGGCCAGACCGTTTATCGCATCAACGTAGAGCCCGAAGAGACCTTAGGACATTATTCCGATTGGCTCCGACTGGGTGGAGTGAAGCGAATTTTGGAACTTAATGGCTACGACTCGAGTCGAGTCCTCTCGAGCGGCGATGCGTTACTACTCCCGGTAACCGATCGTGAGCATCAGCAGGGTTTTGAGCGGCGCCGTGAGGAATACCATCGTGTCCTGATTGAAGAATTTAAAGAGAATTTTGAGGTCACGGGCACGGAGAACTACACGATCCAGCCCGGCGATAATCTTTGGGTCCTTGCGAGAGAGTACGAGTTACCGATTTGGGTGATCACACGCTATAACCCCGTTTTACGCTCCGGGCCACCGAGGGCTGGCGAGTTGATCCGTATCCCGCGAATAAAAACCCGCGATGCGTAAGGGATGGTGTTCGATCCTCTACTCAGAGCTGTCGAGTTTTAGCGCGACCGAATTGATGCAGTAGCGTTGTCCGGTCGGCTGAGGCCCATCCTCAAAGACGTGGCCGAGATGGGCGTCGCAGGTCGCGCATCTCACCTCGGTTCGGATCATGCCGTGGCTTGAGTCACGAAATTCCTCAACGTTCTCAGGATCTGCCGGTTGCCAAAAGCTTGGCCAGCCCGATCCTGAATCAAATTTGTGCTCAGATTCAAAAAGAATCGTGCCGCAGCACACGCATTGGTACTGACCGCTTGTTTTGCAGGTGTTGTACTCGCCAGTGAAGGGCCGTTCCGTGCCATGCTGCCGACAGACGTAGTACTGTTCAGGGGTAAGCGTCGCACGCCATTCGTCATCGGTCTTTGGCAATTTTTTGGATCACTCATTTAAAAATCCTATTGGGTCTCAGAATTCGCTCTGGCAAGGCGTGCTTCATAGGCTTGTCGGGCGATAGCGATATCGTCCAGAAACCAGGGCAGCTCACTCATGTGCAAGGCTTGTGGGCCGTCGACCAGCGCTTGCTCGGGCTGGGGATGAAAGTCCGCGAGAATCATGTTGGCTCCTGCGATCACGCCCTGCGCGGTTATGTGCATCACGTCCAGGAGTCCGTCCGGGCCGATGTTGCGACTGCCGACCGAGTGCGATGGATCGATGCAGACGGGCAGATGGGTCAGATGCCGCACAACAGGAACGTGCGCGAAATCAACAGGTTTCGGTGAGGATCGCCCATATTGGTTTTCATGCCACGCAGGCAGAAGATGATATTGCGGTTGCCCTCGCTGGCGAGGTATTCCGCGGCGTTAAGTGACTCATCTAAGGTAATGCCGAAACCGCGTTTTAAGAGCACGGGAAGCTCTGTTTGCCTGCCTACTTCTTTCAGAAGCTCAAAATTCTGCGTGTTTCGCGTACCGATCTGAAGCATCACACCGGTGGGATGACCCGTTGTCTCAAGGGCGTCTTGGATTTCCCGCACATGTGAGTCATGAGTCACTTCCATCGCAATCACGCGAATGCCGTATTTCCCGCAAGCTCAAACACCCACGGCAGGCACGATGCGCCGTGACCCTGAAACGAGTAAGGGTTCGTGCGGGCTTATAGGCACCCATGCGGGTGCACACCTGCCCATGTTCCTGGAGCGCCTTCATCATCGTCTCGACATTGGCTGGATTGTCGACTGCGCACAGCCCCGCGAACACGTGCAGTGACTGCTGATCGAAACGTACCCCGTTGTAGGTGAAGCCTGAGGGGCGAATATCGCCAGCGTGCCGGCCGATTACACGATATTCACGAGAGACGCGCACCACTTTTTCAACGCCGACGAGACTCTCGATTTCGCTTTGATCAAGCGCGCCTACATTCCCGATGACGTAGATCTCAGAGAGCGTTCGATCGGCTCCAGCAATGAAATGGGTGCGGGCGGTTATCCCCGGTTTGGACTGCAGGTAAGTAAGGACGGCCTTGCCTTCTTTCGTGTCGAGAGTGCTCTCGGGTCGCAAGATAATGATCATTGAGATTCCTGGCTAATCGGTAAGTCGGGACGGTTACCCCACTCAGACCATGACCCCGCGTAACCACGCACGTTTTCAAAGCCAAGTGATTTGAGCATCAGCCAGGCATGCGCCGACCGGTGGTGTGTTTGGCAATAGGTAATGACTTCGTTATCCCGGGTGAGTCCCAAGGCTTCGAGGCTTTGTAACAATAAAGGGGGCGATTTCAACCGAAGGTTGCGCTCCGTATCGAGTGTCTCCTGCCAGTTGAAGTTGATAGCCCCCGGGATATGACCGCCTCTCGCCGAAAACACTTTCTGGCCCGAGTACTCCTCGGGACTGCGGGCATCGAGAAGACGCACGCGGTCATTATCAAGATTTTGCAAAATGTAATCGGCATCGGCCAACACGCCCGTATTCTTTTGCAGGCTCACGGACCCCGCGGATTGGCTTCCACTGACCTGCTCCATCGGATCCCGACTCACCTCATGACCCTCGTTATGCCAGGCATGAAGGCCGCCGTTCAAGACGCGTATGTTTTCAAACCCTAAGTAATGAAGCGTCCAAGCCAGTCGGGCGGCGCGCCCACTGCCTTCATCATCATAGGCGACGATGCTAGGGGCTTGGTGTAGCAAAAGGGTGCTCGCCAAGCCGCCAAGCCGCTGATCTGAAGGCAATAGGCCAGGCGCGGGAGGACTGCCTGCAACAAGTGAAGCGTAGTCAATATGAATAGCCCCCGGGATTCGCAGTTGGGCGTGGGTCTCGATCTTGGACACGTCAACTACCTGCACGGCCGATCGACGGCGTTCTTCTTCAAGCGCCTCAGGTTCGATCAGAATCTTACTTTCAGCCATATCCGCACAACCTGGGGCAATACGTGTGGTTATCGATCCGAATGGTATAGGCTGAATTGTCGCGTTTTCAACTGTTTATGCAAGTTTTGCAATCTCTAATCGGCTCGTTTGAGCGCTCCTTATATCGCGAATCGCTTTAGCCGTCTCGGAAGGTCTGCGATAATTCCAGCTACCATACGGGCCGTTAGTTCCTTGGTCCATCGAGTCTACCGATTTCTTTCTGTTTGATCTCCGAGGAGTGCCGCATGAAGCTAGTAACCGCAATCATTAAACCGTTCAAACTCGATGACGTTCGAGACGCGCTCGCGGAGGTGGGAATCAAAGGAATGACCGTGACTGAGGTAAAAGGGTTTGGTCGGCAGAAGGGTCACACGGAACTTTATCGTGGCGCCGAGTACGTCGTTGATTTTGTGCCCAAAGTCAAACTGGAAGTCGCTGTCGATTCCGCAATTCTGGATCAGGTACTCGATGCCATTGTGGGCGCTTCACGCACCGATAAAATTGGCGACGGTAAGATTTTTGTTTACGACGTTGATCGCATTATCCGAATCCGCACCGGAGAGATTGATCAAGATGCTCTTTAAACAAAAAATAAATTTTGGCGGGGCGTTAATCGCGTCTGCGCTTAGCGGGTTTCCGGGAGGCGCATTCGCAAGCTCCGATAGCGGAGATACCGCGTGGATGCTGACCTCGACCGCGCTGGTGCTCTTTATGACGATTCCGGGTCTTGCGCTTTTTTACGCAGGACTCGTGCGTTCGAGAAACGTGCTTTCAGTCCTCATGCAGTGCTTTGTGCTGGTTTGCGCAATAAGCATCTTATGGATCGTGCTTGGGTACTCGCTCGTATTCAGTGACGGAGGCGTCAGTGGCATCATCGGCGGGCTGGGAGATGTATTTCTCTCCAGCGTAACCGTCGATTCGGTCTCCGGGACTATTCCAGAAAGTGTGTTCGTTATTTTTCAATTAACGTTTGCCGCCATTACGCCGGCCCTGATCGTCGGCGGGTTCGCTGAGCGAATGAACTTTGCTGCTATGCTGATTTTTGCCTGCTCTGGACTTTGTTCGCCTATGTCCCTGTGGCGCATTGGGTCTGGGGTGGCGGCTGGCTCGCTGAGCTGGGCGTGATGGACTTTGCGGGTGGGGCAGTGGTTCATGTGAATGCCGGCGTGGCAGCGTTAGTCGCAGCGATTGTTTTGGGTCGGCGTCGTGGGTTTCCGCAGACCGCTATGTTGCCGCACAACATGACAATGACCGTAACCGGAGCGGCCATGTTGTGGGTGGGCTGGTTTGGCTTTAATGCCGGCAGCGCTGTGGCGGCAGATGGTGTGGCCGGAATGGCGATGCTTGTGACTCACATCAGCGCGGCCTCAGGCGCCCTGATGTGGATGATCGTTGAGTGGATCCGTCATGGAAAGCCGAGCGCTCTCGGTGTCGTCACCAGTATGGTCGCAGGACTCGGCACGATTACGCCCGCCTCAGGCTTTGTGGGGCCGATGGGCGCGTTGGTTATCGGTGCCGCCGCTGGGTTTGTGTGCTACTGGGCGACGCAACTTATCAAGCAAAAACTCATCATTGATGATTCGCTTGATGTATTTCCGGTGCACGGTGTGGGCGGCGCCCTGGGAATGCTGTTGACCAGCGTGTTTGTTTCTGCAGGGCTGGGTGGTGCCGGGCTCGCGGAGAATACGACGGTGGCCAGCCAATTTGGGGTTCAGGCTATTGCTGTAGTCGCTACCGCGATTTGGAGCGCAGTCGTCAGTTATCTGGCGTTAAAACTTGCGGCTTCAGTTGTGCCGCTTCGAGTCAGTGTAGAGCAGGAACTCGAGGGCCTTGATCTTGTTAACCACGAAGAGCGCGGCTATAACCTTTAAAAAAGATTTGAGGGTTCTAAGCTCGGCGCCTGCTGTAGGGTAGTGGGCCGTTTGGCGGTTAGCGTCTTAGCGATCGGCTGACGGATTAATGGAAAGCCAGCATCTAGTCGCCATTATTCGCGGAGATAAGATGAACATCTCGCTGCGGGAACGGGATCGAAATCCCTGCACTATCAAGCCAGAGCTTCGCGTTTTTATTTAGGTCGAACCGCAGTGCCCAGAAATCTTCTCGAAGGCTCCAGCAGCGAAGATTCAGATCAACGGAAGACTCGCCAAGTGCAGTGACCATCACTTGCGGTTCAGGGTCGGCCAACACGCGTGAGTCGGTTCGCAACTTCTCGAGCAAGAGCGACAGCGCTTTCTCAACATCGTCCTCATAAGCAATACCCACGGGAATATCGAGCCGCCGGGTCGGTAGGCGGGTGTAATTGAGAATGGATGTGTTCCAAAGAGCACTGTTTGGTACAGAGAGATAAATGCCATCGAAAGTGGTCATATCTGTCGTAAAGAGCCCAATCTCGTCGACGGTCCCTGCGGTACCGCCGGCATCAATGTAATCGCCTACTTTGAAGGGTCGTAGAATCAAAAGCATGATTCCGGCCGCAATATTTTGAAGCGTGCCCTGAAGTGCAAGGCCGATCGCGAGACCGGCGGCACCGAGCACGGCGATGATCGATGTGGTTTGGATTCCCAATCGCGCCAGTACAGCCACCAGCGTGATTGCGATGATGGCGTAACGGACAATCGACGCGAAAAATGGCCTAAGCGTTTCGTCAACGGCGGGGACCCTGTTGAGCCCCTTCAGAACCAGTTTTCTCGCACGACCCGCCAGCCACCAGCCGAAGATAAGGGTGGCGACTCCAGCCAGGAGGTCAAAGCCATACTCCGTGCCAAGAGCCAGGATTGCTTCCCAGTTTTTTGAAATCTCGTCTTGCATCATCTTAGTTTACCGGTTTAGCGAATGGCTCGACACTATGTGCTGAGGGGAATTATGGATCTGCCCGTCAGCAATAGATGCAGGGGCAAAATACTCTAGAATGATCTGATCAGAAACACCTTTTTATTTCAATGGATCAGTGGAAAGACAAGATCGCTGTCGTAACTGGCGCATCGAGCGGTATCGGAAGGGCAGTGGCATTAGGACTTCTTCGTAGCGGTATGCGCGTTGCTGTTTGCGCACGCCGTGCAGAAAAAATAGAAACGATTGGCGAGGAGGCCGGCTGTCCCGAGCGGTTTTTCCCAAAGCGAGTGGATCTTCGCCACGATGAGGAATCAAAACTGTTTTTTGCAGACGTGAGGGATCGTTGGGGCCCCATTCACGTCCTTATCAATAATGCGGGACTTGGATACGCGGGCGCTCTGGACTCGCAGCCTGTCCATCAGTGGCGAGAGATGCTTGAGTTAAACGTTGTCGCTCTAAGCCACTGTACACAGTTAGCACTCTCGCAGATGAGTGGACATGGTGAGGAGAGTCACATAATCCATCTGGGGTCGATGAGCGGACATCGGGTGCCGGCGGGCTCAAATGGCATGTATGCGGCGAGCAAGTTCGCGGTTCGGGCGCTGACCGAATCCTTACGTCAGGAGATCCATCAGGCTAAGCGACCCATACGCGTCTCGAGTATCAGCCCGGGCCTCGTTGAGACCGGATTTGCCGAGCACTATTCCGGCAGCACCGAAGCGGCCGATAAGACCTATGGCGCGATGCATTGTCTGCAAAGTGACGATATTGCAAGCGCGGTCCTTTATACCCTTTCGCAACCGTCACATGTCCAGGTGCACGACATATTAGTTCGTCCGAAAGACCAAGCGCTTTAGAAAGCAAGCGCGTTAGGAAGAAAGAGACGCGAACAGTGACTGAAATATTTAAAGCCTCAGATTTGTCCAAAGCCCTGGACTTGCCCGCGCTGGGCTCAGCATTCCTGAACGCCGATAACATTCCGTGGCAGGAGAGCGATGAGCCTGGGTTTCTGATGAAGCCGTTGCTGCAAGACGAGATCAGCCGCATGCGAACGTGGCTTATGAAAGTTGAGCCGGGAGCATTTTCTGAGCTCCATGCCCATGAAGAATACGAGCAGGTTTATGTGTTGTCTGGTTCCTTTTATGATCAGGAGCACGAGTACGGTCCTGGGGATTTCATAGTAAGGGCGCCGGGGGCCATGCATACAGCGGGCTCCACTGACGGAGCGCTGGTGTTACTTTTTTACTCCGTCATCAAACCCTAGTAGCCTGGCCAGGTCTCAAGCGGGCCTTCGATAGGTCGAGTACTGTAGATTTAGTGCTATAGCTTTAGTGCGAGCGCTGTTGCCTCACTGATCGCCACTTCAACGGTTCTTGGGGCCCGACAATCTCCGATCGAGTGTACTTCTCTCTGAAGATGGCCCTGATCATTGATCAAGGCGTCGTTCGCTTTTGCGCCGGACCAGTCCACCACAAGGTCGATCCCGAATCGAAAAGTCAGCCGGCCATCAAAAACATTTTCAAGGACGATCTGATCGCCTTTGATTTCTTTTAGAAGATGCGCGCTTAAAAAATTACAGCCTTTCTCGCCAAGCCGCTGATACCACGGGGTGCGGT
>JAYPPP010000009.1:0-57325 GCA_038131525.1 Gammaproteobacteria bacterium | reverse complement strand
AAACGTAAGCGATCCGTGATCTCGCGAAGGATACGGGCGCCAATATCGGCCTTATGGCCGGGTAGTGTAAGTTCGTCGACAAACGACAAAGATGTTTCTATGGGAAGCGACGTCAGCTGGTTGATGGGCAGATCGCCCACGAACACGTTCCGCGCACCCGTCCTCAGTCGACTGCCGCCACAGGCTTCACAGGGTTGCGTATTCAGGAAGCGCGCGAGCTCCTCGCGAATCGTATTGGAGTCAGAGTCGCGATAGCGTCTTTCCATATTTGGCAAAACGCCTTCAAACGTATGGCTGCGGTGTCGTGCTCTTCTGCCGTGAGAGCGTAGATATTGAAAATTTATTTTTTCAGAACCACTGCCATAAAGCACGATGTCCTGAATCTTCTTGGACAATCGCCTGAAGGGTTTCTCAATATCGAAGCCATAATGCTCGGACAGGCAGGTCAGCATCTGGAAATAAAAAGCATTGCGCCGGTCCCAACCCGCAATAGCGCCTGCCGCCAGGCTAAGGGTGTCATCGACAATAACGCGCTGCGGATCAAAAAACTGGCGCGCGCCAAGACCATCGCATTCTGGGCAGGCTCCTGCCGGGTTGTTGAAAGAAAAAAGCCGAGGCTCGAGTTCGCTTAGGTTGTATCCGCAGTGCGGGCAGGCGTAGCGTGCTGAGAACAGTATTTCGTTGCCAGGTTCTCCATCGTCTCCGGGAAGCACCTGGACCAGCGCCAATCCGTCCGCGATCGCAAGCGCTGTCTCGAAAGACTCCGCCAGGCGTTGCGCGAGATCAGGCTTTACGACGATCCGATCAACAACAACCTCAATGGTGTGTTTTCGCTTTTTGTCGATAGTGGGGGGCGAATCCAGATCATAAATATCGCCATCAATTCGAGCCCGAATGAACCCCTGGCTCAGGAGGCTTTTGAGCAGTTGCTGGTATTCTCCTTTACGGTCTTGCACGACCGGCGCCAGCAGTAGTATCCGCGAACCTTCTGGCAACCCCAGTACGCGATCAACCATCTCGCTCACCGTACTGGCGGCAAGGGTAACCCCGTGATCTGGGCAGCGAGGCTCGCCCACACGCGCGTAGAGCAACCGAAGGTAGTCGTATATCTCAGTGACGGTACCCACCGTTGATCGAGGGTTATGGGATGCCGCTTTTTGCTCGATACTGATGGCCGGGGAGAGTCCCTCGATAAGATCGACGTCCGGCTTCTCCATCAGCGAGAGAAACTGGCGAGCGTAAGCGGATAGCGATTCCACATAACGGCGTTGACCTTCAGCATAAATCGTGTCGAAGGCCAGCGAAGATTTACCGGAGCCCGAAAGGCCGGTGATGATGATCAGCTTGTCTCGTGGGAGATCAACATCGACGCTTTTAAGATTATGCGTGCGAGCGCCGCGTATTTTTATGGAACGCATGAGGTGTTCGGAAAAAGGAAAACGGTTAATATTACGTCTCCTTCGTAGAGCGTTTCAAAATCTTTTCTACACATCCCCTTCCACGGGATGGAGATTTCACCGCTTCGTCCGACAGCTCGATCTGATGTCATGATGCCTAAGGAAGCCCCTGAAATTGGCCCGAATACGTAACTCTATGAATTCCTTGAGCGCCGCTCCGTCGCAGCGCTAGGAGGTGCTCAGATCTGAGGATGTTTGGCCTTTTATGGTGCTCCCGATGATGGCGCTCTATGCCGCTGGTCTGGATGGGGCAACACCGCTGCGGGTGGGTCTTGCGCTTGGTGTTTACGGGCTTACGCAGGCGATATTTCAGATTCCATTCGGCATACTGTCCGACCGCTTTGGTAGAAAGCCGTTGATTATCGCCGGCCTCGGACTGTTTTATTGGGCAGTATCGTTGCTGCGTTGTCCGACGAGATTATGGGGGTCATCATCGGTCGGGCGCTTCAGGGCAGCAGGGCAATTGCAGCCGTCATCCTTGCTCTGGCGGCAGATCTCACTCGTGACCAGCAACGCACTAAGGCGATGGCGCTGATGGGTATGAGTATCGGGGCGTCTTTTTATTCGCTCTGATGGCGGGTCCCGTGCTCGATCAGTGGTTTGGTATGGATGGCCTTTTTGGATGACCGCAGTGCTCGCGTTTTTCGCCACGGGGCTAGTGATCTGGGTGGTGCCGACCCCTCCACGAACATCGGGATCCTGTCACAGGGCTGCCGCCAGCCATTTCCTCGAGGTATTGAAATCGTCCCAATTATTACGTTTGGATGTGGAATCTTTCTGCTGCATATGGTTCTGACGGCGCTCTTTGTTGCGATACCGTTTGCCCTAGTCGATGTGTTAGCGCTTGAACGAGACGCGCATTGGCGGGTGTACGTGCCCGTCCTGTTGGTCTCAATCGTGCTCATGGCGCCCATGCTGATCGCCGGCATGCGACGCCGACTGACGTTCGTCGTATTCCGCATCGCTATTGTTCTTCTGCTGGGCGCGTTTTCGTTGCTTTTTGCGGGACACGAGAGGGCGCTAACACTGCTCGCCGGCATTGGAATCTTTTTTATCGGATTTAATCTGCTCGAGGCGATGTTGCCTTCACTGGTGACACGTATCGCCCCAGGGTATGCACAAAGGCACGGCGACCGGTGTGTATAACACCTTGAATTTTTCCGGTGTATTCGTAGGTGGCGCTTTTGGCGGTCTGTTACACGGCGCTATGGCGCACGGGCGTATTCGTGTTCTGTGCGCTGGCAAGTTTCGCCTGGCTATTACTAAGTTTCTTTGGCTCGCCACCACAACTGAGGAAGCTTGACCCTGCGGCTTAGTCGGATAATTCTGATGACGCCTCGATTAAACGTGCGCTGTCGCTGCTGCCCGGCGTTGACCAAGTCTCGTTTTTTCTCGGGACAGAATAGTTTATTGCGGGTTAATGAAGAAGAATTTGATCGTGGCGCGCTTCGTGATATCAAGGCGCTGGTGGACTCAGCCGATTGATTTTGCGATTGGCTGAAAAACCGAATGAGTTTTGCATCCAACGCCTCGTTGACAGGTTCGGCCTGGGAAGAGAGTTTCACTATTACGATCTGACGTTTGAGATCGATATAAAGCCATTGCCCGTGGATGCCAATCGCCAGCAGGCACGGCGTCTCACGGTCTGGAGATATACCACTGATTCCGGTAGTTACCTTTGGGCAATAGTCCCCGAGAATTCGCCGTTGTCCCAGGCACTCACATTTCCAGATGAGCGTATCCTGAATCCAAGCCGCAGGGATTGACGCGTTCTCGCCGCTGATGATTGCATCAAGAATGCCTTGACCGACGCGCGCGAGATCGTGAGGATGAAGACAATACCGCCCGCGGCCCTGCTGTGCCGGCGCGGTCAACGGTGATGTATGCCTCGTGGGCGCAGCCCAGCGGTCCCAACACATACTCCGACAGCAGGTCAGCGTATCGACCGCCGCCTGCCTGCTCGAGAACAATACCCAGCAGATCGGAGTTTGGGAGAGGTAGCGAAACACCTTGCCGTGTGACGATGCTGAGCATCGAAGCGATAACAGGAACGTGCGCAGATCCTCGTCTTTCGGCGCGGCATCCGACGGCGGATTCCACATCGTTGCAATCCGATAGCGCACGTATGCGCCCGTGGTATCAAGATAGTTCTCATCAAAATCGATGGCGGCCTGCATATCGAGAAGATGTTGAACCGTGCAGCTGCCGTACCCTCAGGCAGCATGTCGGGGAGGTAATCCCGGACGAGTCGATCTGGGTGGAGGAGTCCGGCGTGTTGGAGCTGGCCGGCAAGCATGCCGGTAATGGTTACTGATCGAGAAAACAATATGCGGCTTTTCTGATGGGTAATGATCCGCTCGCCAATCAAATGCAGAGACATCCATTTCTAAGGATGGGAGAGCGTCTGTCTCTGTCTCGATTAAAAATCATCGAGATCCGCGAGCTTTGCAGCCTGCTGCAGCTCGGTTTTTGAGATTAAGTCAACCGGCAGGTGTCGTGGGTTTTCGCTTTTATTGATTTGCTGCGTCCCAACAAATTCACGCACGTTGTGAAACGAAAACGGGCTCTGCGCCGCTCCCGCCAGTTTTGAAGCGATATGCGCTCCCTTGCTGCGAGAGTCCTAGGCAAGGGCGAGATCCGGTCGGAGTCCTTGCTGTTAAACCACTGGGGGCCGCGGTTTCATAGGCGAGGCCGGCCTGGAATGCGTCCTTATCGGAATAGGTTCTCCCACAATCTGCAGGGCTGGTTGGAAACGCCGTTCGATGCCCGCCCGGTGGGTACCGTGAGAACCGGACAGCGACTCAAAGAATTAAAAGGAGTGGTCAAGACCCATCCCAGCGCTGGATTTACGGCGCGGCCGTTAATCGACAGGGAGTCCCGCGAGTGATCAAAGTCGGCGGGTACGGCCGGCAAGGCATTCGTGGGGCACACCAGAACCTGATACTTTTCCAGAATCGGTCCGAGGGTTGCATACATCTCGTTGGCCACCTCCAGCGTGTGCAGAAATTGAGCAGCAGTAGACTTTCTCGACTCCTCCGCCCATTGACGCACGTAGCTGGTCATCTTCTCGCCATGCTCATCGAGGAGAGTAGCCATGTACGACCAAAAGATGGGTCAGGTACTGAATTCCGGCATCCAGAGCAGAAGATGTCCAGCCCAGGTCAACTTCCTCGACTGTCGCACCCAAGCTTTTGAACACCCTCAAGTGCCTCAAGGGTATTGCGCTGGACCTCCGGGTCTACCTCAAAGAATCAAGATCCATCGAGAAGGCAATTCGCCAGCCCTTGATATCTTTGTATGAGGTCGGCAAACGTAATTTTGGCGAAGACTTGCAATGTCTTTAGGATGCGGACCTGCAAGCACATTTGCAGAAGTATTGCATCCTGCACGGAGCGGGCGAGGGGCCCGGTGTGACAGTAAAAATCCAAATTAAACGGCGGGTCGTCTGAGTTTCGGCCGTAAGGCGGCTTGCTAGCCCACCAGCCCGCAGGTCCCTGCCGGAATACGGATGGAGCTCCGATATCAGATCCGGTGCCCAGTGCTGAGGTTCCCGCTGCAGAGACGCTGCCGTATCCTCCGGACGATCCCCAGGTGTAAACAACGGATTCCAGGGATTTCGCGTAACGCCCCAAAGGCGTGAGTTGGTGTAGGCAGCAGAGGAAAACTCCGGCGTTGCCGTGCGGGCATGGACAATGCCCGCCCGCAGAGCATGAGTCGTTCGTTGCCGACCGAGGTTGTGTTGGCAACGAAGTCTTTCATGATTAAAGAACCGCTGGAGTCGGTTTTCCCCTTGATAAAGCTTTCGTCTTTGACGCCCACGGGTAGTCCCTCTAAGACGCCTGTGCGCTTTCCCAGGGCGTACTTCTGTTCTGCTTTTTTGCTTGATCCCTGGCCTCGTCAAAATGTTTGAAAGTAAACGCATTAATCTGAGGCTCGACGGCTTCGGCCCGCTCGATCACGGCATCCATTAATTCAACCGGAGAGAGTGTTTTCGCCTTAAAGCGCGAAATGGCCTCGGTGGCCGGCAGGTAGCATAGGTCGATATCCGTGGACATCAATCACCTCCCAAAGTCTGAGTAATCGCATCAAAGGCCAGTAGGTCGTCGTGCTTTCTCTCTTTTGAAAGAAACTCGGGCCAGCTGGAAAGTCGAGCGATGGTCAACCGGTGATCAAGATCAACGTAGATGACTTGCCCGAATACGCCTCGCGCCATCATGATCCGCCGACCCACGTCGCGAAGCCAGAACTGGTTTCGATAGGCACCGCGATCCGTGCCAATGTTGTTATCGGCACCGAAAATATCGGGATTCCCGGCGAGCGTGTCATCGATCCATTCGCTCGGGACGATTTGTTTTCCGTTTGCTTTCCCGTGCTGGCAAAGCATTTGACCAAATCGGGCGTAATCGCGAAGGGATGCATTAAAACCCCCGTCGGCCAGAGGGTATCCCGCTCCATCGACAGTGAAGCAGGCGCTCTCATCGACACCCAGCGGCTGCCAAAGTTCCTCGCTGACGAGATCTGCGAAACGGGTCTGAGTGACGCGCTCCATGCAGTGAGCCAGCACGTCTGTCTCAATGGATCGGTACTCAAAGCGCTCCCCGTGCGTACGGGTAGTGTCTCGCAGGCTAAGAATCTGATCCCACATGCAACTGAACTTTGCTACTCCATCCGGTTGACGCCATCCGGACGCCACATCTGTGTCGGCGATATCAGAATCAGGTGCCTCGTAATCCTCCACATAGCGTACGCCAGAGGTCATGTCGAGCACATGGCGAAGCAAGGCATCAGCCCAACCCGTGTCAGCGAGCTCGGGGAGGTAGTCAATGACCGGTCGATCGGGATCGAGCTGGCCTCGACCCACGAGAATGCCGGCGACTGCAGAGGTCACAGATTTCGCCATCGACTGCGAAAGGTGCAGCGTGCGTGGGGTCATACCGTTTAAGTACTTCTCGTAACGGACTACGCCATCGTGCATGACTAAGATTCCGTCGGCGAAGTTATCCGTAAGCCACTGCAGGACGGTAGTCGGTTGATCCAGACGATCGGTAAACACGAGGTCGTCGAGCGCGAGGGGATCTTCTTCTAAATCCCACCTCGGCCCTGTGCCGCGCCAGACTTCAGTGGTCGGTAGGATCTCGCGAATATTCTGGAAGGACCATCGATTCCAGGGTGGGCGATCCCAAAGGTTGCGCGGAATCCGCTGATCTTCGGGAACGGGATTGGGGCGCATCGTAAAAAAAGCCCCGAGTTACTCAACGTAACCCGGGGCTTTTCGAAGGGTTACTTCTGTAGCTCGGTCCAGATCGCGGTATACATCTTCTGGACGTCTGGCGGGCAGGTTGGGTAGAACTTGCCGAAGCCGATGAACTCACGAGGAATGATCACTTCCGGGGCAGTGGCCATGTCTTCCGGCATGTATTTCTCGGAACCGACGATGCTATTCGCATAGCGGGCGAACTCAGAGATCAGGCCGGCGTTCTCCGGCGCCATGATGAAGTTCATGAAAGTTTTGGCTTCTTCGACATTCTTTGCATCTTTCAGAAGCACCACCGCATCGGCCCAAAGCGAGTAGCCCTCACGGGGGTAGCCATAGCGCACGTCTGGATTTTTAAGACGCGCTCTGAACGCAGCTCCGTTCCAGTAGAGAGAGGCCGCCAGGTCGCGTCCGGCAAATTTTTCGATCACGCCGTAATCCATAGACTTCCATTTTGGCTTTGCCTCAACGAGCTTATCGCGGACTTTGCGCAGCAGTTGCTTATCCCCGGTGCAGGCTTCGCCGCCGAGGTAGAGGATCGCTGACGTAATCACATCATTCATTTCGGGGGCGACATTGATCTTGCCCACCAGTTCCTGCGGCGGATCCAGCACGATGCCAAAGGTGTTGATGTCGCCGCTATAAACAGACGTATCGACCATGATGCCGACGCTGCCCCATTGCCACGGAGCGCTGTACTGACGTCCCGGATCCCAATCGGGGTTGCGCCATTCGTCTGCCACGTTCTTGAAGTTCGGCATCTGATCAACGCGGGGATTGGCAATCAACCCTTCGGAGACCCAGATCGGCAGGTGGCTGTGAGAAGGTACGGCGAGGTCGAAGCCATGGCCGCCGGCGCGGACTTTGGCGAGAGCCGTTTCGTTGGAATCATAGTCGGTGATGGTGACTTTGATCCCCGTTTCTTTCTCAAATTTTTCGATGAGCTTAGGGTTGGTGTAGTTTCCCCAGTTATAAAGATTTAACTGACCGGCAGCCAGGGCGATACTGCTCATCGACAGCAGGACACCGGCGAGAAGGGATTTCTGTGCGACTTTCATTTTTCCTCCAGTTAGTGGTTTTGACGATTACGTCGCCTTTTTACGGCTCAAGAAAAATATCAGTGTAACCATAATGACAGAGACCGTCAGCAGTACCGTTGAAATCGCATTGATTTCCGGCGTGATCGTGCGTCTTAACTGCCCCAGCATATAGGTAGGCAGGGTATCTTGGCCCGCCGACTTAACGAATTCAGTGATGACAACATCATCGAGGGAAATAACGAAAGCAAGCATTGCACCTGCAAATATTCCCGGCAGCAGCAGGGGCAGGGTGACCCGCTTAAAGGTTCGCCAAGGGGTTGCGTAAAGATCGGCTGCCGCCGTCTCCAGTACACGATCCATGCCCTCAGCCTCGCACGAATTGGAAGATAGGCGAAAGGAATACAAAAATGCCGTATGGGCGCTGATTAAATAGGCATAACCGTGGTAGTTGGTCGCTTGTTTGATCATTGCAAAAAGGATGAGAAGCGCCACGGCGGTTACGATCTCCGAACAATTAACGGCTGGTTGACCAAGGCGTAAATGGTGGTCTGTCCTCGATACGGTCGGGTGCGGGTCGTAGCGAGCGCCACCATCGTGGCCAGCACGGTTGCGATTACGGAAGCCACGGTCGCAACCACCAGCGACCGGATCGCGGCACTTTGCACGAGCTCGTTATCCCAGGCCTCTCGATACCATCGTAGCGACATTCCTTCCCAGAGCGCAATGTTGTTCCCTTCGTTAAAAGAATAGACAACCAGTGGCGCGAGCGGCATGTAGAGAGCAAAAAAACAGGCCAATGCCACCAGGGTAAACCCTGGCATTCTTTTTATGACGAAGGCGCCTCTTCTAATGACCATGCCTACCGCCGTCTTTTTGAGCTGAACGCACGTAAAAGATGAGGGCGATCATCACGATTGCCAGTAAGGTCAGTGAGAGTGCGGCGCCGAGCGGCCAGTTTCTCCCTGACCGAACTGCAGCTCAATCAGATTTCCGAGCATCAGATTTTTTCCGCCGCCCAGTACGCGAGGGGTAACGTACGCGCCGAGCGATGGAATGAAGACCAGAATGGAGCCGGCAATAACGCCCGGTTTCACCAGCGGCAGATGATCTGCGCAGCACGCCAGCGTGACGCATAAAGATCGTACGCGGCCTCCACCAATCGAAAATCAAAACGCTCCATTGAGGCATAAATCGGCAGAATCATTAAGGGGATGTAGACGTAGGTCATGCCTAGGAGGATTGCTACGTCGGTATACAGCATGTCGAGCGGCTGGTCGATGGCCCCAATACCTAGGAGGAAAGAATTGATCACTCCATGATTTCGGATAATTTCAAGAATCATGAACGTCCTGATCAGCAGGTTGGTCCAGAATGGAATCGTGACCAAAAAGAGCCAGATATTGCGCGTTTCGGGCGGCCGGGTCGCTATGAAGTAAGCGGTCGGAAAGCCGAGAAGAAATGCCGTCAGGGTGGTGAGGAAAGAAAGACGAACCGACCGCCAGAGGATCGAGAGGTGAGCATCGGCAATCGATACCGTGTCGTCAAAAATGTCTTTATAAAGCCACCTGAAACCAGGCTTCGGTAGACCCTGCCATTTCACTCCACCGTAATCCCCAGGAGTCAGAAAGGAGAACAGCACCATGATCAGGAGCGGGCCCGATGCGGCACAGAGGAGTACGATGAGCGCGGGCGTTGACAGGAGCCAATTGCGCTTGACCTCCTTACGGTACGCCTGCGCCTCAAGATGACCGGATGGCATCGTTGATCGTCCCGCGGCGCGCCAGGCATGGCTAGTCCTTCAGTACCTGAATGACCGCGGGATCAATCACGATAGGTAGGCGAGTGCCCGAGGGCCGCTCATCCCGTTCGCCGGCAGTATTCTGAACCCGACCACAAAGGATCGTCGCGACCAATATCGATCCGATAATGAGTATCCGTCCCAATATAGATGCAATCAATGAGAGTGCCGGTCAGTGTCGCTCGGCGCCCGGCTGCCTGAGCTTTGCTTGTTCAGGTCGAATGGCCGGTGATGGACTGCCCAGGCTGAGCATCGTGGCGCGCGCTGATCTGGGTCGGTAAATTGTTTCCCAGATCCACCGTCAAGTACGACTCTTCTCGATGCATCACCTGCGCCGAGAAAGTTGGTGTCACCGATAAAGTCTGCTACGAATCGGTCGGAGGGTGGTTGTAAATTTCGTGGGGTTGTCCGACCTGAAGGATCTTGCCTTCGTTCATCACGGCCACACGATCCGACATCGTCAAGGCCTCTTCCTGGTCATGAGTAACAAATACGAAAGTGATCCCCGTTTCGCTTTGGAGACGCTTAAGTTCAACCTGCATTTCTTTGCGGAGTTTTAGGTCGAGCGCTGATAGGGTTCATCAAGAAGAAGCACCTTGGCCGCGGCGCTGGCTCGGGCAAGCGCTACACGCTGTTGCTGACCGCCTGAGATCTGGTCGATTCGGCGATCTTTGAGCGCGCTCATGCGCACGAGGTCGAGCATCTCGGTAACCGTCGAATTACCTCGCCCCTGGGGCGGTCCTGCATTTCTAACCCAAAGCCGATATTCTGAGCCACGGTCATGTGCGGAAAGAGCGCGTAATTCTGGAAAACGGTGTTTACCGGCGTTCGAAAGGCGGAAGGGTGCTGATCTCCGGCGCCCTCAAGCAGGATGGATCCCTTTGTGGGCTGTTCAAATCCAGCAATCAGCCGCAGCAGCGTGTGGTCTTCCCGCAGCCGGATGGGCCGAGCAGCGTGAAAAACTCGTTCTGCAGAATTGCCACCGAAGACATCGTCCAGCGCTCGCACCTCTTGCTCGGGTTTGCGCCAAAAATCTTCGAGACGTTTTGAATGTCGATTGCGATGGTTTCTGCCACTTCGCCTCCAAGAAGCCCTTATAAGGGGAAATTTGTATCTGAGCACGCAATCAGGTGCGGGCTGACTCGGCATTCAGGTTATAGACAATCGCGGGAGGAGCGTCAATCTAATTTGCCGGGGAATTCTTACCGCCGCACTGACTAGAAGCGCAAGGGAAATTAATCACAAGCAAGGTTGATAACAGCGGCCTCTCAGAGCGGTATACTTGTTTTTACGTATCAAGCAAATTAGCCGGATGCGCTTCGAGTCGTTTGCGAAACGTGACGGGAAGACTACAAGTAGTCGCAGAAAGATAGGTAGTTGCAGAAAGTAGTTGCAGACAATATTCGCAGACAAAATTAATGCAGATATAGGACGGGATTATGGCGCGAGGAATCAATAAAGCGATTGTGGTGGGTAATCTCGGACGCGATCCGGAGGTGCGTTACTCCGCAAACGGCAACGCAATTGCAACGTCACGCTCGCAACGACCGACAGCTGGAAAGACAAGCAGTCCGGCGAGCGTCAGGAAAAAACCGAGTGGCATCGAGTGGTGTTCTTCGGTCGCCTCGCTGAAATTGCCGGGGAATATCTTAAGAAAGGTTCTCAGGTCTATGTCGAAGGGCGTCTGCAAACCCGCAAGTGGGAAGATCGTGATGGTAACGAGCGGTACACCACTGAGATTGTTGCTACGGATATGCAGATGCTGGGCGGTCGCGGTGGCGATGCACCCAGCAGTGCACCGCCCGATTACGGCCAGGCTGATGCCGCCCCCGGGGGGGATTTTGACGACGATATCCCGTTTTAAGGGATAGCAGGCCCGTAAGGACCCCTAAAGCGCTTGGCTTAGGGTTTGTCTAGATAATTTAAGCGCTTCAATTTTTTGCCCTCTATTCGCTAAGTCTTCATAATAAGAAGAAGCGACCGGTTTAGACCGAGTCGCCGTGAAGGTTCACCGAGGCTGATCCCAAGGTCGGCTCATTAAGAGTAGAACCCACCGTTGAGAGGAAGAGGATATGAGCGACTCCACTGAGTCGCTGATGGGAACGTTCCCACAGCTACTCAAAGTTCGACTGCAACGTGATGGCGATCGTCCCGCAATGCGCGAAAAAGCGTATGGGATCTGGCAGACCTGGACGCTTAGTGAATTCTGTAATGAGGCGACGGCGCTGGCGGCCGGTCTTTCCGACCTCGGTTTTCAACGCGGCGAAACCCTCGTCATCATCGGTGACAACCGCCCCCGGCTCTATGGCGCCATGCTCGCGGCGCAGTCGTTGGGCGGTATTCCCGTTCCTTCTTACCAGGACTCAGTGGCGGAAGAAATCCAATACGTTGTGGAGCATGCAGAGGCTCGCTTTATCGTTGCGGAAAACCAGGAACAGGTCGATAAGTCTCTTGAAATAAAAGAGCACTGCCCGCGCGTTGAAAAGATCATCTACTGTGACCCGAAAGGACTGCGCAAATATGACCCGAATGTGGTGGTGGACATTCAGGAGGTTATGAAGCGCGGTCGAAATGCTCTCGCGAAAAACCCCGACCTTGTCGATCAAGAGATCGCTGCCGGACGGCTTTCAGATCCGGCGATTATTCTCTACACCTCAGGGACAACTGGCCGACCTAAGGGTGTTGTGCTGACGCATGAAAATTTAGTTGTCACCGCAAAAAACGCAAACGCCTTTGACAATATTACGGCCGACGAAGAAACACTGGCCTACCTGCCCATGGCGTGGGTGGGTGATAACGCGTTCTCGTTTGCCATGGGGCTTGTCGCAGGCTTTTGCGTTAATTGCCCTGAAAGTGCGAGCACCGTTGCGCAGAACCTTCGCGAGATCGGTCCGACCTATTATTTTGCGCCGCCACGTGTTTTTGAGAGCGTGCTTACCAGCGTGATGATCCGCATGAAGGATGCCGGCCCGTTTAAGCAGCGCCTGTTCAACTACTTCATGGCGGTCGCAAAGAAGACCGGCGTCGACTTGATGGATGGCAAATCCGTACCGCTTATGGATCGCATCAAATACGGGCTTGGCGAGGCGCTCATTTATGGACCGCTCAAAAATACGCTGGGTCTTGGTCGCGTGCGCGTGGCCTACACAGCGGGAGAGGCGATTGGTCCCGAGATTTTCGATTTTTATCGATCTATAGGCATTAACCTCAAGCAGCTGTACGGTCAAACTGAGGCTACCGTCTTTATCACCATGCAGCCGGATGGTCTCGTTCGTTCGGAAAGCGTGGGCACACCTCCACCTGGCGTGGAGCTTCGCATTGAGGACAGCGGCGAGGTCTTGTATCGAAGCCCCGGTGTATTTCTCGAATATTTTAAAAACGCAGAGGCAACCTCAGAAACCAAAACCGACGATAACTGGGTTCGTACGGGCGATGCGGGCTACATCGATGGAGAGGGCCACCTTCGCATTATCGATCGGGCAAAGGATGTTGGGAAGCTGACTGACAGCAGCATGTTTGCGCCCAAATTTCTTGAAAACAAACTTAAATTCTTCCCGGAGATCAAGGAAGTCGTGACGTTTGGAGACGGTCGTGACTTTGTGACCGCTTTTGTGAATATTGATCTTGATGCGGTCGGAAATTGGGCCGAGCGCAATAACGTCTCCTATGCAAGTTACCAGGAGCTTGCGGCCCATCCCCATGTCTACCAATTGGTTCAGGAGTGCATTGAGCAGGTCAATCAAAGCCTTGCCTCGGATGCACATTTGTCGGCTTCTCAGATCAAGCGATTCCTGATTCTGCACAAGGAGCTTGATCCGGACGATGGTGAACTCACCCGAACCCGTAAAGTCCGCCGCCGGATTATTAATGAGCGCTATGGCGATCTTATTGAAGCGCTATTCGACGGGCGAACACGTTGTTTCGTGAGTACCGAAGTCGTCTTTGAGGATGGTCGTCGCGGCAAGATCGAGGCAGACCTGGAGATTCGCGACGCGACGGTGCATCAAAGCACCTCAAAGGCCGCATAGGTCAGGGCCGTCAGCGAGGAACCTAGGCTTCTTATATCCCGTGAACGACCGAACTCAAGATCAAATTCTTCTCGAAGTGGACGCCATCTCGCTGTCTTTTGGTGGAGTGCACGCGTTGACGGACGTCAGTTTCGATATTCGCAAAGGCGAAGTGCGATCCATTATCGGACCGAACGGAGCGGGCAAAAGTTCGATGCTGAATGTGATTAACGGGTTTTACCACCCGCAGCAGGGGACCATCACCTATCAGGGCCAGAAGCGCCGCCAGATGAAACCGCACGAAGCCGCGCGGGGCGGGATTGCCCGAACCTTTCAGAACATCGCGCTGTTCCGAGGCATGAGTACGCTAGACAACATTATGACCGGTCGCAATACGCAGATGAACAAGGGACTCTTCTGGCAGGCTCTGCACATCGGGCCAGCGAGGCGTGAGGAAATCGAGAATCGTGAGTTCGTTGAGCACGTGATTGACTTCCTGGAGATCCAGGCGATTCGTAAGACGCCCGTGGGTAAGTTGCCCTACGGGCTTCAAAAACGTGTCGAGCTCGGACGAGCGCTCGCCGCAGAGCCTACGCTGCTGTTGCTGGATGAGCCCATGGCCGGAATGAACCTTGAAGAAAAGAAGACATGAGTCGGTTTATTCTCGAGACCAACGAAGAATTCGGTACGACGATCGCTCTCATTGAACACGATATGGGTGTGGTAATGGATATCTCGGACCGCGTTGTCGTCCTGGATTACGGCAGGAAAATCGCCGACGGCACGCCGGAACAGGTCCGTGCTGACCAAAGCGTGATTGATGCGTATTTAGGAATAAGCCATGATTAGACAACATTCCTTTGGGATGCCCGGAGAGCGCTGATGGCATTTGATTTGTTTCTCTTGGAGGTTGTGATCAGCGGACTCATGACGGGAGTGATGTACGCGTTGGTCGCGCTTGGATTTGTGCTGATTTTTAAAGCCTCTGGAATCTTCAATTTTGCCCAGGGTGTTCTTGCGCTTTTTGCTGCGCTCGCGCTCTATGATTTTCTGTCGGAGGATGGCTGGTTCTTCGGCCTTTTCGGCTTCACCTTACCCGTTTGGCTGGCAATTCCAGCGACAGCCGCCATCATGATTCTTCTCGCCTGGATAATTGAGCGCAGTGTGCTGAGGTTTCTCGTCAAGCAGGATCAGATCATCTTGTTCATGGCGACAATCGGCCTCGCCTTTGTGCTCGAAGGCCTTGGTGATCTTCTCTTTGGCTCTGATGTGAAACCGCTCAACATCGGCATCCCGCAGGGGGCGTCGGATTGGGCGCTCGATACCTTCAACCTCTACATTGAAAAGCTGGAAATTGTTGCTGCGGCGACCGCGGCGATACTGGTGATTATTCTGGCGATATTCTTTCAGAAAACCCGTATCGGCCGAGCTCTTCGTGCGGTGGCAGATGATCACCAGGCCGCCTTGAGTGTGGGGGTCTCGCTGGACAAGATTTGGGTGATCGTCTGGTCAGTGTCCGGTATCGTGGCGCTGGTCGCAGGCATCATGTGGGGCAGCAAATCGGGAGTGCAGTTCTCCCTGTCGCTGATCGCATTGAAAGCATTGCCCGTGCTGATTCTCGGTGGGTTTACCTCCGTGCCCGGCGCTATCGTGGGCGGGCTGATCATTGGGGTCGGCGAGAAAGTCGCTGAGGTCTACCTCGGACCGTTCGTGGGGGGCGCCCTTGAGAACTGGTTTGCCTACATGCTGGCGTTGGCTTTTCTGCTGTTTCGACCGCAGGGCCTGTTCGGCGAACGGATTATCGAGAGGGTATAGGCGTGTTTTACCGTGAGAATGGACAGTTCAAGTCCAGTTATAAAGCAGACCAGGCTATTTTTCCGATTGCGCAGGATCGCTGGTTTGTCATTGCGGTCGTGCTCGCAGCTTTTTTGGCAGTGCCGCCGCTAATCGACCAATACTGGGCAAACGCGGTCATCCTGCCGTTTCTTGTTTACGCCCTTGCAGGCCTGGGCTTGAATATTCTCACCGGCTACTGCGGGCAGGTATCCCTCGGCACAGGGGGCTTTATGGCCGTCGGGGCGTACGCATCCTTCAAGCTGGTGGGTCTTTTCCCAGAACTTAATTTCCTGATAGTTCTTTTGTTGTCTGGATTCATTACCGCGGGAGTGGGCATGATCTTTGGTCTGCCCAGTCTTCGCATTAAAGGGTTTTATCTTGCTGTCGCAACGCTGGCAGCGCAGTTTTTTCTTGTTTGGATGTTCAATAAGGTGGGCTGGTTTTATGACTACAGCCCAACGGGCATGATTACGGTCCGGCCTATTGAGTTTTTCGGCGTCCTCGTGACCGGACCTGAGGCGGGATCAGCCGCTAAGTATTTATTTACGCTATCCATCGTGATTGTGATGGCGCTCGCTGCAAAAAACATTGTGCGCGGGCGGATTGGTCGGGCGTGGATGGCGATTCGCGATATGGATATTGCTGCGGAACTGATTGGAATCAAGCCCTTGATGGCAAAGTTGACCGCGTTTGCGGTGAGCTCTTTTTATATCGGCGTCGCAGGAGCGCTTTACTTCTCGATCTACCTTGGCGCTGTGGAGCCGGTTGAGGCCTTTGATATCAATCGCTCCTTTTATGTGCTGTTCATCATCATCATTGGCGGCCTTGGGAGCGTGCTGGGTTCCTTCTTGGGGGCGGCGTTTATCGTGCTTGTTCCTATCCTGCTAAAAAACGTGATGGTCGGCGGCATGGGTATGGCGTCCGGTACGGCGGGCCATGTCGAGATATTATTGATGGGAGTTTTGATTATCTTTTTCCTTATCGTCGAGCCGCACGGGTTAGCCCGACTGTGGCAAATCGCCAAGGAGAAACTGCGGCTTTGGCCGTTCCCGCATTAGGGCGATGATCGTCAGCGGGCAAACGACGGAGCAGCAACTTGTTGTATCCACCATAAACTAAGAGGAGGTCATTGATGAATCTTAGAAAACTTACCGGCGCTGCAGTGGCAGCCGTGCTGACATTGCCGACGGTGGCAACCAGCGCGCAGGCCTATGAGCTTGTCATTCCGGCATTGGAGTATCGAACGGGGCCTTATGCGCCAAACGGTATTCCGCTGGCGAACGCCATGACCGATTACTTTACGCTTCTTAATGAGCGTGACGGCGGTGTGGAAGGCGTCAAGATCAAGCTGGCGACTTGTGAAACGGGCTACAACACCGCAAAAGGTGTTGAGTGCTATGAAAATATCAAGAACACGCCTCCGTCGCGTGCGCTGATGGTGCAGCCGTTCTCTACGGGTATCACCTATCAGCTGATACCGAAGTCCTCCGTGGATGAAATTCCGATTTTCTCCATGGGCTATGGGCGAACATCCGCCGCGAACGGAAAAGTGTTTCCCTGGGTCTTCAACTTCCCGGCAACCTACTGGAGCCAGGCCACCGCGCTGGTGCAGTACATCGCCGATCAGGAAGGGGGCATGGGTAACCTGAAGGGTAAAAAGATCCATCTCGTGTATCACAACTCCGCTTATGGAAAAGAGCCGATCCGTACGCTGGAATCGCTCGCCGCAAAATACGGTTTTGAATACAAGGGCCTTCCTGTTGACCATCCTGGGCAGGAGCAAAAAGCGACCTGGCTGCAGATTCGTAAAGAGCGTCCGGACTGGGTACTGATGTGGGGTTGGGGCGTCATGAATCAGGTGGCCGTCAAAGAGGCGGCGTCCATCCGCTTCCCGATGAATCGATTCATCGGCGTTTGGTGGTCTGGCTCTGAGAATGATGTGCTGCCGGCCGGCGACGCGGCCGATGGTTACCTGTCAGGCACGTTCCATGCGGCGGGTGGAGACTTCCCCCTGCACGATGCGATCCGTAAGCATGTTTATGATGCCGGCAAAGGGTCTGGCGATCGAGATCGTATTGGTGAAGTGCTTTATAACCGCGGCCTTGTCGCAGCGATGTGGCAGGTTGAAGCCATCCGAAACGCGATGAAGATCCACGGCACCAAGGAAGTGACTCCGGCGATGGTTCGCGATGGTTTCGAAAGCCTTGAGGTGAGCGAAGCGCGTCTTGCGGAGCTTGGCTTGAAAGGCTTCACATACGGCATCAAGATCACGTGCGAAAACCATGAAGGCCCGGGTCGCGTTGCGGTACAGCAATGGGACGCGAAAGCCAAAAAGTGGAACATGGTCTCTAAGTTCTATGAGCCGCTTCGCGACATCACGGGACCATTGATCGAAGAAGACTCAATGGCCTACGCCAAAGAGAATAACGTCACGCCGCGAACCTGCAGCTAAGCGTTATCGCCTTGCCGGGAACAACGAGGACACCCTATGAGCGCTGTGATTGAACCCAAGCAGTCATCGCTGCTTTCGGTCAACAATATCGAGGTCATTTATGACCACGTGATATTGGTGCTCAAGGGGGTGTCCCTCGAAGTTCCCCAAGGCGGCATTGTGGCTCTGCTCGGCGCCAACGGCGCCGGCAAGTCCACAACATTAAAAGCGGTGTCGAACTTGCTGGGTGCAGAGCGGGGTGATGTCACCAAGGGCTCTATTACCTTTAGAGGCGAGGATGTGCATAGCCTGACCCCCAACGAACTGGTACGCCGCGGCGTTATTCAGGTGATGGAAGGGCGACACTGTTTTGAGCACTTAACGGTGGAAGAAAATTTGCTCACCGGCGCCTACACGCGGGGTGACGGTCGAAAGGCGATCGCAGATGATCTGGAGCTTGTCTATCAATATTTCCCTCGGCTCAAGGAGCGACGGACCAGTCAGGCCGGCTACACCTCGGGCGGCGAGCAGCAGATGGTGGCCGTCGGTCGCGCGCTGATGGCAAAACCAGAGGTAATTTTGCTTGATGAGCCGTCAATGGGGCTTGCCCCCCAGTTGGTCGAAGAGATTTTTGAGATTGTCAAACGCTTGAATACTAATGAGGGCGTCACCTTCTTGCTTGCCGAACAGAACACCACGATGGCGCTTCGGTATGCGACCTACGGCTATATCCTAGAAAACGGACGCGTGGTCATGGATGGTGATGCGAGCTCGCTTGCCGAAAATGAGGATGTTAAAGAGTTCTATCTCGGCGTCAGTGGGGAAAGTCGAAAGAGCTTCCGGAACGTAAAAGCTTATCGTCGTCGTAAGCGTTGGCTGAGTTAAGCCGCTTTCCCTGTCTTATAGGTCCGTTATGCGCGGTCTCGCACAGCGTTAACCTGATTTCTCCTGATACGTTACGAACGATTTCTTTGACGCTTTGAAACCCGCTCTGCTGATGAGCGAGAAGCCAATCAGTTTGCGATGCTTCGAGCGCAGCTGCGCCACGCGAGGGAAAATGTTCCGGCCTACGCCGAGATGCTCAAGCATGTCGAGCCGGAGCAAATCATCGATCGGCAAGCGCTTGCAGCATTACCGGTCACCCGTAAATCGGAGATGGCTACAGCGCAGGCCGCGCATCCGCCCCTCGGCGGATACACTGATCTTTCGGGAGTGGGGTTACCAAGAATATTTGCATCACCAGGTGCTATCTTCGAGCCGCAAGCCCGTGGGGAGGACTTCTGGCGTACCGCCCGCTCGCTATATGCCGCAGGATGTCGAGCAGGCGATCTGGTCTACAACACCTTTTCGTATCACTTTACCCCGGCTGGCTTCATGCTCGAAGGGGGAGCGCACGCGTTGGGTTGTACGGTATTTCCGGCGGGGGTGGGTCAGACTGAGCTTCAGGTGCAGGCGATAGCACACCTTCGCCCCAAGTTTTATGTGGGAACACCGTCGTTTCTGAAAATTCTTTTGGACAAGGCGAGTGAGATGAGTTGCGATATCTCAAGCCTTACAAAAGGACTTGTATCGGGCGAGGCGCTGCCCGGTACGTTGAGACAGGAGTTAAGCGGCAAAGGGGTCGACGTGCTACAGGCGTATGCCACCGCGGACGTTGGCCTGATCGCCTATGAATCGCAAGCAAAAGAAGGGCTCATTCTTGATGAGGATATTCTTCTTGAGATTGTCACCCCGGGCACGGGAGATCCTGTGAATCCCGGAGAGGTCGGGGAGATTCTCGTCACGCCTCTTAAGCCCGGGTATCCCCTGATACGGTTTGCAACCGGTGACCTGTCAATGATGCTTAGCGGTCATAGCCCTTGTGGGCGCACGGGCGATCGAATCAGCGGGTGGATGGGTCGAGCCGACCAAACCACAAAGGTACGCGGAATGTTCGTTCACCCATCGCAAATTGCCGCGGTGGTTTCGCGGCACAACGAGATCCATCGGGCTCGTCTTGAGGTTTCGCGCTTGGATAACGCTGATGTGATGACGCTCAAGATTGAACTGCAGGCAGGATCAAGCGGATCCCAAGCGTTTTCTGATGCCGTGGCGGACAGCGTTCGGGATGTGTGCAAGCTGCGCGCAGAAGTACAGATTGTCGATTCGGGTAGCCTTGCGAATGATGGAAAGGTGATCGACGACATTCGACCGCTTGATTAATTTTCGACATCCCAATCAATAGATTTTGGTAGGCGGAGTGCATGATGAGTGATCTTGATCTTGAGGATGATGTTTCCCTTTACGCCAACCTGTTTGGTTTCCTCGGCGCGCCGGTGGGTCGCGAGCGCAAAGATGCTCCTGCCGATGTCGCGATTCTGGGGGTGCCCTATGATCTTGGAACGACCGGCCGTTCGGGGACACGCAGCGGGCCCTCCGCGATTCGTCAGGCATCTGGAAATTTAAGATGGGAAGAGGCGCGCTGGCCCTGGACCTATGCCTTAGCGGATCACCTACGTCTGGTTGATTGCGGTGATCTTATCTTTACGCCGGGCGATAGCGCAGGTTTTTGTAGCGCGCTTCAGGACAAAGCCAGCGAGTTAATCGCTTCAGGCAAGACGCTTTTGAGTTTTGGTGGAGACCATTTCGTCACCTTACCGCTCCTTCGGGCTCATCACGCCGCGTATGGTGAGATGGCGCTCATCCATTTCGATGCGCATACGGATACGTATCAATGGGGCGGAGATTACGATCATGGAACGATGTTCTATCGAGCACCCAAGGAGGGGTTGATTGACCCAACGGCGTCTGTGCAGATTGGCATTCGGACCGAATATGACTACGCGAATCACCCGTTCAAAGTGCTCGACGCCGATGCTGTGAATACCCGCCCGATCTCTGAGCTGGTTGGCGAGATTAGAGCCCGCGTGGGTGAGCGGAGGATCTACCTCAGTTTCGACATTGATTGCCTGGATCCCGCCTTCGCCCCCGGCACCGGGACTCCGGTTGCGGGCGGTGTGACGAGTAATTCGGCGCTGCAGATTATTCGTGGCCTAAAGGGGCTCGACATTGTGGGTATGGATATTGTGGAGGTCGCTCCCTCTTACGACCATGCCGAGATGACGGCACTGGCTGCGGCAACACTCGCCACTGAAATGCTCTACCTTCAGGTTGAGCGATCCAAATAACGCCTTCCCAGGGTGAGATCCCCAAAAGTCCGCGAGCTGATTTAGTCCTGATTGATCTGGCTGTTGTGAATCTGGATCACCTCGTCAGGCCACGTTGACTTGATGTAGGACAGCACCGCAATGATGTCGTCATCGGAGAGGATATTCTCAAACGCCGGCATGCGTGTCTTGTAATCATCTCCGGTGAGGTGTTTTGGACCATATTTGGTCAGATCAAAGAGAAGTTGGTCGCGATGATGCCAAGTGACCTGTCTCGTCGTGGGTGGCGCCGGAAGATACCCTATCGCGTTCTCACATGCCAGTTGGGTTGGACCCTCAAGCTTCGTACCGTGACAGCCTGCGCAATACGTGCGATAAACGCTCTTGCCTTGTGCGACCACAGGTTCAAGGTCGTAGTAGAGACGAATAGTAGGCGCAGGGGTGGGCAATAATCTGCAGCGACGAGCTGACTGGCCGTAGCCCGATGTCGTCCGCCTGAGCAAGCGCTCAGACTCAAAAATAGATGCTGGCCAGAGCTCGTGGAGGAATATTAGCGCTGCCGGTGCGCGAGAGCGATCGGGCCGGATAAGGCAACGCCCGAGTTTCCCTTATCTCTTTGGACTGCGGGGATATGTCTGAGACTTCTGATAACTCACCTGCGACCAGTGTTCATGCGTAGGCCTGAAAGATAAAAGCTAAGTCACCTCAATTACTGCGCCCATTCCCGCAACGTGATGTTCAAACATATGACAGTGGAACAGCCAGCCCAGGGTTATCCGCCTCAAAATAAGAGTGGCTTTTTCGCCGCGGGAGAACAGATAGGTGTCCCGCTGACCGGGCCTGATCAATCCGGATCTGTTTTTAATCCAAAAAGTGGTGACCGTGCAGATGCATCGCATGAGACCATCCCGTGTCGTTCCAGATCCGAGCGCGACGATTCTCCTTTTGTTAACACTTGCCAGCTTTTCAAAATCTTTTTGGGACGGACCCAACGCCCAAAGTTCTATGGTCCATTGCGAGGGTCCTGAGCGGGTAGACCTGCCCGTCATATGGCCTCAGTCAGGTTGCCCATCGCACCGCCTTGCATTCGTATCGCGATGGTTTTGTCGGACTGGCTTGCGCCGGTTTGAGTTGGGGCGCGCTGAGGTTGGTTTTTTTACCTTTGACTGATTGCATCAACCGGTTCCAAGGTCGCCGCGGTAATTGCTTCCGTTAAGCGTCTCGACAAGTGTGACCGCTTCAGACCCGATGTCTATGATGAGATCGGCACGTTGGGCCGGTCCCACTCAACGTAATTCACCGCGGTAATGGGGCAGGGGGATCTGTTCGGGGCAATCAGCTGGGCTGATATCGGCAGTTGCAGGCCAAAGACCCGAGCATTGGCCGCATTGATGATGCGCAGCCTAAGTCGGGATTGAGACCTCACCGTGAGGGTAGGCCTTGATCGACCATTGACGGTGAGCCAGTTCCTGCCGCCCCCATGACTCCAGTCATGTAACGAGCCAAAACGACCGCTCATCGATTTGTCCGCTTCGGTAAGACGCCAGTCATCGATCATTGTGGAACCAGATCATGATCCACGAGAGGATCAGATTCATCCTCGACGATTAACGGACCATACAGACCGCGCAACCTGAGACCAGGCTTTCGTATGGAGTGGTAACCAATAGGTTCCCGCATCGGCAAGCGTGAACCGGTACTGAAATTTTTCACCCGGAGCCACTGGCGCTCGGTGCAGGCCCGCCACCCCGTCCATGGCAAAGAGATTGCGTATGCCGTGCCAGTGGATTGTCGACCCTTCATCCAGAAGATTCAGAAAACTCCACAGACAGGGTGGCCGCCTCTTCGGTACCGCAAAACAGGCCCGGCATACGGAGCCGTTGTAGGCCCAGACCTCAGCGTCTACAGAATCAACACTCGTGATGAAACGCTTCTGGGCCTCATCAGCAACCAGTTGATAGGGGCTTTGGGCGGCCCTTATGCAGTGAAAGGAAGCCAACCCAGTTGTGCAAAGGCCGCAGTCGATTTAAGAAACGTGCGTCGTGAGAGGGTCATCATTAGAGGTTTATACACTTATCGCTCAGAATTGTAAAGCGAGTCTGCGTTAAGTGTTCGCGAATTTAACCTTGCGCCTATATCAGAGCAGTTCATGGCGATCCGGGTCGGCCAAGCGCTGGTTTCTTTTATGGCCCTATTTGGAACGGTATGCCTTTTCTGTAGTAAGGAGGATCTAGGATTTACCTACGCAGGATAAGCCTTTATTGATCAATTGGATCAGAAATCGCGCTAGTGGCTGCAGATGAGATTTCTATCCTCTTTGCACGAGAAATTTTGATAGCGGGAATAACCCATGGAAACTGTCCCTCAATTTGCCGGTAAAAACGCTTCCTGTCCGAACGCTCATGGGCCAGGTGGCCTTCGAACTTTGCTTAACCCGCGCCGCGCTGACGGCTGGCGCAACCCGCGATTAGCCATCTCGATCCTGCTTTCATTGAGCTGATGGATGAGGTCGGGCGGTATTGCTTCGGTAATGTGTTCCAGACAGAAACCGCTTGAGTTTTCCTGTTTCGGGTCCTGGATCGGCGGGTATGGAGACGTTTCACAAACCTTCTGGAGGCTGGCGACAAATCATCGTGGCGCGCAACGGGGTGTTTGGGCAGCGCATGTCTGAATGGCAAAGTCGGCTCAGCGCCGATATCGTGACTATCGATGATGAATGGGGTCGTCCGGTTGATCCTCAGAAACTCGAAGATGCGCTCAAGAAAAAATCCGGATACCAAGGTTGCTGCATTCGTGCATGCGGAGACCTCAACCGATTCTCCTTCGGATGCAAGAACACTCGCGTTACTGCGCGCCGTTACGGTTATCGCTTAACCATCGTGACACGGTCACATCACTAGCGGGCTCGCTACTGTATGTCGATGGAGGTTGGGGTCTGGACGCCGTTTTATTCTGGCGCCCAAAAATGTCTTTCGAGCGTAGCCGGGATTGCCCCGGTCACCATCGGTGAAAAGCGCTTGAGAAAATCAGCGCGCGTAAAACGCCAGTGAGTTCTGTCATGATCTCGGTCTAATCAACGGGTAATTGGTCCCGAGGGGAAGCAAAAGGTCCTATCACCATACGGCTCCGTCAACAGCATCTTTGCTGGCTGAGTCTCTGCGCTTAGTGCATCAGGAAGGGCTTTAAAAAGCATGGGAACGTCACCGCCACACCGCTGAACGCCTCGTGGATAGCCTCACGAACTCGACTGGCATGCTCGTGGAGGATCGCGTTCGGGCTGGGCTAGTTAATGGTCAAAGTGCCAGAGAGAGTTGACGAAGCGGCGATTCGAGACAGCCTGCTGCAGGATGACAATATAGAAATCGGCGCGGGTCTTGGACCTTCTGCTGGAAAAGTCTCGGCGGATCAGTCCTCATGGGGCATTCGCGTGCCGTCTAGAGAATGTCAACGATTGTTGTCCGCTCTAAGACGTATCCTCTACGACAAGCCGCGAACTAAGGTCACCCTGCAATAGGGACCTGGTTGCTTGTTGTCCCAGCTGATGGGGTTCATTGCCCCGGCCTTTTGTAAGCAAAGCGTTTACGGGCGCAAACCGAGACCCGATCGGTCACCAACAGCCCGGGCGACCGACCCCGCTTTCTGGTCAGCTCTGCCCGACTGACTTGGGCGATTGGCCGTAATCTATTGTTCGCTTGCGATTGCCGAGCGGCTCAAACGCATTCACACGTGATGTTCTGAATGAATCCCGCAACACCGGCCGCGAACTCGGTCTCCAGCGGGAACGAGCATACCCATAACCGAATAGCCCAGTAACCAGCGCATCAGGTAGAACCGAATCATGTAAAAGAACCAAGTTGATAAAGTGGCACCGTGGCTTTGAGCAGAAATTCTGGCGTGATGGGTTTGAAAAGGCGTAACAGCGGTCTGGTAACTGATAAAAACTCTTGCGAAGAAGAAATGCGTATCGTCTCGAAGAAAGAGACATGCCAGCGTCCAATCAAAAGTCCATGACGTTCCCATGACGCAGTCAAGGACGATTACCCACAAAGGGAACGCTTCAGTCATCTGTCATACCTTCCTTGGGAAGGAAAATAGGCAAAACCGGGGCGAGCTTTGGCCTGCCCCGGTCGTCAGTCTACGTGATTGATCTTAGTGGGTCGAATCGAGGATGGTCTTGCCCTTCGAATGCGGACCTCGTCCACCATTCGTTGGGTTTCTTCATCCGGTTCGGCTGTCGCCAGACTCACAACGACCATGGCGACGAGGTTGACCGTACACCAATCACACCAAATCGTAGGTGATCGATGTAGAGCCACGGCTCCATACCGCCCAGCGATTCCTACAGGTATAGCGTTCCAGCCAGCAGGGGCCGGGGGGCCAATTACGTGCTCTCTGCAATCGCCGCCAGTCGTATTGATTCTGCGCCTGCCTAGATGAGTCGGCGCAAAGAAATAAGACCTGGCATGGCAAATGCCCATGCACCCGCAAACTGAGGATCGTTATTTGAAACCTGCAATCGCGTTGTTGGCAGCAGCTCGATGAAGATGGTGTACGCATCGGCCAAACAGATCTCAGTACTCGCTTTCGGATCAATGATGGTAGTACAGATCATGAGAGAGCGCATTGGCGATGGCTAAGAGCAGACCGTCGGCCGTTGACATGGCAGTCGCCATTCCACCTGCGGCCACGAGGCCAGAGATGACATAGGAAAGGCGGGTCCTGGCACTTCTGGAGTCGCCAGCACAACGATGTCGCCGCGCACAGTGAAAACTCCGTCACTTGCAAAATTCCACCACCGCTCCGTATCTGCGATAGCGAGGAACTTAACCGCGCGCTCCACTTCTGACCCAATCCAACGCGCCTTCCAGCGGGATCGATCGGTTAATAATACTGGTTGCCAGAGGGGATCGAGCAACCGCAGTTTGGCAAACGTCGCCAATGCCGGCGCGGTGAAGTACAGGGAGGAAGATGAATAAGAGAGACCAAGCCACAGACTGACGAGCTGCTTTCACGCTTGGCGTCGTGAAGTAGCGCATCAGGAATGTGCGGCAGGAAGCGTACCGGCCATCATACAGAATACCAGCGGTGACAAACTTCCACTTCGCTGCGAACGTCGTGCCTGCCTCATAGTGGCATGGCGGGGCGCTTTCTAAGTCCAGCGACCGCGGTAGCCGGTTTGGCTCCGACACCGAGCGCCGTTTCAAGTCTGCCATCACGCATGGATCGCATCGCCATAAACAAACTGCGGAATCAGACCGAAGCCCTGTTTGTTGGACATCCACACCACCGGGACGACGTAAGCGATGATGAGCACGATGTACTGGGCCACCTGAGTCCAGGTCACCGCGCGCATACCGCCGAGCATAGAGCAAAGCAGAATGCCGAGCAGGCCGAACCACACACCGACTTCAAACGGGATTTGAAGTGCGCGAGCGGCAATCGTACCGGTTGCATTAATTTGCGCGGTCACGTAGGTGAAGGACGCAATGACGAGGACCAGCACGGCCAAAAAGCGGGCGAGGTTACCTCCATAACGCGTACCGATGAAGTCGGGCACGGTGTAACAGCCGAACTTGCGCAGATATGGCGCCATCAAAGAAGCCACAAGCACGTAGCCGCCGGTCCAGCCCACGATGAATGCCATGTAGCCATGACCGCCAAAGTAGATGCCGCCGGCTAATGCGACGAAAGACGCGCCGGACATCCAGTCGGCCGCTGTCGCCATTCCGTTAAATACGGCCGGTACTTGGCGTCCCGCAACGTAGTACGCATCGACCTGCATGGTTCGCGACAGCCAACCAATTGCTGCATAAATGAGCACGGTGAATGCGACGAACAAGATGCCGATCGTATCGGCGCCTAGCCCCATTTGCTCAAGAACCGCCATGAGCAGGATGAAGACAACGAACCCTCCGGTATACAGGCCGTAGACCTTAGGTAAGTTGTCTATAAAGTCACCTTTAATTATAGACATAGAAAATTCTCCTTAGTTCTGAAGGGTGCTTAATCGTCTTCCGCCGCACCATGCTCCACATCGATCGAATGCTGCCGTCTGGCGAACCAGAAGATCAGTACTACGAAGATGATGAGAGAGCCTTGTGCAGACATATAAAAACCCAACGGGAAACCTAGGAAGGTAGCGTTGTTTAAACTGTCCGCGAACCAGTGAACAAGGTACGAAAATATGAACCAGATGATGAGGGTCGTAATCATTAACCCCTTTGTCTTGGCCCAATGGGATTCACGTGTTGATTGATCCATTTTTAGCCTCCAACTGCAGTTTTAGTTAGACCTCCGCGCCCATCCCTTGGCACGTTGCTACTGTCAAAGCAAGATACGTGCCAGCTATCCGTAGATAAAAAATGAAGAAAAAACAGAGGTTTTATCCCTCAGGTGGGAGATTTTTCTCCTCAGCTTCGAAAAGAGTGTTACGTTAAGTAACACTTTAGTGTGGGGTAACGCCGGTGAGAAGTGCTTATTTCTTGGCTTGCGAAGAGGAGGTGTTGCGTGGAATGCCGAATTTTTGTCTTCGCTCCCAAAGGGTCTTGCGGCTGATGCCGAGGCTCTTGGCGAGTTCGGTCTCATTCAGAACTGATTCATTCTTAACGACAAACTCAACAAAGTAGTCGTCAAGAGATCCTTTTGGAATCAAGGACACGTCTGTCTCCTGCGATGTGGTTTTCACAGAAGAAAGCGTGAGCTGATCCGCTGACAAGATATCACCATCAGCAAGAATTACTGCCCGTTCAATCGCGTTTTCCAGTTCCCGCACATTGCCGGGCCAGTCATGCTTTAGGATCTTCTCTAACGCTTCCGCGGAGAATGCCAGAGACCGTCGATTCAGTTTGGCGCTGATCCGATCCAGCAGGTGGTCGGCAAGCGCAGGTAGATCTTCTCGACGATCCCGTAAGGGGGGCAGGTCGATTTCAACGACTTTCAGACGATACATGAGGTCTTCGCGGAATAATCCTTTGCGCACGCGCTCATCAAGGTTTCGGTGTGTGGCTGCGAGCACGCGAACGTCGACGGTTTTTGTGTGACTTGAGCCCAGCCTTCGTGATTCACCCTCTTGGATGACGCGAAGCAGTCCCGCCTGAGCGGGTGGAGACAGTTCGGCAACCTCATCCAGGAAGAGGGTGCCTCCATCCGCGCTCTCGATAAGGCCCGGGGTTGATTTGTCGGCCCCGGTGAATGCCCCTTTTTCGAAGCCGAACAGCTCCGATTCGATGAGGCTATCGGGGATGGCGGCGCAGTTCATAATCACGAGAGGCGCATCCTTGCGCTCCCCCTGATCATGTATGGCTCTCGCGACAAGCTCTTTGCCGGTTCCGGATTCGCCACAGATCAACACCGTGGAGCGGGTTTTAGCCACTTTTTGGATGATCGAGAGCACCTGCTGCATTGCTTGCGAGGAGCCCACCATACCGCTGGCCGGATACTCGCGCTGAATATCACGTCGCAGCGCCTGGTTCTGACGAAAGAGGAGGTTTTGCCGGATGAGTCGGTCAATCACGACCAGAATCTCATCGTGGTTAAAAGGTTTTGAGATGTAGTCGGCAGCGCCCGCTTTCATGGCATCAACCGCCGAGCTGATGCTGGCGTAACTCGTCATGATCAGAACAGGCGTGCCCGCACACTTCTCGATGACTTCGGTCCCGAGTCCGCCGGGCAACCGAAGATCAGCAATGATCAGATCAAAGGAGTCCAGACTGAACTGTTGCTCGCTTTCGACTACTGAGCCCGCTTCCGAAACCGAGTATCCCGATCGTTTAAGCAGTTTCGCGAGGGCTTTGCGTATGACCGCTTCGTCCTCGATGATTAAGATGTGTTCCATAGTTTATTTGTCCGGTGTCGGAAACGTGATTCGTACTTCTGTGCCGGCACCTGGAGCGCTCTCAACTTCGATCGATCCACCGTGGTCACGAATGATCCCGTACGTTAATGCCATCCCCAGTCCTGTGCCCTCACCTGGCTGCTTTGTGGTCATAAACGGTTCAAAAATTCGCTCGCTGATTTCGTCAGTCATGCCGTGACCGAAATCGCGGACCGTAATCTCTGTCTGATCAGCTGCGGCTGAGGCGATGATCCTTACCAGATCACCCGCGTCGCTGGCGTCATAAGCGTTGCTCAGAATATTTACAAAAACCTGTGATATGCGCTGGCGATCACCCTGTAGTTCAACGCCGCTCGCGCATTCGATCGCGAGATCAATATCTTTGCCGCGATGCGACATGCGCACCAATTCGCCGGCTTCCTCTAGGCAGGCACGCAACGGGAACCGATGCGTTTGTAGCAGATCGGACTCTCCACGCCGGGAGAAATTGACAAGGGTTTGAACAATGTTATTGATCCGGTAGGTTTGCTCAAGAATGCTTTGGATTTCTGAATTAATTTCTGGATCGGAAATCTCAGCCTCCAAGTTCTGCGCAAGACTTGCGATCCCCGTGACGGGATTGCCGATTTCGTGAGCCACGCCCGAAGCAAATCTGCCGATCGAGGCAAGGCGCTCGCTATGCGCTAACTGATCCTCCATGCGGTGGACTTCCGTTACGTCATGAAAAAGGACGCTCGTGCCGAGGCCGCCGCGATGTTCGTTATCCGGGCCCGGGCCTTTCATTGCGGCTTTAGACAAGCTGAACCATCGGGTTTCGTTCTCAAGGGACACCATCTGCTTGTGGATATGGATTTCTGTACCCGCAAGGAATCTATCAATGAGATCGGACCAGGGGGTCTTGAGACTGCTTGGCGGCGAACCGAGTGCGTCGTTTTTGGGAATTCCAGACACGCTTTCCATAACCCGATTCCAGCTGGTGATTTCACCGTCTGGGCTCACCGAGCAGACACCCACAGGAAGCTCCTCCAGCACCTGACGATGGTAGCGGCGTAAGGCATCCAGTTGAGCGGCCAGCCCCCTGAGACGACTGCGCGATGCTTCCAGCGTCTCTTCCATCGATCGCATACGCTCGGCTTCTGGCACTAAGGACTCCGTATCAACCGGCAAACGGATATTCACGACGTCGCGAGCAGAGTGAGGGCCTATGAGCCCTGACAGGTTTCGTTCAATGCGCTCTCGAAGTCGACCCAAGACGCGTCTGTCTGTCTCTTCATCACGAATTCTTAGATCATGCTGAGCACGGCGTACTTCAAATTCGGCAGTTTCCCTGCCTAGAGCGTTTGCAAGAGCTGGTACAAATTCTTTTGGCGAGCTCAGCCGTACCCGACTTCGATATGGCGCCATTAACTCTTGGGCGCAGAGAGCCGCGGTCTCCCGCTCCGGGGCGCTTTGGCGGGTGATGACGGAGAACAGCACAAAAAGAAATCCGTTCACCGAAAGCGTTGCCAGTGTTGAAAAGGTCCATTTATCCTGCCCGGCAAGTTCCCATAGTGTGGGTGGTAACGGTATGTCCAATGTGCCTAAACGAGTAATGAGAGGCAGGATAAGAACCACGAACCAGGTCAGTGCGCCACCCGTCAGTCCGGCAATGAATCCAAAACGATTGGCGCCAGACCAAAATAAGGTGCCCACGATTCCGGGTAAAAATTGCGCGATGGCAACAAATGAGATCAAGCCAAGCTGGACGAGTTCCTCATCGGTCTCAAAAGCGCGAGAGAATGCATAGCCTGCAAGAACCAATAGGGCGATGATGATCCGACGCCCCCATTGCAACCAGCGATAGAAGCTCATCTTTGGGTTGGGTGTTCCGATCGCGGGAAGAATGAGATGGTTCACGGTCATCCCGGCAAGAGCAAGTGTGCTGACAATTATCATTGCGCTTGCAGCCGATACCCCGCCAAGAAAGACAAAGCCCGCAAACACTGCCGACCCGCTTTTCTGCGCGAGGCCAATTACAAAATAATCAGCGGGGATGCTTAGCTCGGACTTGGCGGCCGCCCAGAGCACAATTGGGATGGCCAGATTCATAAGCAGCAGTAAGAGTGGAAGTCCCCACGCAGCGCTTCGTAGACCCTGGGGGGAGATGTTTTCCGTAAAGAGCATATGGAACTGTCGGGGCAGCAAGAATGCGGCGGCAAACGAAAGCACTAAGATGCTAATCCACGGGCCCTGCTGGGCTTGAGAGGTCATGCGTTGAAGCGCCTGGGGGTTGGCGTTGAGCCATTGCTGCACCCCGTCAAACCCGCCAAATATGCTTACGATTGAAAAGCCAGCCACCAGCAGTAGGGCAAGTAACTTGATGATGGATTCGAAAGCAATCGCGATAACAAGGCCTTCGTGCTTTTCGCGGGGAGAAATCCGGCGGGTGCCGAACAGGATACTGAAGAGCACAATAATGATGCAGAACCAAAAGGATAGAGCGTCCGGTGCGATCTGCGGATTCAGCAGCCGAGCGGACTCAGTGACGGCGCGAATCTGCAGCGAGATGTACGGTAGCGTGCCTGTCAGCGTGAATAATGTGACGAGGATGCCTGCCGTTTGACTTCGGAACCGAAAGGCAAATAAATCTGCGACTGAGGTCAACTGATACTCGCGCACGAGCCGAAGGATTGGGCTCAAGAGTATCGGTGCCAGGACAAAGGCAAGGGTCAGACCCAGGTAGACCGCAAGAAATAGGAAGCCGTTCGATTCCGCAAAACCCACACTGCCGTAGAAACTCCAGGTCGTCGCGTAAACGCCTAAAGACAGGATATAGGTGAGAGGATGTCGAGCAATAGCCGGGGGAAGCCAGCGCCGCTCCGCAGCGAAGGCTACTGCAAAGAGGGCAAGAAGGTATACGAGACTACAAAAAAACAGACCTCCGGCAGAGATTGTCACCGGTTATCGATCCGCTTATGGGCCCACGGGATGAGGGCAATGATCAGAAGCCAAACCAGATAGGGAAGGAACCAAGGCAGATCCGGTCGAAGCCACCAACCGACAATGGGTGAAAGCAGAAGCAACCCCCCGAGCCCGAATACGAGAAAAATGCGCTCCATTTAGACCCTTTTAGCGGGTGTGTTCTGTTGTTACAAAATGTAACATAGCCATTGCTCTGTACAAACCTGTAGAGATATCGAGTGTGAGTGAAGCGCCAGGAAAAAGCCTTTCCGAGAGGTTCTCTGAGGTTTGGGGCGCACTGAGGTCGCATTTTCTGCGGCCGAGGAAAAAGCTCGGACCCATAGAGGGTCTTGATGCTCTGGTCGACTTTGTCGATAGCCGATCCAGTCTTGTTAGTCAGACCTCACTCTATGGATATATCAAGACCCGCGCGGGAACACGTTTTCCTGAGCTTTTCGAGAATGATCTCTTTGTCCAATCCATCAATATTGCCAAGTGGCAGATTTGGTGCGCTTGTGTGTCGGATCTTGCTGTGTACACGGGCCGATTGATTTTTGAGGCACATCCAGAGAACGAACAAGTTCGCCAATTAATGCGGGTCGCAGTAACCCGCATTGCAGAGCGCACGGGGGTGCCGGATGACGCCGGGCAGGACTTTCCATCTGCGGTAAAGCAAATGATAGAACGCATCGACGATACTCAATTTTCAGAACTGGATGATCTCGAAGCGATCTTTAAACAAAGCGGCGATGCCTTGGTGCACTGGTCACCTATCGTCGATGAGTTAAAGGTCTTAGATGAAGATATTGTCCGAAATTCCATTCGTTTTCGCTGGCAAGAGCCGCGTCGTGATTTGCGCGCCGTATTAAATATCGGTTCAATAATATCGAACGGGATGAGTCAAGCAAGAACCACCGTTGATTAGGTCGAGAAACGCTTGTCAGGCCAGCTAAAATCTCAAAGCATCCTTCGCGACCTTGTTCGGGTAAGTGCAAATTATCAATGGACACAAATAAAGTACCTCAAGTAAAGAGATCGCGTTTATGAGCCAAAAGCCCATCAGTCGTTACCCCGTGCCTTCGCTGGAAGACCTTCCAGAAGATCTGAAAGACCGCATCCTGGCCGTGCAGGAGAGGGCCGGATTTGTGCCCAACGTGTTTCTTACTCTTGCGCATCGTCCTGCTGAGTGCAGAGCGTTTTTTGATTATCACGATGCGTTGATGCTTCGGGATAGCGGACTGTCAAAAGCAGAAAAAGAAATGATTGTGGTTTCGACATCCGGAGCGAACCATTGCCAGTATTGCGTTGTTGCCCATGGCGCGATCTTGCGAATCTATGCGCGCGATCCACTGGTTGCCGATCAGGTAGCGATTAATTTCAGAAAGGCAGATATTTCGGATCGACAGAAAGCCATGTTGGTGTTTGCCGACAAGGTAGCCAGAGAGTCGGCCACCGTGGACGATGCCGATTTTGAAAACCTTCACGCACACGGATTTGATGACGAGGATATCTGGGATATTGGCGCGATCGCTGCGTTTTTTGCCCTATCAAATCGTATGGCTAACCTGATCGGAATGCGTCCAAACGATGAGTTTTACGCCATGGGCCGCCTTCCCAGGGAAGCCAAATCCTGATGTCTGCGCCAAGCGGCATTCCCTCGGTACGAACGATTGCCATGCCTTCGGATGCAAATCCCAATGGCGATATCTTTGGCGGCTGGATCATGTCGCAGATGGATCTTGCGGGTGGAGCCTACGCGTTTGCGATCGCCGGCGGGCGGGTAACGACGGTGGCTGTCGACGGCATGACCTTTCATCGACCGGTTCAGATAGGCGACCAGGTCAGCTGCTATTGCACAACAGAGCGTATCGGTACCACGTCGATAGCAGTAAGAGTAGAAACTTGGGTTCGGCGTCGTGACGATCAATCGGAGGAGCGGGTGACCGAAGGCCTTTTTACCTTTGTCGCCATTGACTCTGAGGGACGGCCCCGAGCGGTGGAGAGGGTAGCGTCCTGAGCGATCCCGGCACGCAGGCGCTGAATCGACTGGAAGCGCTTGCGGTACAAATGCAGCACCAGAAACGTCCGCCCGTGCACCGCTGGCAGCCCGGTGAGGCCCGTGATTTTGATCTCCGCATAACGCGTGCCGGTGACTGGCTCTATCTCGGATCGCCCATCCTGCGTCCAAGACTGGTTCAGGTTCTCTCGCGAGTCCTTATTAAAGAGGCAGAAGAGTTTTTCTTGGTCTCCCCCTCCGAGAAACTGCGCATCCAGGTCGACGATGCCCCGTTTGTGGCGGTTGAGCTCGAGCAGACAAATCCAGGCCCCGATCAACGCCTGGTCTTTCGCACCAACGTCGAGGACGTGGTAATTGCCGGTCCCGATCACCCCATTAAGGTGGTGGAAAAAAACGGCACAAGCGAGCCCGCGCCCTATGTGAGGATCCGCGAGGGGCTGGACGCGCTAATCAGTCGAGCCGTTTTTTACGAGCTGGTCGAAATCGCCCAGCCGACTCCAGGAGATGAAAGCGTGTTAGGCGTGATCAGCAGCGGTGAGATGTTCCCGTTAGGACGCACCGATGTCTGATGCCGGAATACTTCAGGAGTTTGTCGACTATCTTCGAGCACATGTCCCGATGACAGGTCATATGCAGCTTGCCGCTGGGGAAGTGTTACCTGAGGGGGTCACTTTGTGCGCTTCGCTTGAAGCAAATCTCAACGATAAACAAACCGCTTTTGCGGGGACTCTGGCTACGCTAAGCACCCTGTCAGGATGGACGATGACGTCACTCATCTGCAAAGAAGCAGAGCTCTATCCCGACATTGCGGTGATTCACAGCACCATCGACTACCTGCGGCCCTGCAGTGATAACCCGATCACAGCGCGGTGCTTCAGACCGGAACCGGATGAAGCGGCCCGATTCCTGGAGCAGTTGCAGCAGGACCGCCGAGCTGATCTTGAGTTGCAGGCCGAAGTCAGATCCCAAAATAAGCCATCGGTAGCTTTGTCGGGCGCTATTGCGCCCGACTTTTATCCTGAAGGCTTTTGGGAAGCGTCGTCCGCCCCCGAGGAGTCGATGGAGCGCTAAGCCTTCTCGAGAGCTGATTCGAGGTCTGCAATGATGTCTTCGACATCCTCGATGCCGACGGACAATCGAACCAGTCCATCAGTCAGGCCGCGTTTACGCCGATCTTCCACCGGCACGTCGACGTGCGTCATGCTCGCCGGATGCGTAATCATCGTTTCCACACTACCGAGGCTCTCCGCGAGGCCCACAGTCGAACATTGTTCATCAGCCGTTTGCCCGCCTCGGTGCCGCCGGTAAGTTCAAAGGTAATCATGCCGCTGAATCCGGACATTGAGCTTTAGCGATCGCATGCTGTGGATGAGATGCAAGTCCCGGATACAACACGCGATCGATTTTGGAATGTCCCTCGAGGAACTCAGCGACCTGTAAAGCGGATTCTTCGTGGCGTTTCATTCGAAGATGCAAGGTCTTCAAGCCGCTTAAATTAAGCCAGCAGTCGAAGGGGCTGGATACAGCGCCGATCGTCTTCTGGATGTATTTCATCTTCTTAAAGATGTCTTCATGATTGGTGATCAGCACCCCGCCAATAATCTGATTGTGTCCCGCAAGGTATTTGGTGGTGCTGTGCATGACGATGTCCGCACCGAACTCGAGAGGGCGCAGGAACACGGGGGTTGCGAATGTCGAGTCCACACCCAAAAGAATCCCCGCGTCCTTGGCAATCTTGACCATGGCTTCCATATCACTAACCTTCAGCAAGGGGTTAGTGGGTGTCTCGATCCAAAGGATCTTCGTCTTTGGCGTTATCGCGGCTTTTACGGCCTCAACATTGGTGGTATCCACATAGCTGACAGAGAGCCCCTGTTGAACAATCACGTTATCCAACAATCGGGTGACGCCCCCGTAAACGTCGTCACCGCACACGATGTGATCACCGGCAGTGAAAAGTTTGAAGCAGGCGTCCACGGCCGACATGCCGCTCGCAAAGCTTATGGCGTACTGACCGCTCTCGATCGCGGCAAGGTTTTCCTCGAGCACTTGCCGGGTCGGGTTAGAAGATCGGGTGTAGTCAAACCCCGGTCGCGTCCCACCTCCGGCAGCACATAGGTCGCGGTTTCATAGATGGGGGCAAAATCGAGCCGGTGGTCGGATCGGGTTGATACCGGCGCGCACTACTTTCGTGTCGAATTTCAAGGGGGTCTCTCCAGATAATGGGGTACCGATGCGGGCTAATCGCCGGAACGGCTTTTCTTGTTGATGAATTCTAGAAGATCTATCTTATTGATAATGCCTTTAACTTCGCCGTTATCCACTACCACAGCGACATTATTTTCTTCAAAATCTTCTGCACTGGGACAGGCTATCGGTCAGGCCGACGCGACCCTGCAATGGCGCGCCACATCGCGGACGCTATCTTGAAGGCCGTGTTCGTTACTGGCAACAGCGCGAAGAATATCCAGTTCTTCAATCATTCGGATATCACCTTGGCCAGAAGCAACGGGCATCTGCGAGATACCCGTTGCCGCCATTCGGGCAATCACCTCGCGCAGGGTCTCGTTTGGGTCGGCGAAAGTCACGTGCTGGGCACGTTCGGCAAGCAGCTCCCGCACGCTTCCCAATTCCGCATCGGGAGAGAAATAGCCCATGTCCCGCATCCACTCATCGTTAAAGCATTTACTGATGTAACGATCGCCTGAATCGCAGACGATGGCGACAACGATCTTGCCGGGCCCCAGTTTCCGGGCCTCCCGAAGAGCGCCACAAAGACGGTACCCGTAGATCCCCCGAAAGAATTCCTTCGTGCCGTGCTAAACGACGGGCCATGAGGAAGGAGTCTCGATCGGAGACATTGACCACCTCATCCACCACCCCAAGATCCAGGGTGTCGACCATGAAGTCATGGCTAATCCCCTCGACCCGATAAAGCGATGGGTACTCCACTCACCTTTCTCATGTGCTTCTTTATAGATGCTGCCAAAGGATCCGGCCCTACGACACGGACGCTTCGCCCGACCTCCGCAGCTTTTTCTTTGAGATACTTTCCGGTGCCGGAGATTGTGCCCCCGGTGCCAAGGCCTGCTACAAAGAATCAATCTTTCCGTCGGTTGCTTCCCAAATTTCTGGACCGGTGGTGAGATAGTGCGCTTCTGGGTTATGGGGATTTGAATATTGGTCCGTGTAGAAAGCGCCGGGCGTTTCTCGGGCGATTCTTTTCGCCACTTCCACATAGCTGTCAGGATGATGATGATCGAGCTCGGTCGCCGTGACGATCACCTCTGCGCCATATGCTTTCAGCATATCAATTTTTTCCTGACTCATCTTGTCGGGTATAGTAAAAACACAGCGGTAGCCACGAGCCGCCGCCGCCATCGCTAAGCCTAAGCCGGTATTCCCTGAGGTGCTCTCAACGAGCGTGCCGCCGGGTTTTAGGAGGCCAGCCTCCTCAGCCCGATTTACCATATTGATCGCCATGCGATCTTTGACTGAGCCGGAAGGGTTCAGGTTTTCCATTTTTGCGTAAACGGTAGCCATTTCCGCTTCAACGATATTGTTAAGGCGAACAAGAGGCGTATCGCCCACAAGTTCGACGACGCTATCAACTGATTTCATGACGAGTCCTTTTGGGGTCCGTTAAATTCAAACGTTTCGAAAGATACGTTCCTGAGGGTTAGACGTCAGCATCGGACTTTAAGTGCTCGCCAAATCCTCGACGGCGGCAATCGCCTGATGGATATCTTCCTCGTCGGTGAAATACCCCGGGGCGAAACGTACGGTGCCGTTCTGGGTAACGGTACCCAGCAATTCATGAACATCCGGCGCGCAGTGCAAGCCGGGTCGGACACAGACGGCGTGATCGGCGTCGAGCATGGCGCCGACTTGGTCCGCTGGTAAATCCCGGATATTGATGGAGAGGGTTGAGACGCGCGGCTGACCGGCCTGAGGCCCGTATGCCTTTACGCCATCAATGGCGCGGAAGGCTTCCAGTAGACGGTTCGCGGTAGCGCTCTCGGATTCATGAATGTGCGCGAGCGCAAACGCGCACGCTTGCTGATGGCTGGCGTCATCAGGGGCTCCGTGCGATTTCCCGAGTTCAGCAAACCACTTTTGCGCTGCATTCAGGCCGGCGATGCCCGGGAGGCAGTGGGTTCCGGTCTCCAGTCGGTAGGGATATTCATCGGGCTGAAAGGGAGAAATTGAATTGACTCCGGTACCCCCCACTCGAGGTGGATGAATCTCGACGCCCTCGCCAACAATCATTCCGCCGATACCCATTGGACCGAACAGCCCCTTATGGCCGGTGTATACGAGTACATCGACTCCCCATTCGTCCATCGCAATCGGCACGACGCCCGCGGTTTGGCAGGAATCAAGAATGAACAGCGCTTCCGTTTCATTTACCAACTTTCCTATCGCGAACGCATCCTGAAGAGATCCCGTGACGTTAGACGCATGGTTAATTACCACAGCTTTGGTGTTCGGTTTTATGCTTTTGCGTATTTCATCGGGATCTACATACCCCTGACCATCCGCGGTTACTCGAGTCACCTCAACGTCTTGATCCCGTTCGAAATGATTCGCTGGACGAAGCACACAGTTGTGCTCCATCCGGGTGATGACAAGGTGATCACCCGGGTTGAGGATGCCGCCCAGAGCGGCATTCATCGAATCCGTGGCGTTCTGCGAAAAGGTAACGCGGCTGGGGTCGCCCGCGTACCCAAAAAATTGTCCCAGCAATCGCCGGGTCTGGACGATCATGGCCTCGGCCTCTACCGCAAGTTCGTGCCCCGAGCGTCCCGGATTCACGCCATGGCTCCGGAAGAACTGGTCCATGAATTGATAGACCACCTCGGGCTTGGGAAGCGTGGTTGCGGCATTGTCAAAGTAATAATGGTCTTTCATGATCGTCTCTGGGTATTGGGCGTTATGACGGGTAAGCGATGAGTATGTTCCTAGGCACCGTTCACCGTGCTGTGGTGGCTCAGGGAATTTCGACGACGGGAAATCACAAACGTTTCGTCGTGAAACCAGATGCCTTTATGTTTCTGGAGAATTTTTGGGTGGCCTCGAGATAAGCACCTGACATGACTGCCTCTTGGAGCCGACCGTCTTCGATCTGAGCGACATAGGTGCAGGCGTTCCATGCAGCAAACAGGGTCGAGGTGCCGATACTCTCGGCGATCTCGTTAGGCAGGGTTTTCATCTGGTAGGTCAGTAAAGACTTGCTGTCCGAACCGGAGTTGAAGTTGTAATTTGCCGCGGCTCGTCCGAGTTTCGCTTTGAGTGTTTTGATCAGCTCGTGCCGATCCACCTGGAATGGTCGTTCATCCGGCCAGATCGAGTGAATTAACTCCATGCCCGGATCGCGACCCGAAGATTGCACGGCGAGCAGACGCCCTCCGGGACGCAGGCTTCGCACAAGGGGGCGAGCACTTTGTCGACTTTAAAGCTGGCGCCCATGCGAGCCCGCCAAGGCTGAGCCGCAAGGATCAGATCGTAATCCCCGGATACCTGGCCGCGTCTGGGGATTACGGAGTCCAGGAGAAAGCGATTGTCTTCCCGGAAGATAACCAGAACGGATGGCCTGACATAACGCGGATTACCGGTTTTCTCGCTCACTTTGACCTCCCATCCATCAACCAGGAGGTCATCTATAGCGCGCAGCTGCTCGCCATAAGCCTGTGAAGACGAGCCATGCAGCGCGATTTCATGCCAGTTCAAGGCCGCGGCCGACGAGATATTGCCGGGCATCAGCCAGGGCGCTTCACTGTAAAGTAAGTTCGTAATGCAGATGACGCTCGCAGGGTGCTCCGCGAATCGGTCTGGAAGATTTTCAAGGCAAAGTCGAACATCCTCGAGACTGATTTCTTTGCCCACGACGAACAAGGGAATGGTCGGGAATTTCTGATGTGTTGAACGCAGCAGATGACTAAGCACCGATCCATCGCCTACGCCGGCATCGAATATTCTGAGGGCCGGAGGGGAGGGCTGAATATGAGAGAGCTCATGAGCCGCTCTCTCTGCGACCTTCCACTTCTCATCCGTGGTGTTAACAAACCCCAGGTATTTCTGACGGTTATCGTAAAACCGAAACGGTCGTCCTCCAGATGAAGGCTGGCTGATCGATCCCGGAGATGGGGTAGGGAGCGCGGATCTTCCCCGGCGTTGACCTCTGGAGTTGTGACACTGCCTATCCCTTGACCCATCGGATGCATGAAGGACCGGATCTTCTTGATTGTCTTTAACGTTATGCCCTTGCCCTCGCGCAGTCGTTGGCAAAGCTTGCCATCATTGACCGCGCGTCTGCCGAAGGTTGATTCGGCAAGCTTATTGATCAAGCAGTAGTGCTCAATATCGCTCAGCAGTGCCCAGACGTCTTCCGAGACTGATAAATCCTGAGATTGAAGTGACGACTGATCCATTTAGGGTCTTTGGGGCGGCGCTCATGGGCGACAAGGTGATGCGCTAAAGATAGTGAATTTACCGCTCAATGTAAAAAATTTCTTAGCTAAAAAAACCATGGACTTTGACGGATATATCCCACAATATTTTTAACCTGCTTTAACCAAATTTCTCGGAAACAACGCTCAATTATTGTTCTATTTTTTGAAAAATGGGCAATGGCCCACCTTTTCCCACCAGCTGGATGAAACGTGATTCAAGCGAAGATTTAACCGGTCAGATCGCCAGAGATGTCGTGGGGGGCGGGTCGCGGCTTCACGAAGCGGCTCTCAACATCTCATAATGGCTTCGGTGTTTCTAATACTTCAGTGTTTATAAGCGTGACAGAAAAAAACTTTAAAGCGATATGGGATAAAAAGCGGGAACTCCTGTCGAATAATCCGGAGAAGGCGTTTGTTACCGTGAAGGCCGACAGTCAACTGGTCGAAGGTTTCATGAGTCGTGTCAAAGTTCGAGACTTTGAGGTGATTGTTGATCAGCATGAAGGGATGGGTGGGTTCGACAAGGGTCCCTCGTCCGAGTGAGTACGTTCTCGCAGCTCTAGCAGCCTGTCACGAAGTAACTTATCGACTTCATGCCGATGCGCTTGGAATTGCTCTGGAAAGCGTTTCAGTCAGCGTTACTGGGCATTCTGATGCAAGAGGATTTTTTCGATTGGACGAAAATACGCGCGCGGGTTTCTCAAAGATTACAGGAGAAATCCGAGTTCGAAGTAGCGCCAGTGACGACGATTTAGAGCGTTTAAAACTCAGCGTGAACAGCGGATGTCCTGTGCTGGATGATCTGACCCAGCCGGTACCGGTCGACCTTGTACTCATCCGTGATTAGGCAATACACTGAAACGGTATGAATAACAAATTCGCTTGAGAGGGGTCCGGGCTTTATGATCAATGAAATCGAGGAGATTCGTCGCATTCTCGTCCAATCCAAAGTCATTGCCGTGGTGGGTCTCTCAGCAAATTGGTGGCGGCCTAGCTTCTTCGCCGCAAAATACATGCAGGATCATGGATATCGGATTATTCCGGTGAATCCCAACTACGAATCGGTTCTCGGCGAGACGTGCTATCCCACCCTTGAGGCAATTCCCTCGGATATTGCGGTCGATGTTGTCGACGTGTTCCAGCGTCCTGAGGCGGCCCCACCACTGGCCCAAGGCGCGGTCGCGATCGGCGCAAAAGTGTTCTGGCTACAGCTTGGCGTGATTAATGAGGAGGCATCAAAGATCGCCGAGAGCGCCGGATTGGATGTGGTCGCTGATCGTTGTGTGAAGATCGAGCACGGTCGACTCCTGGGAGGCTTGGGTTTATTCGGCGTGACGACAAACGTAATCTCAGCCAAGCGCCCGAAGTGGCTCGTCTATTAAGGAGATCAGTATGAGCGATCGTAAGTTTGGTTTTGAGACCCTGTGTCTGCATGCCGGGCAACTTCCCGATGCCGCGACTGCCTCGCGCGCCACCCCAATCTATCAGACGACCTCATATGTGTTTGACAGCACTGACCATGCGGCCAGTCTTTTTAATCTGCAAACCTTCGGTAACGTTTATTCGCGGATGATGAATCCCACGAACGCCATCCTTGAGGAGCGCCTGGCTACCCTCGAAGGGGGGCGTGCTGGTCTGGTGGTGGGTTCCGGGATGGCCGCTCAGATGGTGGCACTGTTAACGCTGCTGGAGGCGGGCGATGATCTTGTGGCTTCCCGGACTCTTTATGGCGGGACGTATTCGCAATTTGATTACACCTTCCGAAGAATGGGTATCAATACGATCTTTGTGGACCCGGATGATCCCCAAAACTTCGCGCGTGCCGTGACGCCGAACACAAAAGCGATCTACGGCGAGACCATCGGCAATCCTCTCAATAACGTGTTTGATATCGCCGCTGTCGCGGACATCGCGCATGATGCAGGAGTCCCGCTGGTGATCGATAACACATTCGGCACGCCATATCTCTGCAGGCCGTTTGAGTTTGGTGCTGATATCGTGGTGCACTCTGTGACCAAATGGATTGGAGGGCACGGGACATCCATTGGGGGAGCGATCGTTGAGTCAGGGAAATTTAATTGGGATAACGGGAAGTTCCCGGGTCTGACCGAGCCTTCAAAGGGTTATCACGGAATCCGCTTCTACGAAACATTCGGAGATTTCGGATTCATCACCAAGGCGCGGATGGAAACCCTTCGAACCCTCGGCCCGACGATGAGCCCACTCAGTGCATTTCTTTTTATTCAAGGCCTTGAGACGCTTCCGCTGCGCATGGATCGGCACTGCACCAATACGCTGCAAGTGGCCCAACATCTTCAGGCCCACCCGGCCATCTCTTGGGTGAAATACGCGGGACTCGAAGACAACCCTTACCATGCCTTAGCGCGCAAATATCTGCCGCGAGGTGCGGGTGGAGTGCTCACCTTCGGTATAAAAGGGGGTGAGGCTGCCGGGATTAAGTTCATAGAGAGCGCTCAATTTTTAAGTCATTTGGCGAATGTGGGTGACGCCAAAACGCTCGTTATTCATCCTGCCTCGACAACGCATCGTCAGCTTAACGAGGACGAACAGCTGCGGGCAGGAGTGACGCCAGATATGGTGCGGATGTCCGTGGGATTGGAAACGCTTGACGACATCCTCTGGGACATCGATCAGGCGCTGGAGAAATCCCAGAAGGTGTAGTGCCCCCGAGCATCGGAGCTTCCATGGGTTGTTGTCATTACTATCAATTTGAACCAGGCTTTGAGAACGTCTTCTCGGCAGACGTGAGTCGCCTGCGTTATGGCGACGGCGTTATTAAAGAGTTGGGCCAGGAGGCCGCTTCGCTTGGGATGCGGCGCGCGGCAATCTTTACCGATGCGCAGGTTCGTCGCCTGCCACTCTTTGACGAAGCCGTCCATGCTCTGTCGGAGCAGGGGATCGATGTAACGATTTACGAGTCAGTCCGAGTGGAGCCGACTGACGCTTCGTTCAGAGCCGCGACCGATTTTGCCGTTCGCGAAAAGGTGGATGGCTTCATATCGATTGGTGGTGGATCGGTGATGGATACGTGTAAGGCGGCCAACCTTTACAGCAGTTGGCCGGCCGATTTTATGGATTATGTGAACGCGCCCATCGGTGGCGGGCGCACAGTGCCAGGACCCCTTCGCCCGCATATTGCATGCCCGACTACGGCTGGCACGGGTAGCGAGGCGACCGGCATTGCGGTTTTCGACCTTCTGGCCATGGAGTCAAAGACGGGTATTGCCTCTCGATATATGTTGCCCGATAGAGCGATCGTCGATCCCCGCTGGACTGAGTCGTTGCCGGCTACAGTCATGGCGGCGACCGGGTTTGATGCAATCAGCCACGCGCTCGAGGCATTAACTGCGAAACCATTCTCCGACCGACCGGCGCCTGTTGATATAAGCGGACGGCCGATGACGCAAGGGGCAAACCCGTTTAGCGATGTCCTTTGTCGCGAGGCGCTCCGGCTCGCGGGACAATTTTTGGTGCGTGCCGTAAACGATGCGTCCGACCATGAGGCCCGTCATGGCATGATGTTTACGGCGACCCTTGCCGGAATCGGTTTTGGCAACGCGGGCTGCCACTTACCCCACGCCATGTCCTATCCGGTATCCGGTCGCGTGCGTGACTACCAACCGGTGGGTTATCCGGACGCGGCGCCGATATGCCCGCACGGGATGTCAGTCATCGTCAACGCGCCCGCCGCCTACCGTTTTACAGCACCAGGCTGTCCTGAGCGGCATCTCGAGGGCGCTCAACTGCTGGGCGCCAGCGTCGGGGGAGTTTCAGTGGATGACGCCGGCGCTGTCTTGGCGGGTTATATCGAGCAGATGATGCAGGCGACCGGCGTACCGAACGGCATATCGGGCGTGGGGTTTAATGAGGCGGATGTAGCGGCGCTTGCCGAAGCCGCTGGCGCCCAGCAGCGCCTGTTATCCGTCTCGCCCAGGCCCGTGACCCTGCAGGACCTTCGTGAGGTTTATGCAGACGCCCTACGCTACTGGTAAAAACGGATAACGTCTTTTTTGTGGCTCGTTAGTCCAGTTAGGCCTGCCGTTCTTTCAACGCCTTTTGGACCGCTTCCGCGTGCCCTTTTGCTGAGACGCGCTGCCAGTGTTTTGCGACCTTACCCTTAGGGTCGATCAATACGGTCGAACGGATGACGCCCTGGGTAATCTTCCCGTACATATTCTTCTCGCCCCAAGCACCGTACTTGCTCATGACCTTATGGTCCGGGTCACACAGAAGATTCACTTTCAGCTTGTACTTGCGATGAATTTTTGGTGAGACTCGACGGAATCAGGACTGCAGCCAAACACGGAAGCTCCTAAGGCTCCAAATTTCTTCAGATCCTTGGTGAAATCCTGCGCTTCGATCGTACAGCCCGGGGTGTCATCCTTAGGGTAAAAATACAGCACGACCCACTGACCGGCGAGTTCAGCCAGTCGAACCTTGTTTCCGGTTTGGTCCGTGAGTGTGAATGCAGGTGCTTTTTTCCTTCAAGCGACATGACAGTGAGCTCCGTATTAGATGATTGCGCGGTTCTTTGAAAAGAGCGCGAGGGTGGTTCCAGCCGTCTAGGCGCTGCGATTGTCCCACGCTACGCGTTAGGTCGTCTTGATAATTGGGGTTTGAGATTCCAATTATGTTATGATATAACATAATGAATTTAGTCTTTCCTAAGCAGTACCTCCGCCAGCGCTACGCCGCAATAGCTCTATTTTTCTTAGGGCTGTAACGGGTCTGAGCAGCGCTTTGCGAGCCATCGGTTCGCGTGATCACCGACATCGCTCCGATTCAATCACTGGTTTGGCGGTGATGGACGGGGAGTGAGCAAGCCCGCGGTTCTCATACGACCCGGAACCTCGCCTCACCATTATTCGTTAAGACCTTCCGACGCTAAGGTATTGCAGGACGCAGAGGTTATTTTCTTCGTGGGTCCGGTCTTACGCCCTGGCTGGAACCGCGGTTGCCAGTGCTGGCTCCGGATGCACGACGCATTGAACTTTCGTCGGTAGCGGGAATCGTTACCCTGAAATATCGAAGCAAAGCGCTTTTCGAGGAGGGCGATCGCCAGAAGCGCATGATAGCGAACACACAGAAGGTCATGGGTCTGACGGTTCGGAAGATAACGAGCATAACCATGCTCATCCGACTGACGGGATTGATCCGCACCTATGGCTGATCCTCAAAACGCACGTATCTGGATCACGGCCATCGCTGAGTGCTTTCGAAGGTAGACCCCAAAAACGCAGATCGTTATCGACAGAACGCAGTCTCGGCTGCGTTTGAGATATCCGCGCTGACCGATCAGATCCGAAGCGACCTTGAAGGTCTTAAAACACAGGGCTTTATTGTATTTCACGACGCTTATCAATACTGGGAGAGAAGATTTGGGTTCACCGCGCGAGGGCCTTGCTGTCGGCCGATGCGTCTACGCCGAGCCCAAAACGTTTGATGCAATTACGCCAACTGGTCGATCGAGGTGATGCCATATGTGTTCTCTCGGAACCTCAATTTGATCCGGGATTGATTCATAGCGTCTTCGCGGCGGGCTCAGTAAAGGTTGGCCTTCTGGACCCGGAGGGCGTCCGACGAACGCCCGGGCCGCACCTTTATCGAGAGCTACTCAAGGATATCGCGGATGAGGTAAAAAGGTGTCTGAGCCCATGACGTTTAACTCATTGGGCTTCGTCGATGCAGACAACTTTATCGACTATGAATAAAACGACACCCAATCCCGCTTTCCTGGAGCACGATCATTCGCGGTGTGCGAAGGAGATGATCCGCAGCGCCCGGTCGATCTGTTCCGAGCGCGGATTGCGCCTGACACCTGTGAGAATGAGAGTGCTCGAGATTCTGACCCAATCCCACGTTCCGCTGGGCGCCTACGAGGTCCTTGATCAGCTCGCAACGGCGGGCTTTCGCGCAAGCCGCCGGTAGCTTATCGTGCTCTGGATTTTTGGTGAGTAACGGCCTAGCGCATCGAATCGAGAAACTTAATGCCTTCGTGGCCTGCGCGAATGCTGAGTCCGGACATTCGCCGGTATTTATGATTTGTGGGCTCTGTCGGCGGGTCGCTGAGACCACAGCTCAGACCAGGCGTTCAGTGCTTGATCAGGCCGCCCGCGAGCTCGGATTTGATATTCGCCAGACGACCATTGAATTAGAGGGTCGCTGCACCCAGTGCCAGGGGTGGTGGATGACATTGATTGCGACACAGGCCGTGTCGGTCCAGATCGATGGCAAGCAGATCCTTCAAGACGTGGATTTATCTATTTCTCGCGGTGAGATTGTCACGCTTGTTGGGCCCAACGGGTCGGGTAAAACGACCTTATTAAGGGTTTTGATTGGGGCTCAGTCACCGACTAACGGGGTGGTGGTGCGTGAGGCTGGGCTTCGCATTGGATATGTGCCGCAACGCCTAGCTATCGATCGGGCTATGCCGATGACGATATCGCGTTGGCTTGCGCTTTCCGGGGTGAGTTCGATTAACGAGCGGGTTAGCACGGCGGAGCGGGTGGGAATCGGATCGCTTCTGCAACAGCAGATGGCCTCGCTGTCAGGTGGAGAGTTCCAAAGAGCGTTGCTGGCACACGCGCTTTTATTACGACCCGATCTGCTGGTGCTCGACGAGCCGACCCAAGGATTGGATCAGCCTGCTGTCGCCGCCTTTTATCGCTTGATCGATGATGTCCGACGGGAGCAGGGTTGTTCGGTGCTGATGGTCAGCCATGATCTGCACGTTGTGATGCGCTCATCAGATCATGTTATCTGCCTGAATGGACATGTCTGCTGCCAAGGCACGCCCACGTTGGTTTCAGCGGCTCCGGAATATCAGGCGCTTTTTGGCTTTGGGACAGAAGGCGCGCTTGCGCTTTATCGACACGAGCATGACCATAGTCATGAGCACGCTGAGGGTCATCACGATGCTTGATGATTTTCTGGTCCGTGCCCTTGTGGGTGGAGTCTTGCTGGCCTTCGCCGCGGGCCCTTGGGTTGTTTTGTGGTCTGGAGACGAATGGCCTATTTCGGTGATGCCACGGCCCATGCCGCGATTTTTGGTGTCACCATCTCCTCGCATTTTCTCTCTATATTCGTGGGCGTCTTATTTTCTGCCCTTGATTGCCGTTCTTCTTGTAGTGTTTTCCGGTCGCCTGTACACCAGATACTCTCTTAGGCGTAGCCGCCCATGGTGCGCTCGCGTTGGGGTTGGTTTCAGTCTCCTTCCTATCGGGCGTGCGGGTAGATCTGTCGAGCTATCTGTTCGGCGATATCTTGGCAGTCAGCCGGCTGATTTGATTGTGATTGCAATCGGCGCCGCGTTCATTCTGGCCACTCTTCGTTGGCGCTGGCGGCATTTTTGCTGGCAACCCTGAATCAAGATCTTGCCGTCTCCCAAGGTTTGAATGCGCGCAGAGAGGAAATGGTGCTGGTGCTGCTGATGGCCGTATTGGTTGCCGTGGCTATAAAAATTGTGGGCGCTTTACTGATTACGGCTATGTTGATCATTCCAGCAGCGGCAGCTCGTCCGCTCGCGAGGACGCCCGAGCGCATGGCGGCAATTGCAATCGGTATGGGCGTGGTCGCGGTAGCGGCGGGGCTCGGCGCCTCCTTCTATGCCGACACCCCAGCAGGTCCAACGATAATTCTGAGCGCGACGGCACTTTTCCTGATCACAGGCATTTCGTCACGGATCAAGCCCGGCTGATTTCAATATGACGAGTGAAAATATTGTTCTGAAGCATTACTCTGAGCGAGAAGACGCGCTCGCTGCGATTCACGGTCTGTTAGCACCGGTTATCGAGCACCCTTAAATTAAGAAATCGGGCAAGCTTGGTGTATGTGGGGCAAACCGCAGCAGCTATTTTCCCAATGCTGGCCCAGATGCCAATGGATTGGGAGAAGATCCACATTATTCTGATTGATGACCGTTGGGTAGATCCAACATCTCACCAGAGTAACGAATGTCTAGTGCGCGAGGACTTTACATGGTCATGCGTCGGCCGCGAAATTTCGGCTCTCAAACTCAGGATTGCCACGCAGTAGATGCTTTGCCTTCGGTCGCTGCGTGTGTCGCTCGCGCTCCGCTTCCTATTGACTGTCTTTTATAAGCATGGGATCCGATGGGCATATTGCGTCTTTATTTCCCGGCGGCAGGAAAATCTTGAGACTAAGGCTACCGTCGTAGCGTCCACTGCCATCGCGGCACCCACAGAGCGAATCAGTCTCGGTCCTGCCGTTTTACGGTCTGCGAGATACAGCGCGATCGCGGTGGTCGGGCAGGCGAAGGCGAGCATGTTTGACCGGGCAAAGACGGCAGATGATCCGTTCAAGTTCCCAATTTGTCACCTGCTGAAACCTGACGGCAGACGACGTGACGTTTTTCTCAGCCCTTGATTGTTGCGTATGACGCGATTATCTCTAAGGTGAAGTAATTCTGAACTTTGGTTAAGGGTGGTCATATGAATCAAATCGAAACGCTTTTAGATGCGTCTAAGACAGATTTCAAAGATATTCACCGTCAATTTCGTTGGGCGATACCGGATCGCTTCAACATGGCCCGTTCGGTCTGCGATCGACATGCCGATGGCCGCGAGCGCGTAGCGCTTCAGTGTGTGAGCGAGCAGGGTGGATCGACGGATTACACGTTTGACGACCTGCGTCGCCTTTCGAACCAGCTGGCCAATGCGCTCCTTGGCCTGGGCATCAGCAGGGCGATCGGATCGCGATTCTTCTGCCGCAGCGTATTGAGACCGGACTTGCGCATCTGGCGGCCTGGAAAATTGGCGCGCTGTCGTTACCCCTATCCATTCTGTTTGGTATCGATGCGCTCAAATACCGCCTAGAAGACAGCGGCGCTCGGGCAGTGATCACGACGGCTGCCGCGACTGAGCAACTCGTCGAGCTGCGAAAAGAGCTCCCGAGCTTGAATTCATTATTGACTGCGATGACCTCACAAGTGGGTTTTGGCCATTGCTGGAAAAGGCATCCGATCAATTGAATCCGGTGGATACGCTCGCTGATGACCCGGCTCTTGTGATCTACACCTCGGGCACCACAGGGCCGCCCAAAGGCGCGGTTCTTGCACATCGCTGTTTGCTCGGCAATCTTCCGGGGTTCGAGTTGTCTCAAAATTTTTTCCCACAGGCGAATGACGTCATGTGGACGCCGGCGGACTGGGCCTGGACGGGGGGTTTACTTGATGGACTGATTCCGTCCTGGTTTTATGGGCGACCCGTTGTTGGATACGACGGACGATTCGAACCGGACAGGTCCTGTGCGCTGATGGCGCAGTATCGCGTTCGAAACGCTTTCATTCCTCCCACCGCACTCAAGATGCTGAGGCAGGTCTCTGCTGCGACCTTGCAGGGGGTGAATCTTCGGAGCGTGATGTCTGCGGGCGAATCTCTAGGCGCTCACATATACGAGTGGGCACGCGATGCCTTTCAGGTCGAGGTTAATGAGATGTGGGGACAGACAGAATTTAATTATCTGGTGGGAAATTGTTCGGCAATCATGTCGGTCAGACCCGGCGCCATGGGAAAAGCCTACCCGGGACATCGGGTGGAGCCGGTTGATGAAGAGGGTAACGTGCTTGCCGATGGTGAGGTGGGTGAACTCTGCGCCCATCGGGATGACCCGGTGATGTTTTTGGGATATTGGAAGCGTGAGCAGGCGACCCAAGACAAATTTATCGGCCCCTGGTGGTCCACCGGCGATTTAGGATACCGAGATGACGACGGTTATCTTTGGTTTATGGGGCGTAAGGATGATGTGATTTCAAGCGCGGGCCACCGCATTGGCCCCGGTGAAATCGAAGACAGCATACTCAAGCATCCGTCGGTGGCGCAGGCCGCGGCGATTGGTATTCCGGATGATCTTCGTGGTGAGATCATCAAGGCCTTCATTGTGTTGGCGCCTGGCGCGCAACCCTCACAAGCGTTAAAAGAAGAAATCCAAAATCGCGTTCGGCGCGAACGCGCGGCCTACGAATATCCTCGAGAAATTGAATTCATTGACGATCTGCCGATGACCACTACCGGAAAAATTCGCCGAATCGAACTTCGAGAGCGCGAACGCCGCAAGGTTGAGGACGGCGATTAGTTTCTCTTTGACAGCATGGGGCCAAGCGGGTGCCCGCCGAGGAGGTGCATGTGCAAATGAAACACCTCCTGATTGGCATCCCGGCCGCAATTAACCAGTAGACGATAGCCGTTGGCGTCGATGCCTTCCGATTGGGCAATCCTGCGGGCCACGATGAAGAGGTGTCCCAAAGTGGCTTCATCCTCCTCGGACACATCGTTCACGGTAGGGATTATCTTGTTGGGCACGATGAGTATGTGGGTCGGCGCCTGGGGTGCGATGTCCCGAAACGCGGTCACTCGCTCGTCCTGAAAGACAATATCTGCGGGAAGTTCTTTCTTGACGATTTTGCTGAATAAAGTGTCTTCTTGCATTTTGCGGTCCCATGTTCGGATGCGAATTTAATCTTGCGATAGCTCTGGTGATAGGGCTGGCTCCCTGAGCGTTGGTGCTGGACATCCAGCCCGCGGTAAAATCTGCCGCTTCCCCGCCCCGTCACCGTGAGGGCGCCGGCCCGAAAAGGAGATTTCCATCTATGTCGTTTAAGGCTTTCAGAATACACCAGCAGGAAAAAGGTGTCAGCACCGGCTTTGAGAACCTGGAAGTTGATCAGCTAACGCAGGGCGAGGTCGTGGTCCGGGTTGCCTACTCCGGTATCAATTTCAAAGATGCCCTGGCTGCTACCGGCAAGGCGAAGATTCTGAGAGCCGAGCAGTTAAACGGCGGGATCGATTTCTCAGGCATTGTGGAGTCCAGCGAAAGCGATGCCTATAAAGCGGGCGATGAGGTATTGGTTTGCGGCTGTGGGCTTTCCGAGACTCGCGATGGCGGTTTTTCAGAGATAGCTCGTGTCCCGGCCGATTGTGTGGTGCGCGTTCCTGACGGCCTTAGTCTTCGTGACACGATGGCGATCGGTACCGCCGGGTTCACCGCGGCAATCGCTATGATCCGTTTGGAAGAGAACGGGCAATCCCCCGATCATGGCCCCATGTTAGTGACCGGTGCGACCGGCGGGGTGGGCAGTATTGCCATTGATATGCTCGCCGCTAAGGGATTTAACGTCGTTGCATTAACGGGTAAATCAGATCAGCACGATTACTTGAGCACGCTAGGCGCCTCTGAGTTTGTTAATCGGCACGAACTTGAAATGGGGTCCCGCCCGCTGGAGAAAGGCCTGTGGGGAGGCGCGGTTGATAACGTGGGTGGGGATACGCTGGGTTGGCTCACCCGCACGGTGCAACCCTGGGGAAACATCGCCTCAATTGGAAATGCCAGCGGGATCAAAATCGAAACAACGGTTATGCCCTTTATTCTGCGCGGGGTTTCGCTTTTGGGTATTAATTCAATTGAAATGCCAACGAGCCTTCGAAATCGCGCATGGCAACGTTTGGGAGATGACCTTAAGCCGGCGCATTTAGATTTGATCGCTCCGCGAACCATCGATTTTGACGATCTGCCAGGGGCCTTTGAGGCCTATCTGACCGGCTCGGTGGTGGGGCGGACGGTCGTTAAGGTCTCCTCTTGACTGAACGCTGCGAGCCTTCGCTGCGCGAAACCTCCCGCGGCGCCTACGCTTACTGGCAGACACTGACGACACGTTGGGGCGATAACGACGTCTATGGGCACGTCAATAACGCGGTCTACTTTACGTACATCGATTCCGTGGTGAACCAGTTTCTGATCGAGCGGGATACGTTGGACATTCATTCTGGGGACGTTATAGGGCTGGTGGTTTCGTCGGAGTGCCAGTTTTTTAAGCCGCTGGCCTATCCCGGGGCGGTAGACTGCGGTCTGCGCGTAAGACGCCTGGGAACGAGTAGCGTTTCCTACGAGGTGGGCCTGTACGGGGCCTTAGATGAAGCCCCGGCAGCGATTGGGGGTTTTACGCATGTTTATGTGGATCGGCTTGAGCGGCGCCCGCGACCACTGCCGGACTCGCTTCGACAGGCCTTGGAGCCTTTGACACAAACCTAGGTTTTTATGTACCAGAAAAATCTTACGGGCGCCGAGTTTTGGCGCTCCTCCAACAAGGCCGTTACGCTGCTCGGCATGTCGGGTGCCGGCAAAACGACGCTCGCCTCAAGATTGTCGCCTCGTACCTGGTTTCACTACTCAGGCGATTATCGGATCGGAACGCGCTACCTCGACGAGCCTATTCTCGATAACGTGAAACGGGAGGCTATGAAGTCACCGTTTCTGGCTGATCTGTTGCGAACCGACTCGATCTACCTCTGCCATAACATCACGATCGATAATTTGCGTCCGATGTCAGCCTTTCTCGGGATGATCGGCGATCGTGCGCTGGGCGGCTTATCGGTTGACGAATTCAAACGTCGCCAAGCTCTGCATCGTCATGCGGAAATTTGCGCGATGCGGGATGTGCGCGACTTTATAGCCAAGGCGAAGGAAATTTATGGGTATCCGCATTTCATCAACGATGCGGGTGGGAGCCTGTGCGAGCTCGATGAACCGGGCGTTTTGGAGCAATTGGCTGAAGACACGCTCATCGTCTATCTGAAACCCTCGGAAGCGATGCTTGAGCGGATCATTGAGCGGTCTCTTGCAGACCCAAAACCCATGTACTATCAAAGCGAATTTCTTGATCGAGTGCTTCCGCAATATCTTTTGGACAGCGGGATCGCGAGTACCGAAGAAATCGTTCCCGATGATCTTTTCCGATGGATTTTCCCCCGTCTGGTCGATCACCGCATGCCGCGCTATGAGGCCATCGCCGAAAAATATGGCATTGTGTTACCCGCAGACCGCATTGATGATATTCACGGCGAGGCGGAATTTATCGAATGGATCTGTGAGGCTTTGGGCTAGGCATGCCTATCGTCGCCAACTCAGGCCTACCGAGCTTTGAACGATTTCGTCGAGAGGGCGGTGATGTACTGACGCGGGACCGAGCGGTGTCTCAGGATATCCGCGAGCTGCATATTGGGCTTATGAATAACATGCCGGATGCAGCTCTCGAGGCAACGGAACGGCAGTTTCTTCGTCTGATCGGCGGCTGTAACCGCATCGCGCAATTTTATGTGTATCCCTTTTCGCCCTCATCCGTAGCACGCGGTGGGCAGGCGCAGGCGCATTGATTCTTACTATTTTGATTTTGACACGCTAAGAGCAGAGGGCTCGACGCCCTCATTGTGACAGGGGCAAATCCGGTTTGTGATGAGCTTTCGGACGAAGAATTCTGGCAGCCTATGTGCGATACGCTGGATTGGGCAAAAGATAACGTGACCTCTACGCTCTGCGCGTGCCTTGCAACCCATGGTGCGTTTTTGCATTTTCATGGAGTCCGTCGTCAGCCGCTTGCGGAAAAACGCTGGGGCGTATATCCGCATCGTGTCATTATGGAGCACCCCTTGGTTCGGGGTATCAATACTCGGTTTGATGTGCCTCACTCGAGATGGAACGATATCTCCGCGACGACCATGCGTGAACACTCGCAACAGGTATTGGTAGAGAGTCAGGAAGCCGGCGTTCACCTAGCCACCAGTGAAGACGGTATTCGCTTCGTCTATTTCCAGGGCCATCCCGAGTACGACAGCTTCACGCTTCTGAAGGAATATAAGCGCGAGGTGAACCGCTTCATTTCGGGCGAGATTGACGACTATCCACCGTTTCCGGCGCATTACTTCACGGATGATATGGTCACTTACCTGAACGACTTTCGCTCAGAAGCCGAGGCCGCTCGCAGTGCAGGGCGGGGCTGTCGGGATTTTCCGGAATCCGAAATTACGACCGACAACACCTGGGGCGATACGGGCAAGATTATCTTTAACAACTGGCTGGGCGCGATTTATCAGTTGACCGACCAGGACCGTAAGCGGCCGTTCATGCCTGGGGTTGATCCGAATGATCCTCTGGCGTCGATTTTCTAGCGCCCTTATTTAAACCGCTCTTGTGTAGCGGCGTCCCAGAAGTTTTTCTTCGCAGTTACCCCTCAGACTCTTTTTTGGTATCATGAGATCAGCGCCGATTTGATTGTCAGCTTGCAGGCGCTTTATAAGTTTGCTAAAGCGCGCTGTCTGTGAGGCCCGCTCTAGCGAAAGCTGGCGCGGGTTTTTATGGGCGAATCATCGAACCGCCCGGGATCTCAGCGATCAGGAGACAGCGATGTCAACGAATCTTCTTCAACAGATGCTCGCCGAGCGGGAGTGGCTGCTCGCGGATGGTGCGACGGGCACAAATTATTTTGCTATGGGCCTGCAGTCGGGCGACGCCCGGAACTCTGGAATGTGGATCATCCGGACCGTGTCGCATCGCTCCATCAGCAGTTCATTGATGCGGGCGCGGATATTGTTCTGACAAAAAGCTTCGGGGGCTCGGCCTATCGACTGAAGCTGCATCAGGCCGATCAGCGCGTCGAAGAACTGAATAAGGCCGCCGCGCAAATAGCGCGAAAAGTTGCGGATGCGGCCGGTCGATCGGTAATTGTTGCCGGCTCTGTCGGGCCAACGGGTGAGATTCTGGAGCCCGTTGGTACGCTGACCAAAGAGGATGCGACAGCCGCTTTCGCCGAGCAAGCGAAAGCCCTGGCCGCGGGCGGTGCAGATGTTATTTGGCTGGAGACGATGTCATCAAAAGAAGAGCTTCAGGCGGCCGGCATGGGGGCAGCGGAGGCGGGATTGCCTATTGTTGCAACCATGACGTTCGACACCAACGGCAGCACGATGATGGGTGTGCCGCCGGCGCAACTGGTTGATATCTATCTAGAGACGGTGCCGCGTTTAAGCGGGTATGGCGCAAATTGCGGGGTAGGCGCCTCTGATCTGGTCGGAACGATTCTGGCCATGCGTGAGCGTGCCGGCGCCGATGATGTCCTGGTGGCGAAGGGAAACTGCGGTATTCCCCAGTTCATTGACGGCGAGATTCAGTATAGCGGTACACCCGAACTGATGGCCGAGTATGCCCGTTTGGCGCGGGATACAGGGGCACGGATCATTGGGGGCTGCTGTGGAACCACACCCGCTCACCTGAGCGCAATGCACGACGCGTTGGTAACCCACGTCCCGCGATCAAGACCCGATATTGATCGTATCGTTGAAATATTGGGCCCGGTCACCGCTGGAACGCGAAGCGCCTGTAGTCACGATCACGCCCACGCCGCGGATGAGCCGCGGCGCAGTCGAGGGGGACGCCGTCGCGGACGCTGAGGAATCATCGCATTAGCCTGCCCGTAAATGCTATGCTGACGTGATGAAGCACGCTTTCATTATGGACCCCCTAGAGGGGGTTAAGGCGCATAAGGACACGACCTATTTCCTGATGTTGGCCGCCCAGTCTCGCGGCCATGAGGTGTTCTATGTTGATCCGGGCGCGTTGTTTCTGAAGCACAACGAGGTTTTCACACGAGCGAGTCGGGTTAACGTTTTTGCGGATACGGAACGACCCTTTGACGTGCAAGCAACTGAAACGCTTGCGTTAGATTCGATGGACGTGGTGTGGGTTCGTCATGATCCGCCGTTTGACCGCAGTTATTTTTATGTCACCCTGATTTTGGATTACCTGCCGTCGCGTGTTCAGGTAGTCAACCGGCCTGCCACCCTTCGCGATTGGAACGAAAAGCTTGCCGCTTTGCGGTATCCCGAGCTGACACCGCGAACACTGGTCTCTCGAAGGGTCGCCGAGTTAGCGGATTTTCTGTCGGATCAGCATCGCATTACCGTAAAACCTGTGGATGGTCACGGCGGGAAGGGCATTATTTTTCTGGAGAAAAATACCCCCCAGGAGCTTCTTTATCAGCAGCTATCTGAGGCAACCCACGGGGAGCGGCATTGGGTCATTGCTCAGGAGTATTTACCGGCAGCCCGAGAAGGCGATAAGCGCATTCTTCTGCTGGACGGTCAACCGCTCGGTGCAATTCTTCGAGTTCATAAAGAAGGTGCCGAGCTTAATAATCTCGATCAAGGCGGCAGTGCGCAGCCCGCCCCCATTACTGAAAGAGATCAGGAGATTTGTGAGGCCATGCGCCGTGACCTCGTTGACCACGGGGTGCGTTTTGCCGGTATCGATGTGATCGGGGGGATGCTAATCGAGGTCAACATTACGAGTCCGACAGGTCTGCAGGAGATGAGTCGCTTTGATCAACGCGACTATCATCTTCGCATTATTGAGACGCTGGAAAACTAACGCTACTCTCCCGCGGCCGTGCCCTCTCTTCGAGGATCGATACCTGCCGAAAGGCGGCCGTCCGGCCTTCGTTGAATAACATGGAGTCCGCTGTTCATTTCCCGCTCGCGAACCTCATGTCCCAGGGTCTCTAGAGCGGTACGAAGAGCTTCAGTATCCTTGCCCGCCTCGAGTTCGGTGGGTCCGTTTCGGTTGCAAAAATGCGGCATGGAGACCGCGGTCTGCGGAGTCATTCCCCAGTCCAGAATGCTTATCAATGCTTGCGTCACGTAGCAGATAATTCGACTTCCGCCTGGCGATCCTGCAACAAGCAGCGGCTCACCGCGGGTATCGAGCACGATGGTAGGTGCCATTGAGCTCCGCGGCCGTTTCCCGCCTTCCACCCGATTGGCTATAGGATTACCTTGCGTTTCGCTTTTGAACGAGAAATCCGTCATCTCGTTATTTAGCAAAAAGCCCCCGGCCATGAGGCCGCTTCCAAATCCTGACTCAATGGTTGTGGTCATGGAGACGACATTGCCGTACTGATCCACGATGCTGATATGGCTGGTACCCGCCGCTTCCGGCTGGCGCATCGAGGAGAGCGCTAGAGGCGCCCCGGGCGGTGACCCCGGTGTAGCCTTTCCCATGCTTTTTTCGGTCTCGATGAGCTCGCTTCTCTGATTGAGATAGTTTCTGTCCAACAATCCTTGGGTGGGCACCGCTACAAAGTCAGCGTCGGCCATGTACTTAGCACGATCGGCATACGCTAAACGCGACGCCTCTGCGATAAGGTGAATACTTTTCGCATCCGGGCTCGCGAGATCGAAGCGCTCCAGCAGGCCTAGAATTTGTCCCACCGTGAGCGCGCCCGAGCTTGGGGGTCCCATGCCACAGACGACGA
>JAYPPP010000008.1:0-58599 GCA_038131525.1 Gammaproteobacteria bacterium | reverse complement strand
CAGGCCTCCGAATACGTTGTCCAAGCAGGTGATACCCCATGCGAGATTGCAGAGTCGGTTAATCAGCCATGCGCCGCGCTCATCGAGGCTAACAATCTCGGCGCAAATCCGGTGATCTACCCCGGTCAAGTTCTCTTGATTCCCGGCAGCCAAGGAAATAACAGCGTCGTTGAGGCGGTTGGTGAAACGCAAGTCAGCGCGGTCGCGAGTTCATCAACGGGGGCCAAGAGCCCTGCGCAAGCCGTCCCTTCCTCGGACCTTCTTGACGTTTATCTGATGGCCAAGAATCAGGATCCCACCTTCGCCGCAGCCGCCTTTCGCCTCGACGCGGCGGGGCAGTTGGTGCCCCAGGCGCAAGCCGCGCGGCGACCTCAGTTGAGCGCTTCGGGAAGCTATACCGACGCAACCTCAGATCGGATTGACATCACTCAGGCCGGTGTTTCGGTATCGCAATCGCTCTACAACAAAAGCACGCGTATCTCTGTTGATCAGGCCAATACCAAAGCAAGTCAGGCGGAACTTGTGTTTCAAACGGCCTCCGAGACTCTCATTAGCCGATCGGTAAGAGCGTATTTCACCGTGCTTGCGGCACAAGACAATCTTGAGCTTTCAAAACGCAATCAGACGGCCATCGCCCGGCAGCTTGAGCTCGCTCAGGAACGGCTGGATGTCGGTCTCGGAACCAAAACCGAACTCTTCGATGCGAGCGCGCGATTTGAAAAGTCCGTCGCTGATACCATCGAGTCAGAAAAACTGCTGGACGACGCAAAGCAAGCTCTCGTCGTGTTGGTCGGTGAGGATATCGGCGACATATTGCCCCTCCCAGCAACCGTGGTGCTCGGCGCGCCGCAGCCCGATGACGCAGAGCAATGGGTCGAGCGTGCGCTGGAGCAGAACGCATCCTTAAAGGCCAAGAGCCTAGGAATCGACCTGTCGAGTCTCGAGATTGATCGCCAAAAAGCGCAGCGATTACCTACTGTTGGCCTTCAGGTCTCCGGAAATTATTCCGACACGCCGACGGCCGGCAGCGACTCATACGGTCGGCTGCTGCTCTCGGTCAACATTCCTTTTTACCAAGGCGGGCTGGTCAATGCGCGCGTGCGTGAAGCGGCCGATAACCTCAATGCGTCTCGCTCTGATTATGACGCGTCAGTACGTGAGATCCGGCGAGACACCCGTCAGACCTTTCTCGGCGTTAAAAGTCGGTTGCGCCGACTGGATGCCCTGGCCGCAGCGGTTCGGGCCGGCGAGAACGCGCTGTTGGCAAAGGAAGAGAGTTTGACCGCGGGATTAACCACCAACATCGCGGTCCTGGACGCTCAGCGGGATCTGTTCGGCGCGCAGCGTGACTACCTGAAAGAGCGCTACGACTACGTTCTGCAGATGCTCGAACTCGAAAGGCTCTCGGGCGACCTCGACGAGGATGACGTTCGCCGGGTAAATGCCCTGCTACGATCAGCGAACTGAATCAGCGGCGTATGGCGAAAACGATGCGCCGCTCTTCAGTCCCTACCTGAAAGCGCGCGGTGGCTCGGCTTGCCTCATTAAGGACAACGCCATCGCCCAAACCAAGCAGAACGAGATCATCAGTTCGCAGCATTCGACCGCGTTGGCGTAAGACCTCAGCGGTCGCTAAAAGCCTTTCTTTTAGGTCCGCCGGCTTTGGGGACAACCCCTCGCCGGTACTGAGGACAGACTGATCCGGCCCCTCAAGCTCGGTACGAAACCTAGGAGCTGCGTCCCATTTCACATTGCCCAGCGCCTGTCCCAGCACGACATAACGCAGACCAAGATTCACCGCGGTCGCGGATTGCGAATGCCGACGCTGCGTCTCGGGGAGGAGCTCATCCTGAAATACCACGGCTGGAATGAGCTCCCCGATCAATTCGCTCACAGGAACTGAACCTGCCTCAGCATCGATGAGGTCGCGTCTCATCCGAACAGCCCAAGCGGTCGAAACAATCTGGTCGACCGCCGGGGATGCCTTAAGGGTTGCCCCAGTTGATGAAAACATATTTTCAAGGAGAAGACCCACAACCGGCGGCTCTCTTCTGTGGTCATACAGATAACCCGAAACCAGGCCGTAGTCTCGCCCAACGTCCAGGATCAGGTAGTCCTGGATTTCGATCATTGTTTGAGGCGCAAAGGCCGGCAGAGGGTCCTCTAGAGGAAGGCGCTTAGAATACGCGCCGATAACCCGCTTAAGCGTTTCCTTGGGCTCTTCTGCGCGCGCGTCATCCCCTGCTGCGAGCACAACCAAGGACAACAAAGCAAGAATAATCCGACGATATTGCGGAATCTGGAAGCACCGATGACTCATGCGCTCACGGGACCTTGACCCCTCTGATGGATACTGCCAACATGATGCCGAGGGGTGACACCGGCATCAAGTGGCGCGACCAACGATCTTCCTAATTCGGTTCCAGTCTCATGAATGAGCCAAAAATAAATCCGGGAAGAATTGGAATTACAGAGGCTGCCCGCGCGTTCGGCGTATCCACCAATACAATTCGCCGGCGCGTTAAGAAAGGGCACCTAACCGCCTTTCAGAGATCTCAACCCGGCGGACGGCCGAAATATGTCTTCGATATCGCCGATTTAGTACGCGTATTCGGCGAGCCCGATGCGTCACGTCATCGATCTGAAATGAATCCTGTGACACATGACACCGACATGACACGTAACGTGACACCCAAAGAAAACACTGTAAATAAAGCACCAAAAGAAGGCCGTGGAGATGAATTTTGGAAGCTCCAGAATGATTACAGCGTTCTCAAAGCTCGGTTTGAGGCCCAAACGCAACACCTTGAGGACCTGCAGCGACTCCTGACACCCCGTCTCAGCGCTCCAGAGCCCATGGGGCAGCGTGCGGCCCGATATCTTGGAGACCTCGCCCGAGCATTCAAGGGAGAAAAAACGTGAAACGCTGGGTTTGTCGATCCCCTGGGGGTGTCGTACGTGCGGCGCTGCTGTGTTGGCTCATGGGCTTTGGCGCCCTGTCCTGGGCCCAAGCTCCGGCCGATCCCCTACAGCCCTTCAATCGCGCCATGTTTGCGTTTAACGACGGAGTCGATCGGGTTCTTATCCGCCCCTTGGCAGTCGGATACCGCAAGATCCTCCCGCAACGCCTTCGAGATGGCGTAAACAATTTCTTCAATAACCTGCGGGCCCCGACAACGCTGGATTAACGACGTCCCAGGAAAGCCAAGCCGTGCAAAAGAAACCATCGATCGGTTTTTAATCAACAGCACGATCGGTCTCTCGGCATCGTGGATATAGCCAGCCTGGCCTGACCGGACCATGAAGGATTACGGCCAAACACTCGCGGTTTGGGTTCCCAGCGGCCCCCCTACCTCGTACTGCCGTTTCTCGGGCCGAGTACTGTGAGAGACGCTGTCGGTAAGGTGCCCGAATTTGCTATCGCGCTGATCCCTTGTGGGAGCCTGGCGAAACGAGCGTGACCGTCGCGCGTTTTGCTGTTCGAGCAATCGATATCCGATCACGATTGCTCGAGGTAGACCGCATTCTGAAGATGCAGGGTGGATCCGTATCTCTTCATGCGCGAGCTGTATTTCCAGAATCGTCAGGCACAGATCCTCGACGGAGCGCCTCCCAAGGAAAAACCTGATGACACCAACTCGCCCGAACAGCAGCTGCTCGAGACTGATCCATTGGCAATCTGGGTCTGGTGACGTTCAGGCTGCCTCTCGCCGCTAGAAAAACTGCTCGCCGAAATTCGATTCGACGTCAAAACGGATCAACTGTGGTTCGCCGGAGACCTCGTTGGTAGAGGTCCAGACGCCGAGGCGGTCCTTGATTTTCTGATCGACCTCGAAGGAAGCGTGTCGTGCGTGCTGGGCAACCATGACCTCAATTTGCTTGCGGATTGACGCCGGGGTCAGGCAATCCAAGCCCAGTGACAGGCTCGACGGCGTTCTCGCAGAGCCCGCGTCGCCAGGAATACATGGAGTTTCTTTTGCGTCCAGGAGTTAATGCTGCACTCGAAGAGCATGACACGGTGGTGACCCATGCCGGTCTTTACCCGAAGTGGAGTAGCCCAAGCGCTGACGCTCTCGGCGGGGAAGTCATCGACATGCTTCGCTCATCGCGTCGCCGGATTGCCTTGAAAATATGTACGGGGATTCCCCCAACCTCTGGTCGCCACAGCTGGCGGTTGGGATCGGCTGCGCTTTATGACCAACGCCCTGACGCGGATGCGCTTTGTCGATCACGACGGGCGGATCGACCTTTCCAAAAGGGGCGGGCTCGACTCGGCGACAGCGCCGTGGCGGCCCTGGTTCGATTGGCCGAACCCCAAAATCGGCTCTACGCGCGGGTGGTTTTGGACACTGGTCAACCGTAGGCCGGATTAAAAAAACAACGGTAGGCCTCGACTCGGGGTGTATTTGGGGTGGAAGACTTAGTGCTATACAGATTGATCGCGATCACGATAACATCGTATCGGTTCCGTGTAACGATCTTAATGATGAGTTAAATCCATGAGTGATTCCTACGAAATTGATATCGAGGTAGAGACGTCTTATATGGCCGAACACTCAGAACCCGATTGAGGATCGTTACGTGTTTCGCGTACACCATCACACTCGTTAACAAGGGTTCGGTATCGGCAAACTATTGTCGCGGCGATGGATCATTACCGATGCCGACAATCGCACCGAAGAAGTAGAAGGCGAGGGCGTTGTGGGCGAGCCGACACTGAAGCCCGGAGAGGGTTTTCGTTACACCTCGGGCGCGGTTATTGAGACGCCTGTTGGCACCATGCACGGCAGTTATCCGAATGCTCGCGGAAGACGGCCAGACCTTCGACACCGACACTACCGGAGTTCGTACTGTCAGCGCCGCGCGTCCTTCACTAGGACGCATCACCACAACGGTGATAATAAATAAGTATTTGATTTTTAAATAATTATTTATTATTTAAACGTCAGATTGCTGACCGCGAAAGCGTTCTTCTGAATAAAAAGTCCCGACGGGGTGCAACCTCATCCGCCCATCAGCACGGTGAAGATCTCATCGGCGCTCACGGCGTCCTCAATCTGAACCTGTGAGAGGCGACGCTGGCTCGCGTCCATGGTTCGTCTCCCAGAGCTGCTCGGGATTCATTTCACCCAAGCCCTTGTAACGCTGGATGTTGATACCTCGACGGGCTTCGCTCATTAGCCAGGATATCGCGCCCGAAAAACCCTCCGCCTCGCCTCGCGTTGACCTCGTTTTATCGTAGGCGCGGAACCGACCTCGTTCTTCAACCGCAGACCGGAAACTGGTCAACGACGCATATTCGGTGGAGTCGAAAACTCTCCGGGGAAAACGACTTTGGCGATAGCGTCCATGACGCTCGCTATCGACCACCAAAGCCGGCTCTGAGGCATCGAACTCCCACGTCACCCGAAAAAGTTTGCGCCGCCGCTCCCGGCGTTGATATTCAGCAACGCGTTGAGAGCGTCCGACAGTTTTGAGCGCGCCACCTCCTCGTTCAACCCGTCTCGACTCAGGTGTGGCAGGGTTGCCAGCGCCCACAAGACTTCCGGCTGATAACGCCTGATAGTCGGGATATGGCCGCCTCAACGGCAAAATAATCGCTGCAAACCCCTTAGGGCGGCCCCAGAAATCGTCGCCCGCCAGTGTCTGCTGCCGGGACCAATTCAGCCCCATCAAGGGCGGCATCCAGAAGGAGTTTTAACTTTCGTCGTCCTTGACGTAGGTCTCTTTCTTCCCCGACGTCAATTTGTAGAGCGGCGGTTGCGCGCGATGTGACATGCCCTCGCTCAATCAACTCTGGCATCTGGCGATAAAAGAAAGTCAGCAGCAGCGTACGAATGCGGATCCATCCACATCGGCGTCGGTCATGATGATCACCCGATGATATCGAAGCCGACTCACATCAAAATCGTCCGTGCCGATGCCGGTACCAAGAGCTGTGGATCAGCGTGCCGACCTCCTCCGACGCCAGCATCTTGTCAAAGCGTGCCTTCTCGACGTTTAGGGATTTTTCCCTTTCAAGGGCAGGATTGCCTGGAAACGCCGATCCCGCGCCTGTTTGGCGGGCCTCCGGCGGAGTCACCTCCACCAGGTAAATCTCACACTGCGCCGGGTCTTTTCCGGCAATCGACCAATTTTCCGGGAGATTACCGACTTCCAACGCGCTCTTTCGGCGCGTCATCTCGCGAAGGCTTTTCGCGCCGCGTCTCGAGCGCGCGCTGACTCCAGAATCTTATCTGGATGGCTCGCGCTTCTGCGGGTTCTCAAGAAGAAAAGTGCCCAGATGATCATTAATCAGCGACTCGACTGGCCCCCCGCACATTTGACGACACCAGCTTATCTTTGGTCTGAGAAGAAAACTTTCGGGTCGGGCACCCTTCACCGAGAGCACCGCGGTTAACCCTTCCCCGACAGTCCTCTCCCCGAAGGGCAATCTTGTGCTTTTTCGCCAGCCCGGAGTCATCCGAATGGCCCCATGGTTCGGGTGATTGCGGATCGCAAACCCTCAAGATGGGTGCCGCCATCACGCTGCGGGATATTGTTTGTGTAGCAAAAAACCGACTCCTGATAGGAATCATTCCACTGTAATGCAGCTCGACGATGACACCATCCCGTTCATCCCGAAGGTAAAAGATATTCGGAAGCGATGTTTTTGGCGATTTAGGTGACCCACAAAAGCCTCAGATTCCCTTGTATCGAAATATCTCGCTATCCACCCGTTTCATCGACGAGACGATTGCGTACCCCGAGTTGAGAAAAGACAAACTCCCGGAGGCGTTTAGCGAGGTTATCCGGTGCATAAGGATCGTTGAATATCTCCGGATCGGGCCCGGAAATGGACCTCTGTGCCGTTTTATCTGTGTCTCCGATAACGTCGAGTTCTGTCTTGGCGAGGCCTTTTTCGTACTACCTGACGAAATATTTTTCCTTCGCGATGGATGGTGAGTCGCGATGAGGACAACGCATTAACCACCGATACCCCACGCCGCAGACCGCCCGAAACTAGGAGTTCTGATCCAACTTACCGGCATGAAGCTGCGTCATGATGACTTTCGGCGGGCCGATTTTCCCTCTTCCTCAATCAAGCCTGTCGGGATCCCGCGACCGTCGTCCGCGAACCGTAATGGTTTCATCCGATGGATAGTGACCGTGACTTCCGAGCAAACCGCGAGCCTCGTCGATAGAGTTATCGGCTCAAATACCAGATGAAGCGGTTCCGTCATCGGTATCACCGATGCATACCGGGTCTTTTTGCGTACAGCTTCTGAGGCCTTTGAGGACCTTATACGCTTTCGTCATATACCGGGGGAATCGGCCATAAATCGCTCCAAAAATACCGGCAAATTATACCATTTGCTGGCTTTTTATAGCCGAAAAATAAGGGTATCTAACAGGGTGGTTTCGTGAAACATTTCGCTGAAACGTTTCGTGAACGATGTGGCGCCCTAAAGGCGCATCGGCATGATGAGGTATAGCGTGTCGTCCCTGATCCGGCTCATGCAGCATGCAGCCGGTATTGGCATCCTGAAGTTCTGCTTCGACCTGATCCCCGCTGAGGGCTTTTAACGCATCCATGAGGTAGGTGACGTTGAAGCCAATTTCAACATCCGGGCCTGCGTACTTACTGGGATCTGTGGTCGCTTCTTCGTGATCCGGGTTGTGGCGCTCACTTTTAAACTTCCGGCATTAACTTCCAGACGAATTCCGCGATATTTTCATTGGTGAGCCGGTGTGCCAGGACCTCGTGAAGTTGCTGCCGGTCTGCCAACAGTTTCGATTAACACCTGCGCCATAACGGCTTTGTAATCCGGAAATTTTCCGTCGATTAGTTTGCTTGATGAGGGTGGCGCCAGGGCCGATCAATTCGGACGTGGTTACTAAGAGCTCAACTTTGGTCGTCGTCCGAACCTCAGCTTAAAAACCGCGAGCTCTGCTACCGCCTTTCCGGGGGATGATGACTTCGTTGCCCCCTACTGCCGCTCCTAATGTGGTATGCTTCTCCAGAGTCGGTGACCGTCGGTCGCGACGGTGGTGCATGGTCGACCCATCCAGTTCCAGCAGCACGCCGTTGAGAAATAGCGCACATCTTGCTGCGCCATAGAAAAACGGTCCGGTCAAAGGCCTTTTTAATTCCCGTGCGGGCAGCTTAAACCGCTCCCTCCCAGGAGCCCGTTTCAAGACGAGGGGAAGTCTTTGGCGGGAAGCGCTTGGAGAGTGAAACGGCTTTTCCCGGACTTTAGTTTTGCTTTATCAGCCCCCGCCTCAAAACGAAATGTTGGCGGTTTCTGGAAAGTGCTCGGCATATATCCAGAAGCTTTCGAGCGGTTTACGGTGCAACCATCTCTCCCTGAGAGCACTTCGGCTTCGATGCTGATTTCTACCTCTAGGTCTGTGCCAACCAGGGGTTAATTTTTTTGCCCTCAACCGCATAAACACATTACTGGCCAGAATAGGTAAGGTTTGACGGCGTTCAACGACGCTGGTGACTACGGTTAACGGAGCTAACAGAATCTCTCGTCTTCGATCTGAAATTTCATAATTCTTTCTTAAAAGAGTAATGATGTTTATTAGGCTTGTGAATAACGGGGATTTAAAAATAAATTGATTTAAATCATTAACTTATATTCTATTCACGCTTTGGTAACCTGTGTATGGCCGTAAGTTTTGGATAAAAGAGCCAAAAACCAATAGTCGCTTTTTTCTCCCCAAACTTGTCCACAAGTTATTCCGGTGTAAATCTAATCCCAAAATTCGCTGCAGGTTTTGGTAGTCCTCGGCACCGCGCATCGGACCCAATTAGTTCCTTTACTTTTCGCTGAGCATGCAAGACTGTGGTGTGATCCGGACCACCAAACGCATCACCGTTTCAGGCAGGCTCATACTGTGAGTTCTTCGATAACGCCATAGCGATCTGACGAGGTCTTGTAATCTGCCGATTGCGACGTTTGGGAGTGCAGGTCGGAGACCCTCATCTTAAAGTACTCGCCACCGTCTTTTGAATGTTTTGAACGGTAACCCGGCGTTCCTGAAATACCAGAAGAATCGCGCAGCGCTTCGCGAGTGAGTTCAATATCAATCGGCCGTCCCGTGAACCCTTGCCACCAGGCGATGTAAAGCACCCTCCAGTTCGCGAACGTTGGATCGAATTTGGCGGGCAATAAAACGCGACGTCGTCGGAAAGGTGGACTTTACTGGCCGTCGCCTTGTGTTGAAGAATGGCGACACGAGTCTCAAGTTCAGGTGGATCGATGGGTACCGTCAGACCGCTCCCAAAGCGAGGATTAATCGTTCCTGAACCCCTGTTATTTCCTTCGAAAGCGATCGCTGGTAATAATGACCTGGCGCTGACCTCCAATAAGGTATTGAAAGTATGAAAGAATTCTTCTTGAGATGCCAGAGAAGAATTGAATATCGTCGATAAGCAATGCGTCGAGTGAGCGGTAGTATCTTTGAATACTGATCGAGTTATGTTGAAGCGCTTTCACCATATCGGCGACGAAACGTCGGAGTGGACATACACCACCTTAGCCGAAAGATTGTTGTGCAAACCATGTTTCGGCGGCCTGCTAAGATGGGTTTTTGCCTAAGCCCACTCCGCCGTACAGGAATATCGTTATGGCTTTACCCGGGTTTTCATCAACTATGAGCCGCTGCTCGGGCCAGCTGATTTGATTTCCCGATGTGTGCCTCGAAAGGTAAACGCCGGGTTCAGGCGACCTTCAAAACGCAACTTGCTTGCAGAAGGGGATTTTGATGCGACGCTGGGGGTTGGTGCGCTAACTTCATCACCGCCGATTTCGACGGACACGTTTATGGGTTCGCTGCTGAAACTGCTTACCAGGCGACGTCCCCAACATCTCTTGCTGACAAAATCTTCAAAACGGTTGGTGCCAGTAGTTTGAGGGAGCCATTTCCTCCACCGGATGAAGTGGGCGTATCCACGTGTTGAATGCTGAGGCGATAGATCGTCCTCAAGTCGACCTAGGCAGAGGGTCCAAATAGAAGACAACGGCTTTCCAAATTCGAGTGGTTGTTATCAGGGAAGAAACCGAGCGGTTAGGCCGAAAAAATCTTATCCGCCGCCATCAGTAAAGTGCCCTAATTTTAACACATCTCAAGATACTTATCCAAGAATTTTTTGCAAAAAAACTTATCCACAATGAGAAGAAAAATTAATATATTTGGCCTAAATATTGACAGTAAAAAGGTTTGGGTAAATTCCCGCGCCCCGATAGAAGTTCACCGGTCCAAAAATGAAAAGAACATTTCAGCCCAGTGTGGTCAAGCGTAAACGCCGCCACGGATTTCGGGCTCGCATGAAACTCGAGGCGGCAGAGCAGTCACCAACGCCCCGCGCGAAGGCGAGCCGTCCTCAGCGCCTAAAACCTTAGGCCGTGGCCAATCACGGTCTCTCCGCGAGCGATCGCCTTTTTAAAGCCCGGCGACTTCCGAGCAGTTTAGCGAAACGCCAGAGGACCTCTGACCCCCTGTTTGTCGTTTACCCTGTTTGGAGAACGGGCTTGACCGAGGCGCCTGGGTCTGACGGTGTCCCGAAAAAAGTTTCAGCGAGCCGTGCAAAGAAATCGAGAGTGAAGCGATTGATCCGGGAGTCTTTTCGCCATCATCCTCCTTGAGTGCCTGATTTTGTTGTCATTGCTAAATAAAACGATGACGCGCAAACGAAGACATAATCGCGAGGTTTGAAAATCTTTGGATCCGAGCGAGGGCACAATGCGCAAACTCTTGATACACCTGGTAGGCTATCAATATCTGATCAGCCCTTCATTGGGCCTGTTTGCCGTTTTTATCCGTCCTGCTCGTCATACGCAATCGAGGCGATCGGAATCGCAGGCGTTTTTAAGGGCCTATGGTTAGCGTCACGACGTCTCGGACGATGCCATCCGTGGGTAAATCAGGATTTGATCCGGTGCCCTTGCCGAGCAGCGAGAAACACACCGACCACTGCGAGCACTGCTAGATGGATTTTCACCGACTGGTTCTTTTTGGCGCACTGGGTATGGTGCTTCTTCTTGTGGCAAGCCTGGCAGGAGCACGAAGCCGCGAAATATCCAAACCACAAGCATCACCAGGCGCAATCACAAGCTGCTTCTTCGCCATCGGCGTAGTTCAATTGTGTCATCCGGAAGGCAGTGCCTCAGACACCCCACATCATCAGCTGAAACCGCAACCGCGGCGCCTTCACAAACACCAGTCCCTCAGTCCCAAACCTTGCCCAGCGCTGGGCGAGTGGTGGTTCATACCGATTTGGTTCGGGCGAGATCGATACCCAAGGCGGCGACCGAAGAAAACTCAGAACTGCTCACATATCCTGTATCTCTGGATGAGCCTGATACCCTTAGTGTTGCTGAATGATTCAGGCCAGATCTTTTCCCTGATCCAGTCTCGGCTTTGGTGTGAGGACATGACGCCCCGAATCATCACACCATCTTCGAATCCTCTTCGCGCGATGTTCGGCTTTCCCTGGCGAGATAGCGTTTCAATCAATCTGACCTGATCGAGGGCATCACGTACACCAAGACGTATACATTCTTTCGCGATAGCTACTACATAGATCTCAATTTTTTCTGTGGTAATCAATCCCAGATAAACCTGCAGGGGTTATCATACCAGCAGATTCTGCGTACGCAGGTCGCTGAACCCGGTAGCGCGCTGGGTTTCTTTGGCGCAATGCCTACATATAAAGGCGGCGCCATCTTCACACCGGAAGACAAAGTATCAGAAGATCGACTTCGAGCAGATGGGCGAGGCGAACATGTCCCGAGCCACGAGGCTCGGGATGGGTGGCGATGCTCCAGCATTACTTCGTGGGGCTCTGCTGCCGAGTTCCGGGCGCGGGCTATGAGTTCTACAGCAATGTGACGCAACGACAGCGCGCCGCGCTACCTCATCGGTTACAAGACCACCCACCCACCAGTTCCCAGCGGCGACCAACAGTCTTTCGGAGGCCGTTTATTTGTCGGCCCCAAGGTAAAGCGCATGATCAAGGCTGAGAACAAACTGGAGCTCACGGTAGATTACGGCTGGCTGACGCCGGTATCTTCGCCCAGCTCTTCTGGGTGATGACCTATATCCACAGGGCAGTTAACAACTGGGGTGTGGCTATTATTCTGCTGACCCTGCTCATCAAGCTCATCTTCTTCCCTTTATCGCCGCGAGCTATAAGTCGATGGCGCGCATAGAAAAAAATGCAGCCGCGGCGAAGACGCTGAAAGAGCGATTCGGTGACGACAAGCAAAAATTCCAGCAGGCCATGATGGAGATCTTACAAGAAGGAAAAGATCAATCCATTGGCGGCTGTCTACACTGCCCATAATCCATTCAAATACCTGTTTTTATTGCACTTTATTGGGTGTTACTGGAGAGCGTGGAGCTTCGACAGGCGCCGTTTGCGCTGTGGATTCGGATTTATCGCTGCAGGATCCGTACTATGTGCTACCGATTCTGATGGGTGCTTCGATGTTTGCTCAACAGATGCTTAATCCGCTCCGATGGATCTATGCAGCAAAAATTATGATGGCGCTGCCGGTGGTCTTCACGGTCTTTTCCTTTGGTTCCCCTCGGGTCTGGTGCTTTACTGGCTGGTCAACAACGTGTTGTCCATCGGTCAGCAGTGGATGATCACGCGACGCATTGAGGCTGCGGACAGTAAAGCCTGATTCGGTGTCGCGTGTTTACGCGCGGGTCAGCGGTAATGGATCGAACGGAAGAGACCATAGCGGCCCAAGCCAGCGCGCCCGGTGTGGGCGGGATCGGTATCGTTCGTGTATCCGGCCCGCAGGTTGGAGAAATATCTCAGGCTCTCTTTGGCCTTCTCCCTGACCCGCGTTTGCGACAACCCGAATTCTGAAAGACGCTAACGGCTGTCCCATCGACCAGGCGGTAGCGGTGTTTTTTAAGGGACCGCATTCCTACACCGGGCAGGACACGCTCGAGCTGCATTGCCACGGATCCCCCATCGTTTTGGATCAGGTGCTGGAGCGGCTTCTCGATCTAGGTGTCCGCATAGCGAAACCGGGTGAATTTACCGAGAGGGCGTTTCTCAATGGTCGCATGGACCTTGCGCAAGCGGAGGCTGTTGCAGACCTCATCAACAGTCAAACCCAAGCCGCAGCTCGATCAGCGTTCAGGTCATTGTCTGGAGAAATTTTCAAAGGAGATAGAGTCTTTAAGGGGATATCGAAGAGGTTAGGGTTCTTATCGAAGCAAATATAGACTTCTCTGATGAGCCGGTAGACGTGGTCTCGCCGGACGAAATAGTTGATCGACTGGGACGCATAAGCGGTCGCCTTGGGGCTATTTTTGGATCGTTCGCGCCCCGGGGCTCTGTTAGCGCAGGGCGCAAAGTCGTCATCGCTGGCCCCAAACGCGGGCAAGTCGAGTCTCCTTAACGCGCTTGCGGGAGCGGATAAGGCCATCGTCGCGCTACGCCCGGAACCACCGAGATCTGATAGAGGTGACCTGGATATCGGGGGTTTTACCGGTCCACATGGTGGATACCGCGGGCTTACGCGCGACCGCCGATGTGAAGATTGAGGCGGAAGGCGTGAGACGAGCCAACGACGCGATAGCGGACGCTGACCTCGTGCTGGTCGTTCTGGACGACTCCGATTCGAGAATCCCATCGCGAGGTGCTCGTCGATCAGGAGACGGGCGCTCACAAAAAGATTCTGGTTTTTAACAAGGTTGATCTAACCGGTCGGGCCATTGGCGTGATCGACGGGTCACAGCCACTTTCCATAGCGGTCAGCGTGCGGGATGTCGCCGGCCTCGACCTGATCGCAGCGGCTATTCGATCAGAACTCGGCTTCGCGGACGAAGAACAGAGTGTTTTTATGGCGAGGCGCCGCCATCTCGATGCCTTGGAGCGCACCTTAGTGTTTGTCGATAACGCCGCGAGGGTCAGCGCGATCGAGCTGGCGGCTGAGGAATTGCGCCTGGCGCACGCGGCTCTCGGCGAGATTACGGGTGCTTTCAGCTCGGAGGACCTTCTAGGGGAGATCTTCTCCTCTTTTTGCATTGGGAAATAGCGGCACTCATATATGTACTACATAGTAGTACTATTAATAAACACTCCTTTTTTGCTTTTTGATTCGGTGTTGCCTGACGGCCCAGGCCTTCGCAAGCCGGCGATAGTTTTCAGGCGAGAGATTATGCCCGGATTTTTCCGCCGCCTTATACAGAACCTGCGGATCTTGGCCCAATTCTTTGAGGGATTTAAACAATTCCTCGCGTTGATACTGGATAAGATAGCCCAGAAGCCACCAATCCGGTGGCGGTTTTCTGTTCGCAGCCATCGAATAAATGTACTACAAAGTATACATATTAGACGATATTTATTTCGTCATAATGCTGTGCATGTTTCGGGAGCCAGTTTGCCTAGGAGAAAGAGCGACTAGCGGAACCCGGTTAGGATATTGAGCGGCCTTCATAATGCGCACACGGCACAGAAAATGCTCTCCTGACAGCAGCGCAGGCGCCAAAGCACCAAGCCTGGGGTAACCGTCGGAGGAAAGCAAAAGGGAAAAGAAAGAATGGAAAACGCAGAAGAAAGATACTCAAAAAAAATCCTAACCCAGCTTCTCATTCTTGCAGTCGCCGTGGTGCTTGTCGGTCTTTGGCAGGCTGACTTTCTGCGGGCGGTCTACGCCGAGAATCAGATCACGAATGTGGGTTGGTTTATCAATGGCGGCATCATGCTGCTCTTTCTAGCCGGCATTTATCACATCGTGCGCGAGTTCAATCGGCTAAGCGCCGAAGAAAAAGCGATCAGCCGATTACTGGGAAATCTTAATGAGCGCGCGTCGCCGCTCGATGGTGTGGCCGGTCATACACTGATTGCCCAGCGCTACGAGGCGCTTGAAGACCTGCACCGTCAGCATGCGGTGATCAATCACAGCGCGCTTGCCGCGACGCTCGTCGCCCTCGAGTCGAGCCGGGTGAGCTTCCTAAATTTGTGCACAATGTGCTGATCCTCACCGGGGTGTTCGGCACGATTGTGTCGCTGTCGATCGCATTACTGGGCGCGTCCGACGTGATCCGCGCGACGACCGAGATGGGTGGTCTGGATATGATCATTCACGGCATGTCGACGGCGTTGTCCACGACGATGACAGCGATATTTACCTACCTGTTTTTTGGTTACTTCTACCTTCGCCTGATGGATGCGCAGACCCATGTGGTGAGTCGAATTGAGTCGGCGACCAGCCGTCGCTATTGCCCCGCTTTCAGATCGAACCCGAAAGGGCCGCCGAACAACTCAGTCAGATCGTGAGCACAGCGGCGGCGTTGGTGGAGCGGCTGGATCAATCGCAGGCGAGCTACGCGCAGGTGGCTGAGGAGCTTCGCGTTTTGTTCGTGAGCTACCGCGATGAGATGCAACGCAACAGTGAAGGCCTTACAAAAATGACTCAGGTGTTGCGAGAGGGTTTTCGTCTCAACGAACCCGAGCATTAGGCAGCACGCGCAATGGCCATTACCCGCTCGGACGGTTTTGTCGATCTGAGGATTTCCCCTGTAAGCGGACGCTCGATGAGGACAGCGTCTGGCCATCGTTTACCGACATCATGACCGTTGTGGTCCTGATCTTTTGGTGTCTCTCATCGTGATCCTGATGCGCAATACCGAGCTGGTTCAGCAGCTTCGCGATTCGATGAGCCAGACAGAAACAATGTCCAGTCAGCAGAGCGAGCTGGAGATAAGAATCGCGACGCTCGGCGACTCGGTTACTCAACTGCAGGCGGCGCTCGAGCGCAGCGAGCAGGCCAAATCAGCTGCTGAGCAAACGGCCACCCAGCGTCAGCAAGAGATCCTCGCTGCTTAGCGATGTCGCCGATCTCACTGGCGTAAGAGAACTGCTCACTGAGGAAAAAGCCAACCTCACCCAGCAGCTGGATCAAGTCCGGGCAGAGCGACAGGCTTTAGGTGAGGACAAAGCGATGCTTCTCGAAACCCAGCAGCAGATGCGATCACAGATTGCCTCGCTTGAGGAAAATATAGGCGCCCTTCAGGGCGAAGTCGCTGATCTCACTGGCGTAAGAGAACTTCTCACTGAGGAAAAAGCCAACCTTACCCAGCAGCTGATCAAGTCCGGGCAGAGCGACAGGCTTTAGGTGAGGACAAAGCGATGCTTCTCGAAACCTGCAGCAGCAGATGCGATCACAGATTGCCCCTCGCTTGAGGAAAACAAAGCCAACCTTACCGAGCAGCTGGATCAAGTTCGGCGGATCGTGATGGTCGACAACAGCAGCTGGCTATTTCCGAGCAGCAGCGCGAGGCGCTCGCTTCGAATCTTGATCGGGTGCAGCAAGCCGTTATCGAACTGCAGGCGGAGCAGGCGCGCCTGATCAGCTCGCTGAAAGTCAATCGGCTGAAACGCTCGCAATGACTCAATCAAGAGATGAGTTGGCCGATCAACGACAACGGCTGGCGGAGCAGGTCAGCAGTCTCGATGTGATGCGTGTTTCATTGAGACCGAGATCACGGCGCTGCGCACAGAGCTCGCCAGTCTGGTGCGGGCCTCAATCAGCAATGAGCGTGAGCTGCAGGCCAGCCAGCTTGAAGGCGAAGCGCTCAGCGCTCAACTCGCTGAGACCGCGCTCGAGTATCGACTTACAAAAGAGGAGCTGGCGTATCTTCGTGCCGAATATGCCGAGGAGGTTGCTAAGTTCGGCAAGGAGCGGAGCTGCTGATGATGGCCCACCAGCAGGAACTGGATGTGCTTCGGGAACAGCACTCTGACCTTGAGAGCAAGTACAACCGTCTGGTGCGCCCGGCTGCGGCACGGTCGGGCGATCTGTAGTGGAGGTGCGGTTCAGAAAAGAGGGCGAAGCCCGTCGCTATTCCATCAGACCCGTCGCCGGCGGCCTCGAGGAAGAGGTGTCCGAGACGGATTTGCTGTCGATTAACCGTGTTGAAAGCACAACACGGAGACAAGCTTTATACCAAAGTCATCATCGACGATAATTCGGTTACCCACGGTGAGGCGTGGTCATTTACCAGCAAAATCCTCAACCGCTACGACTACTACTACCAGAACTGATCGCTCGATCAGGCTCATCATGCAGTATCCCGAAGATTTCGACGTCATCGTAATTGGCGGCGGTCACGCCGGCACCGAGGCGGCTCGCTTCTGCGCGGGCGGGTGCGCAAACCCTACTCGTGACACACTATCGAGACGGTTGGCCAGATGTCCTGTAATCCCGCGATCGGCGGTATCGGCAAAGGCCATATCGTCAAGGAGATCGACGCGCTGGATGGTGTGATGGGCAGAGCGGCCGACCGTGCCGGCATTCAGTTTCGCGTCTTGAACTCGAGAAAAGGACCCGCTGTGCGCGCCACACGGGCGCAGGCCGACCGGGTGCTCTATCGTCAGGCGATTCGTGAAGCGGTAGAGAATCAGACTGGCCTTTACATCCTTCAGCAGTCCGTTGATGACATCCGAATTGAAGGCGGGCGTGTAACCGGCATCGTAACGGGTGACCGCATTGAGATTCGTGCCAGCGCCGTGGTGCTGACCACCGGGACCTTTCTCAACGGGAAGATTCATGTCGGTAGCGAAACCCAGCCTGGCGGGCGCGCCGGAGATGCCCCGGCGGTCGTTCTGCCCAGCGCCTGCGTGAAATCTGCCCCGAACCGGTCGACTCAAGACCGGTATGCCGCCGCACGATTGACGGACGCACGATCGATTTTTCTAAGCTCGAATCGCAGCCCGGCGAGTCGCCACCGCCAAATTTTTCGTTCTAGGAAACCCGGATGATCATCCTCAGCAGGTGAATTGCATATCGCGGCGACATCGGAAAAACCCACGACTTGATTCGTGCGGGAGTTGTCCGGTCGGCGCTTTATGGCGGAAAGATCGAAGTGTGGGCCGCGCTACTGTCCATCGGTGGAAGACAAGGTGGTGCGATTTGCAGATCGCCTCACCAGATTTTGTCGAGCCCGAGGATTGACCACCCATGAGATCTATCCAACGGCTTCCACCAGCCTGCCCTTCGATATTCAATGGGATATAATGGTCAGCATTAAAGGCTTTGAGGCGGCGCGCATTACCCGCGCCGGCTACGCGATCGAGTATGACTACTTTGATCCGCGAGACCTCTTGCCTTCGCTGCAGACCCGGCGGTTGCGGGCCTCTTCTTCGCGGGCCAGATCAACGGCACCACGGGCTATGAAGAAGCGGCAGGACAGGTTTGGTGGCTGGCTGAACGCTGCTCGAAGCTGCAAAGGCGAATCTCCTGGTGGCCAAAGCGCGACGAGGCCATATCGGCGTCATGATTGACGATCTTGTCACCCGCGGCGTCAGCGAGCCTTACCGCATGTTTACGTCACGCGCTGAGTACCGGCTCCAGTTGCGCGAGGACAATGCCGACCTGAGGTTGACCGAGTTAGGGCGAACGCTGGGTCTGGTGAGCGATGAACGCTGGCGCACTTCAGCGAAAACGCGCTTCGCTGGATGCAGCGCGCGCGGCTTCAAGACGACGTGGATTCGCCCCGGCGAGATTTCTAAAGCTCAGGCTGAACGCGTGTTAGGCCAGGAGCTGAGTCGCGAGTAGACGCTTGCCGATCTGTTGCGACGGCCCGAGGCGCGCTACGAAGATCTCTGCAGTTTGGGTTCCGGCTTGCAGCCGATTTCGGATTCAGCCGTGATTGAGCAACTGGAAATCGAGGCCCGATACGCCGGGTATATCGATCGCCAACGCGATGAGATCGCGCGACAGCGACGACATGAAGATACCCGAATTCCGGATGATATCGACTACGACCGGGTTCGCGGACTGTCAACGGAAGTGCTGCAGATTCTGAAGACGCATCGACCGTTGACGGTTGGCCAGGCTGCCCGCCTGTCAGGAATTACCCCCGCGGCGATCTCGCTGATACTGGTGCACCTCAAGCGCCAGCAGTTGCGCTCAGCAGCTTGAGCGCGCTCAGTCAGGATGACAAACGTATCTGCTGAGCGGCCTGGTGCAGGGCGCTCAGCAGATGGATCTTGCCCTTGGCGAGACAGACGTCGAAAAGCTGATCGCATATGTCGATTATTTGCTGCTTTGGAACAAGACCTATAACTTAACGGCTGTTGAGGATCGGCAGAAGATCCTGACGCATCACTTGCTCGACAGTCTTAGCGTTAATCCGCATATCCAAGGCGCGACGGCAATGGACGTGGGTTCGGGCGCCGGTTTGCCAGGGCTGGTGTTGCCCTTGTGCGCCCTGATTCGCACTGACTTTGGTGGAGAGCCGGGGCAAGAAGGCAGGGTTCCTGCGGGAGGTCAAAGCGCGACTGGGAATGAAAACCTGTCGGTTTTCGAAGGACGGGTCGAGGATTACCGAGGCGATGAGATTTTGATACGCTAACGGCGCGCGCGGTGACATCGCTTTCCAGCCTGTTGAGGATGACAGCCCACCTTGCCATCCGCGGCTTCGTCTTATCGCCATGAAGGGCGTGTACCCCGACGATGAGTTAGCCGCTCTGAGTCGGGAGCAAAGAGAGCTGGCGCAGATCATGTCGGTCTCGGTCCCCGGCCTTTCGGCGAGCAGGCATATTGTCGTAATAGAAGGACTTTCAGGGTAGCAACTTGAGCAGAATCATCGCAGTCACCAACCAGAAAGGCGGCGTGGGCAAGACCACTACGGCGATCAATCTCGCCGCGGCACTGGCCCGAGCGGACGCTCGCGTGTTGTTGGTCGATCTCGATCCGCAGGCCAACGCCACCGTCGGTAGCGGCGTGGCGCGCGATACGCTCACGAGCACGATTTACCAGGTGCTGCTCGGCGAGAGCGCGGCGGCTGACGCCATCGTGGAGACCGCATCAGGATTCGATCTGCTTCCTGCAGAACCGGGTCTCGCGGCGCACAAGCCGAGATCACGCATGAGGAGGAAGGCGATAACTTTCCGATTGAAAACAATTCTGGAGGCGCTCACCGACTACCGTTTTGTCTTGATCGATTGTCCGCCGGCCCTCAATATTTTGACCCTGAATGCGCTGGTGGCGGCAGATTCGGTGTTGATTCCGGTGCAATGCGAGTACTATGCGCTCGAAGGCCTGGAGCGGCCTGGATGACACCATCCGCCGCCTGCGAACGGCATAAACCCGGATTTGGTAATCGAGGGTCTTTTGCGCACCATGTTTGATGGACGCAACTCTTGACGAACGAGGTGTCGAAGCAGCTGCGGGCGCACTATGGCAATCTTCTGTATGAAACCGTTATCCCCTGCAACGTCCGGTTGGCCGAAGCGCCAAGTTTTGGCAAATCTGTGATCGATTACGACCCTTCGTGTCAGGGCGCTGTCGCCTATCGTGAATTGGCCAAAGAACTGTTACAGAACCTGCAGCATGTTGAATCGGCGGGTCTAGCGTATGAGTTCACGACCTCGACTCGGTAAAGGACTGGACGCGCTGCTCGGGACGTCACCGTCTACCGCGAAGCCCGCGGAAGGGGAATTACGCCAGCTGCTGGTCAACCAGATCAGGAAAGGGCGCTATCAGCCCAGAACCCAAATGGACGAGGCGTCCCCAGAGCTGGCGGCATCGATTTCGGCCCAAGGCATCATTCAGCCGCTGCTGGTTCGGGAAACCGCAGGCGGCGGTTACGAGCTGATCGCCGGCGAGCGACGCTGGCGGGCTGCGCAGATCGCCGGACTGACCCAAGTGCCGGCGGTGGTGCGGCGCGTGCCGGATGAGGCCGCCTCGCCGTCGGCCTGATCGAAAACATTCAGCGTGAAAATCTCAACGCGATTGAAGAGGCCGCAGGGTTCAAGCGTCTGCTCGATGAATTTGGTCTGACGCACCAGCAGGTTGCTGATGCCGTGGGACGCTCCCGCACAGCGGTGACGAATCTGCTTCGCTTGCTGAAGCTGGATCCTTTGGTGCGTGAACATCTCGAGGCCGGTCTCATCGAAGCCGGTCACGCGCGCGCTGCTCGCGCTACAGAAAACCAGCAGGGACTGGCCGCCAAGACGATTATCTCGAAGCGACTGTCGGTCCGACAGGCCGAGGAACTGGTGCGACGGCTACTCGAGGAGCAGAGTGAAAAAAGCGCCAAGAAAAATCCAAGCGCGGAAAGAGTCGCGACATTCTTCGTCTTGAAGAGTCGCTGTCCGAGAAACTGGCCGCACCGGTTCATCTGGAAACCAAAGACGGTAAGTCCGGTCGGCTGGTCATCGTCTATAACTCCCTGGATGAGCTGGACGGCATTATTGAAAAACTGGGCGAGTAAGCCCTTAGCCGTTCGTCTTAACGGCGCTTAATTCCCATAATGCGCCCAGCCTGCTCAGGGCGTGGCAGCGCCCGGTGTGCATCGAGCATGCCCGACAGCGTCTCGTAGATTGCTTCTGAAAGGGCGATGAGCGACGGCTCTCCAGGCTGACATGCATCATGATTTGCTCGCTGGTCGCTGCCAGATAGCCTTCGCTCGCATGAAACATCCTTAGAAGTAATGCACACGCTTGCTGTCGGCATCGAGCAATTGGCAGGTCAGTCGCAACGGGTCGCCCAGATGAAGTTCCTGAAGATAATTGATATGCATCTCCAGGGTGAACGTCGATGACTTCTGATGCTTCAGGTAGTCAGGGTGATGCCCATTTGGTGCATCAGGGCATCGACACCATGATCAAAGGCCAACACATAGTAGGCCACGTTCATGTGTCCGTTGTAGTCGATCCACTCGGCAACACTTCTGTTGCCCCAGATCCAGGTCCTCGGGGTCTGATGCAGGATTCATGATGCGTTCTTTCTCGTTTTAATTTCGAGCAGCGCTTTATCGATTCCCTGCTCTACATAAAAACCGTAAAATCCCTAACGCCCGATCCAACCAAAGGCTCGGTGAGCGGCTCGCCCCTGCTCATCTACGATCTCGAGCGTGGGCACAATAGTGATGCCACGGATTTTGGCAAATTCGCGGTGATTGAGCTGGCTGCCGCTGAATTCGCGGATTGGGGCTGAACTGTCAACCTGTATCTCCCGTAAAACCACCCGTGCTCTGGCATCCGGATCGTCATTCATGGGGAAGTAGACGTCGGCTTTCACGGTCGCACAGTAGTGACAGTAACTCGCGGTGCAGCAGCAGTATGGGTAGTTTTTTTCGGATGCTTCAACCGCATCGGCCTGAGATCGAGGGCCGCCACGAGTTCGCCGCTGTTCGCCGCCCATGGCGTCAAACCATACGGCGGCGCGCATTGTTTTTAACTTTGACATCCCCGGCAATTATATCGACCCCACCCATTGCTCTTCAAGATCGCCCTAAGATCTCAGGTGATGACTCTTAAGCGGCGATGCGCTTCCGGGATATTGATCGACCGGATGCAATACTTGGTGGTGGCGTCGTCCCAGGCTTCACCGGCTTCCAGCAGTCGATGCAAAAGCGCGCTGTCACGAACCGTGACGCTCCCGATAACGCTGATGCCCTGTTCAAACAACGGATCCGGCAAGCAGGACGCGGTGGGTCCAATAAGGGCAATCTGCGCGCGCGAAGCACAGTGGTCGAGCACCTCGTCCAGCGTGTTATTGATCAGCGTCGACCCGGTGATCAGGACACGGTCGCACGCGCTCAGCGCAGCCGGAGCTGAGGTGATGTCGAAGGGTCCGGTCCGCGACAGCAGCTCCTGATCTTTCTTCGATGATGGTAAGACGCGCGTTGCCGCCGCCAGTCGCTTAACCAGTGGCGGAAAGAATCCCACCATACCCACGTGGCTCGCCGTCGCCAGATCCAGATGGCCAACAGGGTCGGTGGCCTGATCGAGCGTGATTCCGCTCGATCGCAGCAGATGCTGGCTGACTGCATTAAGCACCAATCCGATGGCTCGATCCAGAGGATCATCGCAAGGCACTTTCCGATCAACTCTAGGGCGGAAGCGCCCTCAAGCATGTGGGTATCCATGGCGCGCAGAGCAGCCTTGGTGCCATCAAAGCCAGCATAGAAAAAGCCGCAGCTGCCATCGGCAAGCATGACGACGCCAAATTTCTTATCGCGTCTATCCGGTATATTTTCGTTTGGTCGGTACAGCCTCGCTATGAGCGGCACCGAGCGATGTTCACAGGCGGCTAAACGAACGAAACGAGGCGTTGGATAATCGACATCCGATTCGGAAATCTCTGGGGAGCGATTTGGGGAGACCGAGTTTATAGTAAGTTTCGCGGCCCAGAACTGGTCGACATCGCGAATATGCGACCGGGCGTCTCGCGCGATCGCATACTCGAAGCATGGCTTGTCAATCGCCTGTCGATTCATGAAGCGGTCTATCGTCCCAGCACCGGTCAGCTGTATTTCTGCGATACCGTGAATGGCGAGACGGACGAGTGCTTGCCCGCACGTTCGAATCCCTCAGGGTAAAAAGATCTGCTCAACGAGTGCAGGTTGACTCGCTGGGTGCCATTTATGTCGGCTCCAAGGTGGATTTGTTTCCCGATGAGCTGCCGGCCGTGGCTGCCGCCTTAAAACTGACGGGCCTAAAAATAGCCAAAATTGATCTTTAGACGGGCTCTGAAAAGAGCGCCGTCAAATGCGCATTGGCGCCACGCCTCGTAGACGCCGATGGCGACCGCGTTTGACAGATTCAGACTCCGACTGGAAGCCCGCATGGGAAGGGTGACGCGCTGCTCCGGCGGTACCATCTCAAGGATTTCATCGGGCAGCCTCGCGTTTCGGGGCCAAAGACTAACGCGTCACCAGAGCGATACTGGCTCTACCGAAGAGTCTTTTGTGTTTGGTCGAAAACATGAATACGCGCTTGGATCTGCCTGTCGGAAAAATCTTCAAAGCATCGGTGTTGGGTCAACCGCACGTCCTTTGCGTGATCGAGTCCTGCTCGTTTTAACTCGCGAGCGCCGAGCGAAAAACCAAGCGGTTCGATCAGGTGCAACTCGCACCCGGTGTTGGCGCACAGTCGAATGATGTTGCCGGTATTGGGGGAATCTCCGGCTGATAAAGCACGATTTGAAACACAGATATGACCCGCTCAGAGCGGCTTTAAAACGACCAGCAGGACAGCGGCAATCAAAATGAGAACGGGAAATTCGTTAAACCATCGATAGAAAACATGGCTGTGTGTGTTGTGGTCGTCTCTGAATTTCCGCACGAGATGCCCGCACCAGAGGTGATAAATCGCGAGCACCGCGACGAGTACCAGCTTTATCTTGAGCCACAGGCGCCGCTACTGGAGACCATAGCCTAGCCAGAGCCATAGACCAAAACCAACGGTCAGGATACCGCCCGGCGTAGTAATTCCGTAGTACAGCTTGCGCTCCATCGTTCGAAGCTGCGCCTTGGTTTCTTCATGATCGGTCATCGCGTGGTAGACGAACAAGCGCGGCAGGTAAAAGAGTCCTGCAAACCAGGTGACCATAAAATGATGTGAAACGATTTGACCCAGAGCATCAATCTGACTGACGGTGTTAAGCGTGAGCGTGGTTGTTAAATCAAAGGCTTGGTCTGCCAAGCGTAATCTTAACCCTCGATCGCGCTCTTGGCTTGCGTCTCAGTCTTTGCTTCGTCTCGAGAGAGCAAGGTGTCTCAAGTCTTTAAAAACCGTTGCAGCAGCTCATCGAGAAAGCGCCACCCAAGCTCGGTTGTGCAGATTCGCTGTCGGGAGGCGTCCAGCAGTCCGTCCGCGATGGCGTCTTGAACCTCCTGCGAGTTGAAGGGCCAGTCGATTCCTGTTCGCTCTTGAATACGTTCGGATCAAAACCGTCCTTGAGACGCAAGGCATTGAGAAGAAACTCGAACAGTCGATCGTTCTCGTCAAGCGATTCACCGATATCAGGCTCGCAAGCCTTCGCCATCAGCTCTGCGTACGCTTTGGGGTGACGAGGGCGGTGCCATCGATGGATACCGGAGGCTAGCGTCATTTTGCTGTGCGCGCCGGCCCCGATGCCGAGGTAGTCTCCAAACTGCCAGTAATTAAGATTGTGACGGCATGCTTTGCCCTTCTGAGCAAAGGCTGAGACCTCGTAGTGTTGGAACCCGCCCGTCAGCGCACGGTCCTGAACCGCAGATCGGATCGCCCACGCTTCGTCCTCCGAGGGCAGTGGAGGCGGATTCGTCGCAAAAGCAGTATTGGGTTCGATCGTCAGGTGATATAGCGAAAGGTGCGTCGGGCGTTCATCAATGGCGCATTCGACGTCGCGCAGCGCGCTTTGGTGATCCTGCATCGGCAGGCCGAACATCAGATCAATATTGAAATTATCAAACCCAGCCTCGCGGGCCGCCCGGCAGGCCCGGTGTGCCTGATCGGCGCTGTGAATCCGCCCGAGCAACGAAAGGTGCTCATCGTTAAAGCTTTGAACGCCAATCGAGAGTCGGTTTACACCGGCATCTCGGTATCCCGAAAACCGCCCAGCTTCTGCAGAACCGGGATTAGCCTCGAGCGTAACCTCCGCATCTTCGACGAGACGTTTCTCGCGAGCAAGGTAAACGAGTATCTGCTGAATGCTCTCGACGGGGAAAAGACTGGGGGTGCCCCCACCAAAAAATACTGCCTCAAAAACCCGATCGCCGGTGAGAGCGATCGCGCTCTGAAGATCGGTTATGAGGGCCTGCGTGTATTCCCGTGCCGGCAGGGTGCCGCGCAGCGGGTGCGAATTGAAGTCACAGTAGGGGCATTTCCTCTCACACCACGGGATATGAACGTAGAGGGTCAGTGGCGTGTCGATGCGTGGATCTCGCTAGGCTAGGCAAAGATTCTGTGCGCGACCTTCGCGAAACGCCATGATCAGCCGGGCGATCTCGTTGGCCAAGCGCTGTCGCGACGCCAGCGATGCCCACGCGTTATGCGGGCTGACGATCAGATGCGGGATATCCGAGGCCAGCAAAGGATGGTCTGCCGGTGGCGGCTCCTCGGTGAGCACGTCAATCCCGGCGCCAGCTATTTCGCCCGCCCGCAGTGCATCGGCGAGATCGTGCTCGTTGACGATCCCCCCTCGCGCTGTATTGATCAGCAGCGCAGTTGATTTCATCGCGCGCAGTTGGGGGGTCGAGATCAGGTCTTTGGTGTGTTCGTTGAGAGGGCAGTGCAGTGAAATGACATCGGACTCTTCAAAAAGAACTTCCAGGGGTACGCGGCCTGATGGGATCTCAGAACTTCCCGGGCGGGCGCTTATCAGGACCTGCATACCAAAGCCTCGCGCAATGGTGGCTACGCGCTGACCCAGATTGCCGAAGCCGACGATACCGAGCGTTAATCCTTCAAGTTCCTGAATCGGATAATCCAACAGGCAGAAAACCTCGCTTGTGCTCCATCGTCCTGCTCGAACCGCCGCTGTGTAGTCCGGAAGTCGGGTGGTCAAGGACAGAATCAGCGAAAAGACGTGCTGGCTCACCGCTCCCGAGGCATAGTCTCTCACGTTGCATACAGCCACATCCTGCTTTTGCGCAGCGATGAGGTCGATATTGTTGGTTCCCGTCGCAGCGACGACGATGAGCTTGAGGCTGGGGCTTGCCATAGCCTCTGCGTTAATCGCCACTTTATTGGTGACCACGATATCGAAGTTCGCGATGCGGCTCAGTGTATGTTGGGGCGTCGTCGCACGATGGATTTCCCATGCATCCACGCTATTTTCTAAAGCGGTGAGATCGAGATCACCTCGATCAAAACTATCCGCATCGAGCATAACGCCGCGCATCGTTTTAGCTCTTCTCGCGACCATAACGCATGCGCTCGATAAGGCGACGCTCTTTTTTATCCGGTCGCCCGCGATGCGCGCGCACCGGGCGGGGCTGTAGGCGAAGCGACATCACCAGCGCGTTTCTTCTTTCGACACTCATGGGGTCCTCAACATAGGCTTGGCTCGCAAGCGTGGGAGCCACTCTTTTTTCGATCAGCTTCAGTATCGTGATTTTATGGGTGAAGCCACCCTTTTTTATCCTCAGGATGTCGCTAATCCGAAGCGCCTTCGCAGGTCGCGCCCGCCGCTCGTTCACCAGCACATGCCCCGCGCGAACGGCGAGCGCTGCATCGGTACGGGTCTTAAAAAACCGCGCGGCCCATAGCCATCGGTCGAGTCGCGCGGAGTCATCATGGTCCATGACGATAACGTGCCATGTTCGCTCCGATCTGTAAATCCTTAGGCATAACTGGTCGCAATGTTAAAATTCGCGAACAACTTCTTGGGGGTAGCGCTTTGAAAATGCTTCGGCAAGCGGGGCTGTGTCTCGGTCTTTTGATGGCTGCTCCGGCTCAGGCTCTTGGACCCGTTGACGGTGAAGTCGGGCTCACGGTTTGGGGTTGGGGATTACTCAAACTCTTCGTTCAATACCCCGCTGCTTGGCGCCTACGGCGAGCTCTGGCTCAATGAGCGTTGGGGCCTCCGCGGTTCGTTGTATCGAATCAACGAGGAGACCGTGAGTCAGGCGTCCGATGAGCAGACGTTCATCGACTTGAAGTACCGCCTTCTGAGCGCCAGTTCGAATACCTTCCTTGCTCTGGGGCTCGGTTGGGATCATGAGCGGTTTGGTGGGGAAGGCAGTCTTTCCGCCACGACTCATGGCGGAGGGCCGCTTGGATCCGCTGGGCTTTTGAGGCCCTACGTTGAGGCAGGCTGGACGCCATCGCTGGGCGATTTGGGCGCTCGTCGTGATCTATCCACTCTTGCGGTAGAGGCGGGGCTGGTTTTGGATCCATTCCCATTCGTGGATTTACGTCTTGCCTGGCGATACCACATCACCGAATACGTCGGCACGGTGACTGGATCGAAAGCGAGTGAGTCGCACTATGGGGTTTTGGTGGGCGCAGGATTCCACTGGTGATTGCGGTTCAGAGGATCAAAGCACTTTTTGATAATCATCGACCGACGTTGGTGACGGACCCATCTTTGAAGCGAGCCGAAGTCGCGCTTGTTTTAAACCCTGCCACCGATCGGGAGGATCCGAACATCCTTTTCATTCAGCGCGCCGAGCATAAGGATGATCCCTGGTCGGGCCAAATGGCGTTTCCGGCGGGCGCCGCGAGCTCGAGGATGCGCTCGACGGTGCTGCAGCGCGCCGCGAGACCTTCGAGGAAATTGGTCTGGAGTTAAGTGCTTCGCAGCTGGTGGGGCGCCTGGACGACATGCGCGGTCGGCACGGGGCCGCTCTGCCGATCTCGTGATTTCATGTTTTGTCTTCATTGCTGAGAGCGTTTCTGCCCTTAGACCAAACCATGAAGTTTCGGACGTGGTGAGCCTACCTATCTCGCGCCTACTCGACCCCAGCCTTCGCACCACGGTGCGTTATGACGCAGCGGGCGGTCTCGAGTTTCCCGGTGTTTTTCTCGATCCGGACGATCCGCGGGTGATTTGGGGTCTGACGTATCGTTTCCTGACCGGTTTCTTTTCGTTGTTTGATCAGCACTTGCCCGCCATGCCGCAATGAGTGTGTATCCCGAGAGATCTTTAATGGAGGAGGAATTCTTATGACGCGATCTGAAGATCGATCATCCGACGAGTTACGGCCGGTACGCTTCACTCGCGCATTCACCCGCCACGCGGAGGGCTCGGTCTTGGTTGAATTCGGCCATACCCGGGTGTTGTGCACTGCAAGTGTGGAAGAGCGCGTGCCGCGTTTTCTTCACGGCTCACAACAGGGATGGATCACTGCGGAATACGGCATGCTGCCACGGGCAACAGGCGAGCGCACGGCGCGAGAAGCGGCCCGAGGCAAGCAGGGCGGTCGAACGCTTGAGATCCAGCGGCTGATTGGTCGTTCTTTGCGCGCAGCCGTTGATCTGAAAAGCATAGGCGAACGGACCATCACGCTTGATTGCGATGTGCTGCAGGCCGATGGTGGCACGCGGACCGCCTCCATTACGGGTGCCTGGGTGGCCCTGGCAGATGCCCTGGAGACGCTGCATCGGCAGGGGCGCCTGGAACGGATGCCTGAGCTTCGGCAAATTGCATCGGTTTCGGTGGGCATTAAAAATGGCGAGGCCCTGCTGGATCTTGATTACGCCGAGGACAGTACCGCCGACACCGATATGAATTTTGTGATGAATGATCAGGGGGGTTTTATTGAGGTGCAGGGTACAGCCGAGCACGCCGCTTTCTCTCAGAGCGAGATGCAAGCCATGACCGCTCTGGCGGTTACCGGTATTGCGCAGCTCATGGCGCTGCAAAGCGCTGCGCGAGCCGAGAGCGAGCTGTCATGAGCGATGTGGTGCTGGCATCCGATAATCAGGGAAAAATTCGGGAAATCAATAGTTTATTGCGCAACACGCCGCTCGAAGTTGTCGGTCAGGGTAGCTTGGGGGTGGAGCCCATCGAGGAAACGGGGACAACATTTATCGAGAACGCGCTCCTCAAGGCGCGCAATGCGGCGCGGCAAACGGGACTTGCAGCGATTGCCGATGACTCAGGGCTTGAGGTGGATGCGCTAGGGGGCCGGCCGGGCGTGTACTCGGCACGTTTTGCCGGTCCGCAGGCGACAGACACCAAGAATGTCGAGAAACTTCTCGCCGCACTTGATGGTATCTCGCCTGAGAAAAGAAGCGCCCGGTTTCGATGCGCGATGGTTTATGTGACCCATGCTGACGACGCTGATCCTTTGATCTGCGAAGGCGCCTGGGAAGGGAAAATAATCACCGAGCCGAAAGGAGACAACGGCTTTGGTTATGACCCAATTTTTTGGATCGAAGGCGAAAAAGCGACTGCTGCTGAGCTCGCTCCTGAGCGGAAAAATATCTTGAGTCACCGCGGCCAGGCGCTGCGCATGCTGGTAGCGCAACTCGCTGAGCGATCGCAAAAACGCCCAAATAATTTAAACCCATAGGGGAATCGAATGAAGGAGTTGGTGTTGGTTCGGCACGGCCAAAGTATTTGGAATCTAGAGAACCGTTTTACGGGATGGGTCGATGTTGATCTCTCCGAGCGCGGAACGGGCGAGGCCCGCGCCGCGGGCAAAGCGTTGGCCGAGCGTGGTTTTGCCTTTGATTGCGCCATGGCGTCGATGCTGAAACGCGCGGTTCGAACCCTGTGGCTGATTCTTGATGAGATGGATCAGATGTATGTGCCGGTGCAGACCGATTGGCGACTCAATGAGCGCCATTACGGGGCGCTGCAGGGTCTCGACAAGAAGGAAACAACCACCCAACACGGCGAAGAGCAGGTGCTTAAGTGGCGTCGCGGCTACGCGATTCAACCGCCCCCTCTCGATGCGAGTGACCCCCAGCACCCGGCTAACGACGCACGCTACGAAGGCATCTCGGGACTGCCGGCTACCGAGTCACTGGCCGATACGCTCGTACGGGTGAAAAATTGGTGGGAGGAGCAAGCCCTCCCAGCCCTGCGTGCCGATAAGAAATTATTGGTGGTTGCGCACGGAAACAGCCTTCGCGCGCTGGTCAAACACCTGGACGGACTCAGCGAAGAGGACATCATGCAGTACAACATACCCACGGGCATCCCCCTGATTTATCGATTCCACGACGATCTGACTGTGGCCGGCAGCGAGTATCTTGCAGACGCAGACGCGCTCGAAGCGGCGGTGAGTGAGGTCAAGAATCAGGCCGCTTCAAAAAACTAACGACCTAATCCCTGCGCAACCGCTCTGAAAGCGCAATCGGCGTTGGATAGCGCACCACGACAAAAGCGGATGACAGCACGAAGGTAATCAACGTGGCCACTTGCACGAGCGTGGCGGCTTGAGTGCTGATCGCGCTGGTCTGCACCGCGACGGCTACGATCAGCAGTGAAAATTCGCTCATTTGTCCGAGCCGGATTCCAGCCTCATCCGCGAGCAGTCTGCTTTCTCCAAAACTCCGAAACAAAAGTCCGTAGGTGATCGGTTTGACGACCAGCACGGCGAGCGCCAGTACGAGCGCACCCAGCCAGACGTCAGAGGCGCTGGCTACGTTGAAGCCTGCTCCTAACGCAAAGAAAAACATAACCAGAAAGAAATCGCGCAGCGGTCGAAGACTCTCTGCGATGAAAGGGGCAATAGGGCTGTTGGCAAGCGTAATGCCTCCAATAAAAGCGCCGATTTCGTAAGACAGCCCGAGCGATTGTGCGAGTTGCGCAAACCCCAGGCACCACCCGAGTGTGAGGAGGAAAACGTATTCGCCGATCTTGTCAAAGCGCAAGAAAAGCGGTCGCAACACGTAACGCTCAATCAGAAGGCCTGTGCCCACGAGCACAGGTAAGCCCACCAGTTCGGTCAGCGCCCGCCCCCACGGCACCGAATCACCGGTTAGGGTGTTGAGGACCAGCAGGATCGCAATCGCAATAAGATCCTGAAGCAGCAGAATGCTGATAATGACTTCGCCCGTATGACGGTGATGCAGGACGGTGGTCGGCAGCAGTTTCAGACCGATGATCGTGCTTGATAACGTGGTCGCCATCCCGATCAACAGACAGTCGGTTTTGGAGAGCCCGAAGGCAGCGCCCACGCCATACCCCAGGACCGCAAAAATAATGGAGCTCGCGAGCGTGACACCGGTCGCCTCGCGCATTTGTTCCAGTAATTTTCGTGGCGAGAGATCGACGCCCAGCAGAAAGAGTAAAAAGATGATGCCGATCTGGGCCAGATCGGCAATGAGGCGCGGGTCGCTCACGAGGCCCGTGGTGCTCGGGCCAACCAAAATTCCCAGGCCGATATAGGCAACCAGAAGCGATTGGCGCGCGTAAAGCGCAATCGTGGCAAGCACCGCTGCGCCTGTGAACACCAGAAACACCGAGAACAGTATCGATTCACCCATCACAACTCACCCGAGCTTGGCGTCGGTTGTTAGTTAGGGAAATAATCGGGCGCCTGACCGGTCTTCCACTTGATGTTACAGCCTATGCTCGGCACCTGTTGATCGGAAACAGGTAGCCCGGCAAGCGTTGCTTCTACTGCGCCCCGCAGATCAGACCCCGTAACCGCTTCGTCATTCTTCGGTCGTGAGGCGTCGAACTGGCCGCGGTAGACCAATTGCCGCGCCGCATCAAACAGAAAAAAATCCGGCGTACAGGCCGCGCGATAGGCTTTAGCCACGGATTGATCTGCATCGTGCAGATAGGGAAAGCAAAATCCGTGTCGATCCGCTTCTGCGGCCATCTTGTCAGGGGCGTCATCAGGGTATTGATCAGCATCATTGGCGCTGATTGCAATAACGCCAAGCCCTTTGGGTTCAAACTCCCGCGCAAACTGCACGAAGGCGTCTCGGATATGAACGACGTACGGACAGTGATTGCAGATGAAGGCCACCAGCAGCGCCGGGTGCTCATCAAAATCGCTTAGCGAAACAATCGGACCGCCTTGCGCCGGGTGAGTGTTCGCGAGCGTAAAGTCGGGCGCGACCGACCCAAGAGACTGCATCGTTGATGCGGTGCTGACCATAATTACCTGAAAAAATAGTAAAACCTTAAAAAATTGTAGCATGGCGGGAAGTTGGCTCCTCGCTGTCAATCGCTGCTCGGTCCATTCCTCGCTAAAATAGCGAGCCCGTTTCTTACACAGCGAACCCAATTTTGAGCGCGAAAGAGAGAAAGTACTAACGCACCTCAACCCCAAAGGCGAGGTGCATATGGTCGACGTTGGGGAAAAGACGTGACCGCCCGCCGTGCGCTCGCAAAGGTCGCATCCTGATGCAACCCGACACGCTGGCGCTGATAAACGAAGGCGGTCACCCGAAGGGCGATGTCCTGGCGGTGGCGCGCGTCGCTGCGATCATGGCCGCGAAGCGTACCGCGGATATTATTCCTCTTTGCCATCCGCTTTCGCTGACTCGCGTCGAAGTGGAATTTACGCTGGACCTCGAGCAGCACTGCGTGCACTGTGCCGTTGTTGCCGAAACGCGTGAACGCACCGGGGTTGAGATGGAAGCGCTGGTAGCGGTCAACGCAGGACTGCTCACGATTTACGATATGTGTAAGGCTGTGGATAGAGGCATGATCATTTCGGATGTCTGTCTTTTTGAAAAGTCGGGCGGTCGTTCCGGCGAGTGGAAACGAGACGCATGACGCCTAGCGAGCCGGTGACTCGGCTGCCCAGCTGTGACGACGAATACGACCCGGGGCTTTTGTCTGTTGAGGAGTCGCTAAGACGGATTGCTGACGCCATCAGTCCAATCGAGGACAGCGAAGTTGTGCCTCTGCGAAACGCGCTCGATCGCGTGTTGAGCGTGGACGTTCGCTCGCCGTTAAACGTGCCGAATCACACCAACTCGGCCATGGACGGTTATGCGCTTCGATTCGAGGATCTCACTCTGGACAGCCTAAAGGTGATCGGTACCGCGTGGGCCGGCAAGGCCTTCGATGGCAATGTTCAAGAGGGTCAGTGCGTGCGGATTATGACGGGCGCGGTGATGCCCCAAGGGGCAAATACGGTGGTCATGCAGGAACATGTGGATCGCGCCGACGACGTCATACGCGTAGCGCCAGGGCAGCGCGAAGGGCAACACGTCCGAAAAGCCGGTGAGGATCTCGCTGTCGGCGACACCGCGTTACGGGCCGGTCGACGGTTACTTGCCTCGGACCTTGGCATGATCGCATCGCTCGGGATCGGCGAGCTCGCAGTAAAAAGACGCCCTCATGTGGCTTTTTTCTCTAACGGCGATGAGCTTCGTTCCATTGGGCAGCCGCTCGAAATTGGCGACGTGTACGATTCGAATCGCTACACCCTCCACGGCATGCTATCGCGCGCCGGTATGCAATTTACCGATCTCGGCGTCGTTAAAGATGAGCGAGAACAGATCAAGCAGGCGTTTCTTCGCGCTTCGCGTATTGCGGATGTGGTGATTACCTCCGCGGGTGCGTCAGTGGGCGATGCGGATTTCGTAAAAGATGTGCTTGATGAGATCGGCGAGGTGAATTTCTGGAAGATCGCCATGAAACCGGGTCGGCCGCTGTCGTTCGGGCGCATCGGCGAGAGTCTCTTCTTTGGATTGCCCGGCAATCCTGTCTCCGTGATGGTGACGTTTTACCAATTTGTGCTCCCCGCTCTGAAGCGACTGTCCGGGGAGCATGACTGGGCACCGCTTCGCCTTCGTGCCCGCACGCTTGACCGGTTAAAGAAACGACCGGGAAGAACGGAATTCCAGCGCGCGTTTCTGTCCCAGGACGATAACGGTGATTTGGTCGTCTCCACCACCGGCGATCAGGGCTCAGGAATTCTGAGCTCTATGAGTCAGGCCAACTGCTTTGTCGTCCTGCCAATCGATAGCGCAGGCGCCCAAGCGGGCGATCAGGTGATCGTGGAGCCGTTTGCCGGACTGGTCTGATTTTCTCTAGCTCGCGCCGCGATCATGGAAAGTGATGCCCATCGGTGGGATGAGAAGTATCGCGCGTCAACCATCGATGCCCTCAGGGCCGAGCCTCTGCTGAGTCGACACATCGCGCGAATCCGTCATCTTTCCGGATCGCGGACCGCCCTGGACTTAGCAGCGGGACGCTGCCATGCGAGCGTTTATCTTGCGACCGAGGGCCTGTCGGTCACGGCCGTGGATTGCAGCGCCGTCGGCCTTGATCTCGGTCAGGCACTCGCCGCCCAGGAGGGTGTCGAAATAAAAACAATGGTTGCCGACCTTGAAACCGACCCTCTGCCGGTCGGTCCATGGTCATTGATCGCGTGCTTTCGATATCTCAATCGTGAGTTGTTCGAGCCTATGAAAGCGGGTCTTGAGCCGGGGGTTACTTTTTCAGTACCTTTAATCGCCATCATTTGGAAAACGCACCACGCTTTAATCCGTCTTATGTGCTGGCGCCGGGCGAGCTGGAAGAAACCTTCGGCTCGCTTGAAATTCTGGAGCTGTCGGATGGCCATGATCCGTCAGAGTCCGCCTCGTGGGTGGTGGCTCGACGTTAGATCCCGCGAAACATGCGGCGCGGTCTATCCCGCCGTGTTCTTCTCAACCCAGCGCTCACCGGATTTAAGCGTTTCTTTTTCCAGAATGGTGCGGTTGATTTAAGCGTTTCCATCATGGCGCGACAGGCATCAAACGCGGCCTTCCGATGCGCAGAAAACGCAGCGACGAGAACGATATCATCGCCCGGCAAGATCTCCCCACGCGATGAATCACGAGGGCATCTTCCAGTTCATGCGTGGCGATGGCGTCGCGGGTCATCGTTTCGAGCTGCTGCTCAGTCATGCCCGGATAGTGCTCCAGTACCATCGCGGTGACGTCATCTCCCTCGTTGAAGTCGCGCATGGTCCCAACGAAGACCGCACTCGCACCGGCTTTTCCGGTGGCGAGATGGGCTCGACGAAATTCGGATACCCCGCCCACGGGTCGAAGGCACGGTCACGGATTTCCACCCGCATGGGTATTAACCGCCGGTCACCGGAGGGAAAACGCCACCTCATCCCTGTCTTGGACGGCGCGATCGAGGTCGGCATAGGCTTTATTGATTGCTACCAGCATCTCTTCATCCGGTGCACTATCGCTTACGGCATGCCACACGTCACGCGCCGACCCAATACCATTGCCATCAATGGACAGACTGGTGTGGCCAACGCGCTCGCGCAGGCTGGCGAAAAACGAATGTGGATTGCCATCGACTCTTTTTTGCCCAACAGATTCTTGACTACTCTCAACTCTATAATAGGACGGGAGTTACTCCTTCACAAGCAATAGGCAACGTCATGAGCCAAAGACCACGTGAATTGATCCCGGTCCCGATTGCGGTCATGACCGTGTCTGATTCACGAACCGAGGCGGACGACAAGTCCGGCAAACTGCTGGTCGATCGCCTGACATCGGCCGGGCATTCGCTGGTCGAAAAAGTGATCGTACCGGACGATGTCTTTCAGATTCGAGCGGTCGCCTCGCGCTGGATTGCGGATCCCGCTGTGCAGGTTGTGTTGATGACGGGCGGCACGGGCGTTACCGGATTTGACGGAACTCCGGAGGCTGTACGCCCCCTGTTTGAAAAAGTCCTCGACGGATTCGGGGAAATTTTTCGTGCGATCTCCTTTGAGGAGATCGCTACGTCGTCCCTACAGTCGCGTGCTTTAGGAGGGGTCGCCAACGGCACGTATCTCTTCTCATTGCCGGGCTCTTCCGGGGCTTGCGCGACCGCTTGGGATAAGCTGCTTGTGCATCAGCTGGATTACCGCACCCGGCCTTGTAACCTGGTTGAGTTAATGCCCAGACTGCTGGAGCATCGGCGTTAAGGCTCGACGCCTAGTCTTTTTCTCAGCAAGGCGGGCTTGGATCGAAAGCCGCGCTGCTGTGATATCCGCGATGATGTCTTTGGTGTGACAGAAACCGTCGTTTGCGCACAATACGAGAGGCGCTCAGCAGTTTGAAACTAAACGACGTAAACATTGTTGAGCGTTTCGTATGAGTAACCCCGATTCATCGTCCAGCCAAAAACCGGTTCGTCGCGGTCGCCGACGTGAGGCGCGCCAGTCCGAGGCTTCGAGCAAATCGCTTCAGCAGTTGCCGTGGGGTCAGCCAAGATACCTCGATCCTCCCGTCGAACCCGTGGGAGCGGAGGGCGTGCAGCGTATACACGAAGCGGCGATGCGTATTCTTGAAGAGATCGGCATCGACTTTCTCCATGAAGGCGCCCGGGACATTTTGGCCGCCGCCGGTTGTGAAGTGAAAAGCGGGTCGGTGACGGTGCGCATGGATCGGGCGATGGTAATGGAGCAGATTGCCAAGGCGCCTTCGCGCATCGTGCTGACGCCCCGTAATGAAGATCGCGCGCTGGTGTTTGGTGAAGATTACGTGGCATTCGGTCAGGTCGCGAGCCCGCCGAATGTTTCGGATCTTGACCGAGGCCGGCGGGTCGGTAATCGACCTGATTATCAGAACCTACTGCGACTCGCCCAGAGTTTCGATTGCATTCATTTCACCGGGGGTTATCCGGTTGAGCCGATCGATATCCATCCATCGATCCGACATCTAGACTGCCTATTCGATCTTTTAACCCTGACCGACAAACTGGTTCACGCCTATTCGCTTGGTGTCGAGCGTGTTGAGGATGCGATGGAGATGGTCCGGATTGCTGCGGGACTCACGCCCGAGGCGTTTGACGCATCACCGCGTATGTTTACAAACATCAATTCGTCGTCACCTTTAAAGCACGACTGGCCGATGCTTGATGGCGCGATGCGTCTGGCTCGGCGAAATCAGCTGGTGATCGTGACACCGTTTACGCTGTCCGGCGCTATGGCTCCGGTTACGCTGGCAGGCGCCATTGCGCAGCAGACGGCAGAGTGCCTCGCTGCAGTGGTGTTGCTTCAACTGGTGCGTCCCGGCGCGCCGGTGGCCTGCAGCTCTTTACTTCCAACGTGGACATGAAATCCGCGCGCGCCGGCATTCAGCACCCGGGTACGTACGGGCGACGCAGATGTCAGGTCAGATGGCCCCTTCTACAGACTGCCATGGCGCGCTTCAAATGCCAACGCGACGAACTGCCTTGACGCGCAGGCCACCTGGGAAAGCGCCGCCTCCCTGTGGAGCCTGTTCAACCGCCAATGCAATATCATTTACCACGCGGCAGGCTGGATGGAGGGCGGCCTGTGCGCGAGCTTTAGAAATTCATCATCGACTGCGAATTGCTCAACGGTACGCCTACTATCACCAGCCGATCGGCCTGACAGAAGCGGATCTTGCGGTGGACGCCATTCGCGCAGTGGGCCCGACCGGCCATTTTCTAGGGGCGGATCACACCCAAGAGCGCTACAAGACGGCTTTTTACAGCCCCTTTCTCTCGGACTGGAGTAATTTTTGAGAGCTGGGAGCAGGCCGGTGCCATTCAAACGCCGGAGCGTGCGAACCGATTATTTAAAGAAGTGTTGGCGCAGTACAGCGAGCCACCGATGGATCCCGCCGCCCGCGAGGAGCTGGTGGCTTTTGTCGACAGGCGAAAAAAGAAGGCGGCGCGCCAACGGATTTTAGTCTGTCTTCAGGAGATGCCTTTAGGTTTCTCCCGTTCCATGAGTTTATGAACCCTGCATTACGGGCGATAATACGAGGGCGGCCGCTCGCCGCGCCTTATCATGGACCATCGAGACCCTCCCAGTTCCTCTGCATCGCCCGATTCAGTAGTGCTCGTCGATGGGCACGTCCCACATCTATGACTGCTATGACCGGCGCGGGCTTCTTGATCGGGTTTACGCAATTTCGAGTCGGCGGCTGCTCGGTTAGGCGCGCCTAGATTCAGCGGCGTTCTCTTGCTGACGGAGAGTGCCGGTCATCATTTCTTCGATGCCCTTGTCGACTCTGATACCGATGGGCGTTCAGAAGATCTTGATGGCTGGCAGGCTTCGACCACCGAAGAGGCGGGTTCTGTCATTCTCCAGAAAGGCGAAACGCGCCGGCTTTTTGATTTCCGGCCGACAGATAGAAACTGAGGAGCGGATAGAAATATCGCCTTTTCCTCAATTCAGAGGTGGACGATCGCTTGCCCCTTGAGGATACGGTCCAATGGATTGCCCAGGGTGGCGGCCTGCCCGTCTTCCCCTGGGGTGTGGGCAAGTGGATCGGGCGTCGGGGTCGCTTGATTTCGCAATGCCTCGAGCAGAGCAGTGTTGACGTGCGGCTAAGCGATAATGGCTCTCGGCCTTATGTGTGGCCATGACCCTCTCAATTCGGTGCGAGTGAGCGTTCAGGCCACGGCATATTGGCGGGCACTGATCCGCTGCCGTTTCCGGAAGACGATAAGCGCATCGGTAGTTTTGGTTTCTGGTTTTATGGGCTGATCAATCCCAGACGGCCCGCAGCCGATGTTCGTCGCGCGATCGAGTCCGCTGGCAACGACCTGAAACGATATGGGGAACTTCAGAATATCAGTCGATTCGTCAAAAATCGCCGCGCGATGAGCTGCATTCCCGTATCGGTCATCTGGAGAGCCGCGTTTTTGAGTGGACAGGAGACGCCGGATATAGAACATCAAGTGCGAACTACGCGAGGTCGTTTTGCCGGACCGGTGGGCACCTACATGCTTCAAATGCAGGGTGCTTCGCTGGATGCGGTTTTGGCAGATGGAGTCAGGCGCCACGATTTTGGACGTGGGCGGAGGTCATAGCCAGCTGACCCGCCAATTGCTGGATAAGGGCCTTAACGTCACCGTCTTTGGAAGCGATCCCGTTTGCCGGAAGCGTCTTACGAGAGTACCAAGATAACGCTCGGTTTCGTTTTGCGTCCGGCAATCTTTTTGAGCTCCCGTTCGCGGATCGCTCTTTTGACTATGTGGTTGCGGTACGTCTCATTTCTCATATCGAGGACCGGCAGCGCCTTTATCGCGAGTTCTGTCGGGTAGCGAGGCGCGCCGTGATCGTAGATTATCCGAGCTGGTATAGCCTGAATGCGTTTACTCCCCTGCTCTTTAGTCTTAAGAAACGCATCGAAAAAATACGCGTACCTATCACACCTTTGCAGGCAATCGCCTGGCAAAGCAATTCGCAGCATATGGGTTTCGGGTTTCGGCGCAGTCGGCGCAGTTCTTCCTGCCGATGTTTCTGCACCGGGCCTTGGGTTCATCATCGATCCTCCAAACATTGGAGCGCTGGGCAAAGCGGGCAGGTTTCACTCGCTGGCTCGGCAGTCCGGTGATGTTAAGAGTGGATCGGGCCGCTGATTAGCCACGTGCGTATCTTGCTCCTCGCCCGCAGCCGTTTTTCCAAGAACGTGGAACGCCCATTGCTATTCGTATGCTCGCTAAAGCGCTCGGCGAGAACGGCCATGACGTGGATCTCATGGTGTATCACCTGGGTGAGGATGTGGAAATTCCCGGATGTCAGATTCTTCGCATTCCCAAGCTGTGGTTTATCCCTAAGGTCTCCATTGGTTTCTCGGGATCAGAAGTTGGTGTGCGATCTTTTTTATTTTCTTTCTTACGGCGCGTGCTGAGCCATCGATATGATGTGATCCACGCCGGAGAGGAATCCATCTTTTTTGCGCTGCTGATTCGCTTCGTCCATCGTGCCAGGGTGGTTTACGACATGCGATTCATCCATGCCGCGACCAACTCATCGAGAAGTGGCCCGGGCTTAAATCGATCGCTCGCCTGCTTTACGCGTTTGAGCGGCGGGCGATTCGCGGCTCGGATGCGGTTGTGCCGGTCTGTAGGCGCTCGTCGAGCGAGCCATGGAGATCAAGGGCGCGAGTTCGGTGACCCTGCTGGAAGACTTTGCGCTGTCGCTGCCGGGTGGAGACGATCAGCCCGTCGATGATCTTCGGGCGCTTGTGGACGCAAGAGCCCGATAGCCCTTTATGTCGGTAATCTTGAGCCCTATCAGGGCATTGATCTTGCGCTTGATGCGTTTTCTAGGTTGGGCGCTGAAAGTTCATTACAGCTCATTGTGATCGGCGGCTCAGACGAGACGGTCAAATATTATTCCGACCGGGCAAAAACCTAGGCATTCATGAACAATGTCATTTTCTTGGATCCAGACCGGTTCACCAGTTGGCAGGCTATCTTGCTCAAGCCGATATGCTGCTGTCGCCGCGCCTTAAAGGCGTCAATACGCCGATGAAAATCTTTACCTATCTGGCTTCTGCTCGGCCGATTCTCGCAACCCGGATTCTCTCGCATGACCCAGGTCCTGGATGAGTCAACAGCGGTGCTCGTGGCGGCAGATGCCGACGCGTTTGCCGAAGGAGCTGAGTCGTCTTCGCGACGACCCCGAGTTGCGGCAGAGAATCGGGGCGGCGGGCCACCATCTTGCCGACAGCCGTTATTCGTATGAACGTTTTGCGGCCACGGTGGGCGAGCTCTATCGGTCCGATGGTCCACTCGCCACAACCGGAAAGTAATGCGCCGTCAGCCCGAAACACTTGCTGATCAAACGTTCGACGTACTGGTGATCGGCGGCGGTATTCAAGGCATTTCAATCTTTCATGAGTTGGCGCGCTCAGGATTTAATACCGCATTGATTGAAGCCGATGATTTCGCCGCGGGGACATCAGCCTACAGCCTAAAGGTTATTCATGGCGGTCTTCGGTACCTGCAATCGGCAGATCTTCCGCGGATGCGTCGATCAATTCGCGCCCGCCGTGGTTTTATGCAGCTTGCGCCGGATTACATTAAGCCCCAGGGATTTTTGATTCCCACGAGTGGTTTTGGACCACAGCATCCATGGGCGATGCGAATCGCATTTTGGGTGAATGATCTGATAAGCGCGGATCGAAACAGCGGCTTGCCGCAGTCGTCATGGTTGCCAAGGGGCAAAGTGATGACGGCAAAGGCGCTGAAGGGCGTGTTCCAGGGCAATGAGGCAGCCTTCGCAACAGGCGGCGCAGCCTGGTACGACGGATTTATTCATGACGTGGGCCGGGTCGCCATCGAGATGGTGAAGTCTGGATACGCATCGGGCGGGAGTCCGTGTAACTACGTCCGAGCGGATCGCTACCTGATCGAGGATGGCACGATTACGGGTGTGGTGGCGACTGATACCGAGTCGCAAAGCGAGCTGACGATTCGGGCAAGCGTAATCATTGAGGCAACCGGCACCGCCCGTCCGAACCTCAGGGCCTCGATGACAGCTGACCTGCGTGCAGCTGATCAACGCTGGCTTAAGGCGGTAAATCTCGTCCTCAAGAGAGAGCTTTGCGTCGACTATGCGATCGGGCTTAAAGCTAAGCAGCCCACTGAAGAAGAATCTCGTTACTTCTTTTTTGCCCCCTACCGAGGCCATACGCTTTTCGGTACGTTTTATTTCTCGCTTCCCGATCGCGAGGCACCGCCCGCGGCGACAGCTGAAGAGATACGCCTGATGCTGGCGCATGCTCAGTCGTTATGTCCCGATTTAGAGCTGTCTGCGGACGATGTCAGCATGGTTCACACCGGGGTCATACCGGCGACGTCATCAGGACCGAACCGGAGGCTTGTCATGAAAACGTCGCCCTCCATCCGCTCAGGAACCGGCTCTGTTGGAGCGGAGAATTTAATTGAGGTGCAAAGCGTTAAGTACACCGAGTCGCTCGACGTCGCTTCGCGGGTCGCGCAACAGGCCGCAAAATATCTTAATCGTGAATACCAGAGCCGCGATCCAGAGCCGCTAGCGGCAAGCGAGTTTATGAGTGCTCTAACGCCTGAAGCTGTCGCCGAGTGCGCGGTTCATGATGAGATGGCCGTACACCTCACCGATTTAATTTTGAGGCGGACCTCACTTGGGGAGTTATATGTGCCGCAGGAACGAGAGTTGCGGCCTTATCTTGATGCCATGGCCGCGGCCGCATCGTGGGATGAGGCTCAAATTGAATGGGAATCGGAGCGTCTGATGCGCCACTACCAGGCCATGGGATGGAGCGCGTCAGCAACCCGGAACCGTTAGCTCGGATCGTCCTAGATCAGCTTACGGATTTTCTCCAAAAGCTCGCTGTTGATAGCCCTGCTCCCCGACTGCGCTCGGTTCCGATAACGTCGCTCCGCCGGTAGTCGCACGCCATCTAACGAGGCGAGACGCGCCAAAAATGCTTCGCCCTCTTCTTCCATTGCCCACCCGATAAAGTTCAGGATTCATGGCCAGAATGAATTGACCCCCTGGGGCAGGCCGCCATCGCCGGAGTCGCGTGCCTTGGAGTTAAAACTCACGGTTTCACCCACCAGCGGACCAGCCAGCAGCTCAATCATCATGGCAATGTGGGAGCCCTTGTAACCCCCAAAGGGCAGCAGCATTCCTTTGACAATCGCGGCCGGATCCGTCGTCTCTTTCCCCTCGGCATCAAGGCCCGTTCCGGGCGGTACTGACCCGCCGTCTCGGGCCTTGATCTGGACCTCGCCCATCGCCAATGCCGCCGTCGCCATATCAAAACCAGAGGCTCGTAGTCCGGGCGCGGCCAGGCGAAAGAAATCGGATTGGTGCCGTACAGTTTCTCGCGCGATCCAAACGGCGCGACGTTCGGCATGTACGAGACGCAGTCATCGCGACAAGGCCCTGTCGCGCCAGAGTTCTCGGTTTCAGCCACAGCGCGGCAAAGTGGTGGGTGCGCGTGATCGACAGCGTGGCGATACCTGAGATTGCGCGGCCTTGGCTAGCGTGTCGAGCGAGCGCTGGTGAGCGATCGGCCATAGCCGAGATCTCCGTCACAGTGAACCACCACAGCCGTCCGTTGATCCACTTGGGGTCGGCCTGACCATTGACCTTGCCGCTTTTCAAGGAGGCGACATAGCCTGGGATGCGAAAAGCCCATGCGAGTGCGAGCCATCGCGCTCGGCGCGGGTTACGGTCTGGGCTACGGCATCGGCATTTTTCTTTTCGTTGGCGCCGGCTGAAAGAAGCGCCGTATTGGCAATGTCATAAATCTCGTCGAGGGATAGCGCAGTCGTCGTCATAGCAGGTTCTGATTCAGCAGGCGGTAGGGTTTGCATAAACAATACCCTACAATGCCATGATCGCGAAGGAGTCGAACACACTGGCCAAGCTTTATTTTTATTACTCGGCGATGAACGCCGGCAAAACCACCACGCTGCTGCAGTCACGCCATAACTACGCGGAACGGGCATGAACACGCTGGTGCTCAAACCCAGCATTGACAATCGTTCGGTCAGGGCCGGGTACGTTCACGCATCGGTCTTGAGGCTGACGCAGCAGACGTCGATTCGTCTGATGACCTCTTTGCAATTGTGGGCGCGGCCCATACGAAGACCGCCGGTTCATTGCGTGCTGGTCGATGAGGCACAGTTTCTTAGCGCCGAGCAGGTTGGGCAGCTATCCGAGGTGGTGGATCGGCTCGATATTCCGGTGCTGGCTTATGGACTGCGCACTGATTTTCTGGGACAGCTTTTTGACGGATCGCGCCAGCTGCTGGCGCTCGCGGACGAGCTTCGGGAGATCAAAACGGTCTGTCATGCGGGCGCAAGGCGACCATGGTCGTGCGCTTTGATTCAGAAGGCAAACCCGTCTGTGCGAGCGATCGAATTCAGATTGGCGGTAATGAGACCTATGTCTCGATGTGTCGACGTCACTTTAAAGAGAGTCTCGGGAAAGCTAAGCGTCACTCGCAGCCTTGCCTTAGGTCTTCAGTCTGAAATTTCACCCAGTTGTCGAGCGGCTCGCGCTCGGTAGCAAGGCTATTTTCGACGGCGTCAGGATCGGCGTAACCGAGGACATGCCGCAGACCAGCGCCTGCGTCGGCGGTATCTCGAGATACTCGCCGATAATGCGGTGATACGGCGTAAAGGCCGCCTGCGGACAGGTGTCTAAACCTTTAGCGCGCGCCGCGATCGCGATGTTCTGCAGGAACATCCCGTAGTCAAGCCAGCTGCCTGTTCAAGCACTCGATCAATCGTGAACATCATGCCGACTGGCGCGTCGAAGAAAGTGTAGTTGCGCCCGTGCTGGTGGTGCATCTTTGCCTTGTCGTCGCGGGTGATGCCGAGCAGGCCGTAAAGATCCCAGCCGATTTTCCGTCGTCGTTCAATATAGGGCGACACCTAGGTTCGTGGGTAATAGGGATACTCCTCCGTATGCGTCTTAGCCGCTTCGTGATCGTTGTAAACAGCAAGGATCTCCTCACTCAGCCCGGCGAGACTTTTCCCTGTGAGCACATAGGTCTGCCAGGGCTGAATGTTGGTGCCTGACGGAGTCCGCGCAGCGGTTGTCCAGAATCGCCTCGATAGTTTCTCTCGGTACTGGGGTCGACAAAAAAGCGCGAACAGAGCGCCGGGACTCGATAGCGTCGTCGACGGCGGTGCCGCTGTTATTCATTCAGGGGCGTTCATGTCTTGGCCTCGGTTATAGGTAGTAAAGAATCAGGCTGGTGCCCAGCAGAATGGCCACCCAGAGCACCATAGAGCCAGTCAGCCAGGCCCGGGCGAGCGTGCCTTCTGCTCCGTAGTGATGCAGGATCAGCGCATCAGATACCTGCCGGTCTGTCGGCTGGCGCCGGTTCCGCCTTTGCTGATTTTCCGAAGAGTGCGAAGGATGCCTTGTACCCAGAGAGGCGCCAGCCGACGGTAGAGCCAGTCGGTATCAAGCGTAATCGACGCTTTTTCCGGTGGATACAGACCGGTGCGTACAAGAACGGCAAAAGCGAGGGCGGCAAAGAGCAGCAGCTGGAGTTGCGTAATGGAATGCCCGAGATCCGCGTAAGGCTCGTAGGCGGTGGGGTACGGTAACAGTGCATAAAGCGGGCCCGGGGCCAGCCGATGGTTATGCACAAGATGGCCGTCGCTCCCATCGCGAGACACATGTGCAAAGGCGCTTCCTTGCAGCGGATGCCCGAGTCCTGCCCGAAGAACGCGAAATGAATCTTAATGCCGAATGCTCCATCACACCCGCCGATGCGATCAAAGCCCCACAAAGTCCATACGTAATAGCCCTCCACAACCGCTGACATAGTCAGTGACTTCGCCACAAACCCGCTGAACAGCGGAACGCCGAAAATCGACATCGCACCTACAATGCAGAACGCTGTCGTCCAAGGCATGGATCGATAGAGCCCGCCAAGATCTGAGGCGCGGATCGTCCCCGTTCGATCAAGCACCGCACCCATAGACATGAAGAGGAGCCCTTGTAGAGGATATGCACAAAAGCATGCGCCACAGCGCCATTAAGAGCCATCTGGCTGCCGATGCCAATGCCCACCACCATAAAGCCCAATTGGTTGTTGAGGCTGTAGCAGAAAGCACCTTGCGAAGATCGTTTTCGATGACGGCAAAAAGATAGGGAACAGCGTCATAACAACACCAATGCCGATAAGCGCATCTGTCCCCGGGAAGCCACGAGCGAGCGCATAGATTACGAGTTTGTGAACGCGCAAAAATACGGCTCCGGTAACAGTAGCCTGCGGGTACGCGTCTTGCAGCCAATTGTGAAGAAACGGAAACGCGCACTTGATGCCAAAGGCCAAAAATATGAGCCAGACCCCGAGGCTTGCTTCGCTGAGACTGCCTGCTGCGCCAATCAGCTGGCCGAAGGCCATGAGCCGACGTCCTGATAGTGCATGAGGATGCCCAGGAGCAGCAGCACCCCGGAGCCGACCTGAATGATCAGGTATCGAATGCCTGCTCGATAAGATCGCTCCGTGCGGCTCGCGAATCAAACACTGAGCTTAAGGCCGTGATCTCCCAATAGACGAACAGCGTTACAAGGTCGCCCGCAAATACGGCGCCGATAGCGCTGCCGACATAGAGCATGGCGGTAAGGTGCTCAACCGTGTTGCGCACGTGCAGCGCATACAAGGCCGCCAGTATCGCTGCGATATGGAAGATGTAGCCAAAAGATAAGACTGGTCGATCCACCGGCACCGGGATCAGGCTAAGCCCGGCGAATTCCACCTCCAAAGAAACAACGTCACTTAAAAGATGAGATGGGCAGGCTGATAATCGGTAATGCCAGTGCCCCGACAGCGCGTAGCGCGCGGCAGCAGCGGCAGCGCCAAAGCACCCACCAGGATGATGATGCCCGGAGGAAGGCTATTCATCATAAGTATCCTCGTCGCTTGATGCCCCGACCAGCCGCTTGCCTAAGACCACAATGGCAAACAAGGACACGAAACCCCAGAGTGCGTAAAGCCCGGCCAGCTTCCCAGGGGAAAACTGGCGTGCCGATGAAGGATGATCTCGAGGGATCACCAGCACAACGCAGGCTGAGACAAGGGCTTTAAATATCATCGAGGTCTTCCTGGTTGGTCCTTGTTGCGACGTGCGTTTGTCTACCGTAGAGTGCTTCCGTGAACTGCAGAAGCGCGGATGGAAAAAGAACAGAATCACGCACAACGTTGAGGTGGTGATGATCGCCACCAGACAGGGTATGGGTGCTTCCTTGATAGGTTTTGGGTTCTGAACTGCCGCCGAAAAACGCCTGATCGGGATGGGTATCAGATAGGCGATATTGAGTAACGTGCTCACCATCAGAACGCACAAGCATGAAGTGCAACCGGATCCAGCGCTCCAATAGCAAGGTACCACTTGCCCCACATCCCCGCGAGGGGCGGTAGGCCCCAATGCTGATGCTTGCGATCAAAAATGCGCCCATGGTGATGGGCATCTGAAGCCGCTTCACCATCAAGCTCACTCACGCGGGTTTTGTGCGCGGCAACCAAAATCGCTCCTGCGCAGAAGAACAGCGTGATCTTGCCCACCGCATGGGTCGCGATGTGGATCGCGGCGCCGGCGACACTGGCCGCGCTCGCGGGGACCTCCCAGAACGATATAGGAGAGCTGACTGATGGTTGAGTAGGCGAGCCGCCGCTGAATTGTCTTGATTCATCGCAATGATGGATGCGCCAAGAATGGTAATGGCAACCACCCAAAGCATCAGGTCGCGCACCCCGTTTTGCGCCAGCAAATCAATACTAAAGACGTAGATCACGATCTTTAAGTATCGAAAACACGCCGGCTTTCACTACCGCTACAGCATGCAATAAGGCGCTCACGGGCGTCGGCGCGACCATGGCGGCCGGCAGCCAGCGATGAAACGGCATGAGCGCTGCTTTCCGATGCCAAAGGCGAAAAGCGCAAAAGAATGCCGATTGTCAGTGGCGATATCTTTCCGCGAGGATGCCGCCGGCCTCAAACGTCACGCTCCCGGTGAAATACCAGGTGGCAATGATCGCCGGCAACAAAAACGCCATCGATGTGCCGATCAGAATCCCAAGATAGACGCGCCCGCCCCGACGGGCCTCGGCAGTCCCGGCGTGGGTCACAAGCGGGTAGGTGGATAAGGTCAGCAGCTCATAGAAGAGAAACAGCGTGATCAGGTTTGCTGAGAGAGCAACACCCATGGTGGCGCTGATCGCGATGGCGAAAGCAAAAAAGCGTGTCTGATCGCTCTCGCGTGCCCGCGCATGTAGCCGATTGCGTATACAGTGGTGACAATCCAAAGCGATGAAGCAATCAGCGCAAAAGCAGTCCTAAGGGCTCCAGCGCGAGCGCAATGGGTAATCGGTACCGGACTGGCGAGGAGTTGATGGGGAATTTCTCCAGCCAAAACCGCTGGCGTAATCGATATCACCTGCGCCAGCAGCACAAATCCTGTCAGGATGCTCATTGTTTCCGCAGGTTGGGATCTGCCGGTCAGCAGCACCAGCAAGGCCCCAACCAGAGGGCGTCAATACGATCAGAAAAAAGTGATGAGTCAGCCATCACAGGCCACCGAAGAGCGCTTTGCCGCCTCACGGGCCACGCCTACGCTCAACTCGGTGTGAATACCAAAGTAAAGATTGGCGAGCGCCAAAATCCAGGCCGGCAGGGCATCGACAAGGTGCTTCACCAGACGGTGCTTCTTCACGACGCTCACCCAGATACGCGATCTCCACCACGCGCCAGATGTACACGACGGCGAGAAGCGAACCGATTACGATGACGACGAGCACCGGCCACCAGCCTTTTTCAAGCGCCGCCAAAACCAGATACCACTTACTGATGAAGCCGGCTGTGGTGGGGATGCCGATGAAGCTGAGCCGCCAATCAGGAAGACCCCCATTGTTCAGGGCATGCGATAGCCCAAGCCCTGAAAGTCACCAAGGCGAGCGCTACCGATCCGCCAGGCGATGCACCCCAGCGCTAAAGAGCGCTCCTTTCATTAGAGCGTGATTGAAAGATGCAGGATGGTCGCACTCAGGCCGAGTTCGCTGACAAAGCTGATACCGAGCGTGAGGTAACCGATTTGGGCCACACTGGAATAGGCCAGCATGCGTTTTATGTTGTGCTGGAAAATTGCAACAAGTGAGGCAAAGAGAACAGCCACCGAGCCCAGTACGGCAAGCCCGTGGGCAAGCGGCATGGTTTCCAACGAGAAGCTTTCGCCAAAGACCGAAAACAAAAACCAGCAACAGCGTCAGACCGCAACCTTCATGGCGGTAGCGGCCAAAACGCACTCACAGCCGAGGGCGTAGGCATAGGCATTGGCAGCCACAGGTGCAGCGGGAACAGCGCGATCTTGAGCGCAATGCCGACCGTTAAAAACGCAAACCCGGCTCGGGCTGTGCGCGTATCGGCAACGCCCGGCAGGCGCTCAGCGAGGTCCGCCATATTCAAGGTGCCGGTCAGGGCGTACAGAAGACCGACGCCGATAAGAACAAACGTGGCGCCAATGGTCCCCATGATGAGTCTGGTAAGACGCCGTCAGGCCCAGCGATCTTGTCCCATGGCGATGAGGACGTAACTCGATAGTGAAAATTCAAGAAACACAAAAGATTAAAAGCATCCCCGGTAATGGCGATGCCCAGCAGTCAGTCAGGCACAAAAGCCAGGCGGTATAAAAATGCCCTGATTGGATGCTTCGATCTCCGCCGCGACACTCAGTCGGGCAAACACGGAGACGACGGTGCTAATGGCGGAAACGATCAGCAACACATAGGCATTTACGAGGTCAATGCGATAGGCGATTCAAAGGGCGCAGCCCACAAAGTGTAATCGATCGGCCCACGCCCAGCACTTGCGTCAGAAGCAGGGCCGAAATAACCAGTGTGGTGGCGCTCGTAAGAACGGTGAGCAGCCACGTCGCAAACGGTCGGTACAAGAGCAGGCACAACGGCGCCGCCAAAAGCGGGATGACGACCTGCAAAGCAGGCAGCTGGGCGCCGATCACAACGACTCGTCCTGATCGTGGATCTCGTCTTCTTCCACGGAGTCGTAAGCCTCACGAATGCGCACGACCAACGCGAGTCCAAGAGCGGTTGTGGCAACACCGACCACAATAGCCGTCAGGATCAGTACGTGTGGCAAGGGATTGGAGTACGGTTCAAAGCCATCCTGCAGGACGGGCGCACTTCCTCCCGCGACCTTGCCGACGCTGATATACAGAATAAAAACCGATGCCTGAAAAAGATTCAGGCCAATAATTTTCTTGACAAGATTTCCGCTGGCGATGACCACGTAAAAGCCCGTCATCATCAGGAGAATCACAATCCAGTAGTTATAAAGGCCTCCAAAACTCACGGGTCATTTCTCCCGGCAAATCCGATAAATACCGTGATCATCACAGCGCTTACCGTCACGCCGACCCCCAGCTCCACAAGAAAGATACCGAGGTGCTGTCCACCGGACGGAGTACTCCCCAGCACGTTATAGGCAAGAAAGTCTGAACCCATCAACAACAACGTTGCCACCCCAACGCCCACATACAAAAGCAAACCCCGGCGATCACGATCCGCAAGATGTGCGCGGGTATCGCACTGCGCAGGGCGTCGGTGCCAAACACCAGGCCATACAAAATAAAGCCCGCGGCGAAAATTACGCCGGCCTGAAAGCCGCCGCCCGGGCCGAAGTCGCCGTGGAACTGAACGTAGAGGCCAAAGATCAAGATCAGCGGGATGATGATCTTGGCAGCAATACGAAGAACAGGATTGTCGTTCATTCGCTCGCACCCTCATGGCCAGGCCGTTTGCGCCGGCGTAATCCCCAGATGCTCAGCACGCCGATACCGGCGGTGAAGATGACTGCAAGTTCGCCGAGGGTGTCGTAGCCTCGGTAACTCGCCAAAATGCTCGTGACCACGTTCGGAATACCGATTTGCTCGGGCGACTCGTTCAAATAGTATGGCGCGACATGCTGGTGCACCGGCGCACCAGGATCCATAAAGAGTGGCATGTCCAGCGTCCCGTAAACCAGAGCCGCGCCCGTAATGGCTACCACTATCAGTGGCAGCAGCGGTCGGTGCGCAGGCTTGTCGTGACGGCCTACAAGGCCGATGGTGCCGAGCATCAGCACCGTGGAAATACCCACGCCAACCGCAGCCTCAGTAAATGCGACATCGATTGCATCCAGCACCACAAACATCACCGAGGCCAGCAGGCTGTAAATGCCGAACATCATGGCCACCGCAAAAAAGATCGTGCAGTCGAATCGCTGCAAGCGCCGTGACCGCAAGCAGCGCCAGGATCGCGACGTTAACGAATTCGATCAGCATTCAGTCGCTCTCCCGTTCCAGCCAGGGTTTTCGTAGGCCGTGAATGGCAGCGCGGGCGAGCGCGTGGGATGCCGACGGGTTGAGCAGCATTATCATCACCAGGAGCGCCAGGATCTTTCCCATCAAAAGACTCCATCCCGCGGCGATGGCAAGACCGAGAAGAATCGATGCGGCGCCTAGGGTGTCGGTGATGCTCGCCCCGTGAAGGCGTGAGAGAACGTCCGGCAGACGCAGGATGCCAACGCTGCCGACGAGCGTGAAGAAGATACCGATCAGCAGCAAAGCGCCACTGAGGAAATCAAGAGCGGTACTCATTTCGGAGGCTCTGAGTCCACGGGCTGGGTTTGGCCAAGGTCACCAAATTCCGAAACCTTCAGCACCGCGATGGTGCCGATGAACCCGATCAGCACGTACATCAGCGCAATATCGATATAGTTACCCGGATCCCCGACCAGAAAGCCCAATACCGCAATGATCAATACGGTCTTGGTGCCGAGAGCGTTCGAGGCCAGGATCCGATCGTAGACCGTTGGTCCTTTTATTGCCCGAATGAGGGCAAACGCCATAGCGATCAACAGCCCCACCGCAGTCAAGGCAAGAATCATTCGCCCTCCACTTTTTTATGAACCCGACGGGCCATTTCGCCGTCGGCGAGACTCGCAGCCGATTCGGCAGAGAGAGCATGGACCTCAATGGTGTCTTGGCCCACATCAAGTGAGATCGTGCCCGGCGTGAGCGTAATGGAGTTCGCGAGACTTACCCGCCCCATGTCGCTTTTTTGCCCCGCATCGATATGGACGATGGCTGGGCTGATCGGCATTTTCGGATTTAGGATGCGCTTGCTGACATCCAAACAGGACAGGATGATCTGCTGGATCAGCCAGGGCGCATAGCGCACCAGCCCTGGGATAATCTCGATCGGCATACCCTCGTCATCGATCACCTCAAGGCGTCTCGCACAAAACACCACAAGCAGCACGGACGCAAGACCCAGCCCGAGCAACAGCATCGACCAATGGCCCGATAAAAGAAGCCACGTCCCGGCAAGCACAAAAAAAAGCGAAAGGGTTTTTCTCACGATCGGAGGCTCCGGGGACTTATGGCCACGATGGAAACGAAGGCTAAGCATAGATCAAGTGATCGCTTCCTTAAAAACCGTACGCGCATAAATATTAGGCCTACCCGATTCAGGGTTGATCGCTTCCGAGACCGGCGGTTCGCAGTTGCGCGCGTGCTTCGCGTCGTCGCCGAACATTCATGTCGCGAAGGGTTTTTTCAACATAATGAATGTGCATATCCGAAGCGGTTTTGGCGCCTTGTGGATCGCCGTCGATGATGGCATTCATTAGGTGATAGTGCTGATCGCGCAGATGCTTGAAGTTATCCGGGCGCTGATAAAGATTCTCAAGGTTGTAATGAATGCTTCGGCGCAGCAAAGAGAAGAGGCTTCGCATCACATGGACCAACACCACGTTGTGCGAGGCTTCGCCAATCGCCAGATGAAAATCCGCATCGGCTTTTGCCTCCAGCACGGCATCGCCGGAGCCGTGCGAATTCACCATGCGCTTATAGGCCTCGCGCAGCGACACGATGTCGGTTTCCGTGCGTCGGGCAGCGGCATGATAAGCCGCCATCGATTCGATAGCGTGACGCAGTTCCATCACGTCTTCCTGCGCATCGGCCGACGCTGATGAGCTCGAGCAAAGGATTCTCAAGCGCGGGATTGAGGCTTTCCCGCGACTTCGGTCGCACCGCCACGCCGCGTGTGCAGCAGGCCCCGTGCGGCAGTATCTGCAGACCCTCCCGAAGGGACGGTCGAGATACGCCCAACTGAGCCGCAAACTTGCGTTCCGCAGGAAGCCGATCGCCAGGCTTCAGGGCGCCCTCGAGGATGAGCTCCTCGATTTGACGCACTACGCTGTCGCTAACCCGCTCTCCCGCCATGCTCTCTGATCTCGTGGTATGACCAACAGACCAAAATCTATCACCGATTGAAATCAGCGCGTGAGCAGACCGCAGGCCCTCAGAAATGGGAGAATGTTGGACTATTGCGACGTTTCGCTGGCGCGTGAGCCAAACGCGAGCGCAAGAAACGACCGCATATCTTTGGGCCGCTCGTGCTGATCAATCGACAGCGCGTTCTCAATAGTCCTGAGCAGGGTGTACGGGTAGCGGTCGGCGCGCGTCACGGTAATCTTTTCGAGCGGCTCGCCCTCGCGGCGCTTGAGGGCCGCTGGCGGCGGATTGCCGGTCATGCGGTTGTACATGGTTGCGGCAAATCCATAGATATCCGTCCAGCTGCCGAGCTCACCGTCCAGGTATTGCTCGGGTGGTGCAAAGCCATGGGTCAGCGTCTGAAATGAACCAAAGGGTTTATCGTTATCCAGCGCTTGCGCCGCTCCAAAATCCAGCAACAGGGGCTGGCCGCTCGTGCGCAGCAGGATGTTGGCCGGCTTGATATCCAAATGCACAACGCCCCGCTCATGCATCTGCATCAGCCCATCCCCAATCGGCGGGAACACGCGCTGAAGAAAATCCCAATCCAGCGTCCCGGCCATTTTGGAGATGAACCAGCGAAGATCGCGACCGGCCTCGTGGTTCATCACCATGTAAAGCGTATTGTTTGCCTCGAAGTACTCGTTCACGCCAATCAGATTGGGATGGCGGATCTCGCTCATGCGTTCGGCCTCAGCCTTAAAGCGCTCAAAGCCGTGCCGAAAAGCGGATTCCGCGAGCGGCGTGTTGGGTTTTAAGGCGCCGTCCGGGTAGCGCGTCACGAGGTCTTGGGGGCAGAACTCCTTGATGACGACTTTCTGCCGGCTGAGCTCGCTGCTGGCGAGATAAACCAGGCTGAATCCGCCGCCGCCAAGCACCTCACCGAGCGTGTAGCCCTTGATGATGTAGCCCGATGGTAGCGGGAGTCGGCTTGCCATTTGCGGTATGAAGCAGTGGGTGAAAGCAGAGCGAGACGAATCGTAATCTTATCGCAGCTTACAGCCGGCAAAGCCCCTCATGGTGCGGGGCTTTGTTAAAAGCCGCAGCCTAAAGCCGGTAGCGCCGATCCTGCTGGGGCGGTGAGATTAAAATAGCGCGTCGTTTCATCTGCACCGAGTCGCGGCGAGGGCGTAGCGCCCGCGCATCGGCTTTATCGGGAGACCGTATTGGCTCACAGCATGACGGCGTTCGCACGCAGCGCGGCGCAAACGCCATTGGGTGATCTCACCTGGGAAGTTCGTTCCGTCAATCATCGCTATCGCGAGGTCTCCCTGCGCTTGCCGGAGGAGCTGCGATTTGCCGAGACTGCCTTTCGCGATCTGATTGCCGGTGCGCTGGCGCGCGGTCGTGTGGATGCCACCCTTCGTTTTCATTCAGCACTGGCAAGCGAGGCGGATCCGGCAATCGATAACGAATTGATTCAGCGGATCGCCGGCTGGTCTGATCAGGTGCGCGCGGTGATGCCGGATGCCCAGCCGCTTCGGGTAGGCGAGGTCTTGCGGTGGCCTGGGGTCATGGCCACCCCCGCGATGGACGAGGAGGCCTTGGGCGCTGCCGCCACGGATCTTCTGAAAAAAGCGCTTGATGAGTTGACGGCAGCGAGATCACGCGAGGGCCAGGCCCTGGCCGCAATTCTGACCGAGCGTTTAGAGGCGGCACGGGAGATCCTTGCGGGTTTTGAAGCGCAGCTGCCCCAGATCGCGAGCGCTCAGCGCGAGCGGATGGCGCAGCGGATGGCTGAAGTGACCGCTCAAGTTGACGCAGAACGCCTCGAGCAGGAGGTCGCGATACTGCTCGCCCGCAGCGAGGTTTCCGAAGAGATCGACCGCCTGCAGCTGCACTTTAAGGACGTCGAGCGCACGCTCGCAAAAGCAGAGCCGATCGGCCGGCGTCTTGATTTTCTGATGCAGGAACTCAACCGCGAGGCCAACACGCTGGGATCAAAGTCCGGCCACCCGGAGCAAACCAACGCGTCGGTGAATCTTAAGGTCGTCATCGAGCAGATGCGCGAGCAGGTTCAGAACATCGAATAGAACGTGACAGCAGGCGCATCGCACCCAGCTCGGGTATTTATCCTTTCCGCTCCCTCCGGTGGCGGCAAGAGCTCGCTCGCCCGAGCGCTTGCGGATAGCGCAGACGATGTCGTCACATCCGTCTCGCACACGACGCGCGCCATCCGTCCGGGCGAAGTGGACGGGCGCGATTATTTTTTTGTGGACGATGAGACTTTCAAAGCGATGATTGCTGCGGATGAATTTGTTGAGCACGCGCACGTCTTTGGAAAGTTTTACGGTACATCGCGCGGCGCTATTGCCGATAGCCTCGCCGCCGGCAAAAGCGTGGTGCTGGATATCGACTGGCAGGGCGCTCAGCAAGTGCGCGCAGCTTTTAACGATGCGGTCAGCGTTTATATCCTGCCCCCTCTTTGGAGGAGCTGGCGGCACGCCTTCGCGCCCGCGGCCGCGAGACCGAAGAGCAGGTACTGGCCCGTCTGGCCGAGGCCGCAAGCGAGATGGCGCACTATCGGGAGTACGACCATCTCATGGTGAACACCGAGTTTGATCAGGCGCTCTCAGAGCTTAAAGAATTGGTTTTTAAGGGAAAAGCCCCTGCCTCGGCAGCGGGCTTTGATGTTGAGGCTCTTGTGCAGAGCGCAAAAAACGTTAGACTAAAAACCTAAGACGCAGCAACGCTTTAGCGGGTCTTTCAAGAAGTCGTTCAAGGAAAGCACCCTAATCACCGCTTTACGTCAGGATTTGCCCTCGATCCGTGCCCGGATCGTCTCGGGCGCGGATTTTTCTGGAGAACTTCGGATGGCAAGAATTACCGTCGAGGATTGCCTCGACAACGTTGAGAATCGTTTTGAGCTGGTGCTCGTCGCCGCGCGACGCACGCGACAACTGCACCTCGGTCACGACCCGATGGTCCCGGAAGATCGCGACAAGAACACCGTGATTGCGCTGCGCGAAATCGCCGAAGGTCTTGTGACCCGCGACATTCTCAAAGAAGCGGAAGTCGACACCCGCCAGGAGCTTGAAGAGGTCTTTGCACCCGCGGAAGAAGGCAGCCCCAAGACGCTTGAAGAAGAAATCGCTGCGGGCCTGTCTTCCAAGAGCCTTGATGACAACGATGAAGAAGACGGTGAGATCTCAGCCGACGAGCTCGCCGAACTGGCAGCACTCGCTGATATGATCGAGGCGGCCCCAATGGACGATACACCGGACGCTGAGAACGCAGAGGAAGCCCAGGATGGCGACGACGCCAGCGACGACAACGGGGAGGAAGAAGACTCCACCCGCTGAACCACGGCAGGCGGCCCTCGCCGATGCCGAGGGCCCGCTGCTGATTGGTGACTTACTCGACGTCTTAAGGGAGTACCTGGACGACGAGGAACTCAACGCGGTTCAGGCCGCCTATGCCTTCGGCGCCGAGGCGCATGACGGGCAACTTCGCCGCAGCGGCGAAGCCTATATTTTCCACCCACTATCGGTCGCCGCAATCCTTGCGGAGATACGTCTGGATAGCCGCAGCGTGATCGCGGCGCTGCTGCACGACGTTATCGAAGACACCCCCACCGCTCAAGAAGATCTGCAGGCTCGATTCGGAGTCGATGTGGCCCGCCTGGTCGATGGGGTGAGCAAAATCGATCAGATCGAGTTCGATTCGCGCGAGCAGGCCGAGGCCGAGAACTTCCGCAAGATGCTTTTGGCCATGGCCAAAGACATACGCGTGATTCTTATAAAACTCGCCGATCGTCTGCACAATATGCGCACCCTCGATGCCCTTAAGCCTGACAAGCGAAAGCGCATCGCCGCCCAAACGCTCGATATTTATGCGCCGATCGCCAACCGCCTCGGCATGCGCAACTGGACGCAGGAGCTTGAGGATTTAAGTTTTCGCCACCTGTATCCCAAGCGCTATGACGCCATCCAAAAAGAGCTTGGCAAGCGCCGCGGTAATCACCGCGCCATCATTGAAAAAACCGTCTCCAAAATAAAAGCCGAACTCTCGGAGATCGGCATTGAGTGCTCCGTGGAGGGGCGCGAAAAAAACATCTACAGCGTGTACCGCAAGATGCGCTCGCGCCGCGTGCCGATGTCGGAGATGCGCGATATCTTTGCCATCCGGGTGATCGTGCGCTCGGTGGACGATTGCTATCGGGTGCTCGGCGTCATTCACAACACCTACAAACCGGTGCCCGGCAAGTTCAAGGATTACATCGCGATACCAAAAGCCAACGGCTACCAATCGCTGCACACGCTTTTATTCGGCACCTTCGGCCAAAGCATTGAGGTGCAGATCCGCACCACCGAAATGCACCGCACTGCAGAGACGGGCGTCGCCTCACACTGGCGCTACAAAACCGGCGAGAACAAAAACGGCGCCGCCGTGGCCTCGCACCACTGGCTTATGGATCTTCTGGATACCCAGGAGCAGGCGGGCAATCCGGCGGAGTTTCTGGAGCACCTCAAGATCGATCTCTACCCCGATGAGGTGTATGTCTTTACGCCGCACGGCGATATCAAAAAACTGCCCAAAGGCGCGAGCGCGCTGGATTTTGCCTACGCCGTGCACTCGGACATCGGCAATCACTGCATCGGTGCCAAGGTAAACAACGAGCCCGTGCCGCTGCATCACAACGTTTCCAACGGCGATCACGTGGAGATTCTCACCGCCCGTTCGGCAAGCCCCACGCCGCTGTGGCTTAACTACGCGGTGACGGCCAAGGCGCGCGGCCATTCGTGACTTTCTCAAGCACCAGCAGGAAGACGACGCCAGCAAGCTCGGCAAGCAGCTTTGGAGCGCGCGCTGACCTCCGTGGGATTAAAGACACGGCTTCGTACCGATCAGAAGATTCAGCTGCTGCGGCATATTGGACGCGAGGATTGGAACGAGCTTTTGACGGACATCGGCATGGGCCGGCGCCTGCCCATGGTGGTCGCGCGTCAGCTGTTGCCCGATGCCGCCGGCGAGGCGGTGGAGACCAGCGCTCCACTCCCCATCCGCGGCGTGGAGGGCATGAGCGTTTCGTATGCCCGCTGCTGTCGGCCGATTCCGGGCGACGGCATCATCGGCATCTTCTCGCGCGGGCGCGGCATCGTGATTCATCGCCCCACCTGTCCCAATGCGCGTGAGCACAGCAAAAAACCCGACGCCTGGATAGATGTGGAATGGTCGGATGACATCAAGAGCACCTTCGAGGCGGACATCCGCCTTGAGGTCGTGAACCGCCGCGGCGTGTTTGCAACGCTTGCTGCGGTCATCGCCGAAGAGAACTCCAACATCAACCATGTCTTGGTCACCGCGCGCGATGACCGTAATTCGGCGATTCGTTTTACGATTGAAGTCACCGACCGAAAGCACCTGGCGTCGATCATTCGACGGCTGCGCGCCCGACGGTCGGTGATTCGCGTGTCCAGAACGCGCGGTTAACCCACAGCGACCCCCAGCCCAAGGAGCTTTCATGAGCAGCAAGCAAGCCATTCAGAGCGATAACGCCCCAGCGCCCATCGGCCCGTATTCGCAGGCCGTTAAGGTCGGCGACACGATGTATCTGTCCGGCCAGGTCCCGCTTGATCCGGCAACAGGCGAGCTTGTTGATGGCGATATCGACGCAATGGCCCGGCGTATTTTCGACAATCTCGCCGCGGTGATGGCGGCAGCGGGCGGCTCGCTTGCCGATATCGTGAAGCTCACGATTTATCTTGTGGACCTCAATGATTTTGCAAAGGTCAACGCGGTGATGGCCGAATACTTTCAGGAGCCGTACCCTTCGCGCGCAACCGTCGCTATCGCTGGACTGCCCAAGGGCGCACCGGTTGAGGTGGAGGCGATCGCGCATCTTTAGTCGCGGCTTTGTCGCTAAGCCACGCGCTAACCGATCACGGAATACGG
>JAYPPP010000007.1:0-59259 GCA_038131525.1 Gammaproteobacteria bacterium | reverse complement strand
TTAACCAGCGCGCGATAAGCCAACAGCTCGTAAGAGAGTACGTCCACCTTCTCTTTTGTTTTCCGGCCCTCGCGGATGATGTTGCGGCTATAAAGATGCGCGAAGGACGGTTCAATACCGTTGCTCGCGTTATTTGCGAGCGACAGGCTGATCGTGCCCGTTGGGGCAATCGACGTGTGGTGGCTATAACGTGCGCCGTGCTCAGCAATCTCATCGGTGAGTTTGGAGTCGAACTGCTGCATGTAACGGCTGTATTTTGCGATCAGGACAGAGCCTCGCACGCGGTCCCCGACCTTGTAGCCATCATCGGCCATCTCGGGGCGGCGGGCGAGCATCTCCGGCGTGACTTCGAAGGTTTCAAGCATGATGGGGGCCGGCCCTTTCTCTTTGGCGAGCGCCAGGCCGGTCTCCCAACCGACTTCAGCCATTTCCCGCGCGACCCGCTCGGTAAACTCCAAAGAGGCGGCCTCTCCATACTTCATCTGGAGCATGGTCATTGTGGAGCCGAGACCCAGAAAGCCCATACCGTGCCGGCGTTTATGGCGAATCTCGTTGCCCTGCTGTTCAAGCGGCAATCCGTGGACTTCAACGACGTTATCCAGCATTCGCGAGAAGATAGCCACGACTTCGCGAAAGCGCTCCCAATCGAAACGCGCTTGGTCAGTGAAAGGCGCGTCGACAAAGCGCGTCAAATTGATGGAGCCTAAGAGACAGCTGCCGTAGGGCGGCAGGGGCTGCTCGCCACAGGGGTTTGTTGCGCGGATGTCCTCGCAGAACCAGTTGTTGTTCATTTCGTTGATTCGGTCGATCAAAATGAAACCCGGCTCCGCGTAGTCGTATGTGGAAGCCATGATCAGGTTCCAAAGTCGTCTTGCGGGTATGGACCGATAGATCTTGCACGCGACCTCGCCGACTTCATTGGTACGGTAACCATCGGTAACGGGCCAGGACCGCCAAACAATGCGCGTGTCCTCCTCAGCAAGCTCCGCTTCGTTTGCCGGGAACACCAACTCCCATTCGCCGTCTTCTTTCACTGCCTGCATAAATTCGTCGGTGATCAGGCACGATAAATTGAACTGCCGAAGGCGTCCGTCCTCGCGCTTGGCACGGATAAAGTCTGTGATGTCTGGGTGGGCAATGTCGAAGGTGCCCATTTGGGCTCCGCGACGACCGCCAGCGGAGGAGACGGTAAAGCACATGGCATCGTAGATATCCATGAACGACAACGGGCCGGATGTGTAGGCACCGGCCCCGCTGACGAAGGCACCTTTTGGCCGCAATGTGGAGAATTCGTACCCGATACCGCAGCCTGCTTTTAATGTGAGCCCGGCCTCGTGTGTTCGACCCAGGATGCCGTTCATTGAGTCTGGGATCGTGCCCGACACGGTGCAGTTGATGGTACTGGTAGCGGGCTTATGCTCCTGGGCGCCGGCGTTGGATACGATTCGCCCGGCCGGGATTGCGCCGTTTCGAAGCGCCCATAGAAAAGACTCAAACCACTTATCCTGTTGCTCAGGTTCTTCGGTTTCTGCGAGCGCCTTGGCGATCCGATGGTAGGTCGCATCGATATCGGTATCGAGCGCACCTCCAGACTTTGTTTTGAGACGGTATTTTTTATCCCAAATATCAACCGATGCACTCTGAAATGAGATCTCTTCCGCCGTGACGGCGTCGCTTGCGTTGGTGGCTGTTTTCATTGATGTCGTGTGGTCTGGTGCGTTTTATTTCTTTGTAATTTTTGCCATAGCAATCCCCGGGATAAGCGTCACGAGCGATCGCGTCATCCCTGAATTCCTACATCAGTCCTTATTTGGCCCCATGTTTGAAGCGCCACTTATTTTGGGCGGGCCTAGCCGGTAACACTACATGTTGTGGCGTGATCGGGAGAATACGCCCTACATATAGGGAGGTCAAATTTTTTTGACGAGCGCGCTCTCGCGGGGGAAAAACGCGGCCCCGCTAAAGGGTCAACTGGCGGTAGATCCCGGCGACCTTGGTCGGTAACTGTCGGACGTCGTCAATAAGCGTGTAATTGACGGCACCATACATGTGTGGAAGGTACTCTCTTGCCTGTTGATCAATGGTTATGCAGAACGGATGAATCCCGGATCGCTTGGCCTCGATCAGCGCCTGACGGGTATCCTCAATACCGTACTCACCGCGATAGCCATCATAGTCGTCAGGCTTGCCGTCCGACAGCGTGATCAGCAGTCGTGTCTTCGCTGCAACTTGATTGAGTTGATGGGTGAGGTGACGAATAGTGACGCCCATGCGAGTGTAGTCCCGAGGCTCGATTCCCGCGATCCTTGCCTTAACTTCCTCTGTGTAGGCCTCGTTCATTTCTTTGACCCGGTAAAGCTCGCAGCGTTTTCGGGTCATTCCGGAAAAACCATAAATCGCATAGCGGTCGCCAAGAATCTCCAGGGCTTCGCATAAAAGAATGAGACACTCACGTTCAGCGTCGTTAATCCAGCCTTTTGTCGAACCACTGACATCGACCATGAAGATGACAGCGATATCCCGTTCGCGCCGATCGAGCCGCGAGAGGATGTCGTTGCTCATTTCCTCGCCGCTGAACGCCTGCACACGGGCTTGAATGAGAGCATCGAGATCGATATCGTCACCTGCGCTCTGCCGTCGCAAACGCTGTGTTCGGTTGCGAAGAGCCTCAAAACTCCGCCGTAGCGAAACGACCGAACCCCTATGTTTTTCGAGGGTTTCCTCACAAAATCCCCTCTTACCCGTGGGCATATCATGCTCTTTTAAGTGGCACCAGTTTTTACGATAGTGCCCCCGGCGAAAGTCCCACTCGTCATAAACGATCGCATCACGGGCGGGATCCACATTTCCTTCTGCGGCTGCGTCGTTTGGCTCGCCTTGAAACCCCGAGTCGTAGTGTTCATCGTTCCCTGAGCCGGCTCGGCCTGAGAGTGATGCCGGTTCAAGATCAAGCGCGATCGACTGAAGAAGCGCTTGAATGTCATCCGGCGGTTCTAGCGATTCGCCCTGAGTGTTAACCAAGAAGATTTGCTCCTCGTCCTCCTCATTCGATGCTTGCGTTATGGTGAGGTCTTGCGACAGGCCCTCGTTGTCGAGATCGAGGTCGAGCCACTGCGCTAAGGCCTCACGCAACTCTTTCTCTTGGTTCTCAATGCGCGCCTGGGTTGCTCTCTCTGCACCCACAAAATCGATCGCGCCAGCCCAGGGCGTTAGGCGCGGCAAAGGCGAGTTACTTCGGTAAAGCTCGTCGACGAGCCTGAGCGTGTCCTCTACGGATGCATCCGCGCGTTTGAGCTGTTCGAAACGACTCGTCAAGTGCGCCTCGTCATCGTAAGAGGAACTCCCAAGCTGATCCATTTGCCGTGCCAATCCCGGGAACGAACGACGGATGCAGGCGTCCAGTCGCATCTGCTCCAGCCGCTCAAACCACCTCCGCGCTTTCGCGGGATGGTCATAGGCATCTAGGCGGGTGGAAAGTGTGGCACTGTCGGGCGATGCTCTTCGGAATGTGCCAAATTGCGTTTGGGCCCACAACTGGGTTGCGAGTAACCGATAAAGGACTGCATTTTTTTCAGCTGATTCAAATTGATCGATCACCTCAGGCAAAAAAACCGTCTTGGTATCGGTGGATGCCTCGGCGGCGGTCTCCACCCGCAGGGGGCGGGGCGATAACCCATTAAGGTAGAAGGTGAGGATGGCGCTTCGTCGGGCATCCAGAGTCGCCGCGTGTTGCGCCGAGATTCGGGACGCGACGAACTGATCTATCGCGGCGAGCGATTGGCTGCCCGGATACAGACCCTGACGGTCATAGACGTCCATCGACCGAACCACCCAGGTTTCCACATCGGCAAACGCCATCGCTCGAAATGCCCGCGGAACATGAGTAATGAACTGAAATCCAAGCTCGGAATTGGTCCGCGCAACGACGTCCAGCCAGTGCAACGCGAACCGCTGTTCCTTGACACTGCATGCCGCGAGGTCCGCGGCGGGCCGCCTTGCTGTTCGACTGGCCGAAAGCACGGGATCCAGCAGTTGATTCAGGATCTCGAGGATCTCTGACTCGCTCAGATGGGATTTAGCTTCGATCATGATCGGCAGATTTTTTTCTACGCACCCAGTATAGTCCGGCGATGTGTCAGTCTCGGCAGGTTGGGTGAACGGTTTTCGGAGTGATGCCGCCCGCGGGTTTTTAATGTCAGCGAAATGATGAGCAGCATTCAAGACATCATCGATTGGTTCTCGAGCCACCCGGCCCTGACGGGCGTGATATTGGTGTCATCTCTCGCGCTCGCGGTGGCCTATGCGGTTCTGATTTTTTGCGATCGGCCGCATGAGTCCTGACTATTTCGTTCGAAGGGATGCCGCCCGGACGGGTGGCGGCACGCCATCCCGTCCTGCGCCTGCTTCGGCCATATGGTTAAGAATGTCCTGGGCGCAGTCTTGGTGCTGATGGGCATCGCGATGCTCATCCTTCCCGGCCAAGGTATCCTGACCTTGGGATCGGGATCAGCTTGATGGACTTTCCCGGTAAGCGCGCGCTCGAAGTCAAAATTGTTCGCACGCCAGCGGTTCATCGAGCCATAGATAAAATTCGGGCTCGAGCAGGCCAGCCGCCGTTGGTATTGCCGGCAGAATAGGAGACGTATTTACTGACCCCGATCCTTAATCGCCAGCGAAGCCCACCAGCGTTCGCACCGGAACGCCGAGGGACGATAGTTTTTCCGCCCGCCCAGATCCGGAAGGTCAATGACAAAGCTTGCGCCTACGACCGCCGCACCCGCCTTACGAATCAATTTGACCGCCGCGCATGCGGTTCCGCCGGTCGCTATCAGATCGTCTATCACGAGGACATTTTGATCAGGTGAGAGGCTGTCGGTGTGAATCTCGACTTCATCGGTACCGTATTCCAGTTCGTATTCGACCGAAATGGTGTCCCAGGGTAATTTGCCTTTCTTTCGAATCGCGACAAAACCTACCGATAGCTGATGTGCGACGGCGCCGCCAAGAATAAAGCCGCGCGCTTCGATGCCTGCAACGCAGTCAATTTTTTTGCCTGCGAAAGGCGCTACGAGTTGGTCCACCGCGTGGCGAAAGCCTGATGGGTTTTGAAGCAGGGTCGTGATGTCGCGGAATATCACGCCTTTTTTTGGGTAGTCCGGTATCGACCGGATGAGCTCTTCTAGATTCATAAGCCTGTCTCCTTCAATACCCGCCCCGCGACGGCGTCCAACGCATCGAGCATGACGGGGTCTCTCGCATCGCTGTGCGTTATCAGCGCAGCATCAAGTGCCTGATCGTCCCCTGGGGGCACAGCATAGGTCGTTTTGGACATACAGGCGGCAACCGAACGCACCAGTGCCCTGGCGTTATCCGGCGTTGCCCAATAGCACCCTGATGACGGCGTCAACGTCCACGGGATCATGATCGGGATGCCAGCAGTCAAAGTCCGTGACCATGGCTACCGTGCAGTAGGGGATTTCGGCTTCTCGTGCGAGCTTGCCTCTGGCATGTTGGTCATGCCGATCACGTCGCATCCCCACTGGCGATAAAGCTGCGACTCGGCCAGGGTCGAGAACTGTGGACCTCTCCATGACAAGATAGGTGCCGCCTGTTGCATCGGTAGCCCCAGCGCCACACAATTGCTCGCACCAGTCCCCGAGTCGCGCGTTTACGGGATGGGCCATGGATACGTGGGGTCACCATCCCCGTTCAAAAAACTTTTTCTGCGCGAAGGTTCTGTCGACAAACTGATCGACGATGACGAAACATTCCGGGCGTCAGATGTTCACGCAGCGATCCGACCGCTGAAAGGGAAATGATATCGGTGACCCCGCACGTTTGAGTGCGTCGATGTTGGCGCGATAGTTGATACTGCTCTTGGGCTGAAGCGGTGCCCACGCCCATGACGGGGAGAAATACCAATTGGACGCCATTCAATACGCCGAACAGAAGTTCATCCGAGGGCTTGCCAAAGGCGATTGAATACCTTCCCAGCGTACGTCTTCAGCCCGTCGATGTCGTAAAGTCCGCTGCCGCCGATGATGCCCAGAACGGGCTTGGGGTGATGTTCACTCATGATCTGTGATTCGCAGGTGGATAAAGGAAAGCGCGCGCCACCGGAATCGAAATAAAAGTCGAGAGGTAAACCTAGTGATTTCTTTAAAACAAAGAGGCGCCATTCTCGGACGGCCGTTAGCATCTCGGGTTCATCGGTGAGAGCCTCTGCAATTGCGCTGTCGCAGGCGGTTTGTGCGCTGATGCCGCTGGCCATCAGTTTCGCCGCGTGCACCAGCAGGCGGGTGCTTGCTCCTTCTTCAAGGCCATTGCCTTTTAAATTTCGAGTCATGCCGGCAAAACGGACCAGCCGCATCGCCACATCAGAATCAATCCCGGATTCGCGCGCAACGATCTCGCACTCGAGGGCTTCATCGGGATACGTGAAGTCGATGGCTACAAATCGCTGTCGCGTGCTCTGCTTGAGATCCTTTAAGACGCTCTGATAGCCCGGGTTGTAAGACACCGCAAGACAAAACTCCGGCGGCGCGGTTAGCGTTTCGCCGGTTTTCTCAATCGGGAGCTGGCGACGATCATCCGCAAGTGGGTGGATGATTACGGTCGTGTCCTTTCGCGCCTCAACCACCTCGTCCAAATAGCAAAGCGCGCCGCTGCGGACAGCCGAGCTGAGCGGCCCATCGATCCACTGCGTTTCGCCGCCGATAATCAGGTATCGACCGACCAAATCAGAGGCCGTAAGGTCGTCATGACATGAAACCGTAACCAGAGGTCGCTGAAGGCGCCACGCCATGTGCTCCATGAAACGGGTTTTGCCACAGCCCGTGGGCCCCTTGAGTAGAACGGGCAAACGGTTACGCCAAGCTGCCTCAAAGACTTTAAGCTCGTCGCCAGAAGGCGCGTAAAACGGCTCGCTTTCAATCAGCGTGGGGGAGGGCTCAGGATTCAGCATGAAATAAATGAAGAATGAACAGTGGTAGAGCTATCTAGGGCTTGAAGGACTCACTGAGTTTTTTCTTAACTGGGACATTTTTCAGACGCACGTAGCGGGGCAGTCCATTCTTATCATAAGGAGGGTAGTCTTCGCCTTGAATGAGGGGGGCGAGATAGCGTCGACATCTTTCGGTAATCCCAAATCCATCTGCCGTTATGAAGTTTCGTGGCATCATTTTTTCTTTATTCGCTACCCGCTTAAGATCTGCCTCTGCAATTTTCCATCGATAAGGACGGTCGGAGGTTCTTATGATGGCAGGCATAACGGCATTTTTTCCGGCCAGCGCCATCTTCACTGCGGCAACGCCCGCCGCATAGGCTTGCTCCACATCAGAACGCGACGCAATGTGGCGCGCTGCCCGCTGAAGATAATCGGCAACCGCCCAGTGATACTTAACGCCCATGTCCTCTTTGACAATGGACGCGACGACCGGAGCGACACCGCCCAGCTGAGCGTGACCGAAGGCATCCCGAAGGCCCTGATCTGCCAGGAAACGGCCGTCCCGGCTGCGCACGCCCTCGGAGACCACGACCGAGCAGTATCCAAACCGCTTTACTTTTTCCGAGACCGTTTTGATGAATTTTTTCCGGTCAAAGGCGATCTCAGGAAAGAGGATGACTATCGGAATAGGCGTTTTCGCGTCGCTGGCCATCCCGCCAGCCGCCGCAATCCACCCGGCATGTCGACCCATCACCTCTAAAATGAAGACCTTCGTAGACGTCATGGCCATCGAGGCGACGTCAAAACTGGCCTCGCGGGTCGATACGGCGATGTACTTGGCCACCGATCCAAAGCCGGGACAGTTGTCGGTGATCGGCAGATCATTGTCTACCGTCTTTGGCACATGGATGGCTTGGATCGGGTAGCCGGTGGTTTTGGATAGCTGGGAGACCTTCAGGCAGGTATCCGCAGAATCTCCACCGCCGTTGTAGAAGAAGTACCCGATGTTATGAGCCTTGAACACATCGATCAGTCGCTGATACTCGGCCCGACTTTCCTTGAGGCTTTTCAACTTATAGCGACATGATCCGAACGCACCCGACGGTGTGGTTTTTTAGAGCCGCGATAGCGGATGCCGACTCTTTACTGGTGTCGATAAGGTCCTCTGATAGCGCTCCAATAATCCCGTTGCGACCCGCGAAGACTTTCCTGATCTTGTCTCGATGCGCCCTAGCGGTCTCAAGGACACCACAGGCGCTTTGCGTTGATGACGGCAGTGACACCGCCGGATTGGGCGTAAAAGCATTCTTAATTCGGGCCATGGCTCTCGTTTCGCTGGGGATCGGTTTGCGTATGGGTTGGGGTGCACTTCAGGACAGGGCGCGACGGTCAGATCATCAGTGCTTCCGCCGAAATGGCCCCGCTGGGCCTTTGATCTCTTGTCTTCAAAAACACTCCTGAATTTTATAGCGAATGCCATTGAGGGGTCGCGGGCGGGGACCGAAAGGCGTAGGGTTCACCTCCGAGGGAAATACATTGACAGAAACAAAACCTCACTATAGTGTGGACCCCGTTTTACCGATCTTGACCGCTGTTCGAGCGCCTCCCAGGCGCGTAAACCCTCTTTTCTTGAGTTATCCGGCTGATCGGTCAGCCATTGTTGGAGTTTGCAGTAATGAGAATCGTTCTGTTGGGCGCCCCAGGTTCGGGTAAAGGCACCCAGGCTAAGCTGATGGCAGAGGCTTACCGGGTTCCCCAAGTATCCACTGGAGACATCCTTCGCAATGCGGTGGCGGCCAAGACGGAGGTCGGCAAAAAGATAAGCACCATTTTGGATGCCGGGAATCTGGTCCCGGACGACATCGTCATTGACGCGGTAACTGATCATGGCGGTCGCCTGACAGCAGGCGTGGGTTCGTTCTGGATGGCTTCCCAGAAATATTCCTCAGGCCCAAGAGCTTGACACGCGTCTTGGTTGGATGGGTCGACCGGTTCAGCTTGTCCTCCACCTCGCGCTTGCGGAGGAGCTTGTCGTAAAGCGGATACTCGGTCGGCTGACGTGTAGCAAATGTGGCGTGATATTCAACAAATATTTCGCCGCGCCCAAGAAGCGAGGAATCTGTGATCAATGCGGTGGAAGAAATTAACCCAACGCGCCGACGACAACGAGAAAACCATTCGTTCTCGTTTGTTGACCTATGACAGAGATACCCTGCCGTTAATCGCCTATTACAGAGCTCAGCACAAGCTCAGAACGATTCCTGCTGACGGTGATGTATCGACCATATTTCAGTCGATCTGTGAGGTCGTCGATACGGAAATTCGGCCCATGGAGAAGAAAATCGTCTCGATCGAAGAGCCGGTGATGATCCGTCGAATAAAAAAGCCAGAGCCGGAAAAAGAAGCGACCGGTAAAAAGCTCGAAAAAGGCCGCTGGGAAGGAGGAGAAATCAGCGTCCGGCAAGAAGCCGACCAAAAGACACCGGCCAAAAAGACAGCGAAGAAGTCCACGGCTAAAAAAGCAGCAAAGAAAGCGGCGAAAAAGTCACCAAGAAGGTCACCAAGAAGGTCACCAAGAAGGTCACTAAAAGGTAACTGAGAAAGTGGCGAAAAAAGCAGCTAAGAAGGTCGCAAAAAGGTAACCAAGAAGCGACCAAAAATAACGCCAAAAGACAGCGAAGAAGTCCACGGCTAAAAAAGCAGCAAAGAAAGCGGCGAAAAAGTCCACCAAGAAGGTCACCAAGAAGGTCACGGTCAAAAGGTAACTAAGAAAGTGGCGAAAAAGCAGCTAAGAAGGTCGCAAAAAGGTAACCAAGAAGCCGACCAAAAAGGCACCGGCCAAAAAGACAGCGAAGAAGTCCACGGCTAAAAAAGCAGCAAAGAAAGGTGCGGCGCGCAAGCGCTAGGGCGGCCATGAGCTTATATCCCCACACGCGGATGCGTCGGCTGCGTCGAGATGGTTTCAGCCGGGATCTGGTTCGAGAGCACCAACTGACCGCCAAAGATCTGATCCAGCCGGTATTTGTTTGTGAAGGAGCGGCGTTCGCCAGCCGGTGCCATCGATGCCGGGCGTTGAGCGCGTCAGTATCGATCTTCTGCCAGAGCGTGCCAAAGTCTTGAGCAGCTGGGTATTCCCGCCATCGCGCTTTCCCGGTGGTCGATGCGGATCTGAAGACAGAAGACGCATCCGAGGCCTTTAATCCGGATGGTCTGGTGCCCTGAACGGTGCGCGCTGCGCGAAGCCGTGCCGGATATGGGGTCGTCACGGACGTGGCGCTTGATCCCTACACCATACATGGCCAGGATGGCTTATTGATGAGTCTGGTTATGTCACGAATGACCGAACCGTTGATACCCTGGTGAAGCAAGCGCTGTGTCATGCCCGAGCAGGTGCCCAAGTTGTCGCGCCCTCAGACATGATGTGGACGGACGCATCGGTGCGATACGTGAGGCCTTGAGGAAGAAGGCTTTGTGAACACCCGAATCCTTGCGTACTCAGCAAAATACGCCTCCGCGTTTTCATGGCCCGTTTCGGGATGCGGTGGGTTCCGCAGCTAACTTAGGCGGCGGAAACAAACATACGTATCAGATTGATCCCGGTAACTCGACGAAGCGATTCGTGAAATCGAGCTGGACATAGCCGAGGGGGCGGACATGGTTATGATCAAACCGGGATGCCATACCTTGATATCGTGCATCGGGTAAAAGAGGAGTTTCGAGTTCCGACCTTCGTCTATCAGGTCAGCGGGGAATACGCCATGCTCTGCGCTGCGGCACAGAACGGCTGGTTGGACAGATCGGCAGTCGTCATGGAGTCTTTGCTCGCTTTTAAGCGTGCAGGAGCCGATGCGATCCTGACCTATTTCGCCGAGGAGGTTGCGAGCGTCTTCGCGGCCACTAAACGCCGCGTCCACGCCGGCCACGCAAAATCCCCCATGTCCTTGCAGCCTCGCCCCACACGAATCGTCCTGCATCAGAAGTCACGTGCGTTGGAAGTGGCTTTGACGATGGATCGGAATTCTCTCTGCCCTGCGAATTTTTGCGGGTGTATTCACCCTCGGCTGAAGTTCGTGGTCACGGTCCGGGGCAGGAAGTGCTTCAAACCGGCAAGGAACTGGTCAACATTAATCAGGTCGAAGCCGTCGGTGCTTACGCGGTACGTCTGCATTTCGATGATGGCCACGACTCGGGTATTTATTCCTGGGAGACGCTCTACGAACTTGGCAGCAAGCAATCCGACTATTGGCGCCTTTATCTCGAAGCGCTCGAAAAGGCAGGACATCAGCGCAAGGTTGTCTCCTAAAACACCTCCCGTGCGACGATACGCCTAATGTCGGAACCTGCGACTCACTTCGGTTTCACCGATATCGACCCGGCCGAGAAAGCGGACCGCGTCGGACAGGTTTTTCATCGGTCGCCAGCCGATACGACGTCATGAATGACCTGATGTCGTTTGGTTCTCATCGTTTGTGGAAAGACCTGCGGTGGCGCGCAGCGGCGTCCGGACAGGCGACCACGTGCTTGATGTCGCTGCTGGTAGCGGCGATATGAGCGCCCGATTCGCAAAACGCGTCGGCCCCACCGGCCGCGTCGTAATGACGGATATCAACCCAGATATGCTGGGCTGTGGTCGTGCACGCCTCATGGATCAGGTATCGGCAGTAACGTCCGAATGCTGCTGTCTGATGCCGAGGCCCTGCCGTTCTCGCCTGACCAATTCAACTGCGTGAGTATCGCGTTTGGCTTTGCGGAACGTGACCCGCATCCCAAAAGCATTGGCTTCGATGACCCGTATGCTTCGTCCGGGGTCGGGTAATGATTCTTGAGTTCTCAGCACCGACGTCGGCGCTGTGGGCAAAAGCCTATGATCTCTTTTCCTTTTCTGTCATCCCAAAGTTGGGACGCGCGGTTACCGGTGATGAGGACAGCTATCGCTATCTTGTCGAATCCATCCGGCGACATCCTGATCAGGAAACCTTAGCAGGCATGATGCGAGACGCTGGACTTGAAGACGTGACGTATCAGAATATCCATGGCGGCATCGTCGCGATCCACACGGGTTTTCGGTACTGAGCGCGTCGTGGGCTACCCGGTTACTGAAAAAGTCGAGTCCCTGCTGAATCGCATTATTCGCGATTCTGGCGCTCTGGATCATGCCCGGGCGCTTGAGGGGCGAGTGATTGCTGTCGAGATCAAAGGCATTGATCTCGGCGGCACGCTACCTTTCGAGAGAGCCAAATTCATTTGCTTGCAGAGTCCGACCGCGAGGCGGATGTCGTCATTTCCGGCACTCCTTTCGCTCTGGTGAAGTTGATTCGTATGGGCACCGATCCGGCGAGCTCCGCGACGGATCGGTGCGTATCGAGGGTGACGGCTCCGCAATGCTGGATCTCAAGGCCTTACTCGCGGCTTTGGATGTCGACGCTGAGGAGGAGTTGTCGCAATGGGTGGGCGATACGCTGGCGCACAAGCTGGCGAATGGCGCCCGCGCCTTCGGTGTTTGGGCGAAGGATGTTGCAGATTCCAGTCTGATGGGTGTTGCCGAAGGCCTGGTTGAGGAGAGCCGACTTCTACCCAGCCCCGTTGAGGTCGAGTATTTCGTGAAGGGTGTGGAGAATCTTCGGGACGACGTGGCTCGTCTCGCCCAGCGCATTGCCCGTCTGGAGGCGAAAAGGGGTGGATAAAGGTTGACGCTGTGAAATCAAACCGTTCTTGGCGACTTATGCGGATCCTGAGGGTGATAGCGCGTCACGGGCTGGACGAATTTATTTTCCAGCTCGGCGTCCTGAGGCCCTACCGTTTTCTGCGGTTCGCCCTTCCTATTTTTTGGTTCCGTCGACCGTCAGGCGGTCGGGGTCAGCGCCTGCGCCACGCGCTTGAAGAACTGGGCCCCATCTTTGTGAAGTTTGGTCAGGCACTTTCCACGCGTCCAGACCTTATTCCGCCCGATATCGCGGCGGAGCTGACGCGACTACAGGATCGGGTGCCGCCGTTCTCCGGAGAAGAAGCTCGAGAGGTTATCGAGCGATCGCTTGACGCACCCCTCGCGAAGCATTTTGCAACCTTCGATGTGCAGCCGCTTGCTTCCGCTTCGGTGGCTCAGGTCCATCCTGCGACGCTCCTCGACGGCACCGCTGTCGTGGTGAAAGTATTACGACCCGGTATCGAAGCGGTGATCGATCAAGATGTCGCACTTTTGTATCGATTGGCCGGCTGGGTGGATCGTTACTGGCCGGATGCTAAACGACTGCGGCCGCTGGAGGTCGTTGAGGAGTACGATAAGACCATTCACGACGAGCTGGATATGACTCGTGAGGGCGCCAACGCCAGTCAACTTCGGAGCAACTTCCCCGAGTCGGAGATGATCTATGTGCCCGAGGTGTACTGGGAGCACAGCACGCGAGAAGTGCTCGTGATGGAGCGCATCTATGGCATCCCGATACGAGATATCGATGCCATTCGAAAGGCCGGCGTGGATCTTCGGACGCTCGCACATAACGGCGTCGAGATCTTTTTCACCCAAGCGTTTCGCGATGGTTTTTTTCATGCGGATATGCACCCTGGAAATATTTTCGTCGGCGAAAACGGACAGTACCGAGCGGTTGATTTCGGCATCATGGGGTCGCTCGCCGACTCCGACAAACGTTATTTGGCCGAGAATTTACTGGCTTTCTTCAACCGCGATTACCGGGCGGTAGCGGTTGCTCACTTGCGGGCGGGTTGGGTACCGCCCTCAACCCGGGTTGATGAGTTTGAGGCGGCGGTGCGCACGGTCTGTGAGCCGATCTTCGCGCGCCCGATCAGTGAGATTTCTTTCGGGCAGCTTGTGTTGCGCCTGTTTCAGGTCGCGCGACGATTCGATATGCCGGTGCAGCCTCAATTGGTCTTGTTGCAAAAGACGCTGTTGAATATCGAAGGCCTTGGGAGGCAGCTCTATCCTGAGCTGGATCTTTGGGAGACCGCTAAGCCCTATCTGGAGCGCTGGATGCGAGATCAGGTTGGGCCTTCAGCTTTACTGAAAACCCTGCGTCGTGAGCTGCCGAGCGTAATGCCGTTGATTCCGGAATTGCCGGGGCTTGTGCATGAGTGGTTGCGCCGCCAGCGTGATGGCGACGCTGCACAATCCGATCGCGGCGATGATCGCATTGCGCGATTGGAAGCGCAGCTTGAGCGCGCCAGGGAGCAAAAGAATCGGGTAGCGTTTGGCTCCGTACTCCTGATAGGTTCGATTGCGACAACGCTTGCGGTGGATACCCTGGCCTTGGGGGTGCTCGGCGAGGCCGCCGCCGCGCTACTTTCCGTCGCGGGCGCCGTCTTCTTGCTCTGGGGAATCTTTTCGAAATCCTGAGCCTTCGATAAGTGCCCGAGGTGTCAAAGCGGTATTTCTGAGTCTTTTACTTGGTTTTCACGCCCAAATACCTATAATCCCGTTCAGAATATTGGCTCAAAACACCGTTTTTCCGGCCTTTTTGAGGGGGACTGGTGATCGCGCCGATCTTAAATTTCCGAGCCGAAAGGCCATGAGGTGAAAAGGAGCTTTTGTTATGAGGTTAACGACTAAGGGGCGATATGCCGTCACCGCCATGCTCGATCTTGCCTTGCAGGAGGGCAAGCGACCGGTGACCCTGCAGGATATTGCCGCTAACCAAGAAATTTCGCTCTCTTATCTTGAGCAGTTGTTCGCCCGCCTTCGGGCGGCAGGTCTCGTGAAGGGGATGCGTGGCCCGGGCGGTGGCTATCGTCTCGCAAAAAACATGGATGACATCTCAATCGCGGTCGTTATTGGAGCGGTTGATGAGACCGCCGACATGACCCGTTGTGGAGGGGAGGCCAATTGCCTCGATGGTGAAAAATGCCTCACGCATGAGCTTTGGATGGAGTTGAGCGAAAAGATTTATGAATTCTTGAACGCGATTACTTTGGGAGAACTGGTGCGACGTCCCGAGGTCATTGCCGTCGCGGAACGCCAAGAAGCAGTTCGAAAGGGGTTGCTATCGGGGAAGCTGAAGACGGTTGTGGTTGAGGCGGATGCCCTTGGGCAAAGTCTCAAGTAGACCGAATAGAACGAAAAGTAGAAAGAAAAGAATAGGCAGAACCCAGACGTAATAGGCCGGAGTAACCACCGTTTGAACACGAGCACCAAAGAACTCGGCGACCTTGTGGGTCGGGAGTACAAAGAAGGATTTGTCACGGAGATCGATGCCGAGACCCTGCCCCCCGGCTTAGACGAAGACGTCATTCGATTTTTGTCGGCAAAAAAATCCGAGCCGGAATTCATCTTGCAGTGGCGGCTCGAAGCATTCCGGCGTTGGCAGGAGATGGACGCGCCGCATTGGGCGCATGTCCATCACGCGCCGATCGACTTTCAGGCGATCAGTTATTACTCCGCGCCGAAGCGCGATGAGGATCGCCCCAAAAGTCTGGATGAAGTTGATCCAAAGCTCTTGGAAACCTACAGCAAATTAGGCATTCCGCTTGAGGAGCAAAAAGCGCTCGCGGGAGTGGCTGTCGATGCGGTGTTTGACAGCGTTTCGGTTGCGACCACGTTCAAAGACAAGCTCGCCAAGGTCGGGGTCATCTTCTGCCCACTGTCCGAAGCGATGGCGAATCATCCTGAATTGGTAGAAAAGTATCTGGGCTCCGTGGTTCCTGCGAGTGACAACTTTTATGCGGCCCTGAATTCAGCGGTCTTCACCGAGGGGTCTTTTGTTTATATCCCGAAGGGCGTGCGTTGCCCGATGGAGTTGTCGACGTACTTCCGCATCAACGCACTGAACACCGGTCAATTTGAGCGCACGTTGATCGTGGCGGATGAGGGCAGTTATGTCAGCTATCTCGAAGGATGCACTGCACCCATGCGGGATGAAAATCAGCTGCACGCGGCTGTGGTTGAGCTCGTCGCGTTAAAGGATGCGGAGATCAAATACTCCACCGTCCAGAACTGGTATCCGGGCGACGAAGAAGGTCGGGGTGGGATCTACAACTTTGTGACCAAGCGAGGAGCTTGCCGAGGGGAGAACGCCAAAATCTCTTGGACCCAAGTAGAAACCGGTTCAGCAATCACCTGGAAATACCCGAGTGTCTTGCTGGAAGGCAAAGGATCGGTTGGTGAGTTTTACTCGGTGGCCCTGACCAACAATCGTCAACAGGCCGATACCGGAACAAAAATGATCCATATTGGTGAGGATACGTCCAGCACCATTATCTCGAAGGGCATCTCGGCCGGCCGGGGTCAAAATGCGTATCGCGGCCTGGTAAAAGTGGTGAAAGGCGCGAAGAATGCGCGGAACTACTCGCAGTGTGACTCGCTATTGATGGGGGATCAGTGTGGCGCCCATACCTTCCCTTACCTCGAGGTAAAAAATCCGACGGCCAAAATCGAGCACGAGGCGTCGACCTCAAAAATTGGCGAGGATCAGCTCTTTTATTGCCGTCAACGCGGATTATCTGAGGAAGATGCGGTCTCCATGATCGTTAACGGTTTTTGCAAAGAAGTGTTCCGCGAGCTGCCGATGGAGTTCGCGGTTGAGGCGCAGAAGCTTCTTGGCATCAGTCTTGAGGGTGCAGTCGGTTAGCACCAACTCAGACGTCGGACATGATTTTGATTTTGCAAGGTTGAACAGCGTATGTTGAAGATTAGGGACCTTCGGGTAGCGGTCGAGGGAAAAGAGATTCTGAAGGGGCTAAATCTTGAGGTGGGTGCCGGTGAGGTGCACGCCATCATGGGGCCAAACGGGTCTGGAAAGAGCACCTTGGCAAATGTGATTGCCGGGCGTGATGGCTATGAGGTAACCGGCGGCCAGATCGAGTTTATGGGCAAGGATCTTCTGGATCTGGATCCGGAGGATCGCGCCCGAGAAGGCGTGTTCTTGGCTTTTCAGTATCCGGTCGAGATTCCCGGCGTAGCAAACATTGCTCTGTTGAAAGAAGGGTTGAACGCAGCGCGCCGCTATCGAGGTGAAAAAGAGCTCGATGCGCTCGACTTCCTCAAGCTGGTGCGCGAGAAAATAAAACTCGTGGACATGAAAGAAGAGTTTTTGTATCGCTCGGTGAATGAAGGGTTTTCAGGCGGCGAAAAAAAGCGAAACGAGATATTCCAAATGGCAATGTTGGAGCCGCGCCTGGCGCTTCTGGATGAAACCGATTCCGGTTTGGATATCGATGCTCTGAAGGTTGTTTCCGGCGGCGTGAACGCACTTCGATCCGAGGAGCGAGCCGTGATTCTCGTTACCCATTACCAGCGCTTGCTGGATTACATCGTTCCCGATCACGTGCACGTTCTGGCCGGTGGAAAGATCGTTCGATCCGGCGACAAGGCATTGGCCCTAGAGCTTGAGGCACAAGGATATGGATGGATCGATCAGGCAACTGGGGCTGCTGCTTAATGAGTGTTTCGGAGGCAAGTGCAGCGGCATACGTGGCCGCTCATCGGGAGAAGCATAAGCAATTGCCCGGGGGCGGCATCGCAGCGCTGGATGCACAGCGGGCCGCTGCATTAGAGCAACTTGCCCGGCAGGGATTGCCGTCGCAGCGGGACGAGGACTGGAAATACACCTCCATTCGATCCATCACCAAGTCGGCATTCGCACCGGCTGAGCCCGGCGGCGATTGCCCGGCTGCCTTCATTGAAAAGCACGCGATCGCCGGTCTGGATGCCTGGCGCTTAGTGTTCGTCGATGGATTTTTTGCGAAGACCCTGAGCGATACATCGGGACTTCCTGGTGGATTGCATTTGGGCGGCCTCGCCGAAGGTATACGCTCTGACGGAGCGCGTCTCTCTGCTCACCTAGGCAGCGCATTAGGCCCCATACCCCACGGGTTCGCCGCAATGAATTCAGCGTTTGTGGCCGATGGTGCGCTTATTGAGGTAGAGGAAGGTCTGAAGCTTGAGCGACCCATTGAGCTGATTTTTGTCTCGGGTGTGGGCGGAGAAGGGCTTTTGAGTCTGCCGCGTAACCTGGTTCGCTTGGGCGCCGGGAGTCAGGCAACGGTGATCGAGCGATATCTCTCCTATAGCGAGGGTCGTGGATTAAACAATGCCCTGACTGAAATCACGTTGGATGACCGGGCGCGTCTTGATCATTGTGTTTTGCAGACGATCGGGGAGCGCAGTTTTCATGTGGGTGGTGTGTTTGCCTCGGTTGCAAAAGAGGCGATTTTGCGGTCAACCACAGTGACAACCAGTGGCGCCCTCGTGCGAAACGATGCTCGTGTGAATTTAGATGGCGAACTGGCAACCGGCCATCTTGACGGGTGTTACCTGGCGTTTGGCCGCAGCCATATAGACAACCACACCCACATTGCCCACAACCATCCGTCGGGGATCAGTCGGGAAACCTACAAGGGGGTTCTGGGCGATAGAGGGCGCGCCGTTTTTCACGGCAGAATTGTGGTCAAGCAGGATGCGCAGAAGACCGATTCGGAGCAGAGTAACCAAAACTTACTGCTCTCGGACGAAGCCGAAATCGATACCAAGCCACAGCTCGAAATTTACGCCGATGATGTGAAGTGTGCGCACGGCGCGACCGTTGGCCAGCTGGACGAAACCGCTTTGTTCTACCTGATTTCTCGAGGCGTAGATCGCGCGACAGCACGACGAATGCTCACACAGGCCTTTGCGGCGGATGTGCTCAATGGTGTGCAGTGCGTCCCTCTCAAAGAGCACCTTCAAAGCTTTACGGCGGCGCACCTTGACGCCGTGCTTTCCGATCAACTGCCCGATTGATAAGCGATGAGCAGCGATCCAAAAATAGATCCCAGCGCGCCGGATTCTTCGGAAGCGCTTGCGGCGGATGCGGCCGAGGCTGCCAGCGTGGAACGTGATCACCCGCCGTCGGTCAGTTTGAGTTCATCAGCAGCAGACGACACGCTACTGAATCGCGTGATCGACGGCGTCAGGGAGGTTTACGATCCCGAGATACCACTCAATATTTATGATCTCGGACTCATTTATCGCATCGATATCAATGAGCAGAATCATGTCGCCATTGACATGACCTTAACGTCGCCGATGTGTCCGGTCGCGGGCTCGCTTCCCGGTGAGGTTGAGATGGCCGCCCGTGGCGTTGATGGCGTTCCCTGAGGTGGTCGTTGAACTGGTATGGGAACCCACCTGGGGGCCTGAGGTCATGAGCGAAGCCGCCCGGCTTGAGCTTGGTATCTTCTAGATGTCGGATTGGGTTCTCAGTGGCTCGCCTCGCAGATCTCGAGGCGAATAGGCCGGTGTCCGTTGATCTCGATGACGAACGTCATGCTGGCCCGAACCGATGATGACGTGGTGGCTCTTGAAGATCTTTGTACGCACGATGGTGCAGAGATCTCGAGCGGCTGTATTGTTGATGGGGCGATTGAGTGTCCCCGTCACGGGCGCTTTGCCTGAAGCACTGAGACGTTCTGTCACCCCCGGCCTATGAGGGAATCCACGTGTTCCCGGTAGAGGTCCGAAACGGTGAGATCTGGGTGCGCGACGATCGTTGGGACTGACGCGCTTTGAAACACTCTTTATCTGCGCAGCGCCGCCGCCTTCGCTCGACAATCCAAAATAGAGGTCCAAGAATAAGGATCTCAATGGCCACCGCACCGAGATTGGGCAGCGAAAAATATCGCGGAGCACGCTTACAAACCGGCCTCCCTTCCGCCGTGGCTGAAATTACTGAAGATCGGCACAGAGATGAAGACCAGACTGAATAGGCCATAGCAGCGGGATGCCGTAGGGCGCGCCGGATCTGACGGCCAGCATGTCCGCAATGAGAGTGACTGAGGCATAACCGAAAATAAATGACCGCCTCGCGTTTACCCACGGGTTTCAAAAGAAGCCACAGGGTTGCGGCGAAAAGAATGGCGGCCGCAACCGAGTGCGACGGCCCGTGATGAAATCGGTTGGGATCGCCGACGATTGATCCCCGGCAGAAAGTCGAAATCAGGTGCGACGCCTGCGATTATGGGATCAGCAGCCACCACCAGGGTTGGGATAGTCCTGACTGAGCCTACTCCCGGCAACAGTGAATGCGAGTAGCGTGTGGACCGACAGGGCTGGGCATAACCGTTAGGCGCCTGGGCGATGGATGCGGGTTTGATTGAAGACAGTCGAGGATTGAAAGGAATGACGACACAGGCTTCCACGCCCACAAAAACCCATCAACAACACCACCAACACGCGTTCTGAGTATCCGCTGATTGTGTGTGTCAGCGAGTCGTTGGAACGATTATGACACGCTGGGTCACGTGAACAACGTGGAGTACTACCGCTACTTTGAGACCGCGATCCTTACGCTTTCAGGAGACGGGACTCAACTGGCAGACGGGATCCAGTCATCCTGCTGGCGGCAGAAAACGGCTGCCGTTTTTTGAAAATCGGTGGGCGCGACCGATAGTGTGGATGTGGAGTTCGCATTGCGCGCCTCGGCAAGAGCAGCGTGCGCTATGAGGTGGCGATTTTTGTCGCCGATGAGAGCGAGGCCTACGCGACCGGCTTTTTTATTCATGTGTTTATCGATCGCCAGCGCGGCCGATCCGTCGAGATGCCATTGAAGGTGCGCGATCATTTCATGGCGGAACAGTCCGCGGGTCGGGAGGGTGCTGTTCGCCATGGGGCCGAGGCGCGCCTTTTGCCCGCGCCCTCACGCGTTTAAACTGAGCGCCGATGACCTTGTTGCGGCTCTGATCCCCTACCGATATTCCGTGAAGAAGAAACTTTCATCAAGACCTACGGTTGTCAGATGAACGACTATGACTCCAGTCGGATCGCCGATCTGATGGCGGCCTCATGGGATGGTTCTAACGGAGACCAGGAGCAGGCTCGACATGCTGCTGCTGCTCAATACCTGCCTGTTCGCGAGAAGGCACATGGAAAAGGTGTTTTTCCAACTCGGTCGGTGGCGCGAGGAAAGAAGACCGACCGATCTGGTGATTGGCGTAGGGGGCCGTGTCGCGAGTCAGGAGGGTGATTTGATCCTCCGCCGCGCGCTATGTCGACCTCGTGTTTGGGCCTCAGACTACCACCGGCTGCCGGCGATGCTGAGCTCGCTGAGGCGGAGCGCGCTCCGAAAATAGATATCAGTTTTCCAGAGATCGAAAGTTCGATCAGCTGGTGCCGCCGCGCAGCGAAGGACCCAAGGCCTTCGTATCAATCATGGAGGGCTGCAGCAAGTACTGCACCTTCTGCGTCGTCCCCTACACCCGTGGTGAAGAGTTTAGCCGCCCGTTCGATGAAGTGATTACGGAGATCGTCGAGTTGGCTGAGCAAGGCGTTCGGGAAGTGACCCTGCTCGGGCAAAATGTAAACGCCTATCGGGGAGCGCGCCATGACGGCAGCAAAATGGATTTCGCGGAGCTGCTTGCTTACGTCGCGGCCGTAGAAGGCATAGATCGAATTCGCTATACCACCTCCCACCCGATCGATTTCAGCGATTCGCTGGTAGAGGCCTATCGAGAGATTCCCGAGCTCGTGAGCCACCTGCACCTGCCGGTGCAGAGCGGTTCCGATCGCATCTTGGGTCTGATGAAGCGCCGCTATCGGGTGGCCGAATACGAGGACATCATCGCCCGCTTGCGCAGCGCTCGCCCGGATATCAGTTTATCGTCCGATTTCATTGTGGGATTCCCCGGTGAACAGGACGCAGACTTTGAGGAGACGCTTGAGCTGATTCGTCGAGTGGGTTTTGATCATTCATTCAGCTTTATATACAGCGCGCGCCCCGGCACGCCGGCAGCGAGTCTTGACGACGATGTTTCCATGCAAGAAAAACGCGCGCGCCTCGCGGCGTTGCAGGCGCTGATTGAAGAACGGGCTGCTCAGATCAGCGCGGATATGGTGGGTACGCGACAGCGTATCCTCATCGATAGCGTGTCCCGGAAGAATGCCAGTCAGCTGAGCGGACGCACGGAAAACAATCGCGTGGTTAATTTCACTGGCGTTTGCCAGCAGATAGGCGAATTTGTCGACGTACGAATTACCGAGGCGTTGCCCAACTCTCTGCGCGCCGAGGTGGTCACAGACGACCCCTTAAGTTCTGTTATGATTCGATCAGCTTCGTCAGAGGCACCAGTACCGGATTGAACGACCCCACCCAACCCGTCACCTTCCTCCTCGACCCCGAGGATAATCAGCGCCTGGCCGATCTGTGTGGTGAGCACAACGCTCATCTTAAGCAAGTCGAAGAGGGCTTCGGCGTGCGCATCTCCCACCGGGGCCACCTTTTTTGTGTGGACGGTCGGGATCGCGATGTGCGTCATGCGCAGGATGTTCTCACGGCCCTTTATGAGGACACAGAGAGCGGGTCGCGTTTAAGTCCCGACCGGGTGCACATGGCGATTAGCCAAATTCCGCATGATGCCGCTAAGGGTCGTGTGTCGGCACACGACGTTGTGATTCGCGTCCGTAAATCTTTAATACGAGGAAAAAGCGCGAACCAGAAGGAATATCTGAAAAATATTTTGCGCCACGATATCAATTTTGGTGTGGGACCTGCCGGTACGGGAAAAACGTATCTCGCGGTGGCCTGCGCGGTGCAAGCATTGGCCGACGAGAAAGTCGAACGGATTGTCCTCGTACGTCCTGCCGTTGAAGCGGGCGAGCGCCTCGGTTTCTTGCCGGGCGACATCGGCCAGAAGGTGGATCCCTATCTGCGGCCGCTTTATGACGCGCTTTATGAGATGCTGGGTTCGGAGCGCGTCGGGCGGTTGATCGAGCGGCACGTCATTGAGTTGGCCCCCCTTGCCTATATGCGCGGTAGAACACTGGGTAACGCCTTTGTGATTCTTGATGAGGCGCAGAATACGACCGAAGCCCAGATGAAAATGTTTCTCACGCGTCTGGGATTCGGTTCACGAGCCGTCATCACCGGCGATCCCTCGCAGGTTGATCTTCCAGGCGACGTGCGTTCCGGACTGGTGCATGCGGTGTCGTTACTCGGATCAGTAGATGGAATCAGCATCACCCGCTTTACCGGCCAGGACGTCGTACGCCATCCGCTCGTGCAACGGGTCATCGAAGCCTACGAAGGCGAGTCGCGGTAGCGTGTGTGAGCGATTTGATCGAGGTGCAGCGGGCCAGCGGCCACGCACATGAACCGTCCGATGGGCAGGTGTATCAGTGGGTTACGGCCGCGCTTCACGCAGTCGATCGCCAGTTGTCGACTCTAACTGTGCGGCTTGTCGACGAGGCGGAGATGGCTTCGCTAAACCAGCAGTTTCGCGGTCGCTCCGGCCCGACAAACGTTCTGTCGTTTGCCTTTGAATCACCCCCGGGTGTGCCTGAGCTGGCCGATGCCTTAGGTGACGTCGTGATCTGTATGCCGCTGGTAGAAAAAGAAGCCGCTGAGCAACAAAAAACAATTACAGATCATCTCGGGCATCTCACGGTTCATGGCGTGTTGCATTTGAGCGGCTTCGATCATGAGACCCCTGCACAGGCGGAGGCGATGGAAGCTCTGGAGATCCAAGTTCTTGCTTCGGTGGGCATTCAAGATCCTTATCGGACCCGTGAGTCTCTTTCGTGAACGATAAATCACCCGGTTCTGAAAACTGGGGGCGCAAGCTGGTCAAGTTGATCAGTGGTGCCCCAAAGTCCCGAGAGAGCCTTTTCGAAATTTTAAAAGAAGCCCGGGACGTCCAGTTGATGGACGACGAGACTCTGGAGATGATGCGCCGGGTTGTCGAAGTATCCGACCGCCAGGTCGAACAGGTCATGGTGTCCCGTGGGCAGATGATAACGGTCGACGTAAGCCAAAAGCCGTCTGAGCTGTTGCCTGTCATTACCGAGTCCGCGCATTCGAGGTTCCCTGTCACGGACGGGGATAAGGATTCGGTGGTGGGTATTTTGCTCGCCAAGGATCTGCTGCATCAGCAACCCCTTGAGGATGACGATGCGCTGCCGTGGGCGACCCTGTTACGGCCTGCGGTATTCATTCCTGAGAGCAAGCGACTAAACGTACTCTTGCAGGAGTTTAGGGACAGTCGTAACCATATGGCGATCGTGGTCAATGAGTACGGCAGCGTCGTGGGTCTGATTACGATTGAAGATGTACTTGAACAGATTGTTGGGAATATTGAAGACGAGCACGATATCGATGGCGCGACGGGCATGGTCTTAAGACGGGGCGCGGATTTCTGTGTCATTAAAGCGATGCTCCCCGTAGAAAGCTTCAACCGCTTATTCGACGTCGAGCTGGATCCTCTGGAATTCGACACGATGGGTGGGTTGGTTACCTCAGCGCTCGGTTATGTCCCCAAGCGAGGAGATACGATTGAGTTTGATGAATTTCGAGCTGAGGTCCTGAGCGCTGACAGCAGGCGCCCTCGGCTTTTACGCATCAATCGTCAGAGCTCACAGGAATAGCCGCTTCGGTCTAGGCCATACGCGTGTTCAGCGGCCCTTCAAAGATGCTCGTGGCCGTTGGCGCAGGTGCCGTCTATCCGCTGGCATTCGCCCCTTTCGGTTTCTTTTTACTCGCGCCCACAGCCCTCGCGGCGTTGTTCCTGGTCTGGGGGCGTTGTTCTTTTAAAGAGGCGCTGACCGCGGGTTGGCTTTTTGGTCTGAGCAGTTTCGCGATCGGTATCTCTTGGGTCTATGTGAGCTTGAGTACCTTCGGCAACATGCCGCCGTTACTCGCCGGCATTTGCGTAGCTGTCTTTGGCGCCATCATGGCCCTGTATCCGGCGTTGGTTGGCGGGCTCCAGGCCTGGCTCGCCCGTAAGGCGCCATCCATGCGCTTATTTATACTGATGCCTGTACTTTGGACGCTTGGGGAGTGGCTTCGTGGTGTACTCCTCAGTGGGTTTCCGTGGCTTTACCTCGGGTACAGCCAGGTGAACACGGCGCTTGATGGGCTATTTCCACTTCTGGGAGTGCTGGGGGTCACGTTATGGTGGGCGCTCGTGGTCGGGGCGCTTCTGGTGCTCGTGCTCGATCGTTCCGTCCCGCGTCGTGTGCCGGTCGTTGCGCTCATTTGTTTAATCGGATTGGCGGCACTGGCGAGAACGCCTCAGTTCGTAACTCCCGAGGGCTCGCCTGTCAGCGTCGCGATTGTTCAGAACAATATCTCGCTCAAAGACAAATGGAATGCGTCGCTTGCGCAGCCGATTGCCGAGCGTTTTAGACGTCAAAGTCTTGCCTTGGCGGACGCTGATTTGGTCGTTTGGCCAGAGGTTGCTCTGCCCTTTTACCGGGATCAACTCACCGATCAGTATCTCGCGCCCCTGAAAGCGCATCCTGCCGACTTTGTGATTGGTCTACTGGAGCGTGAGCAGCCGCGGGTAGGGTCACCGTATTACAACGTTGCGCTAGGCGTAGGCACTGATGAAATAAGTTATCGGAAGCATCAGCTCGTGCCTTTTGGCGAGTACCTGCCTCTTGCTTTTTTATTACGCTGGCTGCTGGAGTATCTGCATATACCGATGTCTGATTTTTCAGCTGGTTCGCTTGAGCAGCCGACTATGCCGCTGGCTGGCACTCGGGTGGGCGCCAGTATCTGTTACGAAGACGCGTTCTCAAATGTCATTCGATTTGCAGCCCGCCAGTCAAACCTGCTCGTCAACTTAAGTGAGGATGCGTGGTTTGGCGACTCCTTGGCGCCGCATCAGCGCCTTCAGATGGCTAGAGCGCGCGTACTTGAAACCGGTCGGCCGATGATTCGCGCGAGCAACAGTGGATTGTCATCGATCATTCGCCATGACGGAACAGTCACCGCGCAGGCCGGCCAGTTTGAGCAGGCAATCTTGCGCGGCGCGGTGCAGCCCACGAGCGGCACGACCCTATTTGTTCGGATGGGAAATTCCCTCGTGCTCGGGATTTGCCTCCTGGCCCTGGGCACGGCACTGGCTTGGCCTACTTTTCACCGCCGAAGGCGGTCGGCCCGGTGCTAGACTTTCTTTATGGATGATCTGCGCTCCGAACCGCTTGTGGTTGCGATCTCTTCGCGTGCCCTGTTCGATCTTGAGAAGGGCCATGAGGTGTACGTCAACGAGGGCGTCGACGCCTATTGTGCGTATCAGGTCGAACGAGAAGACGAGCTGCTCGAGCCTGGTGTTGCGTTTCCTTTGGTTCAGAAGTTTCTGGCTCTTAATCCGGAGGACGCCGACATGCGGCGTGTCGAGGTGGTGCTGATCTCGCGGAACAGCGCGGATACGGGACTGCGAGTTTTCAATTCCATTGCTCACTATGGTCTGGACATTACGCGAGCCGCCTTCAGCGGAGGAGATAGCCCCTTTCGTTATGTGACGCCGTTTAGCGCAGATCTCTACCTCTCTGCGGATCCGGCAAACGTCAGACAGGCGCTGCAATCACACGTCGCAGCAGCGACGATCTTGCCGTCCAGTCGCCACACGCATCGCCAGGGACAACTGCGCATTGCCTTTGACGGAGATGCCGTTATCTTTGCAGACGACTCCGAGCGGATTTATCAGACCGAGGGGCTTGCTGCGTTTGCGGCCTCGGAGAAAAAAATGGCGACGACACCCATGACTGCCGGTCCGTTTCGAAAGTTCCTCTATGCCCTGCATGAGCTGCAGTCCCGCTGGCCACGCCACGAGGCGCCTATCCGTACCGCTTTATTTACCGCCCGCAGTGCACCTGCCCATGAGCGTGTGATTCGTACCCTACGCGCATGGAACGTGCGGATTGATGAAGCGGTCTTTCTGGGCGGTTTGGATAAAGGCGAGTTTCTCAGAACGTTCGGCGCCGATATCTTCTTTGACGACCAGACCGGGCACTGCGAGTCGGCAAGTCGTTATGTGGCAACGGGACATGTGCCGCATGGAGTGACCAACGACGCGGCCTGAAGAATTCTTCACTGCCGTAGATATAATTTGCCTTGGCGCTCGACATCCCGTCGCGTCCTCTTTGACCTATGCGGTGATGCTTACCCAATGAACAAATTCCAAAAAATCCTGACTGGCGCTCTTTTGCTCCTGATGTCATCAATTTCGTGGAGCGCGCAGGCGTCTTTGCCGGTGGCGGTCGATGGCGAGACCTTGCCGAGTCTGGCACCCATGCTCGAGCGTGTTCTGCCGGCCGTCGTGAATATCTACACAGAGAGCCGTGTTACGGAGCAGCGGCAGAGCCCGTTTCGAAACGATCCGTTCTTTGAAAAGTTTTTCGGCGGACCGCAAGGCCAGCCGCGTGAGCGTCGGGTCAGCAGCTTAGGATCCGGTGTCATCATCGACGCGGATAAGGGCCATGTGATCACCAACAGCCATGTCATTTCCGGAGCCGATCAGATCAGCGTTCGCCTGAACGATGGCCGAGATCTGGAGGCAACCCTGGTGGGTCAGGATGCCGATGCGGATATCGCTGTTATTCAGATACCCGCCGATGCGCTTCAGCATGTGGAGATCGGCGACTCCGACAAGCTTCGTGTCGGTGATTTTGTCGTTGCCATCGGCAATCCCTTTGGATTGGGACAGACCGCGACATCCGGCATCGTCAGCGCGCTGGGCCGCTCCGGTCTCAACATCGAGGATTACGAAGACTTTATTCAAACCGATGCCTCAATCAACCAAGGCAACTCCGGGGGCGCGCTGGTGAATCTGCGCGGTGAACTGGTGGGTATCAACACTGCTATCTTGGCGCCCGGCGGCGGCAATATTGGCATTGGCTTCGCCATACCGATCAACATGGCGCAGTTATTGACGCGGCAGATCATTGAATACGGAGAAGTCCGCAGAGGTCGCCTCGGTGTCATTGCGCAAAATCTCTCGCCGGAACTCGCCGAGGCGCTCGGGATCTCCTCCACCAAAGGCGCCGTGATTTCCCAAGTGATGCCGGACACCGCTGCAGAAGCGGCGGGCCTGAAGGAAGGTGATGTGATTATCGCGGTGGACGATCGTGAGATTTCTGATGCGAGCGGCCTTCGCAATACGATCGGTCTTTACCGGGCGGACGATGAGGTCAGCATCCGATTCATTCGAGATGAAGAAGAGTCAACGCTGCGTATTCGTCTCAAGCCCATCGATGCCCCACAGGGGCAGGGCCAGAAGCTCAGCGCGCGTTTGGAAGGTGTTCGGCTTGAGGACATTGATGATCAGGAGGGCACGCAAGGCGAGCGTGGGGTTCGCGTGGCGCAGGTGGAGCAAGGCAGCCCAGCGTTTCAGGCAGGACTGCGCGAGGGTGATCTGATCATTTCGGTGAATAAGCAGCCGGTATACGGCCTAAAAGATGTGGAGCAGTCGATCAGTGAGCAGGACAGCATGCTGCTTTTGAATATCCTGCGCGGTAACTCGGGACTCTTTATTGTCATCCGATGATCATAAAACCGGCATGACTGACTGTTTAATCGCACCTTCGATCCTTTCGGCCAATTTCGCGCGACTGGGTGAAGAGGTTGACCAGGTCCTCGCCGCAGGCGCGGACTGGGTGCATTTCGATGTGATGGATAACCATTTCGTGCCGAACCTGACCATCGGGCCGATGGTGTGTGAAGCCTTGCGCAGTCATGGCGTAAAAGCGCCAATCGATGTGCATCTCATGATCGAACCCGTGGATCGAATCATTCCCGACTTCGCCGCGGCCGGTGCTACGTACATTACTTTCCATCCGGAAGCGAGTCCGCACATTGACCGTACGCTGCAGCTGATCCGATCCGAGGGGTGCAAGCCGGGACTGGTCTTTAATCCCGCGACCCCGCTGACCTATCTCGAGCACGTACTGGATAAGCTCGACATGATCCTGCTGATGTCAGTGAATCCGGGCTTTGGGGGTCAAACCTTTATTCCGTCGTCTCTCGAAAAGTTGCGCAAAGTACGCCAACTCATAGACGCGTCCGGGCGCGATATCCGCCTGGAGATAGACGGCGGGGTTAAGGTCGAGAATATCGCCGCGATTCGAAAAGCGGGCGCAGATACCTTTGTTGCAGGGTCCGCTATTTTTGGCGACGGTAAAGAAGACGACCCGAATCGCTACGATTCGGTGATTGCGAGGATGCGAAGCGAGTTGGCCTCGCCTCTCGACGGATAAAACCTTAAGGACGCGCTGCCTGTTGCCTTCTGTACCCCTTCCTGCGCGGGGAATCATATTCGACCTCGATGGCACCCTGGTCGATTCGGCGCCGGATCTTGTGCGCGCCTGCAATCAAGTGCTTGGGTCGCTCGACCGCGAAGCCGTTTCCTTAGAGGCAGGTCGCCGATGGATCGGAAATGGCGCAAAGCGCCTTGTCGAGCGCGCTCTGCTGGGTGGTTTTGATGGGCAGGCGGACCCTGATCTTCTGGAAAAAGCGTACGCGCTCTTTCAGAGGTTCTACCAAGACGGTGTATGCGTTGAGAGTCGCTTGTATCCCGGAGTGCTCGACACATTGAATAGCCTTTTATCCCGGCAAAAACCCATGGCCTGCGTCACCAATAAGCCGTCGGCCTTTACCCTGCCGCTGCTTAAGGCGCTCAGTCTGGAGCATTTTTTGATCCGGTAATAAGCGGCGATGACTTAGCGCAGAAGAAGCCGGATCCGATGCCGCTAGAGCATGTCAGCTCCGCTTGGGGCTGCGGCCTGGGGACTGCCTGATGGTAGGTGATTCCATGAGCGATCTTGGCGCAGCGAGGCCTGCGGGATGCCGGTGGTATTGGTGCGGTATGGCTATAGCCAAGGCCTTGATATCGAGGCCTTGGGAGCAGACGCCGTGCTAGACTCGATGGAAGATTTCGCCAAGGTTTTTAACTGACACGCGACGTCGTTTTGTCCATGCGCCCGGTTTCGTTTTGATTAAACGGTCCGCTCGCTTATCCCACACCCCTCCTGAAGCCGTAAACTCCCGAACCATGATCTCTCGCGCTGAATACGACCGATTGGCCCGCTCGGGTTACAACCGGATTCCTCTGCACACGAGGTACTGGCTGATCTTGATACGCCGGTGAGCGCCTATTTGAAAATGGCGCAGGGACCGTACAGCTATCTTCTGGAATCCGTTCAGGGGGTGAGAAGTGGGGCCGATATTCGATCATTGGCCTACCGTGCGCTACCGTGATTCGCGTCAGCGGTGAGCTACTGCTGATCGAGCAGGAAGGAGAAGAGATTCATCGGCAGCAAACGGACGACCCGCTTGCAGCGATCCAAGCCATCCATCGTCAGTTCAACGTGCCCCAAATTGAAAGCCTGCCCCGGTTCAACGGCGGCCTCGTCGGCTACTTTGGATATGACACGGTGCGTTTTATCGAGCCACACCTGGGTGCGGATGAGCTGCCGGATCCCATCGGGGCGCCTGACATTGTTCTCATGGTTTCCGACGAGATTCTGGTTTTCGACAACCTGAGCGGTCGCCTGCACATCATTGTGCATACCGATCCAGAATCGGGCGATGCGTACAACGCAGGCTGCGAACGGCTCGATCAGCTGGTCGAGCAAATATCAGGATTGTCCGTCAGTCACGGCACGCCCGCAGGTCGTGTGGTTCGGGAGAATGATTTTCGCTCCTCTTTTGCGCGCAGTGATTTTGAGGAGGCCGTGGCGCGGTGCAAAGAATACATCCAGAGCGGCGACATCTTTCAGGTGGTTCTCTCCCAGCGCTTGTCTATTCCCTTTGAGGCCGAGCCCGTAACGCTTTACCGGGCCTTGCGCACGGTGAACCTGTCTCCGTATATGTATTTTCTGATCTCGATGATTTTCAGATCGTGGGCTCTTCTCCGGAGATTCTGGCCCGTCTGGAGGATGGCGAGGTGACCGTGCGTCCCATCGCAGGCACGCGACGCCGTGGCCGGGGGAAGAAGAGGATAAGGCGCTAGAGCAGGAGTTGATCTCCGACCCCAAAGAGTTGGCCGAGCATTTGATGCTGGTGGATTTGGGTCGCAATGACGTCGGGCGGATTTCGGTAACCGGTTCGGTGAAGCTGACTTCTAAAATGCAGGTGGAGCGCTATTCCCACGTGATGCACATCGTCTCCAACGTCACGGGTGAGCTGCAGGATGATCTGGATGCGATCGACGTGCTTCGCGCAACCTTCCCTGCGGGCACTGTCTCGGGTGCGCCCAAAGTCCGCGCGATGGAGATCATTAACGAGCTGGAGCCGGTCAAGCGAGGCATCTACTCCGGCGCTGTCGGATATATTGGATGGAACGGGAATATGGATACCGCCATTGCCATTCGAACCGCCGTGATCGCGGATGGCGAGCTCCACATTCAGGCGGGCGCCGGCATTGTCGCGGACTCAATCCCAGCCAATGAATGGCAGGAGACGATGAATAAGGGAAGGGCCATCTTCCGAGCCGTATCTATGGCGATGTCCGGACTCGACCCCGCAGCGCTCGAAGATTAAACATCCCTTGGTGCCTGATGAGTAGCCGACCGAATGTGCTGCTACTGTTCAGCGATGAGCATCGTCATGATGCTCTAGGGTGCGCAGGTCATGCGCTGGTTAAAACACCGCACTTGGATGCCTTGGCGGCGTCGGGCACGCGCTTTACGCAGGCTTACACGCCTTCACCGATCTGCGTTCCGGCAAGAGCAAGTCTTGCAACGGGGCAGTATGTGCATCAAAACCGCTGCTGGTCTAATGCACAGGCTTACTCAGGAGAGCCGGTAAGCTGGGGTCATCACCTGATCTCTCAGGGTCACGCTGTCGACTCGATTGGCAAGCTGCATTACCGCGGTGGCGATACCGACAACGGCTTTGCGAACGAGATCCTGCCGATGTACATCCGCGACGGGGTGGGGTGGATTAAGGGACTGCTTCGTGATCATGAAGCATTTTTTGATGTGTCCTCTTATGTGCGAGAAATCGGCCCCGGTCATGATCGGTACACTGACTATGATTTAGGCGTAACGCGCTCAGCATGTCAGTGGTTGCAGAACTCGGCAAGCAAGAGCACGGATAAGCCTTGGACGCTATTTGTCTCCTGGCTGCGCCCGCACTATCCGCTGATCTGCCCTCCGGAATATCTTGAGCGTTATCCGCTTGAGCAGATGGACGAGGCGCGATTCACGTCGTCTAACGAACTGCCGGTTCATCCGGTCACACAAACCCTACGCCGTCATTTCAATTACGACGATGCTTTTGATGAGCGAAGCCGTCAGATTGCCCGCGCGTCTTATTACGGCCTCTGCAGCTTCTTAGACGCCCAGGTGGGGCAGGTGTTGGACACGCTGGACGCAACGGGCCAGGCCGATAACACGCTTGTCATTTATACAAGCGATCATGGGGATCACAATGGGGATCGGCGGCTGTGGACCAAGATGACACTATTCGATGAAGCGGCCCGTATTCCCATGATCGTAAGCGGTCCCGATATTGGCAGGGGACACGAAACCGATACGCTCGCCTCGCTGGTTGATATTTACCCCACGATCCTTGAAACCCTTGGCGTGTCGGGCGACTCGATCGAGCGCCCCGGTGTGTCGCTCTCGTCTCTGGCAACGGATGCTGTGCCAAATCGATCTATCCTTTCGGAATACCACGACGGCGGATCGCCGGTTGGTATGTTTATGCTGCGCACGGGGCGCTGGAAGTACAACTATTACCCGGGTTACGCGCCGGAGCTCTTTGATCTGGGCGCTGACCCAAATGAATTGAACGATCTTGCCTTAGACCCCTCTCATGCTGATGATCTGGCCCGTTGCCACCACGCGCTCACAGCGATCGTTGACCCGGACGCCGCCAATCAAACGGCGTTCGCTGATCAGGCGAAGCGCATCGCTGAACTCGGAGGGGCCGAACGCATTATGGCTTCGGAAGAATTCGATCACACGCCGGTACCGGTTTGAGTCGGTGATCGACCGGAATATTTTCACTTCTCTGAAAACGGCGAGAATCGGTTTTCGATGTAAAGGAACCGATCCGTTTCAAAAAGCCCAATATAAAAAGGCAGCAATTTGCTAGAGTACCGGCGTTTTTGATGACAGGACTTTTGTCATGCTGTTAATGATCGACAACTACGATTCGTTCACCTATAACCTCGTGCAGTATCTGGGGGAGCTCGGTGAGCGCGTGGCGGTGTACCGCAACGATCAGATCAGCCTTAACGACATTGACGCTTTAGCGCCCTCGCATATCGTCATCTCGCCCGGGCCGTGCACGCCCAACGAAGCCGGCATCTCGCTTGAGCTCGTGCGCGAGTACGGCAGCAAGATTCCCATCCTTGGGGTGTGTCTGGGTCATCAGAGCATTGCCCAGGCCTATGGCGGCACCATCGTGTGCGCGCCAAAGCTCATGCACGGCAAAACCTCCATGATCGAACATGAAGGTCAGGGCATTTTTGACGAACTGCCGACGCCTTTTCAGGCCACGCGCTATCACTCGCTCGTGGTCGAGGAATCCTCAATGCCGGATTGTTTTGAGGTTACGGCTCGCGCCGATGACGGGCAGATCATGGCGATTGCGCATCGCAGCGACCCGGTCGTTGGTGTGCAGTTTCACCCCGAATCGATCCTGACCCAGTATGGCCATAAGCTTCTGGATAATTTTCTAAAACAAGCCGCGCATTAACCGCGCGCTTGGTAATGGAATCTAAAAGGACTCTCCTGAAAGATTTCACGGCTTACGGTCCATGCATCCCTGCGCAATGGACCGCAAATCCTGAGAATCTGCGTCAAAAACGCATCTACACGAACACAAGTTGAACTGCTCGGAGCCTTTGGTTAAGGTCGTGATGAGGAAAGTCGTTTAATGCACCGGGCGCGCGTCGCCGCGCCGAGGTCGAGGATGGTCAACGTGACCGTTTTCGACGAGAGATTGATATGAAAAATATTCTTATTGTTGGCTCAATGGCTCTGGCCTTGACCGGGACGGCTCAGGCCGAAATCCCGACGCGGGCATATTTCGGAGATACGCATCTTCACACGGCATTTTCGCCTGACGCCGGTCTCGCCGGGACATCGGTCGGGCCTGAGGATGCTTACCGGTTTGCAATGGGCGAAACCATAAAAAGCAACACCGGCCAGCAGGCCCGTCTGAAGCGCCCGCTCGATTTTCTGGTTATTGCCGATCACGCCGAAAATCTCGGATTGGCGCAGGCGATTGCGACATCTGATCCAGCGCTATTAAGCGACTCCTTTGGCAAGGAGCTTCATGATCTGATGAAAGCCGGCAAGGGCGTTGATGCCTTTAACCTGCTGGTGCAGACACTCAATAAGGGCTCAGAGGCGAAGATTGAGGGCGATATGCTCAAAAACGCCTGGACAGTCATGATGGATCTTGCCGATAAGTACAACGATCCAGGCAAGTTCAGCGCGTTCATCGGTTACGAATGGACCAGTCAGCCGGGAGGCAACAACCTGCACCGCGTGGTGATGTTCAGGGACGGCAAGCCGAAGGTTCAGTCGACTCTGCCGTTTTCAGCTTTCGATTCAGAGGACGTTGAAGATCTTTGGGATTTCATGGCCGCGTATGAAAAGGATACGGGCGGTCACGTTCTTGCCATTCCGCACAACGGCAACCTCTCAAGCGGCACGATGTTCTTGCCGTTACATCAAAAATCCGGCGAGCCCATCGACGCTGACTACGCCAAACAGCGGCTTCTTTGGGAGCCGGTGATTGAGGTCACCCAGGCAAAGGGCACCGGGGAGACGCATCCTTTTTTGTCGCCGGAAGATGAATTCGCGGGCTTTGAAATTGTCGACACCACCAATCTTGGCGGTACCGTGACGCATACCGAGGCCATGTTGCCTTACGAGTACGCGCGCTCTGCCCTGAAGATGGGTCTCGCGTTAGAAGCGGAGCTCGGTGCGAATCCCTTCAAGTTCGGTATGGTGGGGAGCACCGACGCACATACGGCATTTGCCTCCACCGCGGAAGACAACTGGTGGGGAAAAGCGCCTTTTCTCGAGCCCAGCCCAAAGCGCTGGGAAGATGTGCTGATTCGCTCCTCGGTAGCGCCGGAATTGGACCTCACGGCGTTCCAGCTGGCGGCTGCGGGGCTGGCCGGCGTGTGGGCTACTGAGAATACGCGAGAGGCTATCTGGGATGCGTTCGATCGGCGGGAGGTCTTTGGCACGACCGGTACGCGACTTCAGGTCAGAGTCTTTGGTGGCTTTGACTTTAAGTCGGATGATTTGTCGCGGTCTGACTTTGCCGAGCACGGTTACGCCAATGGCGTGCCCATGGGCGGAGACCTTAATAAAGCTCCGGCCGGAAAAGCGCCCTCATTCATGATGCAGGCGATGCGCGATCCCGACGGCGCAAATCTTGACCGCATCCAAATCGTGAAGGGCTGGCTTGATGCGAGCGGCCGCACCCACGAGAAGGTCTATGACGTGGTCTGGAGCGACAGCGAAACGCGTAAGATGAATGCAGCGGGTAAAGTGCCTTCGGTGGGGACTTCAGTGGATGAGATAGAAGCCACCTACACGAACACGATCGGTGCCCCGATGCTGAGCGGCTACTGGCAGGATCCCGATTTTGATCCAAGCCTCAAGGCGTTTTATTACGTTCGGGTGATGGAGATCCCCACGCCGCGCTGGCTCGCCTACGATCGCAAGAACTTCAATCTTTATGACGTTATGCCAAAGGATGCGACGTATTCTTCGCAAGAGCGGGCTTACAGCAGCCCTATTTGGTATCACCCGCAGTAGTTCTCGATTCAAGTCATGGAAAACGGGCGACGTAGCGATAGTCGCCCGTTTCCAAACGTGTAGCGGGGCAGCGGCGTGTCTGGACTGAAGCAGTATCCGTGAGCCCACGCTTACGAAAACTCCTGCGCGAGCCGCTGTTCCACTTTATCTTGCTGGGCGCGGCTCTTTTTGTCCTGCACCGTCTCCTGGCGCCATCGCTGGAGTCGTCGGATCCGATCGTGGTATCGGATGCCCGCGTGCTCAGCATGGTTCAGACCTTCGCCCGAACCTGGCAGCGCCCGCCCACTGAGAACGAACTCGAGCGGTTAATAGATGACTATGTCCGAACCGAGGTCTTTGTGCGGGAAGCCTTGGTGTTGGGACTGGATCGCGATGATTTAATTGTCCGGCGCCGTCTGCGTCAGAAAATGGAGTTCCTGCTGGGTGAGGGTGCGCCGGATCAGGCGCCAACAGCGGAGGTACTTCAAGCCTTTTTGGATGCCCATCAGGACCGGTACCGGGTCGATCCGCGGGTGAGCTTCAGCCATCTTTTTCTTGATCCCGCGCGCCGGGGCGATCGGCTTGCTGCTGATGCGGAGCGTTTGTTGAATGGTCTCAGCCCGAATACGCCCGCCGAGGAGCTCGCGCAGCTGGGTGACCCGATCATGGTCTTAAAGCCCAGCTGGAAAGAAACGCCGCGCTCCGAGATCGTGGGACTTTTTGGCAGCCGCTTCGCCGATGCCTTATGGGATCAGCCCATGGGCCGATGGACGGGACCGTTGTCCTCTGCCTATGGGGTCCATCTGGTTTATGTCGATGACATTAAAGAGGGCTTGGTTCCCAAGCTTGATGAGATTCGATATCAGGTCGAGGACGATTGGCGCGTTGAGCGCAAAGAAAATCTTCAGGAGGCAGCCTATCAGCGCTTGCTCGAGAAATACCGTGTTCAGCGTCCTGTCGTTTCGAAGCCGTGAAAGCGCGCGGGCGATGATTCGATTAGCGCTAAGACTGATTTTTATCCTCGTCATCGTCGGGCCCGTTACCGCGATGGCGCATGAGATGCTGCCGGGTTATCTCGAGATCACACGAACGCAGCCCGGTTCTTACGATTTAGTCTGGAAGCTCCCGACCCGCCAGGGTAATCGCCTGCCGTTGGCGCCGCGTTTCCCTGACGGGTGTCAATTGCGCGGTGACCTCGACAGTGAGGTTCAAAAGACCGCCTGGATTTATCGGGGCAGCCTGCAGTGTCAGCCGGAACTGACTGGGCAGACAATATCCATCGACGGCCTGATGGGTGTCGAGACTGATGTGCTCCTTCGGTATATCGATCCTACGGGCAACCGCCTGCAGACGGCTCTTCTCACCAGCGACCAGCCTGATATCGTGATCCGCACGCAAGAGGAAGTCTCGGACTCCGGGATTTTGTTTTACCTTCGCCTCGGCGTCGAGCACATCATGAGTGGCTGGGATCATCTGCTCTTCGTGTTGGGCCTGTTGTTGATCGTTGGGAATCGCTGGCTTTTACTGAAAACGATCACGGCCTTTACGGTCGCACACAGCTTGACGCTGCTCATCGCTACGCTTCGGGTCGCCGATATTCCGTCGGGCCTTGTCGAGACGGCGGTCGCATTATCGATACTGTTCTTGGGCCCCGAAATCTTCCGGCGCTGGCGAGGAGAGACGAGTCTTACCATTCGCTTCCCGTGGGCGGTGGCGTTTGGCTTTGGCTTGCTGCATGGTCTCGCCTTTGCGGGCGATCTCGCCGAGATGGGCCTGCCTCGTGATGAGTTGGTTTTGGCTCTGATGTTGTTCAACGTAGGTGTTGAAATCGGACAGCTGGCTTTTGTCATTTTGGTTCTGGGGTTGTGGCAACTCGCGCGCTCCTGAGAATCCCCACTTGGGTCCAGTACGCACCAGGATACCTTGTCGGCACGGCAGGGCTTACTGGACATTCGATCGAATAGCCGTATGGCTGGTTTTTAGCCAGAGCCTGGCGGAGCACGTTGTGACAAAAAAGCGGACATACTGGAGAAGATTCTGGCGCGCAAGCGAGAGGAGATTACTTCTCGAAAGCGTCAGTCGTCGCTCGGCGACCTTTATGCTCAAGCGGCCGCGCAGAGCAGCGCCCGCGGGTTTATTGATGCGCTTAAAAAGGCCATTGCGTTCGATCGCCCCGGGGTTATCGCTGAAATCAAGAAGGCCTCGCCGAGTAAAGGACTCATCCGGGAATCATTCGATCCGGTCGCGATCGCCAAAAGTTACGCGTCCGGCGGTGCATCGTGTTTGTCCGTGCTGACAGACCATGACTTTTTCAAGGCCATGAGGATGATCTGATCGCGGCGCGTGGTGCGTGCAACCTGCCGGTAATCCGAAAGGATTTCATGATCGATCCCTGGCAAGTGGCTGAAGCTCGCGCTATCGGAGCCGACTGCATTTTATTGATTGTGGCGGCGCTTGATCCCGAGCAGATGGCAGAGCTTGCGTCGGCTGCGGCTGATCTTTCTTTGGACGTTTTGGTGGAAGTGCATGATCGACAGGAGCTCAATGCGGCGCTCAGGCTAAAACCCGCCATGATCGGCATCAACAATCGAGACCTTCGAACCTTTGAGACCTCGCTCGAGACGACCCTAGCACTTGCCACGGAAGTGCCGCGCGGTACGTTGCTGGTAACCGAGAGCGGAATCCATACCCGCGAAGACGTGGCGAGCATGCGTGCTGCTGACATTAATGCCTTTCTGGTCGGAGGCCTTCATGCGTCAGGCCGATCCCGGTGCACATCTTGCCATGCTCTTTGCCTAAGTCGCTTTCGCGAAGGATCAACTATGCACGCAACGCTTCGCTTAAGAGCGGATGACTCGATCGAGGGCACCACGCAAAGCGGTCATCAGGTTGTCATGGATCGCTCCCCGGATGTGGGGGGGCAGAATCTTGGCGCACGGCCCATGGAGATGCTGCTGCTCAGTCTGGGCGGCTGCACGATGATCGATGTCATTCTGATACTGCGTAAATCGCGCCAGCCGTTTTCGGACATCCGAATAGAAATTAACGCAGAGCGTGCTCCCGATATCCCACAGGTCTTCACCAAGATTCATCTGCATTTCGTGGTTGTCGGCAATGATATTGACGCCAAACGCGTTGAGCGCGCGATTAATTTATCGGCGGAAAAATACTGCTCGGCTTCCCGAATGCTTGAGTCGGTTGCAGAAATTACCCACGATTTTGAAATTTTGCCGGGTTAAACTTCTCTACGTCCCAAACGTGCCGCGCAGGCGTTGCCGTTATGAAAGCCATTACCGAGTGGTTCAAGTTTCAATTTAATAATCCCCAGGTCGTCTATCTGACGATTTTCTTGCTGGGGCTTTTCGCCGTTGTCGTTTTCATGGGCCATATGCTCGCACCGCTTCTCGCCGCGGTTGTGATCGCCTATTTGCTTGAGGGCTTGGTGGCCGTGCTGGAGCGGTGGGGGATCGGCCGACTGTTGGCGGTGCTTTGTGTTTATCTCGCTTTTCTGTTTTTCGTGACGCTGATTATGTTCGGGTTAATGCCGCTGCTCTCTCAGCAAACCACGCAGTTTGTGCAGCAGATTCCTACGATGTTGAACGCAGGGCAGGAGTTACTGCTTAAGTTGCCGCAAAGCTATCCCGAGATCGTCTCGGCGGAGCAGATTGCCGACGTCATGAAGATGATCCGATCGGAGGTAACGATGCTGGGTCAGCAGGTGCTCTCGGTCTCGCTTGCCTCAGTGCTGGGCCTGATTGCGGTGATGATCTATCTCATCCTGGTGCCGATTCTGATTTTCTTTTTAATGAAGGACAAAGATCGACTGGTGGCCTGGCTCGGTCATTTTGCTCCGCGCGATCATCAGTTGGTCACCCAGGTATGGTCTGAGGTGGATGGCCAGATCGGAAACTATGTGCGCGGCAAGTTCTGGGAGATTTTGATTGTCTGGCTGGCTTGTGTGGTCGCTTTCAGTCTGCTCGGCCTTCAGTACAGCATGCTGCTTGCCGTGTTGGTCGGTCTGTCGGTGTTGATACCTTTTGTAGGTGCAGCGGTTGTCACCATCCCCGTAGTGCTGGTGGCCTGGTTTCAGTGGGGATTCACCAGCGAGTTTTTTGTACTCGTCTCGGTATATCTGGTCATCCAGGCGCTGGACGGTAACCTCGTCGTACCCATGCTGTTCTCGGAAGTGAACAATCTGCACCCGGTGGCAATCATCTCGGCGGTCCTCATTTTTGGTGGCCTGTGGGGGGTGCTCGGTGTGTTCTTCGCGATTCCGCTCGCGACACTGGTGCACGCGGTGTTGAATGCATGGCCTCGGCAAGCGCAAGACCCTACTTAGAATAAGGAAAACAGTCCTCGTCTTTCTTGACGCTCTCGACAGCGTCGGTATCATCGCGGGTTAGTAAACGAACGCTTATTCGCTTGATGAGGGTGTCTGGGTAATGGCCAGCCCGAATCCTTTCTCTGATAAACCCGATATTTCTGATCAAGGTGCCTCGGCGCAAACGACGAGCGAGCCCTCACGCGCGCTTGAGCGGTTCCTGCTGCGCCGGGTTCTCGACGCAATGGGCCCGCCGCCTTTTTCGGTGGTGCTTTGGGACGGGTTTGCCGTTCATCCCCCGTCGGGTGAGGCGGTTGCCCGCGTTCAAATCCATACGCGTTCTGCGCTTATCCAGCTGCTTCGCCAGGGCGATATCGGTTTTGGTGAGGCTTTCTCGATGGGCGAGATCACCGTAGAGGGAGACCTCGTTGATTTTTTAGTTCAGGCCTTCAGTGTTCCACAGCCTGAAGGGGTGGCCAAGCTGGTCAAGCAGATGCAGCAGCGGAAGCCAAGAGCGAACACCCAGGCGGGCTCTCGGCAGAACATCCACCACCACTACGATATCGGCAACGATTTCTACCGACTGTGGCTGGATCCGGAAATGCAGTACACCTGCGCTTACTTCCCCGAGGCCGACATGACCCTCGAGGCGGCGCAGCAAGCGAAAATGGACCATATCTGTCGGAAGCTGCAACTCCAGCCTGGAGATCGCGTTGCGGAAGCCGGTTGCGGCTGGGGCGGGCTCGCAAGACACATGGCCCTTTACTATGGCGCATCGGTCCTGTCGTGGAACGTTTCCAAAGAGCAGGTGCGGTATGCCTCCGAGCGTGCCAAAGCGGAGGGGTATGACGATCGCGTCACTTATGTGCTCGATGATTATCGGAACATGTCAGGGGAGTATGACGTTTTTGTCTCCGTAGGGATGCTCGAGCATGTGGGCTGCGATAACTATCCAGAGCTCGGCAACGTGGTTGATCGATGCCTGACCGAAAAGGGGCGTGCGCTCGTGCACTCGATTGGCCGTAATCGGCCACGTCTCATGAACGCGTGGATTGAAAAGCGTATCTTTCCCGGTGCGTATCCGCCGACCTTGCGGGAAATGATGGATATTTTTGAGCCACATCAGTTCTCGGTGCTCGATGTGGAAAATCTGCGTTTGCACTACGCGCTTACGCTGGATGAGTGGCTAAAGCGCTTTGACGAACACTACGAGACCGTCGTCACGCAATTTGATGAAGAGTTTGCTCGGGCCTGGCGGCTTTATCTGGCGGGCTCTCAGGCGGCCTTTCTTGCCGGGGGTCTGCAGCTCTTTCAGGTGCTTTTCACCCGGGAGCGAAACAACGAGCTCCCGTTCTCACGCGGCCATCTTTACGTTTGATACTCCCGTGCTGCGGATCTACGTTGCCGCCAGCCTTTCGCAAGCGCATCTCGTGCAGCAGATGCTTCTCGCGGCCGGAATTCCGTCGCGCGTTCTGAACGAACACAGCGGCGGGGCGCTTGGTGAGCTCGCGTCGACGTCTGTATGGCCGGAGGTTTGGATCGATCGGGATCAGCAGGCAGACCTCGCCTCTCAACTGATAACGGAGCTTGAATCACGTGCGGATGAAGAGCAGATCTGTGCGACCTGCGGGGAGATCAATCCGTCGACCTTTGAGATCTGTTGGCGATGCGATGGGCAGTTTCCGGTAACCGCATAATCGCGGTTGATGGCGTAATGGAGCGGTAGGTGTCAGCCATTTTATAAAGCGCTTAGGCGGGGCATAGGCTTAGAGGGTCCACCCTTGGTGTAAAATTCGGTCCCTCGCAAGACGATTTGAATAAAGCGACTGAGCCTCGATTTAGTCCTACCCCATGAGCACCGACCGACAAGATCGTTTACGCAACGGACAAGTTTGGATCCGATTGGTTCTGATGCTGGTGTATGCCTTCGTGGTGTTCGAGCTGGTGGCATTGCTGGTGCTTGTCTGCATGCTGTTCCAGTTCGTTTATCGCCTGGTGAAAGGCGAAGACGCGGAGCGGTTAAGGGACTTTACGGCCGATCTCAATGCCTTCATTCACTCGGCGCTTCAGTATGTCACCTTCAATTCGGACCAGCGCCCGTTCCCATTTTGCGACTGGCCAGCGCCCTCGTCGCCCGACGACTACGCATCCCGATACTAAACCTCTGACGCGCCCATTAGCCGGGGCGTGATAACCGGAAACCCTATGGACGTTCAGTACCAACCTCAGGATTTGGAGACGGCGGTTCAGGCGTGGTGGGATGAGCAAAAGTGTTTTGAGGTTCGTGAAGATCCCTCGCGCGAAAAATATTACTGCCTGTCCATGTTGCCGTATCCCTCTGGGCAACTGCATATGGGACACGTCCGTAACTACACCATTGGCGATGTGATCAGCCGATATCAGCGGATGCTCGGTAAAAATGTCTTGCAGCCGATGGGTTGGGATGCGTTTGGACTTCCTGCTGAGAACGCGGCGATTCAGCGTGCGGTGCCGCCAGCCCGATGGACGTATCAGAACATTGACCATATGCGAGGCCAGTTGCGCCGAATGGGCTTTTGCCTATGACTGGTCGCGCGAAGTAACGACCTGCAAGCCGGATTACTATCGATGGGAGCAATGGTTCTTTACGCCGACTGGTCGAGAAAGGCCTGGCTTATAAAAAAGAACGCTGTCGTTAATTGGGATCCCGTCGATCAACGGTGCTCGCCAACGAGCAGGTAATCGATGGTAAAGGCTGGCGCTCAGGGGCCGTCGTAGAAAAGCGCGAAATTCCGCAGTGGTTTATCCGGATCACGGCTTATGCCGATGAATTGCTGGGAGGAGTTGGACCGGATGCCGGGCTGGCCAGATTCTGTGAAGACGATGCAGCGCAACTGATTGGCCGTTCGACCGGTATCGAGGTGGATTTTGCACTGGCCGATGGCGGGGATCCTCTTCGGGTGTTTACGACGCGGCCCGATACTATTTTTGGAGCGACGTTCATGGCGGTCGCCGCGGGATCATCCGCTTGCCGTCGCCGCCGGACAGAAAAACTCCGAGATTGCGGAATTTCGGCGAGTGCGCCATGGTGGGGTCAGCGAGATCGAGGTTGAAGCTGCAGAAAAAGGCGTACCGCTCGGTGTCGATGCGATTAATCCCTTGGCGGGGCGCTTATCCCGGTCTGGGTGGCTAATTTCGTGCTCATGGGTTACGGGACCGGAGCAATCATGGCGGTCCCCGCGCACGATGAGCGATCATGCCTTTGCTACCCGTTATGCGCTGCCCATCATTCAGGTGGTTGCGCCGGCCGACGGAACGCCGATCGATGCTGAGCAAGCCGCCTGGCCTGCGAAAAAAGACGATGCGGTCACGGTGAACTCGGGCGCATTCAGCGGACTTGATTTCAAAACGGCCTTCGACCGGATTGCTGAAGACATCGAGAAGCGCGGGCTCGAAAGAGCTTGAAACCAACTATCGACTCCGAGACTGGCGTATCGCGGCAGCGGTACTGGGGTTGTCCGGTGCCGGTGATTTATTGCGAGGTCTGCGGAACGGTGCTCGTCCCGGATGCTGATCTGTGTTGCTGCCGGAGGATGTGACCTTTATGGGCGTGCAGTCGCCGATAAAGGCAGACCCGGAGTGGCGCAAGACAATCCGTCCGGAAGTGCCATCAACCGGCCGAGCGCGAGACCGATACCTTCGATACCTTTGCGAATCGAGCTGGCATTACGCTCGCTATTGCACGCCGGGGGCTGAGGCGATGTTAGACGAGCGTGCCAACTACTGCTTCCCGGTGGATCACTATATTGGCGGTATCGAGCATGCGGTTTTGCATCTCATGTACTTTCTGTTTCGGCATAAGCTATGCGTGATCTCGGTCTGGTGAGTAGCGAGATGAGCCATAACGCAAACTGCTCTGTCAGGGCATGGTATTGGCGGAAGCGTACTATCACGACAGTGCCGAACAAGGTCGCGTGTGGGTGAAGCCCTCCGACGACGTGGAAACGGGAAAAAGATGCCAAGGGCAAACGGTGGGCGCGCGCCGACTCGGATGGTGCCGCGCTTACGGCCACCGGGTGACTACGATGTCCAAGTCGAAGTAATAACGGCGTCGATCCCCAGAGTCTGGTGGACCGTTACGGTGCCGATACAGTGCGCCTATTTACTAGTTTGCTTCGCCGCCCGATCAGGCGCTGGAGTGGAACGACGATGCCGTAGCCGGCTCCGCAGCGTTTTCTACGGCGCTAGGACGTCGTCCAGAGAAATCGCCAGGCGCTTTCCGAGGATAACGATCTCCCGGATGCGATCGATGATGAGAGTCAGACGCTGCGCCGGGTTTTCCATGGCGCGCTACAGAAGATCAACCGCGATAGTGGATCGTCAGCAGTTCAATGGTGGTGGCAGCATGTATGGAAAAGTCTCAACGCGGCTAGATCGTTTGATCTGGCGCGGATCCGTGGGTCGCGATGCGTGAGGTCACGGGCATGTTGCTGGATTCTTGCGCCCATCACGCCGCATATTTGGCTGGGCAAAGCTGTGGCGAGAGCTGACTTTGCCGGCGTGCTGCTGACCGCGCCGTGGCCTACGTAGACGAGGACGCACTGGTCACTGCGGCTGTGACCTGGTGGTGCAGGTGAACGGGGAAAGCTGCGCGGCCAATGTCGAGGTGCCGAGCGATGAAATGAACAGATCCGCGAGGCGGTGCTGGCTGATGAGAAGGTCGCTCGGCATATCGATGAGGCCGTGCGCAAAGTGATCGTCATTCCCGGCAAACTCGTTAACGTCGTGGTGTGAATCAATAGCCTATGACCAGGACCATGTTCGGCGTGCAGCTGATGGGTCATGGCGGTCCAGAGCAGCTCGCGTTGCGGGAACGATATTCCCGTGCCCCAACCCAAACCGGATGAGACATTGATCCGGGTGTTGGCAGCGGGGCGTCAACAATACCGATATCAACACACGACTGGGCTGGTACGCCAAAAGCATTACCGGCGCGACAGGTGACGTTGATGGTGCACCTCTGAGGCGGCGGTTGGAGTGGGGCGCTGTCATTTCCAAGAATTCAAGGAGATCTCTGTGGCGCAGTGTCGCGTGGGCAGTTCTCACCCCCGAAATCCGAATCGACAACGCGTGACGTGTGCCACTAATCAACTATGCCGACGCCAGCGAACTTTCGCTGCACTTCCTCGAGTCGTTGGGCTTCCTGAGCGTGACGGTGCCTTTGCTCAGTTCTGTTGTGTGCCGACGAATCAGCTTTTTGATGTGACGGCATCAATTTCCCTGACAATACACTGAAATTGGCGCAATGCCCTGCGCTACGGTACGGCGCTGGTTTGCTGCGCCGAGCCGCGGTGGGATCCTCCAGGATCGGATTCTGGTGACAGGGGCATCGGGAGGTGTAGGCTTCAAGGACGGTGCAGCTTGGTAAGCATCTCGGTGCTACGGTGTGGGCGGTCTCCTCTCCCGCGAAAGCAAAGGCTGTATCCGACGCAGGAGCCGACGAGTGGATCGATCGTGATGCCCCGCTAAATGATGAACGCTTTTGATGCGGTTATTGATGTGGTTGGCGGAGATCAATCTTCGGTCGATGGCTCGATGTGTTGCGCCCGGGTGACGTTTGGCTATCGCAGGCGCGATTGCGGGCCCCATGACTGAAATCGATCTTCGAACGCTCTATCTAAAGGATCTTTCCCTATATGGGTGCACGCACCAGCCAAGCAAGCGTTTTCTCTGAGCTCGTTGCATTGATGAATCAGGTTGCGATCCGACCTCTGGTGCCACGACCTATCCGCTGGAGGAGGATTGTGGCGGCGCAGGCAGACTTTGCGTCAGCGATATCCAGGAAAGTTGGTGCTGATTCCCTCCCTGCCTAGTCGATTCTTGTCGCGGGCGGCGCTCGTTATAATGAGCGGATGCCGCAAATGTCTTAACTGAGTCGATGATGCGTTTAAAAATATGATCCCCGCGCTATCACTGCTTCGCGCTCAAGCCGGCTGTGGTTTTCACTTGCGAGGTCAAGTCAATCTCTCGCCGATCGATCATGGCATCGCCATGGGTAACGGGGCAGGACAATCAACCTCGTGACTGACCTCAGGGCATTACTGCGCGAAAGTGGTGTTAATCCTGTCAAAGACGCGTCGTCGGCGTCAGTGATCATCGATCTTGCCAGTGTGGACTATGTACGCACGGTGAAGTCGGTGGACAGTAACGGCACAGCAACCGGCTACATCCTTCAATACAAGGTGCTTTATCGAGTGGTGATACTAAAGGAGTGCTGGTCGGCAACACACCCCTAAGCATCGGAGGGAGTTAACCTATTCAAGTGTCGATCTTCTGCAGAAAAAGCAGGAGGAAGAGGTTGAAGGAATCGATGCGCGTAAAGAGGTCACCCGACGAATTCTTCGTCGACTCGACGGTATTGCGCTGAATGTGTCCCGCAACGGGCCTGCAGTACAAGAATTTTGTTTAAGCGTTCGCTACGAGGCATCGTCGTTGCGGATAACATCCGACGCGTTGCCCGCCGTCTGCAGAAGGGGTTTGACCGAGGCTACCTGATTTTCGGCGCGGAACCGCCCTGATCGGAGGAGAGCGCAGACGCCGTTCGTGAAGCGGCACGCACGCATGGAGTGGATGAGATTCTGCGTTTCACTGCAGGCGTTGATCTTGATTGGGAGCAAATCGGTACCGTGGGCCAAAGCGCTTTCATTGTTTGCGACGCGCCGCCTTCTGGAGATCCGCTGACTGCCTACCGGTAAACCTGGAGAAAGAAGCGGAGCGAGAGCGCTGACCGAGTTTTTGAAGAGGCAGATGACAGCGTGCATCTTTGTCTCATTCTCGGTCGAACGGGATACCAAAAGTATTCAGTCGGCAAAGTGGTTAAGGCGGTTGAATCCGTGAGTACCGCTGTTGAAGCGAGGGCCGTAACGTCACAGCAGCTACCGGGATGGATTAAATCGCGCCCTCGCGAGGCATGGCGTGAAAGCCACACAAGGCGCGATTGGACCGTCTTGCGTATTACTCGGAGGGAAATCTTCTGTTCGCAGCGCAGGAGATCGTAAACTACCGCTGGTGCTGACGGGGATACGCTAGACGAGGTCATGCTTGGACTCATGGGCTGCGGACCAAGCAAGATTCTCGGTGTTTGCTTTGGTAGACGTCGCCATGAATGGACAACCCCGCGCCCGCGCTTCGGATGCTGCAGGCTTAAGCGAGGGAACGGAGCCGATTCTTGATTAATTGCGCTCGCGCGAGAGGTTCGGGTTCTCTATGAGATGGCAAAGGATCTGTCCCAGGGTAAGATCGTCGGAAAGTGTTTGAGCGGTTTCGGGTTTGGCGAAGTCGGGAGCGCTGCATTGGAACGGCGTTGCAGAGACTGGATATGCCGCGGCTTGGCGCCTTGCTTCAGCTGGCTTTGAACGACCGGTGATTAAAGGCCATGCCTTCGCGCCCGGCGGTGTCTGGGGGAAATCGGCGAGCGATTCTGCTGCTTTGTGGTATAAAGGTAGTGCCAACGGAAAATCGCTTTAAATTACTGAAACATGAGTGCAAAGTATCGGCCTTGTCGGATTCGATAGCAACCGGATGGACGGGGCCGGGCGGCAGGCACGGGCTGCGGCCCGGGTGATTTCTCAGGCGAGTACCGGCGAAAGGATGCCGCGCTTGGGCCATGCGGCTGGGTGCATCGAGTCCCGATGCGCCGAAATTCCCGGAGGCGAACGCCAACGAGACCTTCGCCGCAGCGGGCGTCGAGCCTTTCCTGCTTTGCTGGATCGTCTTCTTGAACTTACCGAGTCTCGCGTTGGTGCTGGGCGGTTTATGGGCTCCGAGGCAAATCGCTTTGTTGCCAGAGGATCCGGTAGGCCAGATCAGTGACATGACCACCCGACCTTAGGCATTACGGTGGGTCGAATACTCCTATGATCGGAATCATTTATGAGTCTCGGCCCAATGTGACTGCCGACAAAGCGTGGGCTTATGCCTTAAATCCGGTAACGCAGCTATCCTGCGTGGTGGTTCTGAAGCGCTTCATTCCAATCGACTGATTGGCGAATGCCTGGACACAGCGGTTGGTCGGATACGAACTGCCGGCCGGTGCTGTTCAGGTTCTGCAGACGCACTGGATCGGAGGCCGTGTCGGCGATGCTGGACAGTCCCGGAGTACATCGATGTCACCGTGCCGCGGGGCGGAAAGGGCTTGATCGAGAAAAAGTGAGTGCCGAATCGAAGGTGCCCGTTATCAAGCATCTGGATGGAAACTGCCATGTCTTTATCGACAGCGACGCTGAAATTGATAAAAGCGATAGAAGTCTCCTACAACGCAAAGTGTCGCCGTTGCGGAGTATGCGGGCGATGGAAAACGCTTCTGCTGGATCAAGCTATCGCGGCAAAGGTGCTTGGAGCGCTTAGTGCCCCGGTATCGGGAAGCGGGTGTTGAACTCGCGGTTGTCTCCCTGCACGCTGGCCTGGCTCCAGGACGGGGTTGCGGCGACGGAAGAGACTGGTCTACCGAGTATCTCGCTCCTATTTTGCCATCCGCACGGTCGATAACCTGGATCAGGCTATCGACCATATTGCGCGTTTTGGCTCCGGCCACGGACGCCACCAGACTAACAATTTGCAAAAGAGTCAGCGGTTTGTCCGCGAGGTGGATTCGAGCTCGGTCATGGTCACGCCCTTCGACCCAGTTTGCCGACGGGTTTGAGTACGGACTCGGGGGCTGAGATTGGGATCAGTACCGGATCGACTCCATGTGCGCGTGGGCCCGTGGGTCTCGAAGGACTAACGATTCAGAAATTCATTGTTTATGGAGACGGTGCGACGCGATCCTAGACGAATGGACTCTTTGGCTTCTCGCTCGGAGTCTGACGCGAGGCCCGTTATCGTCTTCGGCGGGACCTCTTCGATCCGGTGCACCGGGGCCATCTTGAGACAGGACCCGCCAGCGTCCGTAATGCGCCAACGCCGCTGAGGCGTCGTCTGGCTCCCCGTGGGGGAGCCGCACCGTCCCGCGCCACAAGCGCCTGCGGCCCATCGTCGAGCGACGCTTGATGCGTAATCGAGAGGGATCCAAGATTTACGCTGGATACCGCGAGTGGGATCAGCAAGTGCCGGGTCGTCCTACTCGGTATTGTCCTTGCAGGAGCTTCGCGCCGAACGCCCAGGGTGACCCTTGTGCCCTCGCGCTTGGACTTGATGCGGCTCCCTCTCGTTCGCCCAGCTGGCATCGTTGGGAAGAGGTTCCAGCTTGCCGCCATCATCGTGATGCAGCGTCCGGGCTGGGCGCTTCCCAACCCCTTCCCTCTGACTGGTGGCTCCAGCGACCTCGCCGATCCCTTCGGGGGAGGGTCACCCGACGAAGCCTGGAAGCATTCAAGGGGTCGAGGTCCCAACGGTTGACGTCTCAATGGCCGCTATCCGTTTGGCTATTCAGGCGGCGAGTCCATTGAGAAAGAGGTTCCACTTGTATTGCCCGGTACATAAAGGAGCATCACTTATATGAATGAAAAGATGGATGATCAAATCGAAGCGCTCCGCCAGTGGATTCTTCAGGAGTTGGATGATGCCAAGGCGCTGGATGTTCTTGAGTTGGACATCCGCGCGCTAACGCAAATCGCGGATTGGATGGTCGTCGCGAGCGGTACCTCAACCCGACACGTGTTGGCGCTGGCCGAGAAGCTGCGTGAGGCAGGGGTAAACACGGGCAAAACCTGCCGGCGTTGAAGATAACGACGGCGAGTGGGTACTCATGGACTTTGGCGATGTGCTCGTTCATCTGATGCTCCCGGCAACGCGAGAGTTCTACGATCTTGAGGGCTTGTGGAACGAGCGACTGGGCATGAAGGTGAGCCAAGTAAGAGAGCAGGTTGAAGGCTAATCCGTGCGCATCCGTCTGGTGGCTATCGGGCGCAAAATGCCGGATTGGGTGAATGCAGGATTCTCCGAGTACAGCAAGCGCTTAACCCATGCGTTTTCTCTCGAATTGATCGAGGTCGATTCACCCCGCCGCAGCGCGAAAGCCCCCGTTCGCTCGATAGTGGAAGAAGAAGGTGTTCGGCTCCTGCAGGCAGTACCTAAAGGCAGTTATCAAATCGCTCTTGACGAGCAGGGCCACAGCTACAGCTCTGAATCGCTTGCCTCTCAACTGGCCCAGTGGATGCGACTGGGCCGTGATCTGACACTGCTCGTGGGCGGGCCTGACGGACTGTCCGCTCGCGTGCGAGAAGCGGCCGACCAACACTGGTCGCTATCACCGTTAACGCTGGCGCATCCCCTGGTTCGCGTGATCATTGCCGAACAGCTCTATCGGGCGCATGCCATTTTGGAAGGCTTGCCCTATCACCGGTCGGGTCGGGTCGCCTAATGACGACCCTGTGTCTGGCATCGGAGTCCCCGCGGCGCTGCTGCCTTGCTTCGGCAGGCGGGTTATGACTTTCAGACGCTTGCGCCGCAAATCGATGAGTCACACAAATTGGGGGAAACGCCGCTGGATTTAGTGACCCGCCTGAGCGCGGCGAAGGCACGGGCGTCAAAGCAGGCCGCCGGCCCCGCGGGCGTTCAGGCAGCCGTATTTCTTGGAGCGGATACGGTCGTCGTCCTCAAGAATCAGGTGTTGGGCAAGCCCAAAAATCGTGAGGATGCGGTCAGCATGTTGCTGCGGCTTTCGGGGAGCACGCACGAGGTGATTACGGCCGTAACCGTAGATTCGCAGCATCGGCAAGTCACTCGTGTCTTGCGCAGCAGGGTAAATATTCTGTGCAATACCGCGATCGGTTGTCGAGACGTACTGTCAAGGCGACGAGCCGCTGGATAAGGCGGGTGGCTATGCCATCCAAGGTCATGGGGCCAAGCGATCTTCGTGGAGCGGCTGGAGGGAAGCTATTCGGCAGTTATGGGCCTGCCGCTATACGAGACTTCAGAGCTGCTGAAAAGTGAGGGCGTGTATCCCCGGTGGATGGGTCCGGCAGTAAGGGTATGAAAGAAGAGTTACTGGTAAACATCACGCCGCAGGAAACCCGTGTGGCTGTCGTTCAGAACGGCGGCTTGCAGGAACTGCATGTTGAGCGCAACCGCAGCCGAGGTATTGTCGCCAACATTTACAAAGGCAAGGTGGTGCGCGTGCTGCCGGGTATGCAGGCGGCTTTTGTCGACATTGGCATTGAGCGCACCGCTTTCTTGCACGCGGCCGATATTGTGTCCCACCGTTTTGCCGCCGCGGGCCTTGGAAACGAGCCTGACGTGAGTGAGGAGAGCGCTCTCACAGAGGCCGCGTCGCGTCCGGATATCACGGAGTTAGTGCGCGAGGGGCAAGAGATTATTGTGCAAGTCGCGAAAGACCCTATCGGCACCAAAGGCGCGCGCTTGACGACGCAGGTGTCTATTCCATCGCGCTATTTGGTGCTTCTGCCGGGATCGGCTCATCGGGGAATCTCGCAGCGTATTCAGGATGAGGATGAACGGCATCGACTGCTTGACGCCCTGGATACCGCGATTGCCCATCAAAACGCGCAAGCCGGATTCATTGTCAGAACTGCCGCGGAAGGCCAGCACAACATTCATTTTGACAAGGAAATTGAGTTTCTGATCCGGAGTTGGGATCTTATCCAGCAGAAGATCGCGAGCGCCTCGGCCGGAAGTTTGATTCACGCAGATCTGCCCTTATCGCTTCGTGTGATTCGGGACCTCGCGCGCGACGATATTGAAAAGATCAGGGTGGATTCGCGAGAAACCTTTGCTCTGATGCGCCAGTTCTCGGTTGATCTTATGCCGGAGATGGCGGACCGAATCGAGATCTATACCGGTGAGCGCCCGATTTTCGATTTGTATTCGGTGGAGGACGAAATCCAGAGAGCCCTGGACCGCACCGTCCATTTGAAGTCTGGCGGGTCGTTGGTGTTTGATCAGACCGAGGCGATGACGACAGTTGACGTGAATACGGGCCGTTTTGTCGGCAAGCGTAATCTCGAGGAAACCTTATTCAAGACCAATATGGAGGCAGCGCAGGCAATTGCCCGGCAATTGAGACTGCGAAATATCGGTGGAATCATCATCGTCGACTTTATTGATATGGAGGACGATGACCACCGTCGCCAGTTGATGAGCGCGTTTGAGCGCGCGTTGGTCTGCGACCGGACGCTGCCACATCGCGGATATGTCCGTTTTGTCTCGTTGAAGTGACGCGAAAAAGCGTACGCGCGAAAGCCTTGAGCGGCAGTTAAGTGAGACCTGTCCCGTGTGCCAGGGTAGGGCAGTCAGAAAAACCGCGCGAACGGTGTGCTACGAGATATTTCGTGAGATCTTAAGAGAGGCGAGAGCTTTGAAGCAAAAGTGGCATTTGGTGCAGTAGCGGTGCAGAACGTTATTGATATGTTGCTCGACGAGGAGTCAACCGGCTTGCTGATCTGCAGGGAATTTATTGGTCGACCGATCCACCTTCAGGTCGAGCCTACGCATCATCAGAAGTCATTTAACGTCGTCCTCAAAATGATCAGGCCAGATTTTGGTTAGCTCCTCAGAGCCACTGCATCCTGCGGCACGTGGACAGCGATTCGTTGGACCACGCTTTTGAGCGACTCTCTCTTTAATAAGCGCCCTACCTTTGGATACAATGATCCACCTCAAGATCCCGGCCGAGTAAGCCCCCGTGTCGAAAGAAGCCTCTACGATTGTGCTGGCAGCGGTCCAACGACTCCTCAACCGAGGTTTTGAGGACAACCGACTGAAGCGGTCCGCTTTATCAACGACGCGGCGGCGCAAGGCGCCGACGTCGTGGCGCTACCTGAAAACTTCCGCGGTTGATGCCCGAGAATGATGAACAGCGCCAGAAGCAGCTCGGCGGGGTTGGCGAGATTGAAACCGCGCTGGCAGATACGGCCGCCCGCCGCGGCAATTCTGATTGCAGATCGACGCCCTCCTTTCCGGCCGATGACGGACGTGACCAACTCTGCCTTGGTTCGGACGAGACAGTCGCGCTTAGCCGCTACGACAAGATTCACCGTTTGATGTGAATGTATCGTGGCGGATGAGTCTTACCGCGAATCCGCGTACATCGCGCCGGGATCACCGTTGGCGGTCAGCGTTGAGGCCTGACGCTCGGCATCACGATCTGTTACGACATGCGATTCCCGAGCTTTACAGGCAGTTGTCTGAGTCAGGCGCGACTATTTTCTCGGTGCCGTCGGCATTCACGCCAACCGCGCGCATTGGCATACGCTGCTGCGCGCCCGTGCTATTGAGAACCTTGCCTGGGTAATCGCACCCGCGCAGGTGGGAACGCACCCCAATGGGCGGCAGACCTATGGGCACTCCTCATTGTTGATCCTTGGGGGAGAGATCACGGCGAGCGACGAGGCGCCCGGCGTGCTCGCGAGCATTGAGCCCGCAACACTTTTGAGCATTCGCATCGCTTTCCAGCGCTTAGTCATTGGCGGCTTTCTTAGGGGGATGGCGGTGATGTCGAGGCTCAGGATCTCGTGCAACGCACGGCATTTAATCGCGGAGGGCGCAGGGCAGGACACTTGAGCGGAGCATCTGTGTTAACTCAAATCCGGCAGTTTATTTCATGAGCTGGCAGATGCCTTGATCAAGGTTTCTGCCGAGAGATTATCGAGCGGTTTGAAGCGGATCGGGACGAGCATCAGGCGGGGCGAGAATGGGCCCGGCGCCGAGATTGATGAGTCCACAAACGCTCTTTACCGATTCGTATCTCAGGCCGAGACGAATGCGGCGTGATGTCGACCGGGCGCTGTTTGAATCGCTTCAGCGTGGACTGTCTCTATTGAGCGGTCTACATCCTTTTGCGGCCAATCGTTTTAAGGATATGGGGTACCAACTGCAGCGCAGCGCGCCCGGCGATTTTTACCGCTGGCATGTGGATGCGCCGGGCCCGGACCGCTTAGCCAGCGCCAGCTCGTGGCCATTTGCATTTACCCGGCGCAACGAACGCCGGCGCGACGGAATTCTTCCACCAGCAGGTCAGCGTGCAACCCGAGGCCGGCAAGCTTCTTTTGTTCCCACCTCAACGCACCTTCACCAGGGTCAAACGGTTGAATCGGAGCTCCAAATACATAGCGAATTTCACGTGGGTCTGTTTCCGCTTGATCGCCCAGGGAAGATCAATGCTCGGTGAAAAAAGGCGCCGTAAGGGCGCCTTTTTTGTCTTGCGCTGTGCGCTTAAATAAATAAGTTGATGTCCGATTCGCCCGCACGCCTGAGGTAAGTCGCGGCGCCGCCCAGATCGATTCGCTGATGAGCTCTGTTCGTTTCATGTCAAAAGGTCGATGGTCATCTGACAGCCGATCATGTTTACATCCGCCCGAGGCACAGGTCGCGCAAAGTTCGGAAATGCTCGCCACGCCTTTGTTTTTTGATGGTTTTCTTCATCAGCGAGGCTCGCTACCGTCTCGAAACCGGGCAATCCTGCTTCTGAAAAAACTTCAGATTTGGGATATGCTATTCCAGTTGATGTTCCTTGAACCAGAAAGCCAAAGGGCATCTTCATCGGCAGCATGCCCGGCTGCTGCTGGGCTGACTGCCAGATCCAGATCTTTCCTTCAGGAGTTGAAGCCTATAAAAACGTAAAGAACATCGTGACGTTATAACCCAGCGCCGCTGCGGTTGAAGACAGAATAACGGTGTATGCTCCAGTCGAGCGTTCCTTTTCGTCGCGATGATGGTCATACTTTTCGCTCATGGCGTAACTCCTTTTATCATTCCCGTGGATAGGCGAGAAGGCTACTCCGCCCCTTTTCAGCAGGAAGTGGAACTCACCGTTCGCTTCCGATGAATTCATCAGTTCATTGCCGGTTTGCGTAGCAAAGGCTCAAAATCCCTCTCACCGATCCCGGATCGGCTGCAATGATTTTTAGCGGTTTCACCTGCGGCCATTCCATTTAGGTTTCCTTTTTGGCACGCAGATCGGTACCGACAGTTAAGACCCCGCGCATCAAGTTCTTGGGACTGAAATCGACATGTTTTTCCTCATCAGTGGACTTGGCGCATCGCAGCTCGAGTAACGCGCGTGGACGACGCTTCGCTTATGACCGAATCTCGTTACGGGCTACTCCAATCGGGCGTCTCGCGATGTATCGAGAGCGATGCTTCTGGTACCTAATATAATAGAAGTTAATCAAATTTTAAACAACTTTCAATTTAGCTAAAGAGCCGTTTTCCCACCGCCTCAGCCGGTCAATTGCTGGCGAATGGCGGCGAGCTCTGACACACAAGGTGAACATATTCATCGCCCACGCACGTCCTCAAGGGGTGGAAACTCGGCGCAAGCCGGATCACGCGGTTATTCGGATCGAGGCCGTAGGCAAACTACACCAGCCGGGGTGAGTTTTTTACGCCGGCTTTTTCGTAAGGTCGCATGATCGTGCGGGCACAGTCGTCCGGCGTGTTCACGCCCTCACGAAGTAACTCTGGCTGCCCTGACTTTAACTTCAGGTTGGGTGATGCCCTCGCCAAACCGGTGGTCCCTTTCGAGGATTTCCCTGTACGAGATCGAATTTGGGGCTCGTGATTTTGCGATGTTTGTCATGCAAAATGAAGACCAAGGAGATCCCAAATAAAGCGCGGTGGCGCAATCAGACCAGCTTCGCCGGCCTGATGGTCTGAACCGCCAGATGTCGACGGGCATCGGCAATGTTCGCGGACTCGAGGCCATGGCCGAGACGCCCGGGTCGCCGGCGTGGGTCATCTTGGATGTAGAGGTAAAGAGCAGCGCCCGATCGGGGATGGCCCGCATCCCGACAGGCCGACAGAATACCGGGCACGTCTGGCGCACATCGCTGAGTGGATGTTCTGCATAGGCGTTGTCCCGCTATGATCTTCAAAGTCCGGAGCAGCCGCCATCTGAGCAAGTCGTCGGGCAACCTCGGAGTAGGTAATGCCTGTCGGATTGCTGTAAACGGGGAACACACCAGATTCCTTTCACAGCGGGATCAGAAGCCAGCGCTTCCACGCGATCCATGTCGGGCCCGTCATCGGTCAAATCGACATTCACGAGCTCAAAGCCGAGGTGGCCAGTGATCTCGAAATGGCGGTCATAACCGGGCGCGGGACACAGAAACCGCACCGTGCCCTGACGGCCCCAAGGCTGGTCGCCTCCGGGAACGCCAAAAAGGACAGCCCTCGCGATCGCGTCGTACATCATCGTGAGACTGCTGCTCCCGCCCACAATGACGTCCTCTGCATTGCAGCCAAGGACTTCTGCAAAAAGTTGTTTCATTGCGGGCAAGCCATCAAGGCCGCCGTAGTTTCGGCAGTCCGTCCCGCTATCGTCCGAAAACTGGCCCGAGCCGGGTAGCGAGAGCAACGCGTCCGCCAGATCCAGTTGTTCCGGCGCGGGTTTACCCCGCGTCATGTCAAGCTGCAGACCCGCCTGACAGGCCTGCTCATACTTTTCCTGGAGCTCACGTGCTCGTTGACTGAGTTGCTCCTGACTCGCGTTTTGGACCATGGGGTTCTCCGGGGTGCGCTCGGGATGCTCCCGCCTCAAATCCGCAACGTGAGGCGGCTTATCTCCCTTTTTTCGGGGGCGAATTCTAATTCCGGAGCTGATTTAAACCAACCGGTCCAGCCGCGAGGCGCTGATAAACTATCGCTGTGATCTCTTGTTTTCCAGTGCGTCGGCGATGCACGGCCACCCTAACGCTTGTCATCGCACTTTGCATGACGGGTATTACGCTTTCGAGAGCGGAAAGCCCGACTTCTTTTGGTGACCTTCGCGCCGGAATTGTGACCTCGCCGCAAGAGCAGGCCATGGGCCGGGAATTTATCGCGGCGGCGAGAAAACAGCTTAGTTTTGTCGAGGATCCGCTACTCGTCGAATATATTGAACACCTGGGCTCGCGTCTTGCGAGCAGCCTTGATGGTGATGTCGATAGCCTGCGATTTTTTCTCATCGACAACCCGATGATCAACGCCTTTGCGGGCCCCGGCAGTCGCTTGGCGGTATTTACGGGGCTGATCATTGCTACGAGGACGGAGGCAGAGCTCGCCTCCGTAGTCGCGCACGAGTTGGGACACATTGCGCAGCGCCATCTGCCGCGCATGATGGAGCGTGCCAGCCAACGAAAACTGCCTACAGCCGCAGGTATCCTGGCGGCGATTTTGCTCGGGGGTCAGGCGGGGGCGGCAGCGATGGCCGCGACCAGTGGAGCTGCAATGGCCGATCAGTTGAGCTACAGCCGCGAATTTGAGCGCGAGGCTGATGTGCTGGGTCTAGACATTCTTTCAGAGGCGGATTACCCCACCGAGGCGATGATCCGATTTTTGAAACGCCTCGATCAGGAAACCCGACTTCAGTCCGTGGGCGGTCCAGAGTATCTACGCACCCACCCGCTCACGGAGAATCGAATCGCGTTGGTTGAGGCGCGAATTCGAGGCTATCCGGATATCGATGAACAACCGTCGCTTGATTTTTATCACGCGCGGGCTCGCGTTCGAGCACTTTACGGGGCTGGAACGGCCGAACGCGTAAGCGCGGAGTTGTTTGAGGAGCAGGAGTCTTCGGATTCCCTGAAAGCCCGAGCCGCTCGCTACGGCCTTGTATTGGCCTTAAATCGTTTCGGCGACTATGACTCGGCTCTAGGGTACGCGTCCCAATTGCGAGATGAGTATCCCGAGGAAGTGGTTTATCAGCTGGCGATCGCTGAGACCTTTCTGCAAAGTGGTCGGGCATCTGAGGCGGTTGACGTGCTTGCGGGTCTCTCGGAGCGCGCGCCGGACTCCATGGTTATTGCCTACGCTTGGGCCGACGCGCTCATGAAATCCCGCGAGCTTGACGAAGCGCGACAGGTGTTGCGACGGGCGATTCGCACAACTCCTGGAGCAGCCGGCCTGCACGGTCTGCTTGCCCGCGTGGAGGGCGAGGCGGGGAACATGGCACTGTCTTTTCAGGCCCTTTCCGAATACCACTTTCTTAACGATGAACTGGATGCTGCCGTGGCAAATCTCAAGACGGCACTCACGCACGTTGGCGAGAGCGCATACCTCGAAGCCAGTCTCAGCGCTCGTCTCAAAGAGCTCGAGCTGCTCCGTGGCGGAAAATAGTTTCGCTTATTTCAGGGTAAACCCTATCTCTGATCCATCACTGGATTCATCACTGATAGGAATATCAGCATATTCAGGAAATTAGCTTCTCCCGAGCGCTTGCTCTCACTGGAAAAATTAAGTAAAACTGGGGGAATCGGCAACTTTGCGAAAAACTGCTGCGATGCTCAGAGAGTCAGAAGATGCGTTCTTTTCGCGAGTGTCAGCGCAAAGAGAAAACCAAAAAATGCGGAAGCCGCAAGACCGCATAGTAGAGTGAAGAAGAGTAAGCGTGCATAACTGGAGGAAAACGATGCGAAGAATAAAAACTGGGGTTCTCTCATTGCTCACCGCAATGACCCTAATGGGTACAGTCAGTGTAAGCACTGTCGCGGTGGCGATGGAATGGCCAGATGAGAAGGCCTGTAGAGAAGCGGTAAAGTCGGGTGACCCAATAATCAAAGGTTGGTGCACCGCCATCAGTCGTCGCGCCGGTAACTGTTTGGGCTGCCATCAGGCGATGGTGAGTCCTTGGCCAGAGAAACTCGCTCCAGGTGGAAACATCGGCCCACCGCTCGTTGCTATGAAGGCGCGATTCCCAAATCGCGAGGACTTACGCGCCCAGATATGGGATCCGACAGCAAGGAATCCGAATACTTCCATGCCACCGTTCGGAAAGCACGGGCTGCTGAGCGAAGAGCAAATCGACAGTATTGTCGACTGGCTTATGACTATTTGATTGACTCTGCAGAGTGATTTTTTCCCAGATCAAGTCAATCCTTTTAATTCAAATCTGAATCAGAACAGGAAGAGTCGTTATGAAACGTAGAGTATTTGTGAAAGGGTCAGTCGCGGCCGGCACGCTCGCCGTTGCCGCAGGTGCTGGTCTTCTGAATCCCACCCGAGTTTTGGCTGCCGCGTGGCCGGAGAGTGCTTTCGGGCCTCGTCCCGAAGCCGACGCGCTGAATGCTTTCTTTGGAACCTCAGAGGTGATGGAAAGCGATCAAGTGATGCTGAAAGCGCCTCTGCAGGCAGAGAATGGCGCCGTGGTGCCCATAAAGGTGATGACGACCCTTTCGGATGTCGAGTCCATCGCTGTGATGGTTGAGAAGAATCCGGCGCCCTTCACAACGGCCCTTGAGGTAATGGGCGGCGGCGCGGGCGCCATGTACAGCGCTCGAATCAAAATGGGGCAAACCTCACCGGTGAAGTGTTATGTCAAAGCTGGGGGGAAGGTCTACATGACCGCCCAGGAGATTAAAGTCACCGTCGGCGGTTGCGGCGGCTAACGAAAAAGATTCGAGCAGGAGAGAAAAATGTCGACCAAAATGAAAATCAAGAAGTCCGCCGATGGCGGTTATGAAGTGATGGTGCTGGCCAAGCACCCGATGGAGACGGGACTTCGCAAAGATTCTAAGACGGGCGAAAAGATCCCCGCGCACTTCATTAAGACGATGGTGTTCGCTTTGAACGGAACACCGGTGGCGCAAGCAGACTTAGGCACGGGTGTATCAACCA
>JAYPPP010000006.1:0-62034 GCA_038131525.1 Gammaproteobacteria bacterium | reverse complement strand
TGCCACTTCGCCCGATACGAATCATTTTTTAACGCACAGCATGGCGCTGCCGACACATGTGGTGGATGGCCTGCTGGCTGATGAGTCCAGACCGCGATGCGACGTCTTTGATAACGGTATTCTGATAATTCTCAGAGGTGTTAACCTGAATCCCGGGGCGCATCCTGAGGATATGGTTTCTATTCGGATCTGGCTCGAAGAAAACCGCGTGATCACCACTCGATTTCGCCGCATTATGGCTGTCGAGGATATCGTCCATCAGCTGCAAGAGGGTGTGGGGCCCTCTTCGACGGACCACCTTGTCGCCCGCCTGGGCGCGCGATTAACTGAGCGCATGACGCCATTGATCTCGCAGGTAGAAGATGAGCTGGGCGATCTCGAAGAGCGGCTTCTAGAGAGCGAGCCTCATCAGGAAAAAGATCTAAAAGTGCTTCGCTCAGAGTTAGTACGCATTCGCCGGCTCACTATCGCGCTCAGACGGTTCCTATCTCCGCAGCGCATGGCACTGGTGACGCTGTCCAACGCAAGTGCCGATACGCCTTGGATGAGCCAGTCTGTTACCGGTCGATTTCGTGATGTAACGGACCGCGCCACGCGAATCACAGAGGATTTGGACGAGACCCGAGACCGGTGTGCTGTGTCTCAGGATGAGATAACAGTGCGCCTTTCCGAAAAGACCAACCGCACCATCTACGTCCTGACGCTCGTCTCCGCGGTGATGTTGCCTTTGGGATTTTTAACCGGTCTTTTAGGTGTCAACGTAGCCGGGATTCCCGGCGCCGAATTCCCAAAAGCATTCTGGGTGTTCTGCGGTCTATTGGCCGCAATTGTGGGACTGGAGCTTTGGTTTTTCCGTCGAAAGAAGTGGCTCTAGAGCAGGGCGTTTCGAGAACGTTTAACGGAGCTTGATCGGACCAAGGCCGCCGCGTACGTCTAGGCGGATGGCTCCCCAGCTCGCTCAGCCTTTGGTGATTTGCTCTGACTATCCAACGCGTCGTTATCAAAGCGTGCAAAGCGTGCCATAAGGTCGTAGAGCACCGGCGTAAGGAAGAGGGTTAAGAATAGGGCCAGCCCCAACCCGCCCACGATCACCCATCCGATCGCAATACGGCTTTCCGCTCCAGCACCGCTAGCCAGCACCAGGGGTATAGCGCCTAGCACCGTCGACAGCACCGTCATTACGATGGGCCGAAGTCGCAGCACGGCGGCGCGTAAAACTGCCTCCCGAATGGTGTATCCAGATTCGCGAAGTTGGTTGGCAAACTCGACAATTAATATGCCGTTTTTTGCCATTAGTCCAACGAGCAAAATGATGCCAATTTGGCTGTACACATTGAGGGACAGATCCATCAGCGTCAGCGAATAGATCGCGCCGGCGATGGCCAGAGGTACGGAAAGAATAATGACGAACGGATGCACGAAGCTTTCAAATTGCGCGGCGAGCACGAGGAACACAATTAACAGCGCAAACGCAAAGCTCATCATGGCACCACCGGATGTGCTTTTGAAAACCTTGGACTGCCCTGAATAACTCAGTTTCACGCTCGTCGGAAGCGTTTCCGCTGCGCCTTCTTCCATATAGCTGAGCGCGTCTCCAAGCGTATATTCGGGTGCGATGCCTGCCGAGATCGTGATCGACGGCAGTCGATCAAATCGCCTCAGTTCCGCTGCTGCGGCCGTCTCTTTCGCTGACACAAAAACACTCAACGGAACGAGCTTTCGGGTACCGGTGTCGGCATCAACCGCACGCACGAAAATATTGGCCAAGCTGTCCAGATCTTTGCGATCCTGCGCTTTTGCCTGCACGATAACCGGATACTCGCGCCCGCGATCCACATAGGTGCTCACCTGTTTGGAAGCAAACATCGACTGCAGCGTGAAGGCTATTTCCTCAACACTCACGCCAAGATCGTCGGCGCGACGGCGATCCAGTTTCAGGTCGATCTGGGGCTGGTTTTCCTCATAGTCCATCTGCGGATTGATGAGATTTTCATTAGCCTCCGCATGCGCCAGCAAGTCGGCTGCCGCCCGTTTTACTTCGCTGAAATCAGGACCACCCACGATAATTCGCAGCGGGGTTGAGTTTCCTCTTAGCCCCAGGCCGGAAGGGCTCGCGACGCCTGCCCGGACGCCGATCAGCTTTTGCGTTATCGGTCGGATTTTATTGACGATCTGGGCCTGTGTTTGTTCTCGCTCGTCCCAATGCGCCAGGCGCATGACCACAAACCCACGGTAGGGACGATTACCCCAACCAATAATCGTATACACCGTCTGAATGCTGCCGTCGTCCTGAAAGGGCTTTAGCTGTTTTTCGACGATTCGGGTCTGGGCGTCCGTATAGTTCTGTGTCGATCCTTGCGGTGCGCTCATGGGAATAAAGGCAACGCCGCGATCCTCTTTCGGAACGAGATCGCGGGGTAGCGCAGTGTAGAGTCCCACCGCACCCAGACTAAATGCCAAAGCAATTCCGATCACCAGAACAGGCGATTGGATGGCCCGCAACAGCCCGGCGTTATATAGCCGGCTCAATCCGGTTTGTGAAAAGCGGACATCTGCGTCGCTGTCTTCGTCATCTGTCGAGCGAGTCGCTCTTGTCTCGAGACCCCGGAGGATGCGCGAAGCCAGCATGGGGCATAAGCTAAGCGCCACGAAGGTTGAGATGACCACTGCAGCGGCCATAATAAGCCCAAATTCGCTGAACAGCTTTCCGACCTGACCCTCCAAAAGCGATATGGGGATGAACGCGGCGATGAGCGTCACCGATGTGGCGAGAACGGCGAAGGTTACCTGTCGGGTGCCTCGTATGGCTGCCTCCCGCGCGGACTCGCCGTTTTCAACGCGCCGCTTGATGTTCTCCAGGACGACAATCGCGTCATCCACAACCAGACCAATTGCGAGAAGCAGGGCCAGTAGGGTAATGACATTAATTGAGAATCCCAACGCATAGATGACCGCGATACATCCGATAAGAGCGACCGGGATCGTTACGATCGGCACCAGTGCGGTTTTGAACGAGCGCAAAAACAGAATGATCACGCTCACAACCAGCAGCAAGGAGATGCCGAGAGCAATTAGAACCTCACGTATCGATGCGGAGATGAAAAGCGCATCGTCTGATCCAATGATGACCTCCATGCCTTCGGGCAATGTCTCGAAATAAGCTTAATCTCTGCACGAACACGATTTGATATATCCATCGTGTTGGCCTGACTCTGCCGTAGCACCTGCATACCCACGGCACTCTGACCGTTTGCTCGGACCACCAGATCGTCGTTTTCTACGCCTTTTCAATTATGGCAATGTCCGACAGTCGAACGGGGTAGCCATCGACTTCCCGCAGAACAATATTCTGAAAGTCTTCTGGCGTAGAGAGGCGGCCATCAAGGCGGATCTCTAGCATTCGCTGTGAGGATTTGAGATCTCCAGCAGGCAGTTCGAGATTGCTGCGGGCGATCGCAGATTGCACGTCGGATACGGTTAGATTTCGGGCGGCCATCGCCCGCCGGTCTAGCCAGATTCGGATGGCATAGCGCCGTTCGCCGCGTATATCAACGCTTGCGACGCCATCCAGCGTGGAGAGTCGGTCAACGATATATCGCTCGACATAGTCCGTGATTTGTTCCGGCGAGTGGCGATTTGAGGAGACCGCGATTCGCATCACTGGGTCAGCGTCGCTGTCGCTCTTCACAACCACCGGATCATCGACGTCATCCGGCAAACGGCCACGAGCCCGGCCAACGGCGTCGCGGATATCGTTCGCCGCTTCGTCAATGTTCCGGCCAGGACGAAACTCGATAACCGTTCGGCTACGGCCGCGACGACTCTGAGAGCTGATGGACTCAATGCCTGCAACGCCCGATACCGCGCTTTCGATCACCTCAGTGATATCGGTATCGATGACTTGTGGGGATGCGCCTTGGTATCGGGTGGTCACCGTCACAACACTGGAGTCAACGTCCGGAAGCTCACGGATCGGTATTGATTTAAGCGCGGCAAATCCCGCGGTAACGATCAATAAGCTGGCAACAATCGTCGTAACGGGCCGCCGTATCGCCAGATCGGATAAAGATTTGCCTTGCGTTGCCATAAATCCTCTCCTGCGAGACTGTGTCGGCGACCGATGGAAAGGGTTAGGATGCGCTTTTCTGTGCGGAGTCAGGCGCGGTGTTTGTACCGGCGGCGTTATCGCGAGACCCGCGTTTTTACGGTTGCGCCGTGGCGCACTTTCTGAAGGCCCTGTGTCACGACATCCTCGCCCTCTTTAAGCCCGTCTTTTACCTCCACAATACCAGGCGCGCCGGCCCAACGTAATATTTCGCCGTTCTACCCTAAAGGTATCGGCTTCTTTACCCGGCTGAAGCGCAAAACGAATTGCTGGCCGCTTTCCACGATCACGGCTTCTTCCGGTACGACGAGCGTCATTTCCCCGCCTAGGATAATGCTCACGTGAATGAACATGCCGGCCGGTAGAGCACGATCTGAATTATCGATTAAACCGCGGACTTTGAATGAGCGGGAGGCGTAGTCGATTCGAGTGTCGATGGCAGATATCTCTCCAACAAACTCGCGACCGGGCATCGATGCAGCACGGGCCAACAGGGTCTCGCCGGGCTTGAGGCGCCAAACAGGTCTTCGGGAACGGAAAATTCGATTATCACCTGGGATAAATCATCCAGAACGGCGACAACGTCACCTTCTTTAATGCGCGCTCCTTTTCGATAGAGGAGAGGCTAATCATGCCGGCGAAAGGTGCCCGTATTACTCGATCAGCGAGTCGTTTTTTGGCGCGCTCGAGATTCGCACCGGCGATTTGGACCTGGGCCCGAAGACTGTCAATGGTTGCCTCAGACATACCGCTCGATTGCTTTAGGCTGTCCGATCGCTTGAGGGCTCGAGATGCTTCCTCCAGTTTAGCCTTCGCCTCAACGACATCTGCTTCCTGAATGACGGAATCCAGTTCAAGCAGTTTCGCGTTAGCTTTTACCGGTCGTCCATTCGTCAGGTTAATGCTTTCGACCCGGCCTGACGATAACGGTGTGATCTCGACGGAGCGCAGAGCTTTTGTTGTGCCAACAGCCTCGATCACTCGATCCATCTGGGTTGCCGATATGGACGCGGTGACAACGGCTACGGGTTTTCGCTGAGGGCCAGATCTTTTCGATGGATCACTGGCGTCGCCCCTCAGGTGCTGCCACCCTTGATACCCTCCGAGCGCAATTGCGATGAGGGCCACAAACACAACAATTTGTTTTTTGACGGTCATCAGATGCCTTCTTTTTGCTACGCCGTCTGGATTAGACGCAAATCAAGGAGGCGAATTATCTAACAACTCCGATTTGTGTGGCGCGAAAGTTTTACACGCCGGTCTGGTGCGTATTACGGTAAGTACGCTGCGGAAGGAGAAACGTGCGAAGGAGGTGGGTCGTCGGGCCAGGACAACTTGGCTTAAAGTTCTCACGGAGTGCTATCTAGGGCTGCTGTCGTCGCCGTTTTTACGCTCATTGATTAGGGTCTCAGCAGCCTCTGAAAGAAGGTCGACCGTTAGCTCAAGATCTCCTTCGGTGGTTCTAGGGTTAATCGTACAAAGCCTTAGGACCACTTTTTCGCCAAGCTGTGTTGAGCTCAACATGGCTCGTCCGTCTTTAATCATCCACTGGACGATCGATAAATTAAGCGCGTTCAGTTCTGCTTCCGTCCAGCCGGAGGGGGCAAACCGAAACGTCAGAATCGCAAGCCTTGCCGGCGTGCAGATTTCCACGTTTTCACGCGCCGCGAGCATCTGCTGAGCTGTCGTTGCGAGGTCCAGGGTGTAATCCATAGCGCTTCGGAATGAATTCAGTCCGAATGTTTTCAACGAGAGCCAGAGTTTCAGAGCGCGGAAATTTCGGGTGAGCTGGATTCCGGCATCGCAAAGATTCACCTCCCCCGAGAGCGGGTCTCCTGTCACATCTCTTAAGTAAACATGATCCTGACCGAAGGTATCGGTTAGGTGCTGGCTGTTTCGTACCAGGACGCAGCCGATTTCAAAGGGCTGGAATAGCCACTTGTGGGGATCGATCGCAAGTGAATCGACGTGAGCAATATCGCGCAGCTCTTCGGTCCCGCGCTCTGTGATGACGGCGGCGGCACCGTAGGCGCCGTCGACATGAAGCCACAGCTTCTCTGATTGACTGATCTCCCGCAGCCTCGCGATGGGGTCTACAGCTCCAGTACTTGTCGTTCCGGCGTTGCCAATGATGCAAAACGGAATCCAACCCGATCGACGATCGTCTTGGATTTGCTCGTGTAGGGCGTCGCAGTCGATTCTCCAGTCTTGATCTAGCGGGATCCCAACAACTTGCTCGGTTGAAAACCCAAGCACCTTTAACGCTTTGCGATTAGAAGCGTGCGTCTGCTCGGAGCAGTACACGCGAGCCCCTTCAATCCGGTTTTGCAGTACCACCTCTCGAGCAACAGCGAGGGCGGTGAGATTCGCTGCGGACCCACCGCTGACAAATATTCCCCCGGCATGAGCCGGCATCCCGCATAGTTCGCGCAACCAATCGACGGTCGTTAGTTCTAGGGTGGCCGGACCGGACGCTTCCGCCCATTCCGCCAGAATACTGTTGTAACCACTGATAAGCGCGTCGGCCATGACGCTGACAAAATTTGAGGGACTGGGGACAAACGCGAAAAATCGCGGGTGATTGGTCACCATCGAATGGTGAAAAACCTGTTCGCTCAAAAAATCGAGCAGGTGGGCTGGATCCTCCCCGTCGACAGGCAGCGGCTGATGAATTTTCGCCTCCAACGCTTCTCGGGAATCCACCCTCGATACAGTTTGTGCACTGAGCGTGCTCGTATGCTCAACGAGCAGATCGATTACCCGATATCCAAGAGAGCGCATCTCCTCCTGGGATAGCTCCAGGCGAGTGTTCGGTGAGGATTCGCCCTTAGGCATGGATCATCGAGGTGATGGAGTCTGAGAATAATGGAGCGTTTGTCAATAAAACACAAAGTAAAGAACAACTAAAACGGTAACGGTAAGGACCAAATGAGTTATTCCTTTTTTCATAGCAACCTCTAATGAATAGGGTGAGTTCCAGAAGCGGGCTCGTTGTCTGCCGGTCGCGTGACACCCGCTTGATGATGGATCAGTTTCCAGTGATGATCTTCAAGAATAAAGAGATTCGTGGCTACCAATCGACCTTCTCCAAGCTCCTCAAGGCAGATCACATATCCGACATCCCCAACGAGAAATCCCTCGGGCCGACCGCAGCGAATATTGGGCTGGTTTTCCAAGACCATCTCCCAGCTTCGAATCACCGCGTCCCGTCCCGTGACCGCGCCCCAGCCCGGATGGATACAGGTGACATCTTCCCGCTTGGCCCACAATGTCTCCATAACATCTGCGTCGCCGCGAGCGAACGTTTCGTAAAAATAGGCGTTAGCTTCAACGAGACTTTTCAAAGATTCCTGCGACATGTCGTTCGGGCAATTTATCCATTTATAGGGTGGAAATAAGTATAGGCCGAATGCTTATCCGTATGCCCGAGGCGCACTTCGCACCAGAGGGGTCTAATCTTGGGGTCAATGGGTTCACGGTCTATTGACTGGCAAAACCCTAAGGTATGTAAGTGAACAAACGGCAATTTTTATGCACCGCGGTGCTTTCGACGGTTTTATCGGTTCCCTATGCCATGGCTGAAAAAATTCTATTGAATGATTTCCAGAAGGCCGAATTTGAGCCGTGGGAGTTCGTAACGGACCAGGTGATGGGAGGCGTATCGACCGGAAGCGCAAGCATTGAGACCGATTCCGAGCAGCGCTACCTTCACCTCAAGGGCTTGGTGAGTACCGAGAACAACGGCGGATTTATCCAAACTCGGAGAAGTGTTCCCGCCGAATCGGTACGAGGTGTGAGCGGCGTTTACGTTATCGTGAAAGGAAACGGCGAAGAGTATTTCATCCACCTGCGATCAAAATGGACCGTGCTGCCGTGGCAGTACTATCAGGCAGCCTTTTCTGCTTCGGGAGAATGGCAGGAGATTCGAATGCCCCTCGGTGAGTTCAAAGCGTCGGGTTGGATGCTGCCTCGAAAAATAAGCCCAACAGATATTCGATCTATTGGGATCGTCGCGTTTGGGCGAGATTATTCCGCCGATGTCAGCATCAAAGAAGCAGGCTTTTACAAAGATTGAATAAGGGATGACTTGCGTGATCAGTGTGTTTTTTGACGGGAAATGTGGCCTTTGTCGACGGGAGATTCGTCACTATCAGAAGGTCGCACCCCCGGGCACATTTCGATGGGTGGATGTGACGTCGAATCCATTGCTGCTTGAGGAGTTGGGGATTTCACAAGTGCAGGCGCTTCGTGCGCTGCATGCGCGTACCGAAGACGGAGTGGTTTCGAGCGGCGTGGCCGCTTTTGTCGTGCTATGGAGTGCATTGCCGCGATGGCGCGTCCTGGCATGGTTCGTCTCGGTGCCCGGAGTTCGATGGATCGCAGAAATTCTTTACGAGAAGTTTGCCGATCATCGTTTTCGGCGGCTCGCGCATTGTCAGGCGGCACTTTCGTCCCATGGCTAGTCCATCAACCACGCTGCTTAAACAGACTGTCGCCGATTGGATTCCGCGAATATCACGAATCCTCGTCCTCATAGCAGCTGCTACTTGTTACGTTTCGTTGCACGCTCAGAATCTCCCCAGCGACGAGCCTGTCGAGAAAGTCGAATGGCAAGGCGAGGCGCTCGTGGAGGTAGGCCCCTTCGGGCTCGACGTATATATCGCCCGGTTCTTTGACAGCGGAACTGGATTGAAATTAATTGAACTTGAGTATCTTCGCGATGTGATGCAAAAGTTTTCCCTGATGGGATGGGACAAAGGCCTCGCGGTATTCGATGCGGCGGTCTATCAGGATGCCGTGGTGTGGATAAAGGAGAAGACGCCTGATATTAAAGAGGGAGATAGGTTCACCGTGAGAGTAGATCAAATGCGGACAACCATATGGCTAAATGGAGAGGTTATTGGCGAGACCAACGATCCCGTGGTCGCTCAGATCATATTATCTCCCTGGGTCGGGGAGCATCCTGTCGATGAAAACGTAAAACAGAAACTGCTTGGGGGCAATGCATAGGCGGTTAATGCTTTGATTTACCCACCGGATCTCGCGCCCGAGCCGGAGAATGTTGACTCGCGCTTGAATGCTTTGTTGGCTTTGGGGTTGCGCTTCGATCCGACTCAGAACGATCCGACTCATAAGTTGAGAGGATCGATTCGCTATACCAGTCACCGTAGAATTGCGCCTCAAATCGAAGTTGATCTGCGACCGGATCCGAGGCTTTTTTCTTGGTTTTTTTATTCATGGGAACACAGTCTAGCGGTCTTGGCGTGTCCAAAACATCATTGACTAGATTAGATTGATAGCGATATGACTTGTGCTTTAACAAAAAGCCCTAAAAACATGGTGGGATCGAAATGGACCGCGCTTCGGCCGGTCAACAAAGAGAAACATTTTGTCGTACTGGGCCGCTATAAAAGCTCAGACGAAACCGCGAGCGAATTCCAACTCCGCTCTATTCTCACTGGACGAATCCAGGTGGTACGGTTGGGCGCTTTACAGGACACCACGACGTGGAAGAGGGGTTGGGCATAATTCTTTGACGACGAGATCGGGCCCACGGTCATGGAGAGCATTGAGTCGTCACTCGTTGGCACTGCCACCCGGTGATAAGGCAGGAACATCATCAAATTCTGCGGTGCTGCTGTTCGGCGCAACAAAAAAATAATAAACCCGTCGCGTGCTTCCTGGAAAAAACAACCGCGGCTCAGCGTGGACGATGAGAGGCTCCATAACAAGCCCAGGAATTGCTTGCTTCGCGATAGCTTGACAGCGTTCATCATCATCGAGGCAGACGACTGCTATCCCATGTTGGTTAATGTCTGACGCGGTAAGCCATGGGCTCCACCGGTAACTCAGATGCTGAAGTACCGACGGATGATCCGGCGAATGAAATGCAATGCTGTCCGGAGCGACATAGCCGCCGCCCACAATTCTCAGGGGGCGCTTGAACTCTGACCTCCAGCGTTCGGTTATCTCCTGCGCTAATTCCTTGCCCGGAAAGTGATACATATCTCGGTCGTAACTCGCTGCGCCTGTCAGCAGAAGTGCCGACGTTAGTCCGACAAGCCAAATTGCTGTTGATCTAAAGATCCAGATGAATTGTCGGGATTCCGGGGAGATTCGCCACAAAAGTAGAAGGACAATCCCGGCAAGGTTAAGCGTGGGTCCGCCCCACCGACTAGAGACGCCGATCCCTGCAACCAACGCAACAATCGCCGTCCCCACGAGCGGAAAGAAGAACATCCACATAATGAAGGATTTTCCGTTTGATCCGTCGAAATCTGCTCGTCGCTCAGTCTTTTCGGCGGTCTGTCCCCGAGCAAACCAGCGCGTGACGAAGTAAACAAGGAGCAGCGGCGCGAGGTAGAGAGTCTGGGCGGCGAGAAATCTGAGGCCAGACAAGCGCATTGAAAAATCATCGCCCACGTAATCGGCTACGTGACTAATGGTGCCAACGTTGCGATCCAACACGTACCATACGTGCCAACCCATGATGAGAATGAATAATATGAGAGCTAAGTAGGGTCCAAATGTTCTTAGCGTTTGTCGACCCTCTCGAAAGATCAGCAGATAAAGTGCGATACCCGGAAGCATTGCTGCTGAGTAATACTTTGTTAGCATGGCGATCGCTGCCACAATGCCGAGACCGACCCAATATCGATATTGGCCTTTCGTAATTGCAAGAAACCCCAGGAGAATAGTGACGGCCCAGATTGGAATCAGCATGGAGCTATGGTTCAATCGCATGCTGAAGATACTGAAGTAAGGAATGAATGCCAGAAGCAGTACGGCAGTGACTGCGGCGAGAGGCGGCAGTACGTGTTTGGCAAGGCGCCAAACGCAGTAAAATGCAAGAAGAAAATTGAGTTGGGTAAGAAAGTTATACGCCCAGTTCTGCGTACCAAAGACTTTAAGAAAACCTGCAACCACCCAGGGCAGGGTGGGCGGGTGCAGATTGTAAGAGCCCATCCATTCCTGACCCCAAGCGAAATGCATCATGCTGTCCGTGTCGAGCTCATGTCGGGACAGCGTCGGGACCAAAGTCCATAGCGCAACGTGCAACAGGACAAAGCCCCAAAAGATTCGAGTGCTGTTAGCTGGTGTGATAACCATAATTTGGCTGGATAGACCCCTGCTGGCCTTTGCTCGCCATCGTTCATGGCAGGTTTCTTGCTACCTTTATATAGAGCCGCAAGGTATACACGCAAGGTTGAACCCGCTAGCCGTCAGTATTCCCTGGGAATGCGAGGACCCTCGCGAGGGATCAAGAACCGGTAAAAAAGAGATAATCCAGTCTCGAATGGGATAATACCCATACATTATTTAAGCTTTTATACTGAATGTGCTCTTGGAGTCCACGAGTCCCGCGAGGGCCTACCTGTCCGGAGGAGCTCGTGGCCGGCCAAAAAAGCCATTAATTCCTCCTGCCATCTATCGTTAAACACCGAATTCCGCTAGAATCGCGGCCCCGCGCTCCTATTCCTTCTGGATATGAGGGTGCGCGCGTGTGGAAAGCGCGATCGCCGATGCCAGTAACTGTGTTGTCGATTTCCAAAAAAATATTTGAGACGAGGTTGCCGGTTTTCGGAGGGGTTCCCGAGCGGTCAAGGGCAGACTGTAAATCTGTTGGCTCAGCCTTCGGAGGTTCGAATCCTCCCCCTCCACCATTTAAGAAGGTAGGAGAAGCAGGCGGCCATACAGATGAGGTCTTGCGGGAAGTTTTAAAATTTTCAACGGCGAGCGCGAGACAACGAGATAAGAAGTGGAATAAAAAAGAATTCTATTGAGAAACGATTTGCTAATTGGGCGGGTGTAGTTCAATGGTAGAACCTCAGCCTTCCAAGCTGATGGTGTGGGTTCGATTCCCATCACCCGCTCCAGCAAGGATTGATGCCCACATAGCTCAGTCGGTAGAGCACTTCCTTGGTAAGGAAGAGGTCACCGGTTCAAATCCGGTTGTGGGCTCCAAGTTGTTGAGTAGTTGTATCGAAGAACAGCTGTTAAGTTAACCAAGCACTGTTGAGGAAATCAGAAAGTGTCTAAAGAGAAATTCGAGCGTAGCAAGCCGCATGTCAACGTGGGTACCATCGGTCACGTCGACCACGGCAAAACCACCCTGACCGCAGCCCTGACCCGGGTGCTGGCGACTAAGTTCGGCGGCGATGCCAAAGCCTTTGATGAGATTGATAACGCCCCGAAGAGCGTGAGCGCGGTATCACCATCGCTACGGCGCACGTGGAAGTATGAGACCGAAAAGCGTCACTACGCCCACGTCGATTGCCCGGGCCACGCCGACTACGTCAAGAACATGATTACCGGTGCCGCCCAGATGGACGGCGCTATCCTGGTGGTCTCCCGCTGCCGACGGCCCGATGCCCCAGACCCGTGAGCACATCCTGCTTGCCCGTCAGGTGGGCGTGCCCTACATCGTCGTGTTCCTCAACAAAGCCGATATGGTTGACGATGCCGAGCTTCTGAGCTGGTGGAGATGGAGGTCCGTGACCTGCTGTCCAGCTATGAGTTCCCTGGCGACGATACCCCGATCGTGACCGGCAGCGCCCTAAAGGCCCTGGAAGGTGACGAGTCCGATATCGGCGCCGGCGCTATTGTTCAACTGGCCGAGGCACTGGATTCTTATATCCCCGAGCCGGAACGTGCCATTGACGGCGCCTTCCTGATGCCGATCGAAGACGTGTTCTCCATCTCCGGCCGCGGTACCGTAGTCACCGGTCGTGTTGAGCGTGGCGTGATCAAGGTCGGTGAAGAAATTGAGATCGTCGGTATCCGCGATACCGAAAACCACCTGTACGGGTGTTGAGATGTTCCGCAAGCTGCTCGACGAAGGTCAGGCCGGCGATAACGTCGGTGTGCTGCTGCGCGGCACCAAGCGTGAAGACGTCGAGCGTGGCCAGGTTCTGTCTAAGCCCGGTTCGATCAACCCGCACACCAAGTTCGAAGCCGAGGTGTACATCCTGTCCAAAGAAGAGGGCGGTCGTCATACCCCGTTCTTCCAGGGCTATCGTCCGCAGTTCTACTTCCGCACCACCGACGTCACCGGACAGTGCGTGTTGCCGGACGGGATCGAAATGGTGATGCCGGGCGACAACGTCAAGTTGACCGCTGAGCTGATCAACCCGATCGCTATGGAAGAAGGTCTGCGCTTCGCTATCCGTGAAGGCGGACGTACGGTCGGCGCCGGCGTGGTCTCCAAGATCATCGCCTAAGGCAGACCGGTTAGGGCGGATAAATCGTATCGATTAGGCCAGTAGCTCAATTGGCAGAGCGGCGGTCTCCAAAACCGCAGGTTGGGGGTTCGATTCCCTCCTGGCCTGCCAAGACAATGTTAGCGAGCGCCTCAAAGCCGAGGATAAGGCACCGATTCAAGCGGGAAAGAGTTTAAGCATGTTAATAGACAAGCTAAAACTGGTGGCATCAACTGCAGTCGTTGTGGCTGCGGTCGGGGGTGTTCTATGGAATGCCGGATATGTCGACCCTCGTCAGAACGCTTATCGTTGTTGGCGGCGTCGTAGTGGCGGCCGGCATTGCTCCTAACCTCTCAGGGCGGTAAATCCGCCTGGCAGTTTGCCCTAGCGACTCGAGGCGAGGTTCGTAAGGTCGTTTGGCCGACCCGGCGAGAAACGATTCAGTCGACCATGATCGTTATCGTGATGGTGCTTGTCGTTGGGATATATCTGGTGGCTGCTGGATGCTTTTTCCTTCTGGGCCATCTACGACCTGGCCTTGGGCCTGGGATAAAAACCTTATGACCCGAAACAGTTGCTTCTGAGATGCTGAGTGAGTCCGGGCCGACTGCTGCGCCGGATATGCAGTGGTTTGTGGTTCAGGCATTTTCAGGATTTGAAAAACACGTTCAGGAATCATTGCGCGAGTACATTCGCCGCGGCGGTATGGAAGAACATTTTGCTGAGATCGAGGTGCCCACCGAGCAGGTTGTCGAACTCAAAACGGGCAGAAACGAACCAGTGAGCGAAAATTCTTCCCGGTTACGTTCTTGTTCGCATGCGTATGAGCGACGAGGCCTGCACCTCGTGAAGTCCGTGCCCAAGGTCTCTGGATTTGTTGGCGGCTCGGGATCCAAGCCGGTTCCTATCAAAGATGAAGAAGCGCAGGCAATTCTTCAGCAGGTACAGGAGGGTCGCACATAACCCTCGGCCGAAGTACACCTTCGCTCCGGGGTGAGGTGGTGCGTGTTATCGACGGTCCGTTCAAGGAGTTCAGTGGGACGGTGGAAGATGTGAATTTTGAGAAAAGCAAGCTTAAGGTGTCGGTATCGATCTTTGGTCGGTCGACGCCTGTGGAGCTCAGCTTCAGTCAGGTAGAAAAGGCCTAGGTCCCGCTCGGGATCTGGGCGATGTTGTTTAACAGGAGCCGCGAGGCGTTTGAACCCAACGGAGTAACGATGGCAAAGAAGATAGATGCATATATATAAGCTGCAGGTGCCTGCAGGAGGCGCCAAGCCCAGCCCACCGGTGGGACCGGCCCTCGGTCAGCATGGCGTAAACATTATGGAGTTCTGCAAGGCGTTCAACGCAGATACTCAGGATCTTGAACCCGGCCTACCGATTCCTGTGGTGATTACGGTTTACTCGGACAAGAGTTTCACCTACATCAAGAAGACGCCCCCGCGTCCATCCTTTTGAAGAAGGCGGCGGGCCTGGATAAAGGCAGCAGCGAGCCGAATAAGAACAAGGTCGCGAAGCTGGGTCGCAGCGAGCTCGAAGAGATCGCCAAGATCAAGATGCCTGATCTCAGCGCCTATGACATGGATCAGGCGGTCAAGATTATTGCGGGTAGTGCGCGCAGTATGGGCATTGATACGGAGGGCGCGTAATGAGTACTCGAGGCAAACGTTACAAACAGGCGGCTGAAAAATACATCTCAGGGCGCGTTTTACGCTATTGACGAAGCCCTGACCTTAGTGAAGAGCTGCTTCCGCCAAGTTTGATGAGACCGTGGATGTGAGCATCAATCTCGGCGTTAATGCGAAGAAATCAGATCAGAACGTGCGTGGCGCCACCGTCTTGCCTAAAGGTACCGGTAAATCCGTGCGGGTTGCGGTGTTTGCTGATGGTGCAGATGCAGAGGCGGCAAAAGCGGCGGGTGCGGATATTGTGGGTCTTGACGACCTGGCGACTACTGTTCAGGGCGGGAAATCAACTTTGACGTCTGTATCGCAACTCCTGCGACCATGCGCGTTGTGGGTAAGTTAGGTCAGGTCTTGGGTCCACGCGGGCTAATGCCGAACCCGAAGGTAGGGACCGTCACTCAAGATGTATCGAAAGCAGTCACCAATGCCAAGGCGGGTCAGGTGCAGTTCCGTACCGATAAAGCCGGCATTATTCATTGCCCAATCGGAAAGCGTCTTTGAGGCAGAGGCTCTAAAGGAAAACCTCATGGCATTGCTTGATGCTTTGAATAAAGCCAGCCTTCCCGCAGCAAAGGGCAGTATCTGAAGCGGTTAACGTTGTCCACCACGATGGGTCCGGGGGTCAAAGTCGACCGCGCGTCCGTGGTGAGTTAGGAGATTATCAACTAAGCAATTTTGAGGGCGGCAGCGTGAGGGAGTCAGAGCAACCCCGTGCTGCTGTTCGTCGAAGCTCGCAGGCGCGTATCAAGTCGGTTTTGCTTGATTCGCTTAATGGTTGTCTGGCCTGGCAGGCGGGCCCCGATCCGGGAAACTTAGGGTCAGGACACCAAGGTGTAACCAGTAAGGAGTAGTACGAATGAGCCTTAATATCGAGCAGAAAAAAGCTGTTGTCGGTGAAGTGACACAGGTGTTGTCTGTCGCGCAAGCCGCTGTTCTGGCCGAGTATCGAGGGCTTACCGTTGCGCAAATTACTGAATTGAGAGGTGCTGCTCGAAGCGCGCCGGCGTGGACGTGCGTAAGTCGTGAAAAACACACTGGCGAAGCGCTGTGTGGCGGAATCGAGCTTTGAGTGTTTAACAGACCATTTTGTAGGCCCGCTGCTGATGTCCCTGTCGGAGGATCCGGTAGCTGTCGCCAAGGTGGTTGCCAACTTTGCGAAGAATCATGATCAGCTGAAGATCACAGTGGGCGCCATGAACGGCGATCTTCTGGATGAGTCGGCAATTAAGGCTCTTGCAAAACTACCGGGTCGCGACGAACTGCTCGCCACTTTGGTAGGAACCATGGCAGCGCCGATGACCAAGCTGGTCCAGACACTTAACGCAATCCCCTCGCAATTTGTGCGAACGCTGGCAGCAGTTCGGGACAGTCGTCCTGAGGAGCAGGCAGCGTAATTGGCGGTAATGCGCTTGATCGAAGAAATTTCCAATTCAAGGAGAAACAAATGAATCGTGAAGAAGTTTTAAACGCCGTAGCGGAAATGTCCGTGCTGGAGCTATCCGAGCTGATTAAGGATATGGAAGAGAAGTTCGGTGTATCTGCAGCGGCGGCTGTCGCTGTGGCGGCTCCAGCTGCCGGTGGTGCTGGCGGAGATGCCGCTGCGGCTGAAGAGAAGTCTGAGTTTGATGTCATGCTCACTGGGTTCGGTGATAAGAAAGTGGGCGTCATTAAGGCGGTTCGTGGTGTGACTGGTCTTGGCCTGAAAGAGGCAAAGATCTTGTGGAGTCTGCACCGGCCGCTATCAAAGAAGGCGTCAGCAAAGACGAAGCCGAAGACATCAAGAAGCAGCTTGAAGAAGCGGGCGGTACCGTAGAAGTCAAGTGATGTTGTCGTTTTGGTCTGAGCGCGAGCTGAGACCGAGGCTGACCAGGATGTATCTGGGTCGACCGTATAAACGGTCGACCCCTACATCTCACAAGCGCGCGATCTAATTTTTATCGCGCGTAATCCCTAACTGCGCTGAGAGGGCTCCATGAGCTTACACCTTTACCGAAAAAAGCGGATTCGCAAGAGTTTTAGTTCCCGGTCTGGATCAGAAAAGGTCCCAAACCTTTGGAGATCCAGAAGGCCTCGTACCGGAAACTTCTTCAGGCGAACGTTGAGCCTTTGCAGCGTATCGACGAAGGTCTTCAGGCCGCGTTCAAATCCGTATTTCCCATCGAGAGCTACAACGGGGCTGCGTCCCCGACTTCGTCAGTTATCGGCTGGAGACGCCTCGTTTCTGACGTGCGCGAATGCCAGCAGCGCAGCATGGTGTACTCCGCTCCTCTGCATGCCACGCTTCGGCTCATCATTTTCGACAAGGGTGAGTCTGGAGCTGCAAGGTCCTACGAGACATAAAGAGCAGGAAGTCTATATGGGCGAGATGCCCTTGATGACTGAGAACAGGACGTTCGTGATCAACGGAACCGAGCGGGTAATTGTGTCTCAGCTGCACCGGTCGCCGGGTGTTTTCTTTGATCACGATAAGGGCAAGACCCACGCTTCTGGAAAACTGTTATTCAATGCCCGTGTGATCCCGTACCGCGGATCCTGGCTGGATTTTGAGTTCGACCAGAAGGATTTGCTCTTTGTCCGTATTGATCGTCGGCGTAAGTTGCCGGCGACGATTGTTCTCAAGGCACTCGATTACTCCGCGGAAGAGATCCTCCAGCATGTTTTTCGACAATGATCGAATTACGTTGCTTCCCGAATCGGCTGAGGTAGATCTTGTTGCCGAGCGACTGCGCGGCCAGGGAGCTCGATTTTGATATCAAGACAAGCTCTGGAAAAGTTGTGGTTGAAGCCGGTAAACGCATAACCGCTCGCCATATCCGTGAGCTCAAAAATCGGGCATGAAATCGCTGGGTGTGCCGGATACCTATCTCCACGGCAGAGCGCTTGCAAGAGATCTAGTGGATATGGAAACCGGCGAGGTGCTCGCTTCCGCCAACGAGGAAGTGACCAAAGATCTGCTGGAAAAGTTTCGCGAAATTGGCGTGGAATCTTTTGAGATTATCTACACCAACGACCTTGATAAAGGCCCTATATCTCCGATACCTTGCGCGCGGACGACACAAAGTCAGCTCTTGAGGCTCAGGTCGAAATCTATCGCATGATGCGGCCCGGTGAGCCCCCGACAAAGGACGCAGCGGAGCAGCTGTTCAAAAATCTCTTCTTCAATGTCGATCGCTATGACCTGTCTGCTGTCGGTCGGATGAAGATGAATCGTCGCCTCGGGCGGATCAGCGATGAGGGCCCGGGCATCTTGAGCCAGCAAGACATCGTTGATGTCATGAAGACGCTGGTCAGAGTTAAAGAACGGCAACGGCGAGACCGAGACATCGATAACCTGGGCAACCGACGTGTCCGATCAGTCGGCGAGTTGGTTGAGAACCAGTTCCGCATCGGCCTGGTGCGCGTCGAGCGCGCGGTCAAGGCGGAACGACTTTCAATGGCTGAATCCGAGAACCTCACGCCTCAGGATCTGATCAACGCCAAGCCGGTCTCTGCAGTTATTAAGGAGTTTTTGGGTCAGTCAGTTATCGCAGTTCATGGATCAGACGAATCCGCTTTCGAGGTTACCCACAAGCGGCGGGTGTCGGCGCTCGGCCCCGGTGGGTTAACTCGCGAGCGTGCGGGGTTTGAGGTGCGCGATGTGCATCCGACCCACTATGGTCGTGTATGCCCCATTGAGACTCCTGAGGGCCCAAACATTGGCCTCATCAATTCACTGGCTATTTTCGCCCAAACCAATGAGTACGGTTTTCTGGAGACCCCTATCGCAAGGTCGTAAACAAGAAGGTGACCGATGAGTTTGTTTACCTCTCAGCCATTGAGGAGGGTAGTACGTCATTGCTCAGGCAAACGCAAATCTGAACACCAAGGGTGAGTTAAGTGACGAACTAATATCATGTCGGCACCACAATGAATTTACCCTCTCCACTCGGAAGTGTGGAATTCATGGATATCGCGCCCTCGCAGATCGTGTCTGTTGCGGCAGCGTTGATCCCGTTTCTCGAGCATGACGACGCGAACCGAGCGTTGATGGGTTTCAACATGCAGCGTCAGGCAGTGCCCACATTGCAGAGTGAAAAGCCCTTGGTCGGTACCGGGATCAGAACGTACGGTGGCCTCAGATTCAGGCGTTGTCGTTGTCGCTAATCGGGGCAGGGTAGTTAATGCTGTGGACGCCTCGCGTATCGTGGTGAAGGTTGATGACGCGGAAGTCGAGCGCGGCGATCCCGGGGTCGATATTTACAACCTCGTTAAATACACCCGGTCCAATCAGAACACGACGATTAACCAGCGCCTCTGGTAGCTGTCGGTGACCATATTGCCGCGGGCGATGTTCTTGCCGATGGGCCTTCGACGGACCTCGGCGAGTTGGCTCTTGGCCGTAACGTACTTGTCGCGTTCATGCCCTGGAACGGTTATAACTTTAAGATTCGATCCTCATATCGGAGCGTCTGGTCCAGGACGACGTATATACGTCAATTCACATCGAGGAATTGACCTGTACTGCCCGTGACACCAAACTGGGCTCCGATGATGTGACCCGCGACATTCCCAATGTTAGCGAGTCAGCTCTTTCGAGCTCGATGAATCGGGAATCGTTTACATCGGCGCCGAGGTGAATCCGGCGATATTCTGGTCGGTAAAGTGACGCCGAAAGGGAACAGCAGCTTACTCCAGAAGAGAAACTGCTGCGAGCCATCTTTGGCGAAAAGCGTCGGATGTGAAGGACACCTCACTTCGCATGCCATCAGGTATGTCGGGAACCGTTATTGATGTGCCAGATCTTTACCCGCGACGGCGTGGAGAAAGATGCCCGTGCCTTATCGATCGAAGCCTATGAACTCGAGCGAATCAAGAAAGATCTTCAGGATCAGTACCAGATCGTGGAGGATGATGCCTATGATCGCATCGAGCGACTGCTGACCGGTAAGGTTGCAGAGGGCGGTCCCGGAGAGCTGAAGGCAGGGGAAAAAGATTGCAAGTCCTACCTGCAGGCGCTGCCTCAGAGACAAGTGGTTTGAGGTTCGACTTCGGGATGAAGCGACGAACAACGATCTTGATCAAATCCGCGCACAGCTCAAGGTGCAGTCAAAGAAGTTCGATGATCTGTACGATGAAAAGCGCAAGAAGCTGGAAGAGGGAGATGACCTGTCTGCCGGCGTTCTCAAAATGGTCAAAGTCTTTGTTGCCGTAAAACGACGACTACAGCCCGGTGACAAGATGGCGGGCCGTCACGGCAATAAGGGTGTTATCTCAAAGATCGTTCCGATCGAAGACATGCCGTACATGGAAGACGGCACCACTGTCGATATCGTACTGAACCCGCTCGGTGTGCCGTCCCGAATGAACGTCGGTCAGGTGCTGGAATGCCATCTCGGCTGGGCCGCTCGTCATCTTGGGCGGCAGATTAGTGAAATGCTGGACTCTGGGGCAGCAACGCAGGAGCTGCGAACGCAGCTTGGCAAGGTCTACGGTACCGGCCGGCATCATGAGGATCTGAAAGATCTTTCCGATGGTGAAGTGCAGGAACTTGCCCATAACTTGCGAGGCGGTGTTCCGATCGCCACCCCAGTGTTCGACGGCGCCAAAGAGTCAGAAATCAAAGAGTGGCTCAAGATCGCGGGCTTGCCGCAGAGCGGTCAGGCTCGATTGATCGATGGGCGTACCGGCGACCACTTCGATCGGCCGGTGACGGTTGGGTATATGTACATGCTGAAGCTCAATCACCTGGTCGATGACAAGATGCACGCCCGTTCCACAGGCCCCTACAGTCTGATCACCCAGCAACCGCTGGGCGGTAAAGCGCAGTTTGGCGGCCAGCGATTCGGCGAGATGGAAGTATGGGCACTCGAGGCGTACGGCGCGTCCTATACCCTCCAGGAAATGCTGACGGTGAAGTCAGACGACGTCGGTGGCCGCACAAAGATGTACGAGAACATTGTACGTGGCGACCATCGTATGGAGGCCTCAGTGCCGGAGTCGTTTAACGTGCTGGAAAAAGAAATAAGAGCGCTCGGATTGAACATCGAGCGGCGGGAAGATCGTTAGTTGATCGACATACCCGTTATCTCGTCCTCACGCTCGAAAAAAGGTTAAAGGAAAAAAATGAAAGATTTTTTCAGTCAGTTCTCAAGACACGACACAGTAGATCAGGAGTTCGACAACATTCGAATTCGTCTCGCCTCCCCCGATCAAATTCGGTCGTGGTCATACGGTGAGGTGAAGAAGCCCGAGACCATAAACTATCGCACGTTCAAGCCAGAGCGCGACGGCCTTTTCTGCGCGAAGCTCTTTGGCCCGATAAGCGATTACGAGTGTCTGTGCGGCAAGTACAAGCGGTTAAAACACCGCGGTGTAGTCTGCGAGAAGTGCGGCGTCGAGGTCACGCTATCGACGGTGCGTCGTGAGCGCATGGGGCATATCGAGCTCGCAAGCCCCGTAGCGCACATCTGGTTTTTAAAATCGCTGCCATCGCGACTGGGTGTTCTCCTGGACATGACGGTTCGAGAGATTGAGCGGGTTCTATATTTCGAGGCCTACGTGGTGACCGATCCGGGGCTGACGGACTTGACCGCCGGTTCCCTGATGACTGAGGAGATGTATTACGAGGCGATACAGCGCCATGGGTCAGAGTTTGATGCGGGTATGGGTGCGGAAGCAGTAAAAGAACTCCTGAAAGCCATGGATCTGAAATCGCTGTCGGCGCAACTTCGAGAGGATCTGGCGGAATCGACTTCTGAGACCAAAACAAAGAAGGTCAGCAAACGCCTGAAGGTTGTCGAGGCGTTTTTGCACTCCGGCAACAAGCCCGAGTGGATGATTATGGAAGCGCTTCCGGTACTGCCGCCCGACTTGCGTCCTCTCGTGCCCCTGGAAGGCGGCCGCTTCGCGACGTCTGATCTCAATGATCTTTATCGTCGAGTGATTAACCGGAATAACCGGTTGAGACGACTTCTGGACCTTAATGCTCCAGACATCATCGTACGCAACGAAAAGCGGATGCTTCAGGAATCGGTCGACGCGCTGCTCGATAACGGACGACGAGGCAAAGCCGTCACCGGACCTAATCGCCGTCAGCTGAAATCGCTTGCCGACATGATCAAAGGCAAGCAGGGACGCTTTCGTCAGAACTTGCTGGGCAAACGCGTAGACTACTCCGGGCGTTCTGTCATCGTAGTGGGGCCGACGCTCAAGCTTCATCAGTGCGGTCTGCCCAAAAGATGGCGCTCGAACTCTTTCGTCCGTTTATTTACAGTAAGCTCGAACTCCGCGGTCTCGCGACGACCATCAAGCAAGCAAAAACTGTGGAGTCCGAAGAGCCTGAAGTTTGGGATATTCTCGAAGAAGTTATCCGCGAGCATCCGGTCCTTTTGAATCGGGCGCCGACGCTGCATCGTCTGGGTATTCAGGCTTTTGAACCGGTGCTGGTGGAAGGCAAGGCAATTCAATTACACCCATTGGTCTGTACGCCCTACAACGCGGATTTTGACGGAGACCAGATGGCGGTCCATGTGCCGCTCTCTATCGAGGCCCAGCTCGAGGCTCGAACGTTAATGATGTCGTCAACAACGTTCTCTCACCGTCCAACGGTGAGCCCATTATCGTGCCGTCTCAGGATATCGTTCTCGGGCTTTACTACATGACGCGCGAGCGGGTGAACGCAACGGGCGAGGGCAAAGCCTTTACCGACGTCGCCGAGGTTCGGCGGCATTGACGCCGGCGCGGTGTCCATTCACGCAAAGATCAAGGTCCGAATAGCGGAATTCAGCAAAACGGAAGCAGGCGATCTTGAGGAATCGGTAAGTCTGGTTGAAACAACAGCGGAAGGCACTCTTTCTGAGATATTGCCGAAAGGTTTGCCGTTCTCGCTCGTCAACAAGACGATGAGTAAACGTGCAATTTCCGGCGCGATCAACGAGTCCTACCGCAGCGTCGGCCTGAAGGATACGGTGATCTTTGTGATCAGCTGATGTACACGGGATTCAGTATGGCTGCAAAGGCCGGCGTATCCATCGGTGTTGACGACATGGTTGTGCCCGACAGCAAGGCATCGATCCTAGAGACCGCCGAGGCGGGAGGTGAAAGCCATTCAGGACCAGCATAGCCAGGGTCTCCTCACGGACGGCGAGCGTTACAACAAGGTCGTCGATATCTGGACGCACGCAAGTGAGCGAGTTGCCAACGAGATGATGGATGAGATCAAAGTCGACTATGTAACCAATAGCACGGGGAGACTGTTGAGCAGGATTCTTTTAACTCGATCTTCATGATGGCCGACTCCGGCGCCCGAGGTAGTCAGGCCCAGATTCGTCAGCTGGCGGGTATGCGCGGTCTGATGGCGAAGCCGGACGGTTCGATTATCGAAACCCCGATTACCGCAAACTTTCGGGAGGGTTTGAACGTAAACGAATACTTCATCTCAACCCACGGCGCCCGAAAAGGTCTCGCGGATACCGCGTTGAAGACAGCTAACTCCGGGTACCTTACAAGACGGCTGGTCGATGTTTGTCAGGATCTGGTGGTCACGGAAGAGGATTGCGGTACAAAACATGGTGTTCTCGAGAAGCCATCGTTCAGGGCGGCGAGGTTGTTATCCCGCTCAACGATCGTATCTTGGGTCGCTCAGTGTCGGAGGATGTGGTCAGTCCAAGCGATGGAAGCACATTGTTTTCTGCTGGCGAGATGATTGATGAGCATGGTGTGAAAGTCCTTGAAACGCATAACGTGAACCATGTCCGCGTGCGTTCCGCAGTGACCTGCGAGACCCGGTACGGAATTTGCGCAACCTGCTATGGCCGTGATTTGGCTCGAGGTCATCTGGTTAGCCGTGGTGAGGCGGTCGGTGTCATGGCTGCTCAGAGTATCGGTGAGCCGGGAACACAGCTGACTATGCGGACCTTCCACATCGGGGGCGGCCTCGAGAACGGCGGCAGCCAGTCGGGTGGAGGTCAAGAACGACGGGACAGCATCATGGGTCGGGGTCCGCGCTGTGAAGCGAGACGATGGTGTGCATGTCGTTGTTTCGCGATCTGGCGAACTCGTTATTCATGACCAGCACGGCGTAGACCGTGAACGTCATCGCGTCCCCTATGGTGCAGAAGTGACGGTAAGCGATGGTGATCAGGTTGAGAGTGGTCAGCTTATTGCATCTTGGGATCCCCATACCCACCCCATTATTAACGAGGTAGCGGGGAAGATCCGATTCCAGAACATGGTGGAAGGCGTCTCTGTCACCGAGCAGGTCGACGAGCCTCACAGGATCAAGCACCTACTTAGTGATTGATCCGAAGAGCCGCGCGGTGCGACGTCCGATATTAAGCCTACGGTGGAATTGGTCGATGGGCGCAACAAGGCGAAAGCGGCTCACCAGATGCCCTCGGGCGCGTCGATCGTGGTGACGGACGGCACGGCAGTCGGCGTAGGCGAAGTGCTGGCTCGGATTCCACAGGAAAGCTCCAAAACCAGAGATATTACGGGCGGTCTGCCACGAGTTGCTGAACTTTTTGAGGCGCGAAAGGCAAAAGAACCTGCCATTCTTGCGGAGGCATCGGGCACTATCTCGTTCGGTAAAGAAGTGAAGACCAAGGTTCGCCTCGAGATTACCGGCGAAGACGGCACTGTTCATGAGATGTCTATCCCGAAAGATAGACCGATCGTTGTGTTTGATGGTGAGACCGTTGAGAAGGGTGACGTTATCGTGGAAGGTCCCTTGGCTGCGAGCGATGTGCTTGAGTTCCGCGGGCTTGAGCCACTCACTGACTTTATTGTGAGCGAGGTGCAGGAGGTTTATCGACTCCAAGGCGTGAAGATCAACGATAAGCATATTGAAGTCATCATCAGACAGATGCTGCGTCGGGTGAAGATCGATCAACCGGGCGACACGCGCTATCTGGAGGGAGATCAGGTCGAACGCTCCGCACTTCTTGATGAGAATGATGCACTGCTCACAGAAGAGAAAGCGCCCGCTACGTTCTTGCCGGTGTTGCTGGGTATCACGAAGGCGTCGCTGAGCACGGATTCGTTTATCTCAGCGGCGTCATTCCAGGAGACGACCAGGGTGCTTACCGAGGCGTCGATGCAGGGGAAAGTTGATAACCTCAGAGGCCTGAAAGAAAACGTGATCGTGGGACGCCTAATTCCCGCGGGTACGGGTCTTGCGCATCATGAAGAGCGAAAACGACGACGTCTCGAGAGCTTGCGTTCAAGCGAACAGTCAGATGAGGAGGCGGTGAGTACCTCCGATGTTTTTGGGGAGTCAGCAGACGCCGATGCGGCCGAAGTGGCCTGAACCTGACCTCGAAGGGCTAAAAACCGACAAAAACCGACAATTCTTGACAAAAATCAGACCCCTGCCTAGAATCGCGGCCCTTTGCTGGACTCTAGGCAGGGGCTTTGCCGATTCCAGAGCGTGATTTACTGAACTATGCCAACGATCAATCAACTTGTACGAAAACCGCGGGTCCGTCAGACGCAAAAGTCTAACGTGCCGGCCCTTGCGGCCTGTCCGCAAAAGCGCGGCGTCTGCACGCGCGTGTACACGACCACTCCCAAAAAGCCGAACTCTGCACTGCGGAAAGTCGCTCGCGTAAGGCTTACCAATGGTTATGAGGTGACAAGTTATATCGGTGGTGAAGGCCATAACCTGCAAGAGCACTCAGTCGTACTGATCCGAGGCGGCAGGGTGAAGGATTTACCGGGCGTGCGATATCACACGGTCCGAGGCACGCTGGATACGTCTGGCGTGGGTGAGCGTCGTCAAGGTCGCTCAAAGTACGGCGCCAAACGCCCGAAGTCGTAGGGTATCTGCGAATTTAGTAATTAACAAAAGGGATAGACGTTCGCTTGAGCGGTACGCGAATGGTCTGGGAACCGTAGAGGACCGGCTTAGCTGACCGGTCACGGTGATAAAGGTGCTCTCGTATAGAAAGAGTGCCACAGAAGTCGCGAAGGAGGCCCTCACCTCTAGCGACAAAAAGCTGTCTCACCGTCAATGAAACGAGGTCGCTGCGGCGATCAGGGCGGCGCTTTGGATGCCTGATTCGCATCTGATCGTCGGAAAGGTGGTTCGTGTCCTACTCGCTTTAAGTTGAATAGGATGAAAAAAAGACTGATAACGGAATATCGAACGCATGCCAAGACGTCGTGAAGTCCCCAAACGGGTAATCCTTCCTGACCCGAAATTTGGCGATACCACTATCGCTAAGTTCATCAATGTAATGATGCAGGACGGCAAGAAATCAATCGCTGAGAAAGTACTCTACGGCGCGCTGGACAGCATCGGTGGCCGTGGTAGTGATGAGCCGCTGCAGGTCTTCTATCAGGCGCTCGAGAACGTGCGTCCGGTCGTCGAGGTAAAAAGTCGGCGTGTCGGTGGAGCGACTTATCAGGTCCCCGTCGAGGTGCGACCTAGTCGCCGCAATGCGCTGGCCATGCGCTGGCTTGTCGACGCGGCGCGAAAGCGTAACGAAAAGTCAATGACTGACCGTTTGGCGGGCGAGCTCATGGACGCCGCTGATCGACGTGGCGGTGCCGCCCGAAAGAAGGATGAAGTCCACCGCATGGCCGAGGCGAACAAAGCGTTCTCGCATTTCCGGTTCTAGTACTACAGGTATCCCTTTAACTTTCCCCAGTAGACGGACATCAAAAAGTGCCAAGACAAACTCCCCTAGATCGTTATCGCAACATCGGCATCATGGCGCATATTGATGCCGTAAAGACGACCACGACCGAGCGTATTCTTTTTTACACCGGTATTTCTCATAAGATCGGTGAGGTCCATGACGGCACCGCCTTCACGGATTGGATGGACCCGGAACAGGAGCGGGGAATCACGATTACCTCCGCAGCAACGACCTGTTTCTGGAGCGGAATGGATAAGAACTATCCCGAGCACCGCATTAATATTATCGATACGCCGGGGCACGTCGATTTCACGATCGAAGTCGAACGATCCCTGCGGGTGCTTGATGGCGCGGTCGGCGTTTTCTGTGCGGTCGGTGGGGTAGAGCCTCAGTCCGAGACCGTATGGCGCCAGGCCGACAAGTACAGCGTCCCGCGCATGTGCTTTGTTAACAAGATGGATCGTACCGGCGCTAACTTTTTCCGCGTGGTCGATCAGATCCGAAATCGCTTGGGATCCAACGCGGTATGCCTTCAAGTGCCGATTGGTGCCGAAGATCAATTCGAGGGCGTTGTCGATCTCATAAAGATGAAGGCGATTTACTGGGACGAGGAGACCCGCGGTACTAAATTTGAAGAGCGCGATATTCCGGCAGAACTGGCAGATAAATGCCAGGAGCTTCGGGAGAAACTGGTTGAGGTTGCTGCGGAATCGACCGAAGAACTCATGGAGAAGTATCTCGAGGGCGGCGATCTGAGCGCTGAGGAAATCAAAAAGGCGCTTCGCCAGCGCACGATTGCCAATGAAGTGGTGCTGGTTACCTGTGGCTCGGCGTTTAAGAACAAGGGCGTGCAGGCGATGCTCGATGCGGTTATCGACTTCATGCCGAATCCGACCGAGGTCCCGGCTATTCGCGGACTGCTCGAAGATGACCGGACCGAAGAAGAAAGGCCGTCCTCCGATGACGCGCCCTTTGCGGCTCTGGGCTTCAAGATCATGACCGACCCCTTTGTAGGGCAGCTCGTGTTTTTCCGAGTGTACTCGGGCGTCGTGAAATCAGGCGATAGCGTTTATAACCCTGTGAAAGGGAAAAAAGAGCGGATTGGTCGAATTCTGCAGATGCACGCCAACTCCCGTGAAGAGCTCAAAGAGGTGCGAGCCGGTGACATCGCCGCGGCCGTAGGTATTAAAGCAATCACGACAGGGGATACGCTTTGTGACCCCAACCACATCATTACTCTTGAGCGAATGGAATTCCCTGAGCCCGTGATATCTCAGGCAGTTGAGCCGAAAACGAAGGCAGATCAGGAAAAGCTAGGCGTCGCGCTCGGTAAGTTAGCCCAAGAAGATCCATCATTCCGAGTGCGAACTGATGAAGAGTCGGGACAGACGATCATATCCGGCATGGGCGAGCTGCATCTTGAAATTATTATCGACCGACTTAAGCGAGAGTTCAGTGTTGAAGCCAATGTCGGCAAGCCTCAGGTTGCGTATCGAGAGACGCTGAACGGATCCGTTGAGCAGGAACACAAATACGCAAAGCAGTCTGGTGGTCGCGGGCAATATGGCCACGTCTACCTCCGCGTTGAGCCGCAAGAACGCGGCGCGGGCTTCGAGTTTGTGGATGCAATCAAGGGTGGAGTTGTGCCTCGAGAGTACATTCCGGCCGTCCAGAAGGGTGTTGTGGAAGCAATGGAGTCGGGAGTCGTTGCCGGCTACCCGGTCATCGACGTCAAAGTAACCTTGTACGATGGCTCCTACCATGACGTTGACTCATCAGAGCACGCATTCCGTGCGGCCGCAATCATGGCCTTTCGTGAGGCAAGCGGCAAAGCAAAGCCTGTCCTGCTCGAACCTATCATGCGCGTTGAAGTTGTCACCCCAGAAGAATATATGGGCGGCATTACTGGAGACCTTAATTCGCGTCGCGGCATGATCTCCGAAATGGAAGATGTGCCGTCCGGAAAAATAGTCCGAGCTGAAGTGCCGTTGTCCGAAATGTTCGGTTATGCCACTTCGCTGCGCTCTGCCTCGCAGGGCCGCGCGACGTACTCCATGGAGTTCAGTCAGTACCTACCCGCCCCTTCAAGCGTCACGGAAGTGATGATGAAGAAGGCCAGTTAACCAAGCACTGTTGAGGAAATCAGAAAGTGTCTAAAGAGAAATTCGAGCGTAGCAAGCCGCATGTCAACGTGGGTACCATCGGTCACGTCGACCACGGCAAAACCACCCTGACCGCAGCCCTGACCCGGGTGCTGGCGACTAAGTTCGGCGGCGATGCCAAAGCCTTTGATGAGATTGATAACGCCCCCGAAGAGCGTGAGCGCGGTATCACCATCGCTACGGCGCACGTGGAGTATGAGACCGAAAAGCGTCACTACGCCCACGTCGATTGCCCGGGCCACGCCGACTACGTCAAGAACATGATTACCGGTGCCGCCCAGATGGACGGCGCCATCCTGGTGGTCTCCGCTGCCGACGGCCCGATGCCCCAGACCCGTGAGCACATCCTGCTTGCCCGTCAGGTGGGCGTGCCCTACATCGTCGTGTTCCTCAACAAAGCCGATATGGTTGACGATGCCGAGCTTCTGGAACTGGTGGAGATGGAGGTCCGTGACCTGCTGTCCAGCTATGAGTTCCCTGGCGACGATACCCCGATCGTGACCGGCAGCGCCCTAAAGGCCCTGGAAGGTGACGAGTCCGATATCGGCGCCGGCGCTATTGTTCAACTGGCCGAGGCACTGGATTCTTATATCCCCGAGCCGGAACGTGCCATTGACGGCGCCTTCCTGATGCCGATCGAAGACGTGTTCTCCATCTCCGGCCGCGGTACCGTAGTCACCGGTCGTGTTGAGCGTGGCGTGATCAAGGTCGGTGAAGAAATTGAGATCGTCGGTATCCGCGATACCGAGAAAACCACCTGTACGGGTGTTGAGATGTTCCGCAAGCTGCTCGACGAAGGTCAGGCTGGCGATAACGGTGTGCTGCTGCGCGGCACCAAGCGTGAAGACGTCGAGCGTGGCCAGGTTCTGTCTAAGCCCGGTTCGATCAACCCGCACACCAAGTTCGAAGCCGAGGTGTACATCCTGTCCAAAGAAGAGGGCGGTCGTCACACCCCGTTCTTCCAGGGCTATCGTCCGCAGTTCTACTTCCGCACCACCGACGTCACGGGACAGTGCGTGTTGCCGGATGGGATCGAAATGGTGATGCCGGGCGACAACGTCCAATTGACCGCCGAGCTGATCAACCCGATCGCTATGGAAGAAGGTCTGCGCTTCGCTATCCGTGAAGGCGGACGTACGGTCGGCGCCGGCGTGGTCTCCAAGATCATCGCCTAAGGCAGATAGGTTAGGGCGGATATCGGAATAAAGAATAGGTAAACAACTATGGCAGTCAACGTCAGTAACCAAAAGATCCGAATCCGCTTAAAGGCGTTCGATCATCGAATGATCGACCGCTCTGCGCTGGAGATCGTGGATACGGCTCGGCGTACCGGCGCGATCGTTCGGGGTCCGATCCCTTTGCCGACGCGTAAGGAACGCTTCAACCTGCTCAAGTCTCCCCATAAATATAAAGATGCCCGCGATCAACTCGAAATTCGAGTGCACAAACGGATCATGGATATCGTTGAGCCGACCGACAAGACAGTGGATGCCTTGATGAAGTTGGATCTCGCTGCGGGTGTCGACGTGGAAATTAAGCTGGGCTAAGCGCTAAGGGACGTCAGGAGTTTATAGAAATGAGTTTAGGTCTGGTAGGCAAAAAAGTGGGCATGACTCGCGTCTTCAGCGAGGACGGCGTTTCGACTCCCGTGACGGTAGTTCAAGTAACACCCAATCGCGTGACTCAGGTAAAGCGCGAGGCCACAGACGGCTACGTTGCTCTTCAGATGACGACGGGAGAGCGGCGTGCGACGCGCGTGAATAGCGCAGCGCGTGGCCACTTCGCGAAGGCAGGCACGGAGCCGGGGCGCTCGCTCTGGGAGCTTCGTGTTGATTCAGATACAGCAGATCAATACGCCGCTGGTGCAGAGATAACGGTTTCGCTGTTCGAGCCGGGTCAAAAAGTAGACGTCCGCGGCACCACGATTGGTCGGGGATTCGCGGGCGTGATGCGTAGGCATAACTTCGGCGGAGGTCGTGCCACGCACGGAAACTCAAAGGCGCATCGTAAGCCAGGCTCCATTGGTCAGAACCAGGATCCGGGGCGCGTATTTAAAGGCAAGAAGATGGCGGGGCATATGGGCAACGTCGCTCGAGCCCAACAGAATCTCGAGGTCGTACGAGTCGACGCAGATCGTAACCTGATCCTCATTCGTGGTTCAGTTCCTGGGCCAAAAGGGTTCGATTTACTCATTCAGCCGTCGGTGAAAGGCGCGGGCGCCGCAAAAGCCTGAGTCGTTTCGAGAACCAATCAGTAAGGAATATAGAACGTGGAACACGCAGTTGTTAAACACGACGGCTCAACGGATCGCAATGTCAGCCTTGCGGATACCGTCTTCGCCGCGGACTACAAGGAACCGCTGATTCATCAGGCGGTCTGTGCCTACTTGGCGGGAGCACGTGCTGGAACCAGCGCGCAGAAGAATCGCTCTGCCGTCAGTGGCGGTGGCGCCAAGCCATGGCGTCAGAAGGGAACCGGTCGGGCTCGGGCAGGCACCAGCCGCAGCCCCATATGGAGAGGTGGTGGTCGAGCTTTCCCGTCAGCTAACCGCTCCTACGCGCAAAAACTGAACCGCAAAATGTATCGTGCCGCGATCCGCTCCATCCTTTCGGAGCTGGTTCGCCAAGGCCGCGTCATGATTTGTGACGATATCCATGTGGACGAACCCAAGACCGCAAAGATGTCCAAAACACTCCAAGGGCTCGGGATCACCGGCCGAGTGCTTTTGGTGACCTCCGAATTCGATCTCAATGTCGCCCTCGCTTCCAGAAATCTAGTCGGCGTGGAAACACTGAAGCAGCAGAACTCAATCCAGTGAGCCTGGTTGGCAGTGAGCACGTGATCTTTTTCGGAAGCGGCCGTAAAGAGTCGAGGAGGCGCTGCAATGAACATGGAGCGTATTCATCAAATCATTCTTGCTCCGGTAATTTCGGAGAAGAGCACCACGGCCGCGGATCTCGCGAATCAAGTGGTGTTTGAGGTCTTGATCGATGCCACTAAGCCCGAAATACGCCAGGCCGTGGAACACCAGTTCAATGTCACGGTAGAGGACGTCCAGGTTGTGAATGTACGCGGCAAGATGAAGCGGTTTGGCCGAAGCCCCGGTAAGCGGCGGAACTGGAAGAAGGCTCACGTTCGCCTAGCGGAAGGTCAGGATATCGACTTTATGGGTGCTGGCGCTTAAGGGCGCTGAGCAGTCCGATAGGAATATAGACGTAAGGAACAGGATACTGAGATGCCAGTCGTTAAACAAAAGCCCACCCCGCCGGCCGGCGCGGTATGGTCCGCGTGGTCTCTCCAGACCTTTATAAGGGCCGACCGGTAGCGTCGCTGACCGAATCACAAACGGCAAGCAATGGCCGCACAACGCCGGACGCATCACTGTGCGTCATCGTGGAGGCGGTCACAAGCATCACTATCGCCTTGTTGATTTCAAACGGGCGAAAGACGGTATCCCGGCACGCGTTGAACGGTTGGAATACGATCCGAACCGCAGCGCACATATCGCTCTTCTGTTATACGCCGATGGTGAGCGCCGTTACATCATCGCGCCCAAGGGCTTAAAACGCTGGTGACACCGTCACGTCAGGAGGCGATGCGCCGATTCGACCCGGAAATACCTCCCGATCAAAAACATACCGGTGGGAACCGTGGTGCATTGTGTTGAATTAAAACCCGGCAAAGGCGCCCAGCTGGCGCGATCCGCTGGCGCATCGATCCAGTACCTGGGTCGAGGGAGCCTACGCGCTGATGCGGCTGCGCTCCGGGGAGACCCGCAAGGTCCTGCAGAGTGCCGGGCCACCGTGGGCGAAGTCGGGAATTCCGAGAACTCGCTTCGCAAACTTGAAAGGCCGGTGCCAAGCGCTGGCGTGGGATAAGACCGACCGTTCGCGGTGTCGCCATGAACCCGGTAGACCATCCTCACGGCGGTGGGGAAGGGAGAACCTCCGGCGGTCGCCATCCGGTAAGCCCTGGGGCACGCCGACCAAGGGATACCGCACGCGCCGTAATAAACGAACCAGCTCAATGATTATCCGAAGAAGGAAGAAATAGGTATGCCTAGATCCGTAAAGAAAGGCCCTTTGTCGATCACTCGCTCTGGGCAAAAGTGTCCAAAGCTAAAGACGAGGGCTCTCGCCGCCCTATCAAGACATGGTCTCGCCGTTCCATGATCATGCCGGGAATTGTTGGACTGACGATCGCAGTGCATAACGGAAAGCAGCACGTGCCGGTGTTGGTTACGGAAAACATGGTCGGTCATAAGCTGGGCGAGTTTGCCGCGACCCGCACCTTTCGCGGTCACGTGGCGGATCGGAAGACGAAGTAATCACTGAGCGAAGTAATCACCTCAGAGCGAAACAAGTAAAGAGAGACTAAGAAAATGGAAGTCGAAGCCGTTGCCCGATTTGTACGACTGTCACCCCAGAAGGGGCGACTCCGTTGCAGATCAGGTGCGAAATCTACCCGTGGGCAAAGGCTCTGAGTTGCTGCAGTTCAGTCCACGAAAAGCAGCTGGCGTGATTCGCAAAGTCCTCGAGTCTGCGATCGCAAACGCTGAGCATAACGAAGGGGCAGACATTGACGAGCTGCGCGTCAGTCAGATCATGGTCGATGAGGGTCCTGTGATGAAGCGCTGTTTCCCGCGCCAAAGGGCGTGCCACCCTTTGATTAAGACCACCAGTCACATAACGGTCAGCGTCAGTGACGTTGCCAAAGGGGCAGTTAACACATGGGCCAAAAGATTCATCCAAACGGTTTCCGCCTTGGTGTAATTCGGGATTGGGATGCCAAATGGTTCGCAACCGGCAGCACTTACGCCAAGAATCTCGTCGCAGATCAGGGTATCCGTAAGTTTTGCGCAAACGACTAGCGAACGCCGCGGTAAGTCGCATTGAGCTCGTTCGGGCGGGTGAGACGTTAAACGGACGATTCATACCGGCCGCCCTGGTATCGTCATCGGGAAGAAAGGCGAGGACATCGAGAAGCTTCGGCGCGATATCCTGGTCCTTAATAACAACGTTCCCGTGCAGGTGGCTGAGGAAATCCGCAAGCCTGAGTTGGACGCTCTTTGGTTGCCGAGAACGTGTGCCAGCAGCTGGAGAAACGAATCATGTTCCGCCGCGCCATGAAACGCGCGGTGCAGAATACGATGCGCCTCGGGGCTGGGGGCGTAAAGATCATGATTTCAGGCCGATTGAACGGAGCCGAAATTGCTCGAACCGAGTGGTACCGCGAAGGCCAGGTGCCGCTGCACACGCTACGAGCGGATGTCGATTATGGGTTTTCAGAGGCGCAAACCACCTACGGGGTGATAGGCGTGAAGGTCTGGATTTTTAAGGGAGATCCTCCCGGGCGCGTCAGAGGTAGAAGCACCGAAGACTGCGCAAGCGAACGCTACTGTCTGAGGTTAGGTTAAATGCTCCAGCCAAACGAACAAAATTTCGCAAACAACAGAAAGGCCGCAATCGCGGGCTGGCCGCGTGGCAGCAACGTTAGCTTCGGCGACTTCGGTCTGCAGTGCACTGGACGGGGACGTCTGACCGCCCGTCAGATTGAGGCCGCTCGACGAGCCATCAACCGCTACGTGAAGCGTGGTGGCCGCGTATGGATTCGGGTTTTCCCAGATAAGCCTGTGTCCAAAAAGCCTCTCGAGGTACGCATGGAAAAGGGAAGGGCAACCCTGAGTACTGGGTCGCGTTGGTGCAACCAGGCACCATGCTCTATGAAATCCAGGGCGTAGAAGAAGAAATGGCGCGAGAGGCTTTTCGTCTGGCAGGGCGAAGCTCCGATTTCCACATCATTTGTCAAACGACAAGCCGCTTAGGTGCCAAAGTCATGGCTGAGAAAAAGTAAGCAGTATGGGTGCAGATGAGCTCAAGTCAGAACTCCTTGATCTACGCAAGGAACAGTTTAATCTGCGTATGCAGCGCGGCACCGGTCAGTTGGCGAATCCATCACGCTTCAAGCTAGTCCGACGGCAGATTGCCCGTATCAAAACCCGCATGAGCGAAATCAACAGAGCAGCGTCATGAGCGAAGATAAGAGTCGAAGTAAAGAAGTACGCGCTCGCACGCTGCAGGGCAGCGTTCAGAGCGCCAAGATGGATAAAACGATAACTGTGTTGGTTGAACGGCAGTTGCAGCATCCGCTGTATAAAAAGTACATCCGGCGGTCCACTCGCTTGCATGCCCATGATGAAAACAATGAATGCCAGAAGGGTGACATTGTTGTGATTGAGGAGTCCCGGCCAATTTCAAATCGAAGAGTTGGCGCTTAGTCAAGGTCGTCAACCGGGCAGATCGGGGTCTGCCGACCTCTGCGTAAGCCGTCGAGTACAAACTGCGCCCTGAAAGAAAAGAACGTTTACGTCAATATCGGTAGAAGACCATGATTCAGATGCAAAGCAACCTAAGCGTCGCGGATAACAGCGGAGCTCGCCGGGTTCAGTGTATTAAGGTGCTTGAGGCTCCAAGCGCCGCTATGCGGGCGTCGGCGACATCATCAAGGTGAGCGTCAAAGAAGCTATCCCGAACAGTCGCGTTAAGAAGGGCGACGTTTATCAGGCAGTAGTCGTTCGAACCAAGCACGGGTACGTCGTGCTGACGGGTCCTTGATCCGCTTTGATAGCAATGCGGCAGTGCTTTTGAATGCCCAATTCCAGCCGGTTGGGACCTGTATTTTGGCCTGGTTACCCGCGAGCTTCGATCCGAGCGATTTATGCGGATCATCTCGCTGGCACCCGAGGTCCTTTGAGGTCAAAAGGAAGTAATCATGAAGAAATTTCTGAAAAGGGCGATGACGTTGTAGTGCTGACCGGCCGCGATAGGCAAGGGGGCACGGTTCTGCGCGTGCTCGACGAGCAGCGAGCCCTGACAACGTGAATGTGGTGAAGAAACACACCAAGCCCAACCCGAACAAAGGCGAGACTGGCGGCATCGTTCCAAAGAGTCCCCGATTCAGATATCCAATCTGGGAATCTATAACCCGAACAGCAAGAAGGCAGATCGTGTTGGCTTCAAAGTGCTGGAAGACGGCAAGAAGGTCTGAATATTTCGCCCGATGGCGAAATGATCGATGTCGGCTAGACGTTAACAGGCAGGTTATCAGGCAGAAAGACATGGCAAGACTGCAAGAACACTATCAGAAGACCGTGGTGCCGGCTCTGATGGAGCAATTTAAATATTCAAGCTCGATGGAGGTTCCGCGAATCACTAAGATCACCCTGAACATGGGTGTGGGTGAGGCCGTAGCGGACAAGAAGGCGATGGACGCCGCTGTCGAAGATCTGACCAAGATCGCTGGCCAGAAGCCGATTGTCACGAATGCCCGAAAATCAGTGGCGGCGTTCAAGATTCGAGAAGGCTGGCCGATTGGATGCAAAGTAACCTTGCGCCGAGACCGAATGTATGAATTCTTGACCGGCTGATCAGCATCGCTTTTCCACGGGTTCGTGATTTCCGCGGCGCCTCGGCACGCTCGTTTGACGGGCGAGGCAACTACAGCGTCGGCTTTAAAGAGCAAATCATTTTCCCGAGATTGACTACGACAAGGTCGACGCACTGCGTGGATTGGATGTGACGATCACAACCACCGCGCGAACCAATGAGGAAGGCGAAGCGCTGCTTCGTGGATTCAACTTCCCGCTTCGAAAATAGGAATCGTAATGGCAAAGAAATCCATGCTAGCCCGGGAAGTAAAGCGTAAGAAGCTTAACGCCCAATTTAAATCTCAAAGAGACGCCTGCGTAACAAGGTCACTGACGAGTCCTTCTCCTACGACGACCGTTGGCAGGCCATGTTGGATCTTCAAAGCTCTCCCGCGACTTCGCGGTCGCGGCAGAGGAACCGCTGCGCCATGACGGGCCGTCCGCGAGGGTATTTCCGTCGCTTTGATTGGCGCGCAATGCCCAGTGCGAGGGGTCATGCGCGGCGAAGCCCTGGGTCGTCAAAGCGAGCTGGTAAAACAGGGTCACGCCCGCCCTAACAGAATCGTAAATACAGAACAGAAATAAGGCCTCACATGAGGCGAACCGTATACCTGACGTAGAAGGAATTGCTATGAGTATGTCCGATCCGATCGCCGATATGCTGACCCGAGTCGCAATGCACTCGCAGCCCGCAAGCGCGAGGTGACCATGCCGTCATCCAAGACCAAGATACCCTTGCCGAGGCGCTGGGCAGAGGGTTACGTGACCGATGTCGCAACCTCTACGGATGGGGGCAAAGGTGAGATGACTATCACCCTGCGCTACGCGGATGGAGCGAGCGCTATCGAACGTATTGAGCGAGTGAGTAGACCCGGTCGCCGGGTGTACTGCAGTGTGGCCTGATATGCCGCATGTCAACGGGGCTCGAGTCGTCATGGTATCCACCTCAAAGGGTTTGATGACGGATCGGCAGGCCAGATCTGCCGGTGTCGGTGGCGAAATTTCTGCCGCGTGTTTTGATCATTTGCAAGATCATTATCAGAGCTTACGCATACAGCCACGCACATAAGAACTAAGAGCGAATTTAGGAGTAACTGATATGTCGCGAGTAGCGAAAACCCGATCACCTTACCGAGCAGCGTTCAGGCGACGATTGCCGCCGGCGCTGTAAGTGTGAAGGGGCCTAAAGGCGAACTCAATCGCCTTGCATGACACCGTTGGCGTCAAAGAAGAGGAAGGCGCCCTGCAGGTGAGTCCTCAAAGCGACGCTGCCTGGGCCATGGCCGGAACCTTTCGGGCTTTAATTGCGAACATGGTCACCGGAGTGACCGATGGTTTTGAAAAAAGCTCGAGATTATCGGCGTCGGGTATCGAGCGCAGGCGCAAGGCGCCAAACTGAACTTAAGTCTCGGCTTTTCGCATCCCGTGGTGTACGAAATGCCCGAGGGGGTCTCGGTAGAGACGCCCTCCCAAACCGAAATCGTCCTCAAGGGTTCTGACAAGCAGCGCGTCGGCCAGGCGGCCGCCGAGATTCGCGCCTACCGCCCACCTGAGCCCTATAAAGGCAAAGGCATTCGATATGCGGGCGAGTACGTGGCGAGAAAGCAGGCTAAGAAGAAGTAATGATTTAAGTTGACGCCACTTAGGGTTTGAGCGCGTCAGTAACATGGCTTACGAGACTTACCAAGATGACAGATAAAAGCCCGAGGATTCGCCGCGGCACACGCACCCGCGCGAAGATTTCAAGGGATCGTGTGACGCGAATGCATATTTCGCACACCCCGACATATCTATGCACAGATCATTGACGCCTCGGGAAGTCGTGTCCTCGCGAGCGCTTCTACCGTCGAGGCCGATGTGAAAAGCGAGATAAAAACGGCGGGAATATTGCGGCGGCTGCGGCGGTGGGTAAGCGCATCGCAGAGAAGGCCAAGGCCGCGGGCGTTGATAGCGTGGCGTTCGATCGGTCCGGATTCCGCTATCACGGTAGGATCAAAGCGCTGGCAGATGCTGCCGCGAGGGCGGACTCCAGTTTTAGCGTACCGAGTAATTACGAGAACGAGTATGGCGACAAAGCAGAACAAATTTCGGTCGATAGCGAAGGTTTTATCGAGCAGCTTATCAACGTACGTCGCGTTGCAAGGTCGTGAAGGGAGGGCGTATTTTCGGCTTCGGCACTGACCGTCGTGGGTGACGGCAACGGTCGAGTGGGAATTGGCCGCGGCAAGGCTCGAGAAGTGCCCGTGGCCGTCCAGAAAGCCATGGATGAGGCGCGCCGCAATATGCGCAAAATCAAGCTCAAGAAAGGGACGCTTCACTACGCGACTGTGGGTCGACACGGCGCGGCCCGCGTGGTCATGCGTCCTGCGTCGGCCGGTACGGGAATCATTGCCGGTGGCACGATGCGCGCCATCTTCGAAGCTGCTGGCGTGAAAGACGTGCTTGCGAAGGTCATTGGTACGACAAATCCGATCAACGTGGCGCGGGCAACGGTCGCCGGTCTGCTGGGCGTGCAGAACCCGCGTCAGGTCGCGATTCGTCGCGGAAAGTCTGTCGACCATGTCCTGGAAAGGAGTCGGCCGATGCCTGACAAAAATCAGCAACGCCGTTGAAAAGTAAGTTCGGTCGCGGTGCCACCAGATGGCGTGTGTTCATGGACTTGGGCTGAAGCGGATGCACCATACGGTTGAGGTTCAAGACTCTCCGGCTGTAAGAGGGATGATCAAAAAGTGTCCCACCTTGTTCGAGTAGAGGAAATCTAAAATGCGGTTGAATGAGTTAAAGCCCGCTGAAGGGTCCGGTCCAAATGCGAAGCGCGTTGGGCGTGGAGCCGGTCCGGTTGGGTGACGGCAGGCCGAGGTGTGAAGGGTCAGGAAGTCCAAGCGCCGGCGGCTTCCACAAGGTGGGATCGAGGGTGGCCAGATGCCTATTCAGCGCCGACTCCCGAAGCGTGGATTTCGTTCGCTTGTCCGTCCGCGGTAGCGGAGGTCAGACTCATGAGCTTCAGCCGTGGACGGCGAGATTGACCTTGCAGCACTTAAAGCGGCCGGCGTGATCAGGCATGACGCGCTGCGAGCGAAGGTGATCGCTTCCGGCACGATTGAGCGCGCCGTTGTCCTTCGGGGTATTAGTGACCCGCGGTGCGCGGGCGGCGATCGAACAAGCCGGAGGAAAGGTCGAGGCCTCAAACCTATGGCGGCTTCTCCACTAGCCTTCCCTGGGAAGATGACCGAATTGCGCCAGCGCATTCTGTTTGTGCTGGGGGCGATGGTCGTCTTCCGGCTGGGAACGCACATCCCGATACCCGGGGTGGATCCTACGGCGGTGGCCGCGTTGTTCGAGCAAACGCGTGTTCCATCGTCGACATATTCAATATGTTTTCCGGTGGAGCGCCTGAGCGTCTTTCGATATTTGCCCTTGGTGTGATGCCTACATTTCGGCCTCAATCATCATCCAGATGATGACCTCGGTAATCCCTCAACTTGAAACACTGAAAAAGAGGGCGAGGCCGGACGTCGAAAATTACCCAGTACACGCGTTACGGTACGGTTCTGCTGGCTACCTTCCAGGATTAGGTATTGCTATTGCGATTGAGGGCAGCAGGAGCCGGGCGGCCCTGTCGTGCTGGTGCCTGGCTCGGTTTCAAGATTACTACTGTGGCTACACTGGTAACGGGGACCATGTTCCTGTTTGGCTGGGAGCAGATTATGGAGCGCGGATCGGAAACGGCATTTCGCCCATTATTTTTGAAGTATCGTGGCGGGTTACCCTCCGCCGTGGCGGGGACTCTCGAGTTAGCCCGAACTGGCGCGTTTACACCTATCGGCGTGTTGGCGCTATTCGTGGGGCGATTCTTGTGGGACGGCTTTCGTCGTGTTCGTCGAGCGTGGTCAGCGTCGTATAACGGTCAATTACGCGAAGCGGCAGCAAGGTCGGAGGATGATTGCGGGACAATCCACACACCTGCCTTAAATTGAACATGGCCGGGGTGATCCCGCCTATCTTTGCCTCTAGCATCATTTGTTCCCAGCAAGCTCGGCAGCTGGTTCGGTCAAAGCGAGGGATGGGCTGGTTGAAGGATATCGCGACTACTTTGGCCCCGGACAGCCCGTGTACACCTTGGATATACGCCGGCATGATCCTTTTTCTGCTTTTTCTACACGGCGCTTGTTTTTAACCCAAAAGAAATAGCGGACAACCTGAAAAAGTCAGGCGCGTTCGTCCCGGGATACGCCCAGGCGCTCAGACGGCAAGCTATGTCGATAAGGTGGTTTCCTGATTAACGCTCGCAGGCGCTCTTTATCTGACGGTCGTTTGTTTGATACCTGAGTTCCTGATCGTTAAGTGGAACGTGCCATTCTATTTTGGTGGAACGTCTCTTCTTATTATCGTGGTCGTGATGATGGACATGATGTCCCAAATTCAGTCACACCTCATGTCGAGACAGTATGAAAGTTTGATGAAGAAGTCCTCGTTGGTCAGTGGCGGGATGGGCCTGCCAAGGTAACAACGAGACCGAGGAAGCAGCATGAAAGTACGAGCATCCGTAAAGAAGATTTGCCGGAATTGCAAAGTTATTCGGCGCAATGGCAGCGTTCGCGTAATCTGCGTTGATCCCCGGCATAAACAGCGACAGGGTTGATTAGGTTCACCGACCCGCTTAACCAGCGCTTAACTAGAAAGAGGCGAGACAGTGGCACGTATAGCAGGAATTAACCTCCCAGCGAATAAACATCTCGAGGTGGCTTTGACGTCGGTTTACGTATTGGCTCGCGTCACGGCACAGCGCATTTGTGACGAAACGGGAATTGCCCGAACGACGAAGGTCCACGAACTATCGGAAGAGGACGCGGACCGGATTCGTTCGCAGGTCGCCAGGATACCGGTGGAGGGTGATCTGCGTCGCGAGATTTCGATGAACATTAAGCGCCTTATGGATATGGGTTGCTACCGCGGGATGCGGCATCGAAGGGGGTTGCCGGTGCGAGGGCAGCGAACCTCGACTAATGCACGAACCCGAAAGGGTCCGAAGCGACCCATTCGTAAATAAGGACAGGAACAGATCGCATGGCTAAAGTCCAGAACAAAAGCGCACAAAAGCGAAGGTCAAGAAGCACATCCCTGAAGGGGTTGCCCACGTACACGCGACCTTCAATAACACGATCATCACCATTACTGATCGTCACGGAAACGCGGTCTCATGGGCCACATCCGGGGCGCAGGCTTCGCGGTAGCCGGGTAAGAGCACGCCATTCGCTGCGCAGGTTGCTGCGGAGACGGCGGGTCGCGCGGCTCAGGAAACGGGCATGAAGCAGCTCGATGTGAAGATTAAGGGCCCCGGACCTGGCCGTATTCGTCTGTTCCGTGCGCTGAATAACATTGGTTTTGAAATTACGTCGATTACAGACGTCACACCGATGCCGCACAACGGTTGTCGTCCGCCAGCGTCGACGCGTTTGATTGGCGTCGGAAGCACCTAGAACGTAAAAAGTAAGAGAGAGAAGACTTATGGCGAGATATCGTGGACCGACCTGTAAACTGGCGCGCCGCGCTGGTACTGACCTGTCCCCTGAAAAGCCCAATTCGCGCGCTCGATTCCAAGTGCAAATTTGATCGACCTCCGGCTTGGTTGGGGCACGGCGCGCGCGGTCAACTGTCTACGGCACGCAGTTGCGCGAGAAGCAGAAGCTACGTCATATGTATGGGCTAATGGAGAAACAGTTCCACAGTTACTACGTGGAGGCGGCTCGTTCAAAAGCGTCGACCGGTGAGAAGTTCTCCAACTGCTCGAGTCACGGCTAGACAGCGTTGTGTATCGGATGGGATTCGGAATCACCCGTGCGGAAGCGCGGCAGTTGGTGAGCCATAACGCAATCCTTGTGAACGGATCGCGAGTGAATATCTCGTCCTATCAGGTGAAGGCCGGGGATGAAGTGGCGGTCCGAGAGGGTTCCCGATCCCAGCTCCGAATTAAATCGGCCCTTGAGATTGCCGAACAGATCGGATTCGTACCTTGGGTCGAGGTGGATGCAAAAGCCTTTAAAGGGGTTTTCAAGTCGGTCCCTGATCGAGCCGATCTCTCGCAGGAGATCGACGAGTCGCTCGTGGTCGCTCTTTATTCGAAATAACGTAATTGGTCGATCGTTTCAGCGGGAAATCAGCCGGCATTGAATAATGCATGGCTTCACCGTAGCAGATTAAATAACAGAGGTAATTGCCCCATGTCGCAAGCCAGAGAAGACTTTCTCCAACCGAACGTCGTTAACGTCAAGTCCAGTTCCGAGACGCGCGCCACCGTTACCCTCGAGCCGCTTGAGCGTGGGTTTGGCCATACGCTAGGTAACGCATTGAGACGTATCTTGCTGTCGTCGATGCCGGGTGCCGCGGTGACCGAGGTTCGTATAGACGGGATCAGTCATGAGTATTCGGCTGTGCCGGGCGCTCAGGAAGACGTTATCGCGATTCTGCTGAACCTGAAGAGTCTCGCGGTGCGCATGCACAATCGCGATGAAGCCGTGCTCCGCGTCTCGAAAAAAGGGCCGGGCGTGGTGACGGCGGGCGATATCCAGTTGGACCACGATGTGGAAGTGGTTAATCCGGATCATCTGCTTGCAAATCTTTCCGCCGAGGGCGAGCTGAATATGGAAATTACCGTCAGTACCGGCCGAGGTTATCAAGTCGTGGACCCGAGCGCCGACGAGGGCGAGACCCGCGGGGTAGGGGTGCTTCGTTTAGACGCGTCTTACAGTCCTGTGCGCAGCGTGTCTTATTCCGTTGAGAATGCCCGAGTCGAACAGCGTACTGATCTTGATAAGCTGGTGATGGAGATCGAAACGAACGGAACCATCGACCCTGAAGAAGCGGTCCGGCGCGCGGCCCGAGTGTTGCATGAGCAGATTGCAGTATTCGTACAGTTGAAAGAGTCGGATCGGGCCGATGCCGAAGTGCTTGAGGAGCGGGTTGATCCGATGCTGCTTCGCTCCGTGGATGATCTGGAGCTTACGGTTCGCTCAGCGAATTGCCTGAAGGCTGAGAATATCTATTACATCGGTGATCTCATTCAGCGCACTGAGGTGGAACTTCTCAAGACCCCAAATCTCGGGAAGAAGTCCTTAACAGAAATCAAAGACGTACTCGCGAGTCGAGGGTTGTCGCTCGGCGTCAAGTTGGAAAGCTGGCCGCCGGCTTCACTGCAGCGTGAAAAGCGCGATAGCCTGCATTAAGCATTTGGACTGAGTAAACGGAGAGACGGTCATGCGTCATCATAAAATCGGCCGCGCCCTGGGGCGCGATTCCAGTCATCGAAAGGCGATGTTCGCTAATATGGCGGCCTCGCTCTTCACTCACGAGCAAATCCGCACGACCTTGCCTAAGGCGAAGGAGTTGCGTCGGGTGGCCGAACCTTTGATTACACTGGCCAAAAATCCCTCTGTTGCAAATCGCCGGCTGGCGTTTGCCCGTCTTAGGGATCGCGATGCCGTGACCAAGTTGTTCGATACTCTGGGGCCGCGGTTCCACGATCGACCGGGCGGCTACACACGAATCCTGAAGTGCGGCATGCGTCCGGGGGATAACGCCCCTATGGCTTACGTACAGCTGATGGATATCCCTGAAGAAGACGGGACTTCGGCGGACGACTAGTCACGGCTCAGCCGGAGCTTAAAATAGTCTGAGCGTATGGGGTGTTGGACCGTTCAGGCAGACCAAGTCGTCCCTTGTCTCGGTAGGCTGATCGACGCCGGAGTCGCGGATCGTGGAAGACCCCCAGTGGCGCCTTGATGTTGAGACCGGGCTGATTCCCGGCATCACTTGTCTTTGCTCCCCCCACAGTGACGATCGCCCTGACGGGATGGAGATCGACACGGTAGTCATCCACTCCATCAGTCTTCCGCCCGGCGAGTTTGAGACGGACGCGATCAATGACCTCTTTCTTGGCTGCCTTGATGTCACGTCGCATCCGTACTTTCAGACCATTCCGTCTTTACGGGTGTCCTCCCACTTCCTCATTGATCGTGAAGGACGCCTGATACAGTATGTTCCTGTGACTCGGCGCGCCTGGCATGCCGGCGTTTCGAGTTTTCACGGCCGCGAACGGGTTAACGATTTCTCGGTGGGTATTGAGCTGATAGGCTCTGATGATCATCCGTTTACCGAACTTCAATACGCCGCGCTGGTTTACCTGACACGCTCCCTCCGCGCCTCATTTCCTAAGATCACGACGGAGCGAATCGTTGGGCACAGCGAGATAGCTCCAGGACGAAAGACCGACCCGGTCCTTTCTTTCGCTGGAAGCACTTTAAAGCGCAGCTCCGAGAAGTCTGACGAGATGGGTAAGAGTTCTCCTGTTCGCTTCTTGCGGCTCGGCGCCCGCCTCTGAGCCGTTTAACTCTTGGACGGTGGAGGGTTGGAAAACTCTGCTGCCAGAGCACGTCAGGTGACCCTGCAGCGTTATTGAGGCTGCGGGCCATAACAAAGAGGAGATCCGAGAGGCGGTTTAGATATTGACGGATGCCGCGTTAACCTCGTGTCCATCGTCAATGGAACAGAGCCGACGCTCCGCTCTTCGGCACACGCTGCGGGCAACGTGGCACAGCGCAGCGGCGCGTGCCACCCGGAAGGATAAACTCTTCGAGGGGGCTAGCGCTTCGTTAAGTTCATCGAGAATGACCTCGAGTGCGGACGCACGATCGGGACTCATCAGTGTGTATCCGGGCAGACTTAACTCCCCACCCACATCGAAGAGGCCGTGCTGCACTCCAAGAAGACTTTGGCGAACTTGCTCCGGCACAGACTCTGTCAGCATCAGCCCTATCAAGCTATTGAGCTCGTCGACATCACCCATCGCTTCAACGCGCGGAGCAGTCTTTGAAATGCGGTTACCGTCGCCAAGGCCCGTGGTGCCATCGTCACCGGTTCGCGTATAGATCTTACTTAAGCGTTTCCCCACAGAGCGTTCTTCCAGAAAAAACAAAGGCCGAATAGTAAATCAATCGCTGCTTGGAATGTAGGCAATAACCCGAAAGTCGTTCACATTGGTACAGGTGGGTCCGGTGACGATGAGATCATCGAGATGCTCAAAGAAGGTTCCCGCATCGTTATTTGTCAGATAAGCACGCGCATCCAGGCCGAGACCTTTGGCGCGGTCCAACGTGTCCGGAGTGATGATGGCGCCCGCGGCTTTGGTGGCGCCGTCGATCCCGTCCGTATCGCAGGCAAGGGCGAAAGTATCGGGGCGGCCATCCAAGGCAATCGCGAGAGCAAGCAGATATTCAAGATTGGGCCCTCCGCGCCCTGATCCTTGGACCCGCACGGTCAGCTCGCCTCCAGAAAGCAGCAAAGGGGCCAATGCCGGTTCCGACCGACTGAGAGACTCGAATATCGCCGCATGGTCTTGAGCGACCTTATAGGCAAGACCTTCGACTTCGTCTCCGAGGTTAACGGTCTCGAATCCTTGCCCCGCAGCACCCGCGGCTGCCGTATCCAGGGCTTGGGCCGCGGTGGCGGTGATTACGTACCGCGTGCGGCTAAGGGTTTCATCACCTGGTGCAGGGCTTTCGTAACGATCAGATGTCAGAATGGCGTTAACGGCATCAGGTACGTGCAGCGCGTACCTGTGAAGGATGCTAATCGCATCGGCTTGGGTGGTTGTATCACCCACAGTCGGCCCTGACGCGATGGTTGAGGGATCATTGCCGGGAACATCCGAGATGGCAAGCGTGATGGTGCGCGCGGGATAGGCTGCTTGAGCAAGGCGTCCTCCCTTGATTTGCGATAGATGCTTTCGCACCGTATTGATCTCATGAATCGTGGCGCCGCATGAAAGCAGGCCTTTTGTGACGGCACGTTTTTCTTCGAGAGTGATCCCCTCCATGGGTAGATTAAGCAGGGCACTTCCGCCTCCGGACAAAAGACAAATCAGCGTGTCGTTCTCTTCAAGCGAGAGAGCCAGACGCAGAATGTGTTGCGCGCTTTGCAACCCCAGAGCATCCGGAACGGGGTGACCGGCCTCAATGATCGGGATTTGAGAACACGCCCGAATGTGACCGTAAGGCACGATAACGAGACCCTCATCAATGCGCTCGAGGGATTGCTCGACAATCTGCGCCATCGCGGCACCTGCTTTGCCCGCTCCCACGACGACGACCCGGCCTGATCCGATGGAAGGGATCTGATCCGCGAGATCGGACCCGGGGTAGGCGCGGGCAACCGCGGCGTCAAACAAGCTCCTGAGCTGCTGTCGAGCACGAGCGTAGCTGTGAGACTGTGACAATTGGGATCCTGTGAGCGAACTGAAGACCAGTCTCAATTATGAACGAGAGCTGTATCCCATAGAGGTATCTCGACCCGGAAATAGACTTGTCAAAAAAGGCCCTCCAAAGGCATTCTATGGGTCTAATCGACCTTACTTGCCAGGGGCATTCATGTATCAGTACGAGGCTTATAACGACCCGATTCAACGACCGCGCTACACCGGCCTACCGACGTTCATGCGAGCGCCTTACCGTGAGGACTATGAGGGGCTTGATATTGCGCTCGTTGGCGTACCGTTTGATGGGGGAGTCACTAATCGAACGGGGGCCCGACACGGTCCGAGGGAAATCCGCAACCAATCGAGTCTCATGCGTCGACGGAACCAGGCGAACGGCATTGGCCCTCACGATCTGTGTTCGGTGGCAGATGTGGGCGACGCGTGGGTGCAGTCTCCGTTTCATCTTGAGAAAAGCCTTGATGAGATTTGCCATTTTTATGAACGGCTGCATTCCGCGGGCGCTGTGCCGGTATCGGCGGGAGGGGATCATTCCGTCACGCTGCCAATCCTGCGGGCGATCGCCAAAGACGAACCGGTTGGACTCATTCACTTCGATGCCCATTGTGATACCGGCGACGATTACCTGGGGTCAAAGTTTCATCACGGCGCACCGTTTCGGCGAGCCGTTGAGGAAGGCTTGATCGATCCGTTACGAACTATTCAGATCGGTATTCGAGGAACACTCAATGATCTCGACCAATGGAAGTTCAGTCACGACGCCGGTATGCGCGTGATCTATATGGACGAGTTCTATGAGCTTGGCGTAAAAGCCGTAATACAAGAGATTCATCGGGTGGCGGGTGAAGGCCCGTGTTACCTGACGTTTGACGTCGATGGGTTGGATCCGGTTTACGCGAGCGGCACAGGGACGCCGGAGGTTGGAGGATTCAGCACCGTAGAGGCGCAATTGATGATCCGCGGATGCCAAGGTCTTAACCTGATTGGCGGCGATGTGGTGGAGGTGGCACCGCCATTTGACCCGAGTGGGAACACGGCGCTTACCGGCGCGACAATGATGTTCGAAATACTCTGTGTGGTTGCGGACGCATTAGCTGCACGCAGATCGATCTAACCGGGTCTCGGGACGCCGCAACGGGGACGAAATAACTGTCACCGAACAGCGTCGACCCAGTAACGAGAGAACGTTTTTTGTTAACCCGGACGCTTGTCGTGGGCAGGCATGCCCTCGGGAATATGATGAAACGCCTGTTGATCGCAGGTAAAAATGGCAACTGTGGGCTGGTAGACCGAAGGGTCGTCCAGCGTGCCGACCTTGATAATGATGGATCCGGGGCGGTTCGGGGTTTCTGAGGCGAGACCGGTTCCACAGTTGCCGCAGAAGTAGCGTGTTACCGCGCGTTCTAGATCCGACCTTTTGAATTCGCTCAGTTGGCCCTGAGTCAGAGTGAACGCCTCTCTAGGAAATACCATGAGCGCCGCGGGATTACCGCCGCTGATGTACTGGCATTCACGACAGTGGCACTGAAGCGCAACCTGTACGTCGCCGTCGATTTCGTAGTGCACATCGCCGCAATAACAATGACCGTGTAGTTTCATGACAGCTTTCCTCGTGAATCCAGATCGCTCTTACCTTAGCATGAACCTCAAACGACCAGCATATTTGGGCAACGCACTGGATCAGAATCGCCTGCTGGAGGTTCAGTTTTCACGCCTTGAAATTTATAATTGGGATCTGCTTCGCACGCTGTCCGACGCTCTTCCCACGAGAAACCATCATGCCTAATTATTCCGCTCCCCTCGATGATCTTAGATTCGCCCTGAGTCTGGCGGGCATTTCAGAAGTGACCTCTTGGCCTGGGTTCGAGGATGCCAGTCCGGATGTTATTGATGCCGTGTTGGATGAGGCCGCTCGATTTTCTTCGAACGTGCTTGCACCCATTAACCGGATAGGTGACACGCAGGCGCCAACGGTGAACGACGGGGTTGTCACCACCTCCGAAGAATGGAGGGCGGCATACCGGCAATTTATTGAGGGGGGGTGGACCGGTCTGGTACTGGACTCTGAGTTTGGAGGTCAGGGCCTTCCGCAGACGGTGGCCTGCGCGGTCCAAGAGATGTGGGATGCGTCGAACATGGCTTTTGGTTTATGTCCCATGCTCTCCCAGACGGCTGCGGAAGCGATCTTTGCGAAAGGTAGCGAAGAGCAGAAACAGCGCTTTCTGCCAAAGATGGTATCGGGAGAATGGTCCGGCACGATGAATCTCACCGAGCCGCAGGCCGGGTCTGATCTTTCAGCAGTGCGGACAATTGCCCGACCGACGGATGCGGGACACTACCTACTGCAGGGACAAAAGATCTACATCACCTATGGGGAGCATGACCTTACTGAAAACATTATTCATCTGGTTCTGGCCCGCACGCCGGACGCGCCTGAGGGGGTCAAGGGTATTTCGTTGTTTATTGTTCCTAAATTTATCCCGGATGAGGATGGACAGCCCGGCGAACGAAATGACGTGCGTTGTGTGTCGCTCGAGCACAAATTAGGTATACACGGCAGCCCGACCGCCGTGCTCGCCTATGGCGATCAAGGGGGCGCAGTGGGGTACCTTGTGGGTGAGGAAAACCGCGGTCTTGAATACATGTTCATCATGATGAATCGCGCGCGCCATGCCGTTGGGATTGAAAGCTATGCCATCGCTGAGAGGGCGTATCAGCGCGCCGTCAGTTACGCCCACGATCGGGTGCAAGGGCGTGTCGTGGGAGATTTATCCGGCGACCGTGCGGCTATCGCACAGCATCCCGATGTGCAACGCATGCTGTTGAGCATGCGCAGTCGGGTTGAGGCGATGCGGGCACTATCGGTGTATACGGCGGGCTGCGCCGATCGCGCGAGCCACCATCCGGATGAAAGCGAGCGCGCCAAGGGCCAGCGCCGCGTGGACGTCTTAACACCCGTAGTCAAGGGCTGGAGCTCCGAGGTGGGTAATGCAGTCGCTGGGCTGGCGCTGCAAGTCCATGGCGGCATGGGCTTTATTGAGGAAACCGGCGCCGCTCAGCATTACCGAGACGCCCGAATCACGACGATCTATGAGGGTACCACCGGTATCCAGGCGGCAGACCTTGTCGGTCGAAAACTACTGCGCGACGGCGGCGGGATGGCGCGCGATCTAATGGATGAGATGCAATCGGATCTTGAGGGCCTTAGGAAAAGTAGCGAGCCCATACTCCAAGAGATTGCTGACCGCGCAAAGGCGGCTCTGGATCAGCTCCAGCAGACCACCGAAGGGATTCTTGCAAGCGCGAGTCAGGACGCCCGGGCGCCATTTTTCGACTCGGTTAATTATTTGATGTTATGGGGGGTGACCGCAGGCGGATGGCAGATGGCTAAGGCTGCTGGGCTTGCCCAATCGATGCTGGACTCTGAAGAGGCTAACGAGGCATTTTGTCGGCGCAAGCTCCTCAGCTGTCTTTACTATGCTCGGCAGGTATTGCCGGAGAGCTTTGCTTACGCCCAGGCGCTGGATGCTCCAAAACTGTCTGCAGAAGAACTCGCACGATACGCCGCCTAACGCTAGGCCAGTTTTAATCCGTTGGGCACAGGGCGCTCTGGTCGAATAAGAACGACCGGCCCCTCCGCCGTCGGAAATCCGGTGATCAGGCACTGGGATTTAATGGGACCAATCTGCTTGGGCGGAAAATTCACGACCCCAACAACCTGTGAGCCCACCAGATCTTCGGGTTGATAGAGGTCGGTGATCTGCGCGCTTGACTTAAGTGTCCCAATTTCCTCCCCGAAGTCGACATGAAGTACATAGGCCGGCCGTCTGGCCTCCTTGAATACTTCGGCAGTGACGACTGTCCCGACGCGCAGCTCTACTTTCTCGAATTCTTGCCATGTAATGGCGTCCATAAAATACCTCGCAACAGGTTTGGGTTTGTTGTCTTTAGGATTCTGCCAGGCCCAGAGCGACCCGGGTAACGCCCGTGTCAGGAAGCGGCAGCGCAAGCACAGGATCCAGATGGGCCTCAAGCCATGTGTGTAACGGCTGTAGTAAAGGATTCTCTCGATGCATATTGAGCAGGCCAAGCACGCGATCGAGATGTACCAGGTACTGTGATTTTTGGTCACGAAGCGCGAGCCGGCTGAATATGCCGAGAACTTTGCAGTGACGTTGAGCGGCGAGCACGCTATACCAGGCTGAGAAGTTATCCTGATCAAGCCAGGGGAGAGCATCGAGGTAACGTTGTCGCATCGCAAGACGCAGGGTCTTCGGAATATCGCGCCGCGCATCTTCAAGCAAGCTCAGAAGATCATAGGCCAATGGCCCTATCAAAGCGTCCTGAAAATCCAGCAGCCCGATCTGTTGCAGGGGTTGATCAGCAGCAAGCCGCATGAGATTGTCGACATGAAAATCGCGTAGTACCAGACTGTGCGCCGGAGGCGGCAGTTGAGAGAGGATCTGAATCCAAGCTTGCTCGTAAAGTTGGCAAGACGTGGGGGAAGATGGGTGACCGGTTCGCAGAGGCAGAAACCACTCGGGCAGAAGATCGGCCTCGCGCAGAAGGGTTTGCAGATCATAGATCGGTACGTCAATCGCCTGGCTTCTCGCATCACTATGAAGCGATATCAGCAGGTCGATAGCCGGGGTGTAAAGAGAATCTGGAGGTTCACCGCCATCCAGCAATTGCGTAAATGTGTCCGTACCAAAGTCTTCAATGAGAGCGAAACCCTGGCTGACATCCTGGGCCAGCACTCGGGTGTGCGAAAGCCCAGGCTCTTCAGGTGCGCCCCAATCTGCAGCCAGGGCTCCAGATGTTCCGTGTCGGGGAGCATCCATTAATAGCCAGCTGGTATTTTCGCGAGTTATCCGAAAGTATCGACGAAACGAAGCATCCTGCCGCAGAGGTTGGGGGCGCACCAGCAAACCCCTCGCGGTCGAGAAAGGCCCGCCGCTGAGCATCACGATGATCCAAAGCCTGTTGCAAGTTGAGAGTCAGTAAATCAAGATATGGCGGGAAGCTAAAAGATACCATGTAGATGCCAGCATCCACTGTCAAGATCTCTAAATACCCATGCCCGGAGGGAGCCGATTGAAGCCTGGTAATAGTCACGACGAATCGGTTGGCTGTCCCACCAGCCGCTGCATATACGCTCACAGGGGCCACCGATAAAAGGTGCTGATGCCCAACACGCAACTGACCATCTCTCATATGAATGGGTTTTGGAGAAGGAAGTAGCCAAAGCGGTCGATTTCTACCTGCACAGAGGGGATCCAATTTCTCCGGGCTTGCACCGCCGCCACGCATTTTCCGGGCGATGATCAGTTTGCGCCTGAATACCATGGACAGCGTGTCTGCCCAGTCGGGTTTGCAGCCGCTCCAGCAGCGAGTGGCCGTTAGTACACCCTGGTTTGTTGCGTCAAAGAGCGCTTTGTTTATCGGGACCCAAGGCGTAAACCGGTTAGCGTAGAGCTCAAGGCGGACAATGGGGTCACTGATTTTCAGACTCTCTAGTGTCAGCTGAGAAAGTCGATCCAGCTCGTCGATATCCCGATGAGGTTTCGCTAAATGTACGGGAAGGCGGTAGCACGCGCCACGTTCGCCAGTTAGTCGCCATTGCAGTTTCTCTACCATTATGTGGTGTGCTGACAAGTACGCAGAGAGTGTTTTCAATAAGTGCCGTACTGCAGGATATAAGAGGCGATATCAATAACCTCGGCATCCAAAGCACATGCTTTTCTGAATCTAAGCATTGGCTTGAAAACAACTTGCGGGTCAGGGAAATGCCCAAGCAGTCGATCGAGTTGGATTAAAAGATCAGGACCAAACCGCCTTGCGAGGCCATCTCGGGGAAGACGCAGTAGATCGCCTACGGTGCGCGTCCCCAATTGCATAAGAAGGCGTTGATTTTTGATATCCGTGATCAGAGCGCTGGCAGACAGTGACCGTACGACAGGGAGAATGTTTTGTCTTGAGGTTACGCGAGATGCTTTGCGTGCTCGAGCACATAAGCGTGCGCTTGCCGCAGTGGGCATCAGACTGATACAGGGGTCCATTGACTCCGCGCATATCCATCGTTGAATGCGCTCAACTAACTGATCAATGCCGCCAAAAAGGCGTGTACTTCCAGAAATATTCAGCAATAACCCATCGTCCAGTAGAGTGATGTCGGGCGTCCAGCGACCCGCTGCGGCAGCAAGCTGCCTGAGTCGCCCTCGCTCTAGAGATTGATTTCGAAACAAGGCGGATAGGCCAGGATCCAAAGTGCGCGCTGCGGTTAGGGACATACCCGCACGGACACCATTTTTTGGGCTGTTCGATTAGCGATAACAATTCGCTGACCCTGTTTATGGTGCTCAAATACTGCAATAGGTTTTGCAACGATGTTTCGTGCAGGGATTCAAGCGCCAAAAAGGGAAGATAAATCCCTAGCCAGAGCTCATCTGTGGGGTAGTGGCGGCGGTGTCACCGCAGCCAGATAAGTCGGCCTCTATTACCGTTAGCCGCTCATGGACTGATCCTGCCGGTTCAGGGGAGGGATTCCAGCGAACCTGCTTCATCACCGGTATTCAATACGTTTAGCTTGCTGAAATCCGACGTAACAGAAATATCCTGGTACAGCGGCCCGCCTCGACACTTCAGAAAATCGATTTTCAAACCGGCAAGGGTTTCCCGACAGCGTATCCTCAAAGTAGCAAGGCTATGCTGGCGTAACGCTTTGTCGCTCTGAAAGCAAACTCCCAATGTATCGCCGGATTCTGCTGCAAGCTGAAGACGACGCATCGAGGCGGTTTTTAAAGAACCTGGCCAGAAAATAACCGCGCTGCACGCATTTGATCGTAGCGATTGCTCGGCTGACCACAGAATGTCAGCGTCGTTTTCAGCCTCGACGACAATTATTTTTGATACATCCAGACCGCTGTAGATGAGGCCCGGTGGGTAAGGCAGGGCAGGGGGCGCAATCCAGACCTGCCAGGGGCGAGATGCCAATACATGTTTTAAGGCCGGCAGGATCAGCCAAAGAGGACTGCGTATGATGTTTTCAACCAGAATCTCTGTGAGCGCACCTCGCGGCCAGCCTTTACCCGGCAGACAGTGATCCAGAGCGGCAAATCCCGTTGCGATGGCGTTGCCGGCGTATGATGTTTTTTTGCCGCGCCAGATATCCTGCCGCTGCAAACAGGCATCAAGGGTCATGCGAGAGGGTCATTACGGATGACCCCAACGCCAATGCCCTCAATAGCCAGAGACTGTTCGCGCAGATCAATTCGAACCGGAGAAAAATCAGGATTTTTTGGGACTAAGGTGACAATGTTGCCGCGTTGACGAAATTCTTTGACGGTGACTTCGTCGTCGAGTCGTGCCACCACAATCTGGCCGTTAGTAGCTTCGCGGGTACGGTGAACGGCAAGTAAGTCGCGATTAAGGATGCCCGCATCCCGCATGCTCATTCCCCGTACACGCAATAAGTAGTGAGCGCGCGGCCTAAATAAACGGGGTGGCAGGGGATAGTGATCTTCAATATGTTCTGCCGCCAGCATCGGGTGTCCTGCAGCAACTTCACCGACCACAGGAATGCCGGAGGGGGTCAGCAATCGAATGCCCCGGGATGCGCCCGACTGCAGTTCGATTGCGCCTTTGCGGGCCAGTGCACGCAAATGCTCCTCGGCCGCGTTTGCCGAGCGGAAGCCCAGTTTTTTGGCGATTTCTGCTCTTGTCGGCGGCATACCGGTCGTTTCAAAAAAGGATCGGATGCACTCCAGTACCTGCAGTTGTCGTTTGGTGAGCGGTGTATTCATGCTGGCAGATATAGGTATGGCGTGTATTTGATATACAGGGTTATCCAAAGTACTGTTTATTTATACAGTTATTGGCAGCGGCTGTCCAGCCGTTATCCGTAGCCACCTGCGTTCGTGATAGATTTTCAGAAAAATCTAATACATTCCCCCAGCCGACCCTTTATGAATTCGTCGAAACGAATTGCTACCGTTGTGCATCAGGAGATTTCGACGCTCGGTCTTATCGGACGCAACTTGACCGCGCGCGGTTTTACCCTTGACCGTTTTTGCCCCTGTCTTGGTGATGCCCTGCCGGACGATCTTTCTCTTTACGATGCGGTGATTGTCTTTGGTGGGCCCCAAAGCGCTACCGACGACGATAATCCCGGTATCGCATCAGAACTTCATTGGATTGAGCATGCTGTACTTCCCAGCAAAACGCCGATGCTCGGAATCTGTTTAGGCGCGCAGGAACTGGCGCGGGTATTGGGGGCGAACGTGGGACCGCGAGGGGATGGTGAAGTTGAGATTGGATACTGGCCCGTTTCCCCTACCGAAGAGGGCAAAGCGTTTCTCCCGGAAACCACCTCGTTTTTTCAGTGGCATTCGGAAACCTTCGATATCCCCCAAAGTGCTGTCCATCTTGCCCAGAATGAGCGCTTTCAAGGACAGGCATTTTCGTATGATGGGCACGCGTTTGGCATTGAGTTTCATCCCGAAATTACACGGGAGATGATTAACCGCTGGTGTACCTCGGAGCGCGGAAGGCCCAAACTGCAGTTAACCGGTGCAAAACCCCACGATAACCAACTTGCCGATCACACCGAACACGCCCTGGCAGCGCGTAACTGGCTAGATTATTTTCTCGATCGGTACCTGCTGTCGGGATCTTCTGCTTGATCCATTCAGGCCGATCTCTCCAAAATTAAAAACACAATAGCGCCGATCAGCAGCAATACGCCCGTTATCTCGGTTCCCGTTACTTTCTCGCGGAAAATAAATACGGACGCGATGAAGGTAAAGATCAATTCCACTTGCCCGAGCGCTCGAACGTAAGCCGCCTGGGTTAGGGTAAAGGCCATAAACCAGCAGATCGAGGCGGCCCAGCCGGCAAATCCCACAAGCGTACAGATACGCCAGTGGGTTAGCGTCTTCCCGAGTTGTCCGGGTTGGCGCATGGTCAACAGCACCCATAGGATCAAACTTTGAATGGTGGTTGCGACAGCCAGGGTAAATGCCGATCGAATGAGCAGGCCGCCGTCATCGAGTGAAAGCGCAGCACCTCTGAAGAGTACTGACGATAAACCCAGCGTTAGCCCACAAAACAGGCCAACCACGGTTGTTTTTTGTCCAAGACCGGAAAGCGCCGAACCTATTGTGGTGCGTGATTTACCAACGGTCATAACGACAACACCGATGAATGCGATGATGATCGCAATGAGCCCCTGGACTGAGAGTTCTGTCTGCAGGAGGAGAGCTTCGAGCAGGATCACCTGAACGACCTCGGTTTTCGATAACGCGGTGCCGACCGTGAAGTTCGATAAAGAAAACAGCCACATCAAAAGCACTGTGAAGATAATTTGGCTGATTGATCCGCCAAGCACCCAGACGAGGAATTCGCCATGAATTGCCGGCAAGGAAAACTGTCCGATCCAAACCAAACCCAAGAGCCAGACCAGTGCAAACGGCACGGCGTATAAGAAACGCACCGACGCAGCGCCGAGATCCGTCAGTTCCGATTTCAGATGGCGTTGTATAGCCGATCGCATGTTTTGAAAAAATGCGGCGGCGAATGTGAGGGGTATCCAGAGCATTTAGAGATCGAAAGTCGTTTGACCGATTAGTGAAATAAACAACGAACTGATAATTTTCGATTGTGTTTCTTCAGGCCGGGACTATACTGCTGATCCCCACCTGTTATCGAGGTTTCTCCGCTGCACACTCACAAGTGAGCCGGACGACCTCCCCTAGGAATCACCTCGCTGATGAATAGCCGGACCACCGCACTTGCTCACGGCGCTATGCTGCTCTTTTCGGCACTGGTGGCTGGATCGTTTAGTCTTGGCCACCTGATAGCGAACGACATCTAGTCCCGCGGCACTCACGGCGATGCGGTTCCCTCTGGCGCTACTTGTCATTGGTCTGTGGGTCTGGAGAAGCGGCCTCATTACGCGTCAGGGATCTCGAGGCGCCATGGCGGTACCTGGTGCTGGGCGGCTAATGGGCGCTTACTTTGTATTGATGTTTGAGGGTTTGAAGACGGCTCCCGCCGTATCAACCGCCGCCGTGTTTACCCTGATGCCGATCATGAGCGGCGTGTTTGCGTATTTTCTCCTTGGCCAGATCGCCACGCGTCGGATTCGAGTCGCGCTGAGCGTCAGCGCCATCGGCGCCATAGCGGGTAATTTTTCGCGCCGACGTCAACGCATTGCTTGCTTTTGAAATAGGTCGCGGTGAGATGATTTATTTTGTGGGATGTATCGCCCATGCGCTCTACACCCCGCTGATCCGGAAGCTGAACCGGGGTCAATCGCCCCTGGTCTTTACCTTCGAATGATGGTGGGCGCTTCGCTCTTGATGCTGGTGTACGGGGCGAGTGATCTTCGGGCGACGGACTTTGCATCGTTGCGCCCTTGGTATGGATTACGCTGGTCTATCTTGCGGTGTTTGCCAGCGCTGCCTCGTTTTCTTTGTCTGCAGTATTCAACCCTCCACCTGCCGACCACTAAAGTCATGGCGTACACCTACATGACGCCCAGTTGGGTGATTTTGTGGGAAATCGCCCTAGGACGAACGTTGCCGCCTGCTGGGATTGGGTCGGTGTAATGGGTGACGATTGTCGCCCTGGTGCTGTGCTGCGAAACGAAGAGGGCGATTAACCCTTCAATGGGTTGCGATCAAACCGCAGCAGACACAATAAATGACAGAATCAAATTCAGCATAAGCAGGGTACGAGGGTAGGGCTTTCAGTCGGCATTCTTTTGCTGCTCGGCTCTTTGGGGCGGCGCAACAAACGTTGCCCGTTATAGTGCCGGCCTGGAGTGCCACCGCTTCCCTATGCTTTCTGGACCGTCTTCATCGGCGCTTTGGTGCTTACGCTCGTTAACCTGGTACGACGGCAACGACTCCCGGTCGAAAAGACATCTCGTTTATTTCATCGTTGCCGGCGCCCTTACATCAGGTCTGCCCACGGCCAATATGTTTTTGTGTTTGAACTACATCAGCGTAGGCGCCATGTCGCTGGTGCTGACGATGGTTCCCATTTTTACCTATCTGCTCTCGCTTATTCTGATGATCGAGCGACCGATCTTCGACGGGGATTTGGCATCAGCCTCGACTTGCCGGCGCGCTGTTGGTGGTTGTGCCTGATGGAGGACTCTCGGCCGATCAACCCATTGGGTGGTTTTTTGCTGGCTTTTCGCCATTGAGCTACGCCGCTGGGAATGTCTTCACGGCAAAGTTTCGACCGGCAGATATTGATGATCTCGCAAGTGCAAACGGAATGCTCTTTGCTTCGGCGCTTATTCTGGATTGTGACCGCGATGTTGCTGGGGCAGCGCTTTGTTATCTGGGAAGAGGTCCTCTGGTAAACGCATTAATTTTGATGCACGGGATTATTGCCGCTGTCGCATTTACGCTTTTCTTCGTGCTGGTGCGTATCGCTGGGCCCTGTGTACTTCAGTCAGGTGGCTTATCTCGTAACGTTTTCGGGATCCGCGATAGCCATGGTGGTTTGACGAGCGTTACAGCCTGTCAGGCATTGGGCGGCTTTTGTGCTGATTGCGGTGACTGGCGTTGTTCCTGTTAATCGAGCGCAGAAACAGACCGTCTCAAATAAAGCCGTTGTCGATTTGACACCCCGGAACTGGAGCATTTGGCGCCCGCGATAGGGGTGGATCGCTCGTAAGAAGCGCTTGGAGCCTCCAAACTGCTTGCTCTTCTGCGCCGGGCACGAAACGCCTGTTTCGCCGATTCTGTGCCGTCGTGCCATGAGCCAAACAGTTTGTCAAAAGGCGCGGGCTTATTTCCGTAGTTCACCTCATAGTATTTGTGGTGCAACTGATGGAAAGGATCTCCACTTGGAATACGAATTCGTTTGCCGAAGCGAATCTCCTCGAACCCGCAATGCGAAATCGCGGGCCCTGATGCCCTGGAAGAAGCCCAGCATGATAATGAGAGCGGGATGCGTTGGAATCCACCAGAACATTATGAAGATCGAAAATAAATGCACGTGTTCCAAGGGATGCATGGATATTCCTGACCAAGGCTGGGGACTGTTATTCCGGTGGTGCAGTGCATGAGCCAACCGATAAATTACCGGGACGTGAAGCAGGCGATGTACGATAAAAATGCGCCCAGCTTGCAAAGAACGTCAGAAGTGTGAGCCCCGCCAAATAACCCTTGGAGTCACTCCATTCTCGAACGTCGAGATAGCTGTTTGCATATAGCCAGAAGGTGAACGCTTCATACAGCGACCAGATGGTGCAGCCGCTGGCCAGTGACCAGAACATATTGTCCTTAAGCTGCGAGCGAAAAAGAAACCGTCCTGAGTTTTGTGGCTGCCATGACGGATTGAGTTTGCTGGCTGGCATTTTGGCCGCGTCTTTGGTACAGCCACCAGTGCAGCGGCATTGCAATTAAGAAAAGCAGAGCGGCATTTCGAAGCCAAATTAATCCGATCCAATCCAAGGAGAAAGAGGCCATGGCCTCTAATGACGGCGTTAGGTATTGCCAGGAAAAAATAGCAAGCCCCAAAAAAAAGAGCCCCCACGGATACAGAACCCCCGCCCAGATCCACTGCAGGATAGCCAGAGGTTGAGGCGGCCAACGGTAAAGGGGTGGCATCAATACCGGAGCCCCGACGTCGTCGCCGCCATGAGATCGGCCATCCGTTTTGTGGGATTCCTTGTTCATCGGCTCAGAAGTGTTTTTTTGGCGGTATTGTTGTTGACATCGCCTTTATCAGCGGGTTAATTTTGTCTTAGCCTTAGTCTGAAATCACGCTGGGAATTATCCGGGCGCGACCCCCTAAACGGATTGGGCGCCATTTCAAAATACCGGGAGGAATACAGGATATGTACGAAAAGCAAAAAGCAGAGATCGGTCGTCTGCAGGATAGAGTCGCGAAAGGCACGATGAGCCGACGCGAATTCATGTCCCGCATGTCGGCGATGGGTCTGGGTGCGATGGCGCCTGGCCTTTATATGCAAAGCGCCATGGCGGCGCCCAAGCAAGGCGGTCGCTTCCGACAGGGCGTGACTGGTGGCGCGACCAGCGATGTGCTGGACCCGGGTCAGATTCTTGACCATTACATGCTCAACGTTCAGTTCGGCCAGTTGCGAAATAACCTGACCGAGGTAGCCCCGTCTGGTGAGTTGGTACCGGAGTTGGCTGAAAGCTGGGAAGGCAGCAACGGCGCGAAGACCTGGAACTTCAAGATTCGTCAGGGCGTTGAGTTTCATAACGGCAAATCATTGACCTCTCAGGATGTGGTGGATTCACTGAATCACCACCTTGGAGAGGATTCAAAATCCGCAGCCAAAGGTCAGCTGGGCGGTGTGGCATCGGTCAAAGCAGACGGCAAATACGGCGTGGTCGTTGAACTGACCGGGGGCGATGCGGACTTCCCCTTCATCCTCACCGATTACCACCTGTTGATCTGTCCGTCTAACGGCGACGGCACGATTGACTGGCAGTCCGGGGTAGGGACCGGCGGGTTCACCTTGGTTGAGCATGAGGCCGGCGTGCGTACGCTTACGAAGGCAAACCCGAACTACTGGAAGCCGAATCGACGGTTCTTTGACGAGGTTGAGACTCTGCAGATTGCCGACTCCGCCGCGCGTGAAAACGCGCTGCGTACCGGTGAGCTCGATGCCATGAACAACGTGTCACCGAAAACTGCTGATCTTCTGAAGCGTCAGAAGGGCATCGTTGTCGACGCGACGAAGGGCAACAAGCAGGTGACCCTGCCGATGCTCACGAACGTGGCGCCTTTTGACAACAATGACGTGCGTGAAGCGATGAAGTTTATTGTGGATCGCGAGCAATGGCTGAAAGTGGTGGCCAGAGGATACGGCGAGTTGGGTAACGACAACCCGATCGGTCCGGCTAACTTCTACCGTGCCACAACGGATGAGCTTCCGCAGCGTCAATATGATCCCGAGAAAGCAAAGTATCACCTGAAGAAAGCAGGATTCGACAGCTTAAACGTTCAATTCCACGCTGCCGAGACGGGCTTTGGCGGCTCTATTGACGCGGGTCAGTTGATGGCGGAAACCGCACGTCCGGCCGGTATCAATATTGAGGTGGTTCGTGAGCCTGATGACGGTTACTGGTCAAACGTCTGGATGAAGAAGCCGTTCTCCGCGTGCTACTGGTCTGGTCGACCGACCGAGAACATGATGTTCTCGACTGTCTACGCCGGAGACGCTGCGTGGAACGACACCTATTGGCAGAACGCGCGGTTTAATGAGCTGCTGAAGATGGGTCGTGTGGAGACCGACACGAAAAAACGCCGCGATATCTACGTTGAGATGCAGCAGATTGTGCACAGCGATGGCGGGACGGTCCTGCCCTTGTTCCTGCAGGATATCTTTGCAACCAGCGATAAGGTGAAGTACCCAGATGTGATCGCAGGAAACTGGGAGCTCGACGGCTGTAAAGCGGCTGAGCGGTGGTGGTTCGCTTAAGCTTGCTGGCATTGCGCTAGACCAAGTGACCCTGGCGCGGCAGGTAGCTGCGCCAGGGTTTTTGGTTTTTAAAGACATAAGAACAGTTCATTAGAGCGTTTCGTTATGCCTCCATTAATGAAGGTCGTGCTCCAGCGATTAGCGCTCGGGCTGCTGACCTTATTTGCAGTCTCGGTCATCATCGCGTTCGTGGTTGAACTGCTACCGGGTGATATCACTCAGGCGATTCTTGGGCAGACCGCGACCCCCGAGACCGTAGCGGCGTTTCGTAAGGAGATCGGTCTAGATCGTCCGGCCTATGTTCGATACGTTGAGTGGCTGGGCGGGATCTTTCACGGCGATCTCGGGCAGTCGCTTGCAAGCAAGCGAGAGATCTCAGAGTTTGTGGGGACGCGTCTTTCCAACACGCTTTTCCTGGGCGGGCTTGCCGCGGCGATTGCGGTGCCGCTCGCACTGTTTCTCGGCCTACTGGCGGCGCTTTATCGAAACAGCATCTACGATCGCGTGGTCAATCTGCTAACGCTCACGTCCATTTCGTTTCCGGAATTTTTTGTAGCGTATATCCTGATCCTGTTCCTTTCCGTAAAGGCGGGCATATTTCCGGGCATCTCGAATGTCAGTACGGATCTTGCCTTCTCCGAGCAATTATTTCGGACGCTGCTGCCGGCGTTGACCCTGACGCTTGTCGTGCTGGCGCATATGCTGCGCATGACCCGCGCGGCAATTATCAATTTACTGTCGAGCCCCTATATTGAGATGGCGAGGCTCAAGGGCACCAAGCCGTTTCGGGTGATCGTTCATCATGCATTGCCAAATGCCTGGGGACCGATCGTCAACGTGATCGCCTTGAATCTTGCCTATCTTGTGGTCGGCGTTGTGGTGGTGGAGGTGGTCTTCGTATACCCGGGTCTCGGCCAGTTGTTGGTCGACAGTGTCTCAAAGCGCGACCTTCCGGTCGTTCAGGCCTGCGCGATCATATTCGCCGCGGTTTATATCTTGCTAAATCTTTTGGCCGACATCGTGTCAATCGTGTCTAACCCGAGATTGCTTCATCCCCGGTAGTCCCTGCCGCCGGCCTGGTTTATGCTGAAAACACTTCTA
>JAYPPP010000005.1:0-82673 GCA_038131525.1 Gammaproteobacteria bacterium | reverse complement strand
CTGGTGCGCCACCCGCGCCTGGTGGAACCCGCGATGCAGATCCTCGGTGAGGCCGTTTATGTGCAGCAGGTGAAGGTTAACGTCAAAGCGGCTTTTTCCGGCGAGGTGTGGCAGTGGCATTACGACTTTGCCACGCATCATGAAGAAGACGGCGTCCCCAAGCCGCTCGCGCTGAACCTGCATGTATTTCTGGATGACGTGAGCGAGTTCAACGGGCCGCTTTGGTTTATCCCCGGCTCCCACTCAGCGGGAGTCCACGGCGCCTTTTTAGATACCGCCACCACGAGCTACCCGCTTTGGGTCGTTGAGCCGCCCAAGGTCGCAGCGCTTGCCGAGAAAAACGGCATGGTCTCTGCCACCGGACCCAAAGGCACGGGGCTTATCTTCTTTGATACCCTGCTGCACGGCTCACCGCCCAATATGTCGCCGTGGAATCGGGCCATTTTCTCGCTGATTTTGAACCCCGTTTCCAATGCCGCAACCAAAAACATCCGCCCGGACTACAAACATCACCGCGACTTTTCGCCGGTGATTGCGCTGGAAGATAATTGCCTGTCGAGGTGAGTTTATGACCCTAATAAAAGCCAAAACACTGATTTGTCTGCTGCTGGCGTTGTCGCTGGCCGGCTGTGCAGCGCCTAAGCATGCTGGGCCGAGCGCGCCGGATGCCCGCGTGTATGCCGCAGCAGCCGAGATCAATGCCTCGCCTGAGCCCTCTGCACGACAGGTCTCTGACGAAGAAGCAGTCGCGCGCATCACGGCGATCTACAACCAGCTCAAGCCTGCGGCCGTCGAGGTGTGTCGCCATATCGGTGAGGATGACTGCAACTGGGAAGTCACCTACTCGCCCGAAGAAGAAGTCAACGCCTACGCAAGTGATGCATCGACTATCGTGATCTATAAAGGCATTGTGCAATACGCACGCAACGATGCCGAGATTGCCATGGTGATCGCCCACGAGATGAGTCACCACATTGCAAACCATATTCGCGAGAGCCAGAACAGCCAGGCCGCCGGTGCGTTGATCGGTGGTCTTGCGATGGCGGTGCTGCTGGGAGCAACGGATACCTATTATCCCGACGGCGTTCAGGTCGGCATGATGGTGGGCGCGATGGCGGGCGTGCTGACCTACAGCCGCAAACAGGAAATGGAAGCCGATTACATTGCGGCCTACATCATTTCGAAATCGGGTTTTGATTTAGAAGACGGTCGCGGCATTCTTGTGAAGCTCGGGCGCATCAGCGGCGGCACCACATCCACTGTGCTGGATACCCATCCGGCAGGACCGGAGCGCGTTGCGGCCTGGGATCTTGCCGCCGAGGAGATTCGCGCCGGCTCGCCGATGCCGCAAAAACGTTAAACGTACTTAGCGGACACAAAAAAGCCCCGCGCGGCCAGGCCGGGCGGGGCTTTTTTATCTTTAAAGGCTGGATTAAGAGGCCATATCCTTCAGGTTTTTAAGGGCCAGCACCTTCACGCGGCGGCTCGCCGGCTTGGCGGCCACATCCATGGTTTCACCCGGACGGAAGGGGTTCGGCACACCGTGACGAGCAGGCTGAGCCGGCTTATCGACAACGCTGATCTTGAAAAGACCGGGCATTTTGAACACACCAGCGGCCCCCGGGGCCACGTGACCGGCAATCACGTCAGAGAGGCTGTCCAGAACCGCGCGAACCTGCTTGCGATCGCAGCCGGATTTCTCTGCCACGGTGTTCAGCAGCTCGGTTTTCGAAAGGGGGCTTGAGTATTTGCTCATAATTTTCTCTCTTCCAGATTTAGAGGTTGGTAAAAAAGCCTTACGGCCAGTGTCCGTTACTTCCGAGTGGGTTTCATCTCATAGAAGGTGAATGAATTGTAAACATAAAAATGCTGTATTTATAGTGTTTTGGCGGGTTTGGTTTCAAAAGGCAGCCGTGTAGAATCGGCCGCTCATTTTTAAAGTTAAAGCAGTTTCGTAAGTTAATGGCGCAATACGTTTATTCCATGATGGGTGTGGGCAAAGTGGTGCCCCCCAAGAAGCACATTCTCAAAGACATCTACCTGTCTTTTTTCCCCGGCGCCAAGATCGGCGTGCTCGGTCTCAACGGCGCGGGTAAGTCCACTTTGCTGCGAATCATGGCCGGCATCGACACCGAGATCGAAGGCGAAGCGGTACCTCAGAAGAACCTCAAGATCGGCTACCTGCCCCAGGAGCCCGAGCTTGATAACACCGCCGATGTGCGCTCGATCGTGGAGCAGGGTCTCGGCGAAGCCAAAGCGCTGCTTAATGAATTTGAACGGGTGAGCGCGCGTTTTGGCGAAGAGCTTACCGACGACGAAATGACCGCACTCATTGAGGAGCAAGGCGAACTGCAGACCAAAATCGATGCGATCGGTGCCTGGGAGGTCGAGCGCAAGCTTGATATCGCGGCCGACGCGCTGCGCCTGCCCCCGTGGGAGGCAAAAATTGAGCATCTTTCGGGCGGTGAGCGCCGACGCGTAGCGCTTTGCCGGCTGCTGCTCTCCGAGCCCGAAATGCTGCTTCTCGATGAACCCACTAACCATCTGGACGCTGAGTCCGTGGCATGGCTGGAGCGTTTTCTTGAGCAGTATCCCGGCACGGTGATCGCGGTAACGCACGATCGTTACTTTCTCGATAACGTTGCCGGCTGGATTCTGGAACTCGACCGCGGGCACGGCATTCCCTGGGAGGGCAACTACTCCTCCTGGCTTGATCAAAAAGACAAGCGTCTTGAGCAGGAAGAAAAAACCGCATCGGCGCGGCGCAAGAGTATCGCCGCGGAACTTGAATGGGTGCGCGCCAATCCCAAAGGCCGGCAGGCAAAAAGCAAAGCCCGTATCGCGCGCTTTAACGAGCTGGTGGATCAGGAGTTTCAGTCACGAAGCGAAACCAACGAAATTTATATTCCGCCCGGCCCGCGCCTTGGTGACAAGGTCATTGAGGTAACCCACCTTCGCAAAGCCTTTGGCGACAAACTGCTTGTTGATGATCTATCTTTCTCACTGCCCCCTGGCGGTATCGTCGGCATCATCGGGCCGAACGGCGCGGGCAAGACAACGCTCTTTAAAATGCTGACCGGCGTTGAGTCACCCGACAGCGGCGAGATCAGTCATGGCGATACGGTGGATATTGCATACGTGGATCAAAGCCGCGACGCGCTCGACGACAGCAAAACCGTGTGGGAAGAAATTTCCGACGGGCTGGATATGCTGGAAGTCGGCAAGTACCAAACCTCATCGCGCGCGTATGTCGGGCGTTTTAACTTCAAGGGCCCCGATCAGCAAAAGCATATCGGCTCGTTATCCGGCGGTGAGCGCAATCGTGTGCACCTTGCAAAAGTGCTGCGCAAAGGTGGAAACGTGCTGCTGTTGGACGAGCCCACCAACGATCTGGATGTGGAAACCCTTCGGGCGCTCGAAGAAGCACTGGTTAATTTCCCGGGCTGTGCGGTGGTGATTTCTCACGATCGGTGGTTTTTGGACCGGATTGCGACGCACATTCTGGCCTTTGAGGGCGACAGCCAGGTCACCTGGTTTGCGGGCAATTTCGCGGAATATGAGGCCGATCGGAAGCGCCGCCTCGGGGACGACGCCGATCAACCGACCCGGATCAAGTACAAGCCTATCCAGCGCTAGCGGTGATTTTGCGGTCGACATCCCGCGCGTTAATCTAGGCGGATGACAGATCCTTTCTCGCGCTTTGGGGTCGAGCATCTATCGGCCACCTCGATGCTGCAGTTTCGTGCCGATCCGGCGCTTGGGGTGCTGTACACCGTTTTCAAAATACGCGAGGCCGGATCACCGGCCATGCACCGCGGCTCGGCCCTTGATCACACCATCGGTCAGATGCTTGATGAAAATGTAGCGCTCGATCACGAAGGCGCGCGCGACATGGCGACGGCACATTTCGATGAGCTGATCGAAAGCGCCGACGAGTCCTACCGCCCTTCTGATATCAAGCGCGAGCGCGAGACTGTGCAGAAATGTCTCGATCATTGCTATCCGATTATGCGCGACTGGCAGGCCCCGCTTGCCTATCAGCATCCCATACGGCTGAGTCTTCAAGGCATCGAAATACCGGTCATCGGCTTTATTGATCTTCGCTACCCGGATGCCGTGCGCGAACTTAAAAGCTCCGGAAAACCGCGGGCGTCTATTGTTGATGATCACGCCTTTCAGGTGGCAACGTATGCCATGGCACCGCCAGAGAGGGCGCCTGGCTGCAGGCCTTCGTCGATTACCTGACGCCCACCGGCATGACGTCCTATCAGCTGCGCGACGGCAAACGGTGGGTACAGCAGGTAGTCGATACCGCAGCATCGATCAGGGCGCTGTTTGACGCCGCGGCCGATAAAGACGAGCTTTGCGCCTCAATAAAGCCTGACTACAGCAACTGGTTCTTCTGGCGTCGGCCCAACAGCCTTGCGGCCGCCAGAGAACTTTTTTGGCGAGTAGGCGCGGTCCGGCACCTATAGCGGGTCGCGACGTCTTAATAAGACAGCCTTAAAACACGGCCTTAATAAAAAGTCGCGATCTCCTCAAGCGGCCGTCTTGCGATGTCCGGCACTTTGACATCAGCTGCCGGGTAGCCGGTCACCAGAACAACAAAAGGCCGCTCGTTGGACGGTCGGCCCAACACCTCGTTCAGAAATTTCATGGGGTTGGGCGTATGCGTGAGCGTCGCAAGCCCCACGTTATGCAGCGCATTGATGAGCATACCGGTGGCAAGGCCCGTCGATTCATAGGGGTAGTAATGCTTGGTGCGCTGGCCGTTTTGATCGGTGCGATTCACCAGCGCGAACACCACAATTAAAAAAGGCGCAACTTCAAGAAAGGGTTTATCGGCATCCGTTCCGAGATGCGAAAGCGCCTGCAGCCACTCATCCGATGCGCGATGCGCATAAAACTCGCGCTCTTCGGCCTCGGCCGCCTCACGAATCTGCCGCTTGATGTTTGGATCACTGACGACCGCAAAATGCCAGGGCTGTTGGTTGGCACCACTCGGCGCCGTGCCGGCCGTTCGGATGCATGTGTCGATGACGTCACGCGGCACGTGGGTATCTGAAAATTCGCGCACCGTGCGTCTGCGGCTTGACTGCTCGTACAGTGCATTCGCGCGCAAGCGCATTTCATCTTCGGTATATCGTGGGTACGGCTCAAGGGGAATGAATCCCGGCGTGTGCGCCATAAGCTGCTCCTTTTCTCACGTTGGCCCATCATGCGGTCGGGCGCATCGCTTCGCAAGCGAAGGGCTATCCGGCAGCGGCGATGGACTGATAAAACGACTGGATTATCGGATCACACTTGATATCGGTTGCGCTGAGCTCTCGGTTAAACGAGATACCGTCCAGCGTCCGGCAGCGACTGAGCGCCACGTAGGCCTGCCCGGGGGCGAACATGCCCCGTCCGAGATCGATGCGCACGTTTTCAAGCGTAAGGCCCTGAGCCTTATGGACCGTCACCGCCCAGGCCAGAATGAATGGAAACTGCGTGTAGGTACCCACCGACTCGGTGTCCACCCGACGGCGTTCCTCGTCCCACTGGTAGCGAAAACGTTCCCAGGATTCACGTTCGACAAAGACATGTTTGCCACCGGAAACGTCGCCCAGAAGTTCAATCTCAATAAAGTCGTCCTCTATATTCACCACGCGCCCGAGCGAGCCGTTAACCCACTCGTCGCCGTTCTTGGTGAACATCACCTGTGCATCCACTTTTAAACGAAGCTCGGTCGGTGACGGCAGCTGCGAGTCGTTCTCGAGCCAGTCGCCATTCACCTCGGCATCAAAGGACCACAACTCGCCGGGCAACTGGGCCAATCATGCTCGTTAAACTGGCGCGCCCGGGCATTCACGGAGGTAAGCACCAGGCGGGTTTCATCAGGCATCGTGTCTTCGTGTACGGCCGCGTTAAGTCTTCAACCGTCCACTCAAGATCAATGCCTGAGCGGATGTTGTCGAGCAGTTCAATAAAATTGGAATCGGCTCGACGAAACGCGCGGGTCAGCGTGACGGGTGACCATCGGCACCCGCGAAGCGCCATAGCGCTGAAAATAAGGCGAGTCATAATTTTCCTCAAAGAGACGCTGCTCCTCGCGGCCGGCAACTACGGGCGGAAGCTGAGCATGTCGCCCACCAGGACCACCGTTTTTCCCTGAAAGGCGCGCCCGGTCGGCCGGTATTCAGTCGCAGGGCATCATCGACAGCATCCAGCAGGTCAGCCCGGACCATCGAGATTTCGTCGATCACGAGCACGTCCATCTTTTCCACCACATCTTTTGCCGCGCCGGCGATACGTTTGGCGCGCGGCTGCGGCCCCGGCGGCAGCTGAAAAAACGAATGGATTGTCTGACCCTGTACATTGAGTGCCGCAACGCCCGTAGGCGCCACCACCACGAGGTTTTTCTGAAGCTCGCTTCTCAAGACCTCGATGAGGGTCGATTTACCGGTCCCGGCTGAGCCCGTCACGAACACCACGGGCGGAGTCGCTACGCTCAAAAGATCCAGCACCTGCTGGAATTCTTCGGTGATCTCGGTATGCACTTAAGACTTAAGGGAGTGCGGTACAGCCGCCATCGACAACAAGCTCGGTTCCGGTGATAAACCCGGCCTCGTCTGAGAGCAAAAACACACAAGCCGCTGCGATGTCCTCCGGCTCACCGACGCGCCCCAGCGGCACATGGGCGCTGAGCGCCGCGAGCGACTCCGGATTGGTTTCCCAGCGCGACTGCATCGGCGAGCGCACCGGCCCCGGCAGAATGGCATTGGACCGAATGCCCTCTTTGGCCAACTGAATGGCCAACGACTTCGAGAGTCGAATCACGCCGGCTTTTGCGGCGCCGTACGCATCCTGCGGTTTATCGTCGCCGCGAAGCGCATCAATCGATGCAATGTGCACCATGGCGCCGCCGCCCGCCGAACGCATGTGCGGTACCGCGTAACGGGCGGTCAGGGCAAACGACCGAAGATTGATCGAAAACACCTGATCCCACACGCTCATGTCCATGTCGACAACAGAAGCATCTTTGCCGAACCAGAGAACGCCCGTGGTGTTGACGAGATAATCGATGCCGCCGTGTGCAGCGACAGCCTGATCGACGCTGGTTTTTACAAAATTTTCATTGCTGAGATCACCCTGCAGATAAAGCGTGCGCCCTGGGCCGTCGGCGAGTTCCGCGGGGCGGTCCTTGAGATCCGCGATGGTGACATCTACGCCAGCGCGGATAAGCTGATTCGCGGTGGCGAGGCCAATCCCGCCGCCTGCGCCACAGACCAGAGCCGAGGTTCCCTTAAACGTCATCACCGCTTCTACTTCGGGTCGTCATCAAAATCGTCTTCGGGCAGCAGATCCAGAAGATCAGTACTGTCGCCTCCTGGGATCTGCTCGACATCACGCAGCTGTCGCGCCATGGCGCGCGTGCGCTGCTCGGTTTTCTCGATCGTGTTGCTCGCGGTGGCCAACTGCTTCTTGACCTTGGCAAGCACCTCACCGAATTTACCGAACTCTGTCTTGACTGCACCCAGCACCTGCCAAACCTCGCTGGCCTGCTGTTCGATAGCCAGCGAACGAAAACCAAGGCGCAGACTGTTCAGCAGCGCCGCTATGGTCGTCGGACCGCTTACCACCACACGATGATCCTGCCGCAGCTGACTCACCAGCCCAGGCTGACGCAGCACCTGGCATAAAGCCCTCGGTGGGCAAATACAGCACCGCAAAATCCGTGGTGCGCGGCGGATTCAGGTATTTTTCTGCGATGGTCTTTGCCGACTGCGTAACCGACCGCACCAGCTCGCGCGTGGACTGCGCGACCGCTTCGGCATCAGCGCTTTGGGCCGCCTCACTCAGACGCAGGTAGTCCTCCTGAGGAAACTTGGAGTCGATGGGAAGCCAGACACAATCATTGGGATCGTCGCTGCGACCCGGAAGCCGAATGGCAAACTCCACACGCTCGGCTGAATCCTCCCGCGTCGCGACATTACGGTCAAACTGATCGCGGGTCAGAATCTGTTCAAGAATAGCTTCGAGCTGGTACTCGGCCCAGGTGCCGCGCACCTTCACGTTGGTCAGGACATTTTTCAGATCGCCCACGCCCGTGGCGAGACTCTGCATCTCCCCCAGACCCTTATGCACGGCATCGAGGCGATCGCTGACTAACTTGAACGATTCACCGAGGCGTTTTTCGAGCGTGCCCTGGAGTTTTTCATCCACGGTACGCCGCATTTCTTCGAGCTTTTTCTCGTTGGCCTCGCGCATCTGGTTGAGCTGCTCACTGATCGTCGAGCGAAGCCCATCGAGGCGCTGCTGATTGGTTTCGACCAACGCCTGGACCTGGGTTGTGACCCCTTCGAGCTGCTGTTTCTGGACGCTGCCGAGCTGGCTCATCGTGGTCGACAGGGTTTGGGCGGTTTTATCAAGGCTGCCCGACACTTCCTCCCGCAGTTCGTGACTGCGTTTGGCGGCTTCATCACGACCCTCCCGAAGTTCGGAGCGCACGGCCTGCTCGGCCGTACCTGATGACTTAGACGAGAACACCCGCACCAGGATCACGACATTGAGTACCGCGAGCAAAGCCACCAGCGCGAGCAATAAATTATTGGTCATGAGAATATTTTCTTCCTTTAATCCCCCGATTATCCACGGCTAACCGGGGCACGGCCATCGAAAGTGCTGCCCGCAGCATGACAACGTGCAGGGTCATCGTGTGAGCCTGCTCGGCGCGCACACTTTCGCTTAATGCTCACCTTATTAGACTCGACTCATGACGTCTCGATCTCTCGAACACATCATGCAAATTGCAGAGAAAGCCATCGCCCGCGGGATTACCCCCGATCATCCGGACGTGGACCTCACGCCGGAAGAGCACCGCATGTGGGAGCGCGAAAGTCAGCTCCAATGGCGACTCACCAAGCCGCTCGAATCCGTGCACGGGCCAAAACGACGACGCGGTCGCGGTTGGCGCTCGCCGATGGCCCGAGGGCTGTAAACGCGAGCCCCACTTTTTCAAAAAGAATTCAAAAAGCGGATAAGGCGAAGGCGAAAAAAGCCCCGCGTTGGGGTATTGGGGGAGGATCCCAACGCGGGGCGTAGACTGGATACCAAAGGAGAAAAGTTATCCAGGAGCTTTCACGATAACACCTAGCGCTCTGGCTGAATATTTAATTTTCTTGCGCTAGCAATAATTTTCTTCTGGCCACGACACTCTGGTTTTATCTTTAAGGGTAACTACTAGGTCAGAGCATTTTTCCGACAACACATCTCTTGCCTGCGGCTTTTAACGCGTTGGCGCTTTATGCGCTCAGCATCCGCAGACAGTCGGCGCCATCAATCACCATGTGCAGCAAAAGACCGGCTGCCACAATGCGCAGCGGCCGAATCCATAACGCGACGACATAAAGAATGATGGCCGGATAGCTGTGCAGCGGATGAAAACCAATGCTGCACCGCTCGGGATCATAGATGGGATCGGCCAGCAGATGATCGAGATCTACCGCCATGGTTGCCACCATGATCAACCAGGCGACGCGCCACCGGTTTGCAAAAACCACCCGGGCAAGCGCACCCGGAAGTAAAAAATGTGCGGCCATATGCACGGTGGTAGCAATCAATGACATGGCGAGAGTAGAGTTCTTTGTGAATCTATGGGTATCGCGACCGTAAAGCATCTTAACGCGCCGGGCACTTTTGATGAATCCGAATTTCCTAACGACAAACGCTGAGCAGGTTAACGGGCAACAATCGCCTACTTCGCGCATCCGATCCATTCGGGGATCAGGTCAGCGCTGAAGCGGACGGGGCCATCGTGGTTCGGGATCTGGTCAGCGAGACCACGGTTGAATCGATCCTCAGCGAGCTGCAACCGCATTTTGACGCGATTGGTCGGCAATTTGAGGATGATTTCAACGGCTATGTCACGCGCCGGTTGGCGAGCGTGCTGGCTTACTCCATGCAGGCTGCCGCGCTCATTGAGCAACCGCACGTACTGAAGCTCATGGACGCGCTGCTGCTGCCCCACTGCATCAACTACCGTATCGGCAGCAGCACCGGGATCCAGATTCTTCCGGGCGAGAAGGCGCAGGTGCTGCATCAGGATGACGAGATCTATCCGGTGCGATTACCCGGTGTCGACTGGCAGGTGAGCGTGATGTTTGCGCTCGATGATTTCTCAGCCGAAAACGGCGCCACGCATGTGGCATTAGGCAGTCACCGCGAGACCTACACAAAAGGGTGCGAAGGCGAGACGCTCCAGGCGATCATGAAACGAGGCAGCGCGCTCTTTTATCTTGGTGCGGCATGGCACGGTGGAGGTGCCAACACAACCCACACATCGCGCTCCGGAATCATCACGACCTATGCGCTGGGCTGGCTGCGTCAGGAGGTAAACCAGTACTTAACGGTGCCGCGCGAGCGCGCAGAGAAATTCTCCCGCACGGTGCAGAATCTGCTGGGCTACCGAGGCCATGGCCGCTACCTTGGTCGCTTCGCCGAAGATCCCGACGGCTTCTGGCTGAATAAACACGACTAGCATGCCCTGCACCCAAAACGCTGAGTTTGCCCTTGCTCATGAGTTGGCCGGGGAGCGCGAAGATCGGTGGCGCATCCAGCGCGAGCGCCTGGGCCAGTCACTTTTTTACCGGGCGCATCATCCCGATGCACCGGTTGATCTGCCCAAAGCCCTTACCGGTATTTGCGAGCTACCCTTCACGAATAAAACGGATCTACGTCGCGATCAGGCCGCGCATCCGCCTTTTGGGAGCTATCTCGCGATCGACCAGAGTGAGGTAACGCGGCTACACCGCACCTCCGGCACAACCGGGCAGGCGATGAACCTCGCGCTGTCGGCCCACGATGCGACATTGCAGGCCGAGGTTGCCGGCCGGGCGCAGTCGGCAGCCGGATTGGGGCCCGCTGACGTTGTGGTGCACTGTCTTAATTACCAGCTGTGGATGGGCGGACTTACCGATCATCTGGGGCTCGAGTCCACGGGGGCCCTGGTGGTGCCCTTTGGCGCCGGCGGCACAGAACTGCTGATCCGGACCATTCAGGAGGTCGGCATTAACGCCATCTCCTGCACGCCGTCGTACCCGGCCCGTCTTGCGGAAGTTCTGGCTGAGCATTTTCCGAATATCCAACCTCGCGATTTGGGATTAAGAAAAGCGTTCATGGGCGGCGAGCCGGGATTGGACGACCCTGAGTTTCGCGCTCGTCTCCTCGACACCTGGGGCATGCAGGCGATGAATTCCAACTACGGGGTGAGCGACTTTCTGTGTAACTTTGCAGGTCAATGCACGTATCAGAATGATCTTCACTTCATGGCGATGGATGTTGCCGAGGCGGAGCTGGTGACGCCAGACGGCGACACGGTCCTGCCCTGGGAGGCAGGATCGGAAGGCGAACTGGTACTCACGCATCTGGATCGGCAGTGCCAGCCGCTGGTGCGCTTCCGAACGGGTGACCTCATTCGTCTGACGTCTACGGAGCGCTGTGCTTGCGGCCGCGGGGCGCCGCGCTTTCGCGTCATCGGCCGTACTGACGAAATGGTTGTTATCCGGGGCGTCAATGCCTTTCCTTCCACAGTGGCCGCGGCGGTGAATGCCGAACGGGAGCTCAACGGCGAATACCGCATTCGACTTACGCATCGACCTCCCTACGACCGGCTACCCCTCGAGGTAGAACTCGTAAACGGGATGTCGCCAAGCGCCGAACTCAAAGACGCCATCGCACAACACCTCGGTGATACCCTTCGGCTGACCGTGGATTTAACGCTGCTGTCGCATGGCGCTCTGGGGCGCACCGAAGGAAAGACCCGCCGTCTTATACGAGACTATGAAGAATGAACGCCAACGTCTTATATGAAGTGAGCGACGCCGTAGCAACGGTCACGCTAAACCGACCCGACCGCCTCAACGCAATTAATCCACAGCTCCTCGACGAACTTGTCGGGGCCCTTAAAAACGCAAACGCGGACCCGGCCGTGCACGTGATCCTGCTGACCGGAGCCGGTCGTGCCTTTTGCGCCGGGGATGATCTCAAGGAGTTCGACAGCCAGGTCGGTACCGAAGAGGAGACGCGCGCCTATATTGAAAAGATTCAGGACGTCACGCGCGAGCTTTGCCTGAACCGGAAAGTCATTATCGGAGCCGTGCACGGTTGGGCCGTGGGCGGAGGTCTCGAATGGGTGATCAACTGTGACTTTGTGGTGATGGCGGACGATGCGCGGTTTTTCTTTCCTGAGATTTCGCTTGGGATTTTTGTCACGGGCGGCGTAACCCAGTTACTGACTCAGCAGATCGGGCTGGCGAGAGCAAAACGGATGATCATGCTCGGAGATCGGTACAGCGCAAAGGACGCGCCAGCTCTGGGCTTTGACTGGGAAATCGTGCCGGCATCGGATGTTCAAAACCATGCGCATGCGATTGCCAAACGCATCGCTGAACTTCCGCAAGGGCCCGTCGGCGACCTGAAAGCCGCTTTGCGCGAGGCGGCAAAAGACACGATGGAAGCCGCAATGGGCAGAGAGACAGAGGCCACCCTTCGCGGCTTTCTTGATCCGGACTCGGCGCAACGGGCGCGCGATCGACTCGCCTGAATCAGGCGCGCATAAAACGCGCGCGGCGAAGGCGCGCCATCAGCAAAAAAAGCGCGATCGCGGCATAGGCCACGGGCCAGGACCAGTCGCTTCGGATCATCAGCAGGTAGTGCACGCTGGCAAAAAGCAATGCCAGATACACACCCGTGTGCAGTCGCTTCCAGTTTTTACCCAATGCTCTGATTGATGCACGGGTTGAGGTCATCGCCAAGGCCGCAAGGGTCAGCCACGCAGCGAAGCCGAGCAGCACATAGGGGCGCTCGGCGATCTCTTCGGCGAGTCGCGGAAAATCCCAACCCAGGTAAAACGAAAGAAAGAAAATGAAGTGGCCGCTCGTGTAGGCGAAGGTCCAGAGCCCCACCGCGCGGCGGTATTTAAGGAGCGCCGGCCATCGCGCCCAGCGCGACACGATGGGCATCAACAGAACGACCAATAGGCAATTGAACGTCCAGATCCCGGTTTCGAGAATTAAGGCTTTTTGCGGATCAACGCCCAGCGCATGGCGCTGCCAGGCCAACGCGATCAGCAACGCGGGCAACGCAAGCCCCGCATGCACCAGAAGACGAATCAACGATACTGCTGCGGGTCACCCGGATAAAGATGGGCGACCTCGTCCGCATAGCCGTTATATACCCGCGACGGGATACGCTCGACATCTGTCTCGCTCCAGATGCGACGCTCGGTCGCCTGACTCCACCGCGGATGGGAAATATCCGGATAGACGTTGCTGTACCACCCGTACTCGCGTGAATTTTCCTTATGCCAGGTCGCTTCGGGACGCTCTTCGGTCAGGGTAATACGCACCACAAACTTTGGCGACTTGAACCCGTACTTCCACGGCACCGTGATCCGAAACGGCATACCGTTCTGCGGCAGATCCTGATCCCATAGACGCCAAAGGTCGCGAAGGTCAGCGGATTCATCGCCTCTTCAATCGTGAGGGCTTCCACTGGCGTACGGCCAATCGAGGGTGCTGAAGGCAGACGCCTGGCCCGGCATCTGCTCCGGTCGCAGCACGCTGGTGAAGGCAACATATTTTGCAGAGCCCAGGGCTCAACGACGCGCAGAATATCCTTGAGCGGTCGACCGTTGTAGGGAATCACCATCGACCAGGCTTCAGCACATCGGAAGTCATAAACCCGTTCTTCCAGATGACTAAAAGGCATGCCCATCAGATCATCAATGTCGAACGTGCCCGGTTTTGCGCAAAGCCCATCGAAGGTAACCTGCCAGGGTCTCAACTGAAAGAGCCGACTTTTCCACTGGGTCGTTTTTATCCCAGCCGAACTCGTAGGCATTGTTGTAATGCGTGGCGGCATACTTGTTGGTCAGGCGCTCGCCGGTTTTCCGGACACCAGCTCTTCTGAGGCGGCTTTAACCACCGGCGCCTCAGCTTTGCTTCGCAGAGACCGTGCCGTCCCGTAGCGCAGCGCCGAGAAGCCCAAGCGCGCAAGGCCCAGAGCGCCCGCGATAAAGCGGCGGCGGCGATAGCTTTTTCATCAGTGACGCGACTCATAGCAATATTCCTTGGTTACCATCTGCGATTATCGCCAGAGCCTGCCTATGGCGACGTGAACCTGAGAGGGATCATCCCCGTGATTACCCTAAAACCGGCAAAAAATGAGCTCTAACCTGAAAAATAATAATTGATTTATGGTTTTTGCTGATGTACTGTTCGCGCCAATGGGAGCCGTTCCCAGAGACCGAATGGCTACAGGCGGCTGCCTGTAGATCTGTAAAACGCCCGCAAAGACGTCACCCAGCTCCTCCGACTCCGTTCCCCGTATCCATTCATTTCTTATTTTCGGATACCTGCTCTTGCGCCGGTCCGAAAAAGTCCTTTTCCCCTTCTGAGAAAACCTTATGAATATTTATGTTGGCAACCTCTCGTACAGCGTCACCGAAGACGATCTTCGTGCACTGTTCACAGAGTTCGGAGACGTCTCGAGCGCCAAGTTGATTATTGACAGAGACACCGGCCGTTCCAAAGGCTTTGGCTTTGTCGAAATGGCCACAAAAGATGCCGGCTCCAAAGCCATCGACGCGTTACATGGCCGAGAAGTGAGCGGCCGTGCCATGACCGTGAACGAAGCACGGCCTCGCGAAGATCGGCCGCGACACGGCGGACCTGGCGGCGGTCGTGGTCCGGGTGGTGGCCGCGGCGGTCCTAATCGTAATCGAGATCGCTACTAGTCTTTCGAATGCTGTTCTTATGATCGCAGTGATGCGTTCTTCGGCCCGCTCAAAACGAAGCGCATCACTGTCGTTCAACTTTTTTCATCGGGCGACGTGCTATCCCGATGACTGACTCGCAGCCATCAACAACGCATCGTCTGCTGCAGTGGCTTGGTCTGCAGCAAAAGACTATCGATCTGAAAGAATTGATCGTAGCTGCTGCGGGCAGCGTGATCGCGATAACGGTGGTATTTTTCGTTAGCGATTATCTGCCACACGGTGATCACCTGTTGATCGTTGCCTCCACAGGCGCTTCCGCTGTTCTGATTTTTGCTGTGCCCCATGGGCGTCTGTCTCAGCCCTGGCCCGTTATTGCCGGACACTGCGTTTGCGCGACGATCGGGGTGGCATTTGCCCAATGGATAGGAACCGGCCCGGAAACAGCGGCGCTCACCGTGGGCGCTTGCATCGTCGCGATGAGCCTATGCCGCTGTGTTCATCCGCCTGCCGGCGCGACCGCGCTCACGGCTGTTCTCGGCGGATCAGAGATCTTGGAGCTTGGTTATCTCTTCGTACTATCGCCTGTGCTGATCAATATGCTGAGCCTTGTCATCATCGCCATCCTTCTAAATCTGCCGTTTCGATCAAGGCAATATCCAGTGAATAAGCCCTGGGGTCCGGGCGAAACCTTGGGCTGAGTACAAACGGTAGCGCCTCTGGTTAGGCTGGCGATCGAATCTCAGGCAGAGATTCGCAATGCTTCGGAATCGCTGAGATCCTCTCGGTGATCCACATCGCGCAGAACCGCATCATCCGACATCGGAACTTCCACCACCGATGAGGCGAGGCCGTCAAAAAGACAGCGGGCCAGATCGTCTCCGGCAAGCTGCATTAACTCACCAAACCACGCTCTCGGAAAAAGCACGGGGTGGCCGCGACGGTTTCCAAACGTGGCAACCCGAACAGCGTTTGGATCAAAGCCATCAATCAGTCGATTGATCTGCTGGCTCCGCACCCAGGGCATGTCGCCAAGACACAGCACCATACCGTCAAGATCAGGGGCAAGTTCTGCCACACCCGCTGCGATGGAGCTGCTGATCCCTGATCGGTAATTGGGGTTATGAATCCAGTGCACCGGCCGAGCACGCAGCGCCTCATGTAACGATGCCTGATCGTGTCCGGTCACGACGTGGACGCTTTCTGCCCGCGAGCCTAAAGCCGCATCCACCCCATGGACTACCACCGCTTTGCCTTGCCAGGGGAGGAGAAGTTTGTTGGGCCCGCCCGCTCGAAGGGATCGACCTGCCGCGAGCACCAGAACGTCTATTCTCGGCGCCTTCATTCGTTAACCTCTTGGCCTTTTCGGCATTCGGTTCCCGCCCTGTTGTTTTCGGAGACGTCACCAATGGGTCGCCTCCGAATTACAACGCGCATTAGCCGTACAGTCAAATTTCTGTCATCGTCATGACATATGTTTATGTATGACCAAATGACCGAGCAGAAGTCCCCACTGCGGCTCGCTTACACGACGCCGGTCGATAACTCCTGCAGCGCTAGCGCTGCGTACATGGCGACACCTGAGGGCAGCGCGTCTTCATCAAGCATCATTCGTGATGAATGACAGGGTTGGGGCTCCTGATCAGGCGGTGCGGTCCCCAGGAATACAAACGCGCCGGGAAACCGCTCCAAGAGATAGGAAAAATCCTCAGCGCCCATATAAGGCGCGGGCATCTGAAAGTATTTATCTGCACCCAATACGGCCTCGCAGGCCCGCTTAACCAATTGCTCGCCGGCCGCAGAATTCACCGTGGGCGGATAACCTTTTTCGAGATCAAAATGAACAGAAAGCCCGTGTGCTTCTGAGATTTTCCTGATGAGCCGTTCGATCCCCTCAGCGAGCCGAGCGCGGGAGTCGACCGAAAGCGAGCGCAGGGTGATATCCATCTCAGCGAATTCGGGAATAACGTTGCTGACGGTCCCCGATTGAATTCGTCCGACGGTGGCGACTACTGGATCAAACACATCAAAACGGCGGGTCACCATGGTCTGAATAGCCTGAACAATCTCACAGGCCACCGGCGTGGGGTCCATTGCGTTATGCGGCATCGACCCGTGACCACCCCTGCCGACAAGTCGGGCAAATCCCGTATCCACGGCCGCGAGGATAGCGCCGGTTCGGCAGGCGATCAGGCCTGAGGGCAGTTCCGGTTCCACGTGCAGGGCGTACACCGACTTCAGCGTACCGTCGCGATCCAGGATACCCTCGTCCAACATCGGCTTAGCGCCACCGGGGCCCTCTTCTCCGGGTTGAAACATGAGGCGCACGCTGCCGTTCAGGTGCTCCCGATAGTCGTGCAATAGATGTGCCGCACCGGCGAGCATCGCGGTATGCGCATCGTGCCCGCAGGCATGCATACATCCGGACTCCTGAGATGCAAAAGGCAGTCCTGTCTCCTCAGGCATCGGCAGCGCGTCCATATCGCCGCGCAGCAAAACGGAAGGCCCGGGGCGAGCCCCTTTGAGCGTGGCCACGATGCCACTGGTTTCCTTCGACAGTTCGATTTCAAGATCCAGGCCCGAAAGGGCATCGAGCACCGCCTTTTGCGTGCGCGGGAGATGCAAGCCGAGCTCCGGATGCTGATGGATCTCGCGACGAAGAGCCACGGTGCGGGCGTTGAGTGCTTTTGCTTCTTTAAGGAGACTTGAATTCATGGCGGAGTCCTCAGGGTGAAAAGGCATTTTGCATCAACCGAGCGACCAAAAAAATCCCCGCCAGAGGCGGGGATTCGATGTGTCGGCGAGACCCCAAGGGGCTCACGTTAGCGTCTGGGGCATCTGCGACTGCGTCAGTACTCGGGCATCATCACTTCCACCCTTTCGAGATCGGCATCAATAAGACCGGTTTCACACAAATACTCGATCGATAATCCCGAATCAAAAAGGTATTGAAGCCCTCTTGCACCTGCGCTTATTGGCGGCTTTTCCTGTGAAGCATCTGAACTCGTTTTCATATCCATCTTCGCTCTCCTTTTATCATGTAAGTGAGGTACCCATAGTGACGGAGAGCTACCGGCTCGTATGTGACTCAGGTCACCTTTTCCTGGCTCACAAAATTCATCGTGGTGAGATCGTGGTGGGGACCCTACACCGCGTCGGCGTACCCCTGTCCGGCCGCAATATCAACGGTATCAAGATCAATCAGGCCGCGAGCCTCAAGATCATCGACGGTTAATCCCGCATCAATCAGGTCACGTACCAACGCAAGCGGGCCGTCCTCTTTATCAGGGCTATGGGAAAATTTTTTATCAAAGTCCATTTTGATCACCTTTCCGGGCCTTTTCAGGCTGTACGGTAATCATGGCGGGTGAGTACCCGGGGTCGGTGATCAAGATCACTCGATCTTGATATTTGACTTGAGCGCGATTGCGGATCTCAGGAGATCTTTAGAATCTTCTGCAGGTAATGGGCGATCCGGCCGGCGAACTTCTGATCCTGCCAATAGGCGAGGTGCGAAACCGGCGTAGATCCGGTCACCGGGCCACCCACGTTGATTCGCTCATCGCCGGCAACGACGGACGCATACGCGGCATTAATGGGCTTGAGTGGCCAGGCCAGAAGATCATCCGGATCGAAATAATTGACCCAACGAGACACGCCCTTGAGGCGCTTTGGCAAACGGGGCGGTGGAAACTGAATCGGGACGATTTCCCGACAGGCGAAAGTAAAAGCGGAATGTTGCAGCCGAATGTGATCAGGCCCGTCAGCCAGTTCATCCGCTCGAAAGGCGACAGTCGCCCGTCCGGTCGCCTCTGCAGATCCCAGATGTAATTCGACAGAATGTGGCCGCCAAACGAGTGTTGCAAGACCCACCAGAGGAACAGCGCGCGACGCGAGTTGATCACGGTAAAGGCTCGTGACGGCATCACGGACACGGGCATGGACCCTACGGTAAGTGATGTTTTCCTCACCGCCGCGGCGCCCACCGCTGGCGCAGCTGTCTATAGCTGGCAGCATCTCCCAAAGCGCTGAGCAGAAAGGAGCGCAAACGCTTGGCGCTCAGCTCGTTGGTTTCAAAAGCGGCGTGCAGGTATGCATCCTGGGCGGTACTCAAAATATCATCCCAGAAATGCTCTGCCAGGCGATCCGTGCGGGATCACTGCCCAGGACATCAACTTGAGCATTCACATTTTCGATCAACTCAGCCGCAAAATCGGGTTCCTGCCGGCCAATCCCATGAATCACCAGAATTGCGAGATCTTTTTTCATACGGGCGTATCCGTTAAGTAGCCTCCGAATATACGTTTGTGTGCGGCATAGGGCAGGCAATTCATCATCCCGCTAAAATCGCGCTTTTGCTGCTGCCCCCCAACCATAGCACTTGAACCAAAATCTTTACGCCCTGCTTCAGAGCCGCTTCCCGAATGACCCTGAGGCCATCTGGATCCAAACCGCTGACGGCGAGCAATTGCGCTATAGCGATATTGATGAGGCCACCGCCCGTTATGCCGGCGCACTTGCAGCCCAAGGCGTAGTCGCAGGCGAGCGCGTACTGGTCCAGGTTGATAAATCTGCTCAGACGCTCATTTTGTACCTCGCGGCACTGCGACTCGGCGCCATCTTTGTGCCCATCAATACGGCTTACACGCCAACCGAGGTCTCGTACTTCTTAAATGATGCCAAACCTCGCCTGTTCATCGCGCGGCCTGAGAGCGAAGCCAGTCTGAGGGATGCCGCAAAGAGTGCCGGTGCTGAGCTTTTCACGTTCGACACCGAAGGCGGTGGTTCATTTGCCCAACAGGTTAGCGCAGCGGAACCCGTTAGAGAAATTACAGCGGTGGCTGCCGATGACGTGGCCTCCATTATCTACACCTCGGGGACCACCGGCCGATCAAAGGGCGCGATGCTCACCCATCACAACCTGGCGAGCAACGCCCTCACGCTTATCGACCTTTGGGGATTTCGCAGCACTGACGTTCTACTGCACGCCCTGCCGATCTATCACGTGCACGGGCTCTTCGTGGCTGTCCACTGCGCCATGCTGTGCGGTATTCCGATGCGATTCCTGCCCAAGTTCGACGCCGATGACGTCATGCATCAGCTGCCGGATGTCACCGTGATGATGGGCGTACCGACCTTTTATACCCGGCTGTTGCAAACACCCGGTTTTGATCAAGACTTCTGTCGCCACATGCGCCTTTTCATCAGCGGCTCGGCGCCGCTTCTTGAGCAGACCTGGGAAAGCTTCTACGAAAAAACCGGGCATAAGATCCTTGAGCGCTACGGAATGTCAGAAGCGATCATGATTGCTTCGAACCCGCTTGAGGGCGATCGACTTCCTGGTACCGTGGGTTTTGCGCTACCCGGCGTGACCATTCGCGTTTGTGACAGCACGGACCAGATCCTGCCCGCTGGGGAAACCGGCGTGCTGCAGATGCAGGGTCCGAATGTCTTTAAGGGCTATTGGCAGATGCCAGAAAAGACCGCCAGCGAATTTACGAACGACGGTTTTTTTATCTCCGGCGATATGGCCAAGATGGGAGCGGATGGTCGGGTCATCATCGTGGGGCGCGAGAAAGACCTGGTCATCAGCGGTGGCCTCAATATCTATCCGAAGGAAATTGAAGAAGCGATCGACGCTCTTGCCGGTGTGGATGAGACGGCGGTGATTGGCGTTCCCCACGCCGATCTGGGCGAAGGCTTAGTCGCTGTGATCCGTCCTGATTCCGGTGCCGATATTGACCCCGAGGCAATGATCGCCACACTCAAGTCGCAACTGGCCGGCTTTAAAGTACCGCGAAAAATTTTTACGGTCGACGAACTGCCTCGAAACGCCATGGGCAAGGTCCAGAAAAATGTCCTTCGCGATCAGTTTGCGAAGGTCTTCGAAAAATAGGGCCCGCCGCTAGAGCTCGTCGTATTTCTTGGCCGTGCCGCGGGCTTTTCAATCGGGTACTTCTGGCGGTTAAGGTCAAGCTTACTCCAGGCGGCCGACTCAAGATCGATATCCAGCTGGGACGCAAGACGCACAAGGTAAATCAGCACGTCTGCCAATTCCTGCGCCACGGCGTCTTTCTTCTCAGGCGACAGCGTGGCGCTTTGCTGCTCACGCAACCATTGAAAGTGTTCCATCAGCTCAGCGGCCTCGACAGCAAGCGCCATTGATAGATTCTTCGGCGAATGAAACGGCGCCCAATCCCGCTCACGGGAGAACACATTCACCGCTTCGGTGAGCGCTTTTATAAAGTCCGGTTCTCCTGGGGCCATCTTTCCTAGCCGGCGTCTGCGGTAAAAATCTGAAAATCCTCGAGCGTATCCTCCACCGCAGCCTCAAGAATCCGCTCTCCATGTTCCACGCTCGCAAGGCCCGGATTGGAGCCAATGCGGCCGTCTGGAAACTGGCGCCGGTAATCCGCCGCGTCTCGAATAGCACCCGAGGGTGCGATTTCAGGATCAAGCGATACGGCTTTTACGGCTTCCGGGTGAGCGTACCAGCTGAGCGAAACCTCCGAGGGGTTGCATGGCTGCCCTCAGCCCTGCCGTAGAGCTCATCCGACAAGGCTTTGACCCTCGGACCCAAATACCAATTTCGCAATCGCAGCCGCGGCGCATCTTTCGCATCACCGGCAAAACTTGCAGCCGACCAGATCTCTGAAAAAGCAGAGGTCACCGTAGCCACGTTACCCCCGTGGCCGTTTAAAAAATAAACGTGTGTGAATCCCTGCACCAGAAGGGATTCCACGACGTCACGAATTACCGCAAGCAGCGTCGACGGGCGAAACGAGATGGAGCCGGGGAAGCCAAGGTGATGCTGCGCCATCCCCACCGCAAGCGTCGGGCCGATCAGAACATTGATGCGCGCGCTCAACTGCTTTGCGATTGCGGTAGGACAGATGGCGTCCGTTCCGATCAGACCATTGGGACCGTGCTGCTCGGTAGATCCGATCGGCACGATGATCGCGGTCGAACGCTTCAGGTAATCCTCTATTTCCGGCCATGCGGCGAGTTGCAAAAGCATTATGTTTCTCCAGTCAGAGAGAAGATTATCAACACATCCCGCTAACACACGGGTGGATAAACCGCTATCGCGAGCGGGCTCGCAGGTCGCTCAGGGTCGCTGTGTGAGAGATTGCCTCGGGGCCGGTCACCAGCTCAATCAGTGTACTGCCTTGCGCGGTAAGCGCTTTTTCGAGCGCCGGGACGAACTGCTTTGTTTCGGTAACGCGCTCTCCCCTGAGACCATGCGCCTCGGCCAGCTTGCAGAAATCCGGATTATGAAGATCGGTGTTGCTGGTCCGTCCGGGATAGTGCATCTCCTGATGCATACGAATGGTCCCCAGCATCGCGTTATTCACCACGAGGATAACCATCGAAAGCTGCTGTTGAGCCACCGTTGCGAGCTCCTGACTCGTCATCTGCAAGTCGCCGTCTCCGACGACCGCGATGATCTGACGGCCCGGGTACGCGAGCGCGGCCCCGATTGCGGCCGGCAGGCCATAGCCCATTGAGCCGCTGGTTGGGGCCAGCTGACGACGGGCACCCGTGAACCGAAAAAATCGGTGGAGCCACCCGGTGTTGTTGCCGGCACCGTTACAGACGACGGCATCCTGCGCTGCGATTCGATCAAGCTCGGACATGACGGTCGCCAGATCAACGCTCTCATGGTTACCGCTAGGGGTAATCCATCCAAGGTAACTGCCGCGCAGAGATTTGAGATGATCAATCCATGCCGGAGCGTCGGGCGCCGTGAGCGTGGCCAGCGCCTTTGCAACCTCAGGGGCGCCTGCTGCGATGGCGAGCGTCGGGTAATACACCCGGCCCAATTCCTCGTGACTTTGAAATACGTGGATAAGTTTCTGATCGGGCACGGGCACCTTAAGACGCGTGTAGCCCTTGGTCGTCATCTCACCGAGGCGAACGCCAAGCGCGATGACAAGATCAGCCTCCTGCAGCGCGCGCTCGATTTCAGGATTCATTCCGATTCCCACATCACCGATGTATTGGTCATCCGCATGGTCGAAGACGTCGTGATACCGCCAGGCAGCAGCCACAGGCAACTGCCACTGGGAGGCGAAACGGTGAAGCGCGACGCGCGTCGATTGTGTCCAGCCGCGCCGCCGGCAATCAGCATGGGTCGTTTTGCCTCGGCAAGCAGGCGACCCACGGTGGCAATATCGCCGGCGGACGGTTCCACATGAAGAGGCTGTCGGGCCGGGACATCGTCGACTACAGCACGCTCGCGCAGAATATCCTCAGGCAGGACCACCACGACCGGTCCCGGTCGACCATTGCAGGCCGTGTGGAACGCCCGACTCATGATCTCAGGCAATCTTGCGGGGTCGTAGACCTGCTCAACATGTTTGGCGATCGCGCCGTAAAAACGCGTGTAGTCAATCTCCTGAAAGGCTTCACGCGACAACGCGTCGGTTCCGACTTGGCCGATCAGAAGCACCATGGGTGTGGAATCCTGGGCGGCCACGTGCACGCCTGACGACGCGTTGGTCGCTCCCGGACCTCGGGTCACGAAACAAACGCCCGGCTTTCCCGTCAGCTTGGCCATCGCTTCGGCCATCATGGCCGCGCCCTTCCTGGCGACACACGACCGTTGTAATGGATGCGTTCTGGTGTAGTGCGTCCAGCGCGGCGAGAAAACTCTCACCGGGTACGCAGAAGATATGGCGAACGTTCTGGTTAGAGAGTGCGTCGACGAGAATCTCGCCGCCGCTTCGGGCCGACTGACCTTTAGCGGCCATCTCAGTTGTCGGTCGGCTTCTTGCCGGACTTGGAGGCAGTACCGGGGGCGTGCTTGGCGGATTTTTCAGTAAGCCGGCGGAGCGCAGGAAGTTCTGCTGCACGTCCTGCCAGACTTCCATGTTTCGCTTTGCCATCTCCGACATGGCGCCGACTGAGGTCTGGCCCAGAAATTCTGCGAAACGGTTCTGATAAGCCTGCTGCTGTTCCATGAAGAGCGACAGACTCCGATCGAGATAATCCGTGAACATCTTCTGAGTTGCGCCGCCGTAATTTCGGATGAGGGCGGTGAGAATCTCGGTCGTAAAGAGCGGCTGACCGCCGCTCTCCTGCTCGTTAATGATTTGCAGGAGAACCGTTCGGGTGATGTCTCCGCCGGTGGCAACGTCTACGACCTCAAACTCTTCGCCATCCATGATGAGCTGGCGAAGGTCCGAAACCGTGATATAGCGGCTGACTTCGGTGTCATACAGCCGCCGATTGGGATACTTCTTGATTGTGCGCATACAGCAGGTCCGACCCGTTTATTGTGCAGCGCAATAATAACACCGGGCGGTCAGCGCACCGCCTTAGTACATATGCTGACCACCATTAATGGAGAGTGTCGATCCGGTGATGAACGTGGCGTCATCAGCCACCAAGAAGATGACCGCTCGGGCGATATCGCTGGCGTAACCTAAACGGCCCACCGGAATCGTGGCAATAATCTTCTCCAGCACCTTCTCCGGGACCGCCCGAACCATGTCGGTGTCGACGTAGCCCGGCGCAATGGCATTGACGGTGATCCCCTTCGCCGCTCCCTCGAGGGCGAGCGCTTTGGTGAATCCGTGGATTCCGGACTTAGCCGCCGCGTAGTTGACCTGACCGTACTGGCCAGCCTGGCCGTTGACGGAACCAATGTTGACGATCCGCCCGAAATTACGCTCACGCATGCCATCGATGACAGCGCGACACATGTTGTAGCAGGAGGACAAATTGGTCTGCAGCACTGCGTTCCACTGATTGAAGTCCATGCGGTGCAGGGTACCGTCGCGAGTGATTCCGGCGTTATTCACCAGAATTCCCACCGCGCCCAGGTCGCCCTCGATCTTGGCTACGTTCTCGGCGCATTGATCAAAATCGGCAACATCAAAACGGTAGGCATTAATTCCGGTCTCGGCGGTGAAGGCTTTTGCGGCATCATCGTTGCCGGCGTAGGTAGCGGCTACCCGATGGCCCGCCTCACGAAGCGCGATTGAGATCGCGGCGCCTATGCCGCGCGTTCCACCTGTGACAATTGCAGTGTGTGACATCTGTTCACTCCTCTAAGATTTTGAAGTACCCAAAACTGAAGTTGCGGTTAGGCGCGTTCCACGCACATCGCGATACCCATACCGCCACCAATACACAGCGTGGCCAGGCCACGGTGCGCGTCACGGCGAGCCATCTCAAAAAGCAGCGTCGTCAGCACGCGTGCGCCAGATGCGCCAATGGGGTGACCCAAGGCGATAGCGCCGCCATTCACGTTGACAATATCGGAGCTCCAGCCGAGTTCCTTATTCACTGCGCATGCCTGAGCCGCAAAGGCCTCATTCGCTTCGACCAGATCGAGGTCATCAATGCTCCAGTCCGCCTTAGCCAATGCGGCGCGGCTTGCCGGGATCGGGCCGGTACCCATGATGCTCGGGTCCACACCGGAGGTCGCCCAGGACACAATTTTAGCCATGGGCGTAATGCCACGAGCCTTCGCAGTAGCGGCACTCATCAACACAGCCACAGCCGCGCCGTCATTGATGCCGGATGCGTTTCCGGCCGTGACGCTGCCCTCTTTGTCAAATGCCGGGCGAAGCCCACTGAGGGTCTCTATGGTGGTGCCATGACGGGGATGCTCGTCCGTATCGACCACGGTATCGCCCTTGCGACCCTTAATCGTGACCGGTGTGATCTCATCGACAAACCGCCCTGCCTTTGAGCCGCCTCTGCTTTCTGCTGCGAAGCGGCAGCGAAGGCATCCTGCGCATCCCGATCGATCTTGAACTGCTTGGCAACGTTCTCTGCCGTATTGCCCATGTGATAGCCGTGGAACGCATCCCACAGCCCATCCACGAGCATGGTGTCGACCAGTTCCAACGCGCCGAGCTTTTGTCCGTTGCGCATGTTCGCGCAGTGCGGTGCCTGGCTCATGCTCTCCTGACCCCCTGCCACCACGATGTCGGCGTCGCCGTTGCGTATGGACTGGAACCCGAGCGCCACTGCCCGAAGGCCAGAGCCGCATAACTGATTGATGACAAGTGCCGTCTTCTCGACGGGAATACCTGCGCCCATCGCGGCCTGCCGAGCAGGATTCTGACCCGTTCCGGCGGTCAGAATCTGACCCAGGATGACTTCTGAGACCTCATCGGGAGCCACCTTCGCGCGCTCCAGGGCTGCGCTGATCGCAGCACGACCGAGCTCGCTGGCGGGCAAGGAACTTAAAGCGCCGTTAAAGGCACCGACCGGCGTTCGGGCGGCACTGGCAATGACCACTTCGGTTGCGTCTGACATGAGAATCATTCCTCTCGATGGGACCGTGAGGATCCCGAGTTAACACACGCCGCCGCGCCGCTGTATATCGGCACCAGGCGACTTAGCTTTTCAGTGCAGCCTTACGCAGGCCCGCACTGTGAATGTGAAACAGGGAAGATCGGATAGCCCGACCTTCCCTGCTCAAGTAACCAAAGGCGCTCCGAGGAGCACCTTAAATGTTAGACCGCTTACGCCTTCTTGACGTTGGTCTCGACAACGGCACCGAAATCATCGGCGGATTGGCGGAAAAGGGCCTGCGCTTCATCGACGTACGCGCGGCCAAGCTCCATCATCTCGCCAGAGTCTTTCGCCATTTTCTGGACCAGACCGCGAACCACTTCCGGCTGCTTCTCAAAGTAAGCACGGGCGCTCTGCGCGTCCTTGATTTCGAGCACGTCACGGGCGTTGGTCAGCATCGCGTCAGCGTAGCTGCGCACTGAGCCCATCTGCAGCTCGATCATTTTCTCGATGTTCTTGATCACGAGTTGGCCGGCGCTGTTGGCAGCACTTGAGGCGGCTTTAGCGGCGGTCTCGTAAGTTTCGGTGATGTTTGCGTTCATGGTTAAAGTCCTCGGTTTGTAAGAAAAACAGGGTTATTTCGTTTTGTTGCAGTGCACAATATCAGAACATTTTGTGCGGTGCAACATATTTATTCAATATATATCTTTATTATTTATTTCAATCAGTTATATATTTATTTATATCGATAAATGGGATTCTAGTAGTACAAAAATAAAAATTTACCCATAGGTGCAGAGCAACAATAAACAAGCGCCCGGACGGTGGCGCATCGGCTCAGCACTTCCTCGGTGGACTAAAATCGCTCGATGTCGTCCGCTCTGCCGACCGAATGGGTCTCGCTGCTCCTCCAGCTGCAGGACATGGTCCGCTCCCAAACCCTCGCGACCTCCAAAAACCATGGCGCTTTGCCTATTCCCTCACTGAGCGATTGGCTAGCGGGCGCTGGGGGCAGCCCAACAGACCCGCCCCATGGGGAAAGCCCTACCGCCCAGACATTCGCGCCGGGGAGCAGCATAAGCCCTGAGCAATGGCGAGCGATCGGTCGTTACGGTCAAGCGTTGAGCGCGCTGCAGGCCGCGTGGGTTGAAATTGGTCTGGCTACCTGGTCGCAGTCTCAATCGAGCGCGCAAACGCCCGCGGAGCCGGGAGCATTGCGCGCCGCTTACGACCGATGGGCCGAAGTCGGCGAAAGACTCTTTTCTGAGCGGGCGGCTACGGATGAATACGGGGCGTTAATCGGCGAGCTGATTAACGCTCAGGTAGACCTGCACCTTGCCTACGGCTTGGGTGAAGCCCCTGAACCGGAGGATCCACGGGAGTTGAAGGAGGCTCTTGCCGAAGCGAGAGCGCGGGAGAAACAGCTTCGAGAGGACCTCAGCGCTAGAGACAAGGCGTCGCGTCTCAGCATTCTCCTGAAAAACCAATCGAAAAAAGTCGGCAAAAATCCCGATCCAGCACAGCTGGAACCAGGCCCGTAAAGAAAAAGGCCCGCAGCCAAACGCAGCCGACAAGAAAAAAGCCGCTCGTGCGAGCCGAGGAAGACTTCTTCATGAACCCCTCCGCACCGCCTACACAAGAAGCAAAAACTCACTCAGGAATTAGCGCGGAGCCTCAAGCAGCTCGCCGCCATAGGCGCGCCAACGATTGGCGCATCTGCACACGAGACCATGAGCGGAGACGGATTCGTCTCCTGCGATACCAAAGCGCAGTGCAGACCAAGGAAAAACCTGCCGTATTGATCGTTTACGCACTGGTTAATCGACCGTGGGTACTGGATCTTGAGCCGGATCGATCGACGATCAAACGGCTTTTAGACCTCGGTCTCGCGTCTTTGATTGAGTGGAAAGACCCCATCGAGAGCGATAAAGACCGGGAGTTGTCGGACTACATCAGCCGGATGATCAATGAGTGCGTGGAGAGTGTCTGCGCTTTACGAAACGAGTCCAGAGTGAATCTGGGCGTCTGCCAGGGCGGCACCTTCAGCCTGTGCTTCAGCGCACTCTATCCTCAGAAAGTGAAGAATCTCATCACGATGGTGACCCCGGTGGACTTTCAAACCCCAGACAATGTGCTCTGCAGTGGGTCCGCCATGTGGACCTTGACCGATTGGTGGGCTGCTATGGCAACGTACCGGGAGCCATGCTTAATGCGCTTTTATTGCATTGCAGCCGTTTCGATTAGGCAGCAAGAAATATCTTGATCTCGTGGATCTCGCTGACAATCCGGACGCGCTGCAAACCTTTGCGCATGGAGCGCTGGATCGCCGACAGCCCGGATCAGGCCGGCCGTGCATTTGCGCAGTTTATTGGCAGCTCTGTACCAGCGTAACGCCTTGATCAAGGGCAAGCTGGTCATTGATGAAACGATCGTTGACCTTAAAAAAATCACATGCCCGGTGCTCAATGTATACGGGCTCGCTGACCATCTGGTTCCCGCCTCTGCATCGAGGCGCTCGCTGATCAGGTTTCGAGTCGCGACTACCGCGAGCTCACCTTTGACGGCGGACACATCGGGATCTATGTGAGCCGGCGGGACAGCGTCAGATTCCGGCCGAAATCGCCGCCTGGCTCAAAACGCGCGACTAAGGGTCCGGGGTCTCAGGGCCGGCCCGAAACCTTAAGACGCATGGCCTTTATGTTGAGGGGGCCACCAACGCGCGATTGGCGCTTTCCATCATCTCCATGGAGGCATAGGGCCCCACGCGAACCCGATAAAAATCGCCGCGCCCTGAACCGCTATATGCTGTATGGTGGGTTCAAAGCCCGCCATGGCAAGTTTGCGCGCATCCGCTCCGCCTCTCCTGGTGTGTTGTAGGCACCGGCCTGCAGCATGTAATAACTTGGTGAAGCGTTCTGGGCGGTTACAGGCGTGACAGACGGAGTATCGGACTGCGCTGGCTTCTCCAGCGTGTCGGTCCACCCTCGGAGATAGGCTCCGGGTCGGGATCACGTGCTCGATTTCCGGCAGCACGGTATAGAAGTCGTTCGTTTGCGCCGGCATCGCGATGCCGGCAGCGGTAGGCTGGGCCTGATCTGAGGTGGTTGGAGAAGCCTTGCCGATGAGTTCGCTAAGTCCCGCCCCGACGCGATCCGGATCGCCGCTGGTTGCACCTTGGTACAGGACGACGCTAACTCCACCTGCCGCTATACCGGCAAGCAGTAAGAGAATATCCTGCCCGTATCTAACCGAAAAGAAGCCTGAGACTTTCGAACGTTCTGACCCGCCCTACATTCGCTCAGGTGCCCACTCCCAATAAACCGAGCGTATTCGCAATCACCTGGCGAGTCGCATCAACTGGCGACAACCGGGCCAGTCGAATATCCGCTTCTGCAGCCAAAAAGGGGTGGGCGTTGTAGTAGGTATGAAAATCGTTTGCCAATTCACGCAGGTAATAGGCCACCTGATGCGGCTCATAGCTCCGTGCGGCGGACTCGACCACCTCCGGATAGCGCGAGAGCTTCTGCAGAAGATCTGCCTCGCGTGTTTCGATGAGAAGCTGAGGATCGGCCTCGCTGAGATCGACGGCAATGCCTTTTCCGCCAGCTGACGAAACACGCTGCAGATCCGCGCGTGCGCGTACTGCACATAATAGACGGGGTTGTCGCTGGACTGTGCCTTCGCGAGGTCCAGATCAAAGTCCATATGCTGATCGGGTTTGCGCAACGCATAGAAAAACGGGCGGCATCGCGTCCTACTTCATCGCGGAGCTCGCGCAACGTGACGAACTCACCGCTGCGGGTGGACATCGATACTTTTCGCCACTGCGGTACAGAACAGCAAACTGGACTAAAAGCACGGTGAGCGCCTGCGGATCAAGACCAAGCGCTGACATGGATGCTTTTACCCGCTTGATATAGCCATGATGATCCGCGCCCCAAATATTGATCACGTGCTCAAAGCCGCGGGCTATCTTGTCGTGGTGATACGCAATATCCGTAGCGAAGTACGTGTGATTGCCGTTGGCGCGAAGCACCACACGATCCTTTTCATCGCCGAAATCGGTTGTGCGAAACCACCAGGGCCCCATCCTTTTCGTAGAGAAATTTATTTTCCTTAAGCGCTTCCACGGCGGCTTGTACGGCTCCGGAGTCAATCAGGCTTTGCTCAGAAAACCACGTCTGGTATTCGACCCCAAACTGTCCAAGATCGGAACGATGTCTACCAGCGTATCCCGGGCGAGCGCATGGACCCGACGAAACCGTCCTCGCCCAATAGTTGCTTACCGCGCGCGATCAGGCGTCCAGCAGTGCATCATCCTCAGGCGGCAATCCTTCAAACAACGCCGTCACGGAGGTTTGGTGCGTTGCCTGATCCTCTCGGTGCAGGGTAGCGGCGATATCAAAAATGTAGTCGCCTTGGTAGGCCGCTGTCGGAACGTGACTGCTTCTCCGCATAATTCAGGTAGCGCAGCCAGACACTGACTGCGAGGATATCCATCTGCCGACCGGCGTCATTGATGTAGTACTCGCTGACGGCCTCAAAGCCTGCCGCTCGCAAGACGCGGCAAGCGCATCGCCATATGCGGCCCCACGGCCATGGCCAACATGCAGCGGGCCCGTGGGATTCGGCGGAGACAAATTCAACCATGACACGGCGGCCGAGGCCCGCCTTACTGGTGCCGTATTGCTCGCCTTGCGCCCTGATGCGATCGGGCAGATCGTGGTAGGCGTCGGCAGACAGGAAAACATTAATGAAGCCGGGACCCACAATTTCGGTGCGGGCCACAATCGCCGACGCAGGTATCGCGGCACAAAGTTTTTCAGCAAGGTCCCGCGGTTTCATGCGCGCGGACTTGGCGAGCACCATCGCCAGGTTGCTCGCAAAATCGCCGTGCTCTGCGCTTTTGCCCGCTCCACCTGCACATCGGGCGCATCGTCCGCACTCAACACGCCATCGCTGATCAACGATGCGAGGGCCTCGCTCAGCAGTCGGCAGACCTCGTCGCGCATGGTTGGGGTTCCCGGTTGGTTAATCGTGAAGCGCCCAACAACAAACCGTGCGGGCGGAACAAAGTTAAGACCCGGATTCTAACCAAAGCCTCCGCACTGCTGAAGCGATATGCGGTAGTCTTCGCTTATCCCGAGGCGCGATTTCTTTGCAAATGGATCATCTGCAACAAAGCCGACTGAATCTCCTGACCAGCCACATGCTGGATCGCGGTTCGCTTTTGCGAATAGATACCGAGGTCCTCGACGCGCGACGGATGGATCGTCGGGCACGATTCATCGGCGTTCATAAGATGCAGGTCGCTGTTGATCCGAAACGTGATGGGCTACCGGCGTGGCTTACACGAGAAGAGGCGCTTGAGCGTTTCGGTCAGTTGATCCGTGGATTTACCTCGGCGAACAGAATGATTCGGTGTATTTCGCACTGAACCTGACGAGCGCGCCCAGGAGCCGCTTGAGGATTTTGCAAACCTTCGCGCCCTTGCGTTCCGTGTCGATCCGGGAGAATCCACGATACTCGCGTACGCACAAGCGATAGTCGCGTGGCACAAGCGACATCGCTACTGGTCGCTGCGGTGACGTCACGGAAATGCGCCAGGGCGGTCACGTGCGTCAGTGCTTGAGCACGTCCTGCGGCGTCCTTCATTACCCGCGAACGGACCCGGCAATCATTGTTCTGGTTGAAAAAGGCGATCGGGCCCTGTTCGGTCGGAAAGCCGGAGTGGCCTCAGCACCGCTATTCCACTATCGCTGGCTTCGTGGAGCCGGGCAGCGCCGAGCAGGCGGTCGTCCGCGAGGTTGCCGAGGAGACGGGGGTCGAGGTGCTTCAGGCTCGATATCACCCTCACAACCGTGGCCGTTTCCCGGATCCCTATGCTGGGCTATCACGCGCAGGCCGGAATCGACGCAATTTCTCTGAACGATCAGGAACTTGAAGACGCTTGCTGGCTTTCGCGTGAAGAGATGGCTGCACATCTGGTTCAGGGTATCTTTATTCCACCGCCGTCAATTTCAATCTCCTTTCGACTGATTGAGGATTGGTTCAACCGCACAGCACCAATTCCCTAAAGTGGTGCTTGAAAATCAGGCGCAGATGATTTTTTAAGGGTATTGCGCCGAACACGCATGCGGATACAATTCACCTACGGGACACGAGTTCAAGTTCAAGAATCGTTTCCTATTTGTTTGCAGTCACCCTAGTGGAGGAGTTCATGTCGGAACGACATACCGGAACCGTTAAGTGGTTCAACGAAAGAAAAGGCTTCGGCTTTATTGAGCAGGAAGGTGGAGACGACGTATTTGTGCACTACCGAGAGATTCCAGGAGATGGATTCAAAACGCTGAACGAGGGACAGCGTGTTGAGTTCACCCTGACGACCCGTGATAAGGGTCCCGCCGCGGAAGACGTTTCAGCTATTGATTGATCCGGCGTAAGCGGGCAACAACGTCGCGACACGCAACTTCGCCCATCACCCTTAAGCGTACCGGCTTAACGGTAACGTGCTGAAGTTTTTCTGTATCAGTTTCCTGGCGCTGGGCTCGGCGCTCGCCCTACTTGCGAGCGCCGGTCTGGCTGGGGTGTTGTCTGCGGGTTTCGATTTACCCGTGGCGTCCTTTTCGGCAGTGATCACCGCGCTGGCGTTCGCCTCTCTGGCCGGCATGGTGGGGATCATTGGCCTCGCTCGTGCGCATCCTGAAGACCCAGCAACGCTGATGGCATTGTCGCCCACGCCGGACTGGCGGGTCAGTCTTCAGCACTTTTCGGGGCTTTCAACCTATTTCGGATTGCCACTGGGTCACCTTCGGGACCGTGGATCACCTGGATGATCTGGAGACGCCACGCCCCGTGGCTGGATGCCAACGGCCGCGCGGCTTTGAACTTCGCGCTGACGATCAGCATTCTTTTCGTCAGCGCGCTGATACTGGTTTTCTTCTTCGTCGGCTTTCTGCTTTTAGGGCTGCTCTTCGTGTTTCACGTCTGGGTATTGATAAGAAACGCGTGGCGGGCCTCGGTGAATTTACCCGCGATCTACCCGCTCTCGATTAAGTTCTTGCGCTAAAGCGTAGCGAACACTTTCGTCGCGGCATCGATCGTCTGATCGATTTCGTTCGGACCGTGCGTAATAGATACAAAGCCGGCTTCGAATGCGGACGGGGCCAGATACACGCCGTGCTCCAACATCCCGTGAAAAAATTTCGCGAATCGGGCGCTGTCGCAGGCCATTACCTCAGCGAAAGACGTGACTTTTGACTGATCGGTAAAAAATAAGCCGAACATGCCTCCGACACACTCGGTCGCCATGGGAATACCGGCCGCCCGCGCGGCTTCAAAAAGACCGTCCACCAGCGTCTTCGTGATGTCCGTGAGCCGCTCGAAAAATCCCTCGCCGGAGATCTTGGTGAGAGTGGCTATGCCCGCTGACATTGCCAACGGATTCCCCGACAGCGTGCCCGCCTGATAAACGGGACCAAGCGGTGCCAGATGCGACATGATGTCCGCTCGACCCCCAAACGCACCGACCGGCAGGCCCCCACCCAGCACTTTCCCAAGTGTTGTGAGGTCTGGCCGCACCCCGTAAAGACCCTGAACACCGCCCAGCCCCACCCGAAATCCGGTCATGACCTCGTCAAAAATCAAAACGGCACCACTTTGATCGCAGACCTCCCGCAGCGCCTCAAGAAATCCTGGACGCGGTGCGATGCAGTTCATGTTGCCGGTTACCGGCTCCACGATAACGGCCGCAATCTCGGAGCCCCGCTGAGCAAACACTTCGCGAAGCTCGTCGGCGTTGTTGAACTCCAACGTCAATGTGTGTCGTGCCGCGTCAGCGGGCACCCCCGGCGAGGTGGGTATGCCGAGCGTCAGCGCTCCGGAGCCGGCTTTAACCAGCAAACTGTCCGCGTGCCCGTGGTAACAGCCCTCGAATTTGATCAAGGTATCGCGGCCCGTGAAGCCACGCGCCAGTCGGATCGCGCTCATGGTCGCCTCTGTGCCGGAATTAACCATGCGCACCTTATCCATCGACGGTACCGCCTGACAGACGCGTTGCGCGAGTTCTGTTTCGAGGGCAGTCGGGGCACCGTAGCTCAAGCCTTGGGTAGCGGCTTTCTGAACAGCCGCGACAACATCGGGGTCAGCATGTCCGAGGATCATGGGACCCCAGGAGCCCACGTAATCGATATAACGCTTCCCGTCAGCGCCATATAAAAAGGGACCCTCGGCGCGCTCAATGAAAATCGGCGTGCCGCCAACCGACTTGAATGCCCGGACCGGCGAATTGACGCCGCCGGGGATGACCTTGCAGGCGTTATCAAAAAGGCTTTCGTTCTTATTTGTCATTCGTTACTCCGTAACTTGAGCGGCGGGTCCGCTTAAATTAATGAGGCGCCCATCCAAGTCGCGCCTACTGAAGGTTTGATCAGGGTCGTAGGCTACAATCGGGCGTCCCCGCTACGTGGAAATTACACCTTTATATGGCCCATAAAACCTTCATGTGCATCATCTGCGGCTTCGTTTACGACGAGGCCGAAGGTTGGCCTGAAGACGGCATCGCGCCGGGCACCCGCTGGGAGGACATTCCTGACGACTGGCAATGTCCCGACTGCGATGCAACCAAAGCCGACTTCGAGATGATCGAAATTTAACCCGCCCGCCGGATCAAGTCGACCAGCGGCTACCCCGAAGCCGTCAACTCGCCAGCCGTCAACGCAAAAACCACAGCTTCTTCGCTCTGCGACATGAGCCACATGAACGGCAGGTTGGGATAAGCATCTTCAACGGCCGATTGAGCGCTTCCCGCTTCGACAATCAGCAAGCCTTGGGGCGTCAGATGATTTGAGACCTCCCGAAGAAGACGCTCTATAAAGTCGAGTCCTTTAATGCCCCCGGTAAACGCCAGCTCGGGCTCAAAGCGATACTCCTCAGGTAACCCGCTCATCAGCTCGTCGCTGACGTAGGGTGGATTACAGACAATAAGATCGTACCGCTGATCTTGCACGGCGGAAAAAAGATCGCCCTGCAGCAAACGAACACGATCTGTTACCTCATGGCGCTTTGCGTTAATTGCGGCTACCTCTAGCGCCGCCCCGCTCAAGTCCGTTGCGTCTACGCGAGCCTCTGGAAAAGCAAGCGCAAGAGCCACGGCAATACAGCCACTGCCCGTGCAGAGATCGAGAATCGATGTCACGTCATCGGTCGGTAACCATGGCTCAAAGCGATCGGGAATCCACTCGCCGATATGGGAGCGCGGCACGATGGCGCGCTGATCAATGAAGAACTCATGGCCGGCAAACCAGGCGCGATTGATGAGGTACGCCAAGGGTTGACGAGTCGTAAGCCGGCGCTCAAGCAGTTTTTGGATATCCTGAATCTGCTGCTCACGGAGTGTGCTCTCCCAGGGCGGCTCCGAATCGCCGACATCAAAACCACCCGCCGCAAGGACCAACCAGACGGCTTCGTCGAGGGCGTTATCCGTGCCATGCCCGAAGAATAAGCCCGCGTTAGCGAGCTTATTCTCTACCTGTGCCACCATGTCGTCCAGGGTCATTTTATTTTTCCGGGGATCGCTCAGTCGGGTATCAGGTTGCGCACCGCCCGGCGCACCGAGTCGACAGACGCATCGTGCTGGAGCCGATCGCGAACAACCCCTTTCGCGTCGATCAGGTAAGTGGTCGCGGTATGGTCAACCGTATACCCCAGGGCTGACCCCGCATTCTCGACTTTGCTGTAGACAATGTAGTAGCGCTTTGCAATCGCCTGTATCTGATCCACAGTGCCACTGAGACCGGTGATGGCTGGATTGAAAAAGCGCGCGTACTCGGCGGTTTTCTTTGGGGTATCCCTTTCGGGGTCAACACTCACAAAAACGCCAGCGACCTTAGCGGCCTCAGTTTCTGAAAGCCCACTCATCACAGCACTCATCCGCGCCAGATCAGTGGGGCATACGTCCGGACAGGACGTGAAACCAAAATAGAGCATGACAACCCGGCCCTGAAAATCACGCAGTGACACCGGGCCCGCGTCGGAATAGAGGGTGAAATCGCCCCCGATATGTGCATACGGATTGGGCGCTTCGCTGCGGTGCTGATGCCACCAAACGCCGGCGCCGATCGCTAACGCGGTCAAAGCCAACAGCCATAGCGCGAACGGCAGCTTGAAAACTCGTCTCATGCGTCAGGAAAGTAAATGCCCAGGTGGTGAATGTTGAAGAGCGCGAACTAACTCGATCCACCCGGCATCATAACAACAGCTTCCACCAGAACGCGCTCCCCATCGGCGAATTCAAGCTCAATCAAGATGACCTCATCGAGCTGCAGCGCTCGGGTCAATCCGATCAACATGAGATGAAGACCGCCCGGCTCCAACGTCACGGAACCGTGTCCAGGCAACATCAGGCTCTGTACCCTACGCATCTTCATGAGGCCGTCCTGCATGACGTGTTCATGAACTTCTACTGCGCTTGCAGCATCCGAACGCGCTGCGACAAGTGTGCGGTCGCGCGAGTCGGGATTAAGCAGGGTGAAAAAAGCCGCGCTCACCTTCTGACCCGCAGGCACCATTCGCACTATCGCCGACTGTACTTCAATTGCCTGTGCGCTAACGGCACTATTCCACACCAGGGTGAGTCCCAGCGCGCCACAAGCAAGCAAGGAGGCCATCGTTTTCATTTGTATGTCGCCTTACAGGAATTTCGATCCATCTAATGAGAAGGGCATAGCCGCTGGGGATCGACTCCGCAGCGCTCAATCATAAAGGGATGGCTCACCACTACCGTTGAGCGATTCTTTTTTGCGCTGACCCATCCCCGCAACGCCACAGAGGCCTGATCCAACTCTACGACAGAGTAAGAAAATCGCTCCTGCCAATCCATCCTTTTAATCAGTATCACGAGCGTGTCATCAATCGTGACCGAAAACCAGTCCCGGGTCAGCTGAATACGGGACACCGTTCCGCTCGCGAACTGATAGCCGCCGGAGACATCCTCAGCGGGTTTGGTGTCGTAGTAGGGAAGGCCCCAAATGCCTCGATGCAGACGCCGCGCATCATCCTCCGCCCGCACGAGCTCGGTCAGATAAAAATCGTTCGGCGCGATAACCACTACGCTCGCTAACCCTTGACGAAGAAGCAGCTCCTGAACGGTCTCGCCGCTCGGTATGAGGAGATACGCAAGTGTTCGGCCGTACCGATCCTTGTTGCCGGGGGCCTCCTGAATTTCGATCGCATGACCGCCAATCAACTCCTGAAGCGCATCGCGCGCTTCGCGAGCTAACGGCTGCTCGGGCTGGTCTTTCTTGGCTAACTCGGGTGTATTGATGCCCGCCAGTCGAATAACTTCTCCGGACGCAAGGACTACGGTATCACCGTCAATGACGCGTTCCACTGTCCCAACGCGAACCGGCTGGTTTGCCGCATCCGCACCAAGCGCAACGAATAAAAGAGCAAGCAGCGCGAACGGGCGGAGCGGGTGCGAGCGACCCGCGCGCTGCGAACTGGATTTTCGGGGCGACTCAGCGCCCCACGCCTCAGGCGGAACGGCCGTACTTCTTCTGAAACTTACCAACGCGCCCGGCGGTATCAACGATCTTCTGCTGACCTGTGTAGAACGGATGGCAAGCCGAACAGATTTCGACGTGGAGTTCTTCGCCCATGGTCGAGCGAGTCTCAAAACTGTTGCCGCAGGCACAGACCACTTTGATGGTCTCGTAGGAGGGATGAATATCTGACTTCATGGCGTTATTCGATTTGCAAAATGGGGTGGCCCGAGTCGGGGAGGCCCCGAAAGGGGGACGGATCATAGGCGAAACATTCCGACCTCGCAAGTTTTCCTAGCGATTCATCGATTTAAAGAACTCGGCGTTGCTCTTTGTCGCCCGCAATTTATCGAGCATGAACTCAATAGCCTCAATATCGTCCATCGGATGCAGCAATTTTCGGAGCAGCCAGATTTTCTGAAGCTCAGCGGGATCCGTGAGCAATTCTTCGCGTCGAGTGCCGGAGCGACTGATCACGATGGAGGGATAGACCCGCTTTTCTGCGATGCGTCGATCCAGATGGATCTCCATGTTGCCGGTGCCCTTGAACTCTTCGTAAATTACCTCGTCCATCTTGGAGCCGGTATCGATCAACGCCGTCGCCAGAATCGTCAAGCTGCCGCCTTCTTCGATGTTACGGGCTGCGCCAAAAAAGCGTTTGGGTTTCTGCAAGGCATTCGCATCGACACCGCCGGTCAATACTTTTCCGGATGCCGGCTGAACTGTGTTGTAGGCACGAGCCAGTCGAGTGATGGAGTCCAAAAGAATCACCACATCTTTCTTGTGCTCCACCAGCCGCTTGGCTTTTTCGATGACCATTTCTGCCACCTGAACATGTCGCGAGGCCGGCTCGTCGAACGTCGACGACACCACCTCGCCACGGACGGTGCGCTTCATCTCCGTCACCTCTTCCGGACGCTCATCAATCAACAACACGATGAGCTCACAATCCGGCTCGGAGGCAGTGATCGCATGGGCGATCTGCTGCAGCATCACGGTTTTGCCGGTCTTCGGCGCGGAAACAAGCAGCCCGCGTTGCCCCTTGCCGATAGGCGAGACGATATCGATCGTTCGGCCCGTCAAATCCTCCGAGGAGCCGTTGCCCTGCTCCAGGCGAATCCGCTCGTCCGGATGCAGAGGCGTTAGGTTCTCAAAAAGGATTTTCTTTTTGGCTTCATCCGGCGTCTGCGAGTTGATGGTCTCAACTTTCAGTAGCGCAAAATATCGCTCCGAGTCCTTCGGGGGCCGAACCAGTCCCGTTACGGTGTCGCCGGTTCGCAGGCCGAAGCGGCGGATTTGACTCGGCGAGACATAAACGTCATCCGGGCCCGCGAGGTATGAACTGCTCGACGAGCGCAGAAAGCCGAAGCCGTCCTGCAGAATCTCGACGACGCCCTCGCCGGAGATTTTTTCACCTCGTTTGGCCTGCGATTTCGGATCGCGAATCTGATCCTGCTTGCGCATCCGCGTGACGTTATCCAGCTTGAGGGAACGCGCAAATTCAGCAAGCTCGGTCGGGGATTTTTCTTTAAGTTCTGAAAGACTCAAGGACATGGCGGTAAGGCCTCGGTAGGGTGTAGCAGCAATCGCGGGCGAGAGCCGGATCGCGGTGATACATCAGATGGTTGGGATGGATTTAAGAAATTAAAACTGGGTGTTCGATGCACAACGCGGTGCGCCGCGGTTCATGTTTATGCCGCTGCGCCGCCTCAGTAGATCGCGAGACAGCGGCATGGGTTTTAAAGCTAATGAAATCGATCGAAAAAAGATCAAATGTTCTCATCCAAGAACGCGGTGAGTTGCGCCTTGGATACGGCTCCGACTTTTTGCTACTACCTCGCCGTTTTTAAACAGCATCAGCGTGGGAATGCCTCAATTCCATGCTTCGGCGGGGTCGCTGATTCTCGTCGATATTGAGTTTGCGACGCGGATTTTGTCCGCGTATTCGCCAGCCACTTCATCAGAACCGGGGCAATCATCTTACAGGGCCGCACCACTCCGCCCAATAGTCGATGAGCACGGTTATCGGATTGGAGGACTTCCTGTTCAAATGACTCGTCACTGACGTGAATAATGTGTTCTGACATAAATTAAATCCCGGATAAACGCACCTTCAGCGGGGCAAAAATAAGGGGAAAGGGGCGGAGGACGGGGGTGTGATATACTGCGTTTCCCCGGCTGCTAGGCTCGGTTGTATCGCACTTAGTCCTGTTCGATACAAGCCCTTAAAACAAGGGAAATTTTTACCGATTTTACATCAGGAATCAAGGGCCTTAGGTACGGGGCTTTCATCAAACTGCTGCAACCGCGAGCCGGCTCGCCTCCAATACAACCGTTCGATTAAGCCTCTCTGATGAAGTCAGGACGATGCGTTTCCAAGAAACGTTTGCGTCCTACCTATTCCTGCAATGATTACCGGGCAAACGCCCAAAAGGAAACGCTTTAGCAATTTATGGAAGATATCAGTTATCTCACCCAAACCCGATTCAGCCGACCTCGAACTCGATGCTCAGACTGTTGACAGGCCTTGATGACGCAGGATTCGAGTTCTGCACAAAAATTCAGGCAGAGTTCTGCCTATCGCTCCTGCCGGGAAGGATGTCGCGGGCCAGGCCCAAACCGGCACCGGCAAGACCGCAACCTTCCTGCTCGCAATATTCAACCACCTCCTCACGCATCCCAAGCCCGAGTCCGCCAGTCCTCTGGGCGTTCGGTCACTGGTGCTCGCACCTACTCGTGAGCTGGCTATTCAGATCTATCGCGATGCAGAAATTCTTGGCAAAAACACAGAGCTCAAGCTGGGCCTGTTTACGGCGGCACAGGCTATCAGAGCAGCGCGAGTCGCTCGCAGACGGTGTCGACGTTCCTGATTGGGCACTCCCGGGCGGCTGATCGACTACTTCAACAGGGTGTCTTTGATCTGAAAGCCGTCCAGGTTGTGGTGCTTGATGAGGCCGATCGTATGTTCGACCTGGGCTTCATTAAAGACATTCGCTACATCCTGCGACGAATGCCGCCACCGACGGAGCGACTGAATCTGCAGTTTTCGGCGACCCTGTCTCATCGTGTCCATGAGCTGGGCTACGAGCACATGAACGATCCAACGAGATCAAGATCGAATCCGAAACCGTGGTCGCCGACCGCCTTGAAGAGGACATCTACTACCCCGCCAACAGCGAAAAATTGCCCCTGCTTCTCGGGCTGATGCGCAAACTCGAGGGCGTTACGCCGTCATTGGTATTCGCCAACATGCGGGTGACCTGCGATCGATTGGGCCGCGTTCTCGAACAACAGGGGTACGCAACAGCGGTCTGTCAGGCGACATCCCCAGAACAAACGAGAACACTTCTGAAAGCGTTTAAGGAGGCAAGCGAAACGTGCTCGTGGCGACTGACGTCGCCGCTGCGCGGGCTGCATATACCAAGCGTGGTCATGTTTTTAATTGCGATCTGCCCCAGGACCTAGGGACTATGTGCATCGCATGGTCGTACCGCTCGCGCGGAGAGCCAGCGGACATGCCATCAGTTTTGCCTGCGAAGACCACGCCTTTTCGCTCATGGATATTGAGGAGTACATCGGCCACGCGCTAAATCGGCAAGAGATATCCGAGGATCTTCTCGAGGCCCCAGTACCGGGTTCCGAATCAGAGCAGAAGGACCATCATCCGGATCGTCACACAGAAAGACGATCGCGGGCGCAACGGAAAAACCGGCGCGACGAACCGGGCCCAAGAAGAGGAACGCGCAACACCTCAAAAATCGGCAAACCGAGCCACCACGCGCTCCGAAAACACCGATCGTCGAGGTTGCCGACCCGATGGCAGTTGCCGATACAATCGCTCCGCCAAGACGTGATATCGCCCCAAATACGAGTGCCCGCCGTCAGCTGTGAAAGACATGGGCTTAAGCATGTAGATTGGTGACTTCGATCAGAGCGATTAGTAATATTTATCTTACAGTGAATGTTTAGAAAGTCGTTAATCTTACCCTCAGCGCTGCTTCCTTCAGACTATGCCTCGGGATTGGCTTGCGTCAGTCATGCCACCGGGGCCGCACTGACCCGGCATCGAGCGAATAATCGAATCAACCTCCTCTCGGATCAACGTATTCCTCCTGCATGGAGCGCTAAACTTTTGGGTTCGGGAGTTCCTAGTCGCAGATCTAGACACCGGCGTTAGGCTAGCCACATCGACCTTCTGGGGCCAGATCGCTGAAGGCGGTTACGACTTCATTAGCGATGACGAATCCTGATGATGAACATGTCACAAGACGGCCACGGTACGGCTAGCGCGAGCATTGTATCTGGGACTTGGAACGGGATGGGGGGGCAGGAATGCACCCAAGGCAAAAATTATTCCAATCAAATGCTAGACGCTGAATTTAACCAACACTGCGTTTGATAGCCGAGGTGTTCACCATGCCAACACCAAGACCGCAGGTTCGCATCATACTAATACAACCAACCCGTCATAAGCTTTCCAGCAGCGAATTCGATAATCTTCGGGGCGCCTCATCTAAAGGAAGACTCATAGCTCCGGCGAATGACTGCAACGATGGCCCTCAAGTCCCGCCGGACAATTTTCAACACTCGGCGATTCTGCACTCGTTGTCGGCTCTCACGACTAATGGACTGCGTTCTAACTTCAGCAATGGCGCAGAAAGTTCTCCGTACATCATGGCCCCCGGTCGAGATGATGCTAGCTGCGGAAACATATCAGACAGTTTTTATTCATGCAGGAACGTCGATGGCGGCACCGCAGTCGCGGCGGCGGCGGCCCTTCTGATGGCCCACTCTCCGCAGCTATCCGGGGCCCAAATGGCAAAAATCCTAAAAGAGTCTGCTACGGACCTAGGTGCGCCGGGTGTGGATGATAAGTATGGATGGGGAGCGTTAAATATTGAGAAGAGCGCTCGCTATCGATAATCCCCTAGAGGAGGATCCCGCGATCCCGATGAAGATCCTGATCAGAGAAGGATCCTCAACGGCTTCCGACGAAGAATCGGTCACCGAGATCATCAAGCTCGGGTCGAGCGAATCAGGCGGAGTGCCGGACTGCCCTCGGAGCCCTGGTCGTCGGTGGAGTCGGGTACGCTCTCATCGAAACATACAGCTCCCGACTGCACTTTGGTCGTAGACGATTATGGGCGCACCTATGAGTTAGATCTTGAAACTCGTGTCACCGTGCGAAATCCAGGCCCATCGCTCAATCCGTTCTTCAGAGCTGATACAGGCAGTTGAAGAAGACACAATCCAGAAAACGATCAGTGATGAATCGACTTACCTAACGGCCAGTTCTATGGATTTCCCACCATCAGGATACACCAAAGTATTCCCAAGATCGGCCAGTCGGGATGCAGATAACGGGAACAGATAACCTCTCTAGCTCCTTTGCTTGTATCAATCAATCCGTCCGCTTGGTCGGTAAGAGGGCAAGTGGGAAGAAGCATCGGCCCTGGCTTCATCATTCAGATCAGATTCATTCGACATGCCGTTCCTGGGATTTAGTGACATGGGCTATCACGCCGCTTACGAGGTCACGTCGAAGGAAGGCTGGAGGACTGGACGACGTTCGCTGCCATCGACGATCCAAAGAGAAAAGTACGGGCTGAAAAGCGAGAAGCTCTAGCCTCAAAATGGGTTTCAGTGAAAGCCGATATAGCTTGAACATGCAGCTAGGGTTGCTCGAAGAAGATGGCAGCTCTCGGAGGTCATCGGGTGGCGCGCTGCGTCTCGGCCTGAAACGTTCGGCGCTTTACGAGCGCGCAACCTTTATGATCAGTTCAAACTGGTCCGTGGTGAGTCAATACACGCACGGGATAACCTGGACAAAAAACTCTGCCAACAGTCTGGTTAGGGATTTCTCAGGATACATAGCAACAGTTGGGGCCTCGGCCTAGTCTCGGCAAGAACCTTCTAAGTCGCGGGGATGCATTCGGCTTCGCGGTTGCCCCTAATACCCTCGAACGATCAGGGTGACGCTGACCTTTCATGGAATTACAACCCATCAAGTCGGGGCGTTGCCTTCAGGAAGACAGAGTCAACCTCGTGCCGGAAGGAACAGAAACCAGCTTTTGAGCTCTTCTACCGCAGACCAATCACAAACAGAGTCAATGGCTCTCCTACCTGGTGCACCGACAGCCAACCCCTGCATCAGAAAAACGGATCGCAAACAAGTGTGGTCGGCGCCTTCTCGTGGAAGTTTGGTACGTCATCGCTAATTCTCCCTATTGAAGTTTGCTCGCGCGACTTCTCGCTATCTGCTGCTTGTGAAATATTCCTCGGACAGTGGCTGACCAAAACGGTTGGTCTTTCTTGCCTTTCTCGCCTATCTACCTGACTACAGCATACTGTTGCCGTACAGGGCAGGCCCGGATTACAGCGCCACTTCGACTGCCTAAATTCTTATTCGCTCATGAACGACTGGCGATCCTGCCCGATGACGCTTCTGCCCTTCCAGTTCACGGCCTACGGATCGACTCGCTCTTCGCCCACCTCTTGCCTACATCGCTGCAGCAGGTGTCGCAAAGGCCCTCTCCTGGACATCCATTGACTTAAAGATTCTCTTTCGCGCCTGGATCTGCCTTATTTGGGGCGCTCTCAGTTAGGCTGGCCTTTCTACGATCGCACGTTATTTCTCAAAATCTCAATCTTCGCTTTTAGTGGGCGCCTTGGCAATCGGATTACTTCCCCAATTTACGTTCATTGCCTCACACTTGAATGACGACAGCGCGGCTATTTTTTCAGTCACGTTTCTCATTTACTGCCTCAGCCGGACTCTTGAAGAGATGGTTTGCGGCTATGCAATCGTACGGGATCGCGCTTTGGCCTGGTGCTGATTTCAAAGTTCACAGCCTGGCTTTTTGCCATTCGGCTGGTCTGATCCTGCTTCTCCTACCAGGCCAGTGGAGCCATCAAGGTATGCGCAGGATTCTCGGCAGGTTCTTGATTGGCGGTGGCTGGTGGATCGCTTTTAACATCTGGCATTATGGCTGGAGTGACCCGCTGCTCTTCAAGATTAGTTCTGAAATCAGTCACGCAGTTTGGCCGTGATTAAGCCAGGGACGTTGAGGATTTGCAGCGAGTGGTACTCTCCGTTTACTCTGAGCTTATTCACGGGCGATATCAAAAATTTTATAGACGAGACCCTTTACCGCCTGATCGGCAATCTTGACTGGCTCCGTTGCGCGTCGGCGCGCCTCAGTACAGCGTCTATCTGCTTGTCTTAATGATAGCCATCGGCTACCTGCTGGCGAGATGGCTGATGGCGATAGAGTTCATGGATTTCAGGACGCGATTAGCAGACATCAGTGGCACTTGGCTTTGAGTCCTTCTATTTGGAGCCGTGGTCTTCCAGTTTCTGATTTATGCCTACTACCAGTGGGCAGCAGGAAGTGCAGGTGCAAGGAAAGTACCTCCTCCCTGTGCTCTAATTTGCAGTGATGTTGTTCTTTTCTGCATGCTGATCGGCCATCTTGGATTCGAATCTCCCCGTGCTCATTTGGATCCACTCGGTTGGCAGGCGCATTTCGGTCTTCCCGATACTGGCTGTCGTGATCCTCATTTCAGTACACGTAGACGCGCACTCGGTTCGTCGTTCCCATTACACAGTCCCCGCACAGATTCTGGTCTCGGCAATCGTCTATTGAGAGTCTTAACCTTGGGATAGAAACATTGATTGCTACCCGTAATCTAAATCTCAGATGTCATGGAGGAAGGCTGAAATACATGCGACTTCCGCGATCCCCAGATAGAGTTTCATCCAGCGGTCTGCAATAGCACCGCCAATAATCTGTTGACTATCTCTATCAAGAGCGACACGGACGGTTCATGCAGCTTTTTGGAGCCGATGAGGCGGGGCTTTTCGCTGCTCGCCAAGGTGAATCCTCGATGGCTGTCCGTTTTCTTGCAGGAGAACAACGAATCTTATTGGCGGTAGAACGGACCCTGCGAAGCGTTGCGTTTAGATCCCACTAACCAGCGATGAACAGCACAATCTTGATTCGATCGATTGAGATCAGCCGCTATCTATCCGGAGACGGCCTTTTATCTCAGAATATTCAAGTCTCTCTCAACCAGCGACTGATTACTGTTTTTCATTTTAGCCTATCTCAGGCATAGAGCCTCAAACATAAGAAGGCATAATCGGCTTCTGGCTTTGGCGTCTCTCCGGTTATTTCGCCTATCAATAATATTTATCGGTCATCCATTATGCGAATCTTAGTAACCGGTGGTACCGGCTTTACCGGGAAAGCCCTCGTCAGTCGCTTGATCAGCCGGTATCACGATCGTGGCTCTTGACTATAAAGAGGGCATCAAGACCGATGAATTCGCAAGTGAGGGCGCAACGGTCATCATCGCGAGCGTTACCGACGTTAGCGACGCAGTGCGTTCAGCGATGCAGGGCGTGCAGGTCGTTCACCATCTCGCCGCAGCCTTCCGAGAACTCGACGTGCCGAATACCTACTATGATGAGATCAACGTCGGCGGCACAAGAGGTTATCCTTGGAGGCTGCCAGAGACGCGGGCGTGAAGCGATTTATCTACTGCAGCACCTGGCGGTGCCACGGCGTCGACAGTCCACCTGCCGACGAGTCTGCCCCGATAGCGCCAGCAGACTACTACCAGCAGACAAAGTATGAGGCAGAACCCCTCGTACAAACTTCTCTGCACCAGGACATGAAGCAGTGATTCGTCAGGCCTGCCGCTATTTATGGGCCCGGCGATCCCGAACGCTTCGGTATGATTTTCCGTCGGGTTACGCGAAAGGGACTTTTCCGATCTTTCGAAGCGGTCAGGTTTTTTTTACCACCCCTTTACGTTGAAAATTTCGTTGACGCGCTGGTTGCTGTCACTGAAGGAAGTAGGCGACGGCGGCACGTATCTGATTGCGGACGACGGATACGTAACGATAGAAAATCTGGTGAACAGGTGGCAAAGCGATGAACCGACCCGTGAAGACCCCATTTCCTTTCTGGCTGCCTCTGGTTGGCGGGTCATCTTTTGAAAAGTGTGCAAGCCTCTCAGATTACACCCCCAATCTTTCCACGGCGTGTGGACTGGTATCAGCAAAGAATCGGGCGTTTGACATTTCGCGCGCCAAGAAGGAAATTGGTTACGATCCACGGATAGGACTCGATGAGGGACTTAATACACAGCCTGGTACAGAGAAAGAGGGCTTCCTCTGAAAGTAATCGAGCACGCTGTGCAATCTAAGTGTCTCATAAAACTAGGTTGACGAAGGCGGCGTTAATTCACCCAATCATAGAACACAGCAAAACAAACAACCTCCGCGGACCTGGCAACTATCAAATGTGCGGAATCGCTGAATCTTCCTGACCCAACGCAGCGTGAGCGCATAAGCTCATGATGGCGACGGCTCTTCACCATCGTGGACCAGACGACCAGGCTACCATCATTCAGGGCCAATGGCACTGGCCCAGACACGCCTCCAGCATAATCGATATAGAAACTGGACATCAGCCCATCTCCAGCGAGGATGAAACCCTCGTGCTCGTCTGTAATGGCGAGATCTACAACAGTCCCGAACTACGGCAAGACCTCATTCAAAAAAGGGACATCGCTTCCGGACGCGAACCGATGTCGAGGTCATCCTCCATCTCTATGAAGAGTATGAGACGGCGCCTGTGTGACGCACCTGCGAACATGTTTGCCTTCGCCTTGTGGGATCGTGTATCAAGGCGATTGCTCCTAGCCCGTGATCATATGGGTCAAAGCCGCTCTTTTTGTGCATCGTGACGATCAAATTTACTTTGCTTCCGAGGTCAAGGCCTTACTTGCCTCGAATCTTTTTCCCGTGGAAATGGAGCGGTTGAAGGACTTTGGCATTACATGTCTCTTCGCTTCATGCCCGATCAGTTCTCCTTTTTTAAGCACGTCCAAAATTACCGGCCGAGAAGCTATCTGGTCTATGAAAATCGATCCGTGCGAATCGAACGCTATTGGACATTGATTTTCTAAAAGAAACTAAGCAGGTCTGAAAGAGATCTGAGGATGGGCTTCATCAAATCCTCCTCGAGACGGTAAGTTCTCATCTTCTGAGCGACGTTCGAGTGGGGCTTTCCTTTCTGGCGGTATCGATTCCGGAACCGTATCCACAATGATGGCAACGCTTCAAAGATCCGGTTCCGACCTTCTCCATCAATCGTGAACAATCCTTTAATGAACTACCTTATGCGCGTATGGTGAGCGAGCGCTACGGGACGGAAGCGCATGAAGAGATTGTCGAATCAGACATGATTCACAAAATCCCCACAATGATTCATCACATGGATGAGCGCTTCTGATCCATTCGGCGGTGTCTATCTGGTTGGCCATGGGCTCGCCAGCCAGCCATGTCAAGGTCGCTCTCTCCAGGTGATGGGGTGATGAGAGCTTTGCCGGGTACGATCGTTTGCGGGCCAACGGACTCGCAGATTACTACGCTGTACTCCCGACATGGCTACGCCGGACGGTGATTGAGAGGTTGATTCGGCTTATTTCCAGATCCTTTCAATACAAGACTAGCGCAAAAGCGCGCTGGCTTAACGAGATGTCGCTTCGTGAGCGGGGTGATCGATACGCCCACAAGGCACAGTGAGCTTCTTCGCTTCACAGATGACAGCAAACGCTCGCTTTTCACCGAGCGCGCATTCTTTTGATTCCGCCGATTCCACGAGAAAATCCTGGCGCACTTCAATGCGTCAAACGTGAACGATCTCGTCGATCGTATGCTTTACACCGATCTCATGACCCGAATGCCGGATCATCTTCTGGTGATCGCTGACCGATCATGTATGGCGCACTCGCTCGAAAATCGATCACCTCTCGTAGATCATAGACTGGTCAGAATATGCCGCTCAATTCCGTCGCATCTGAACTTAAAGGGCAAGCTTGCAGCATATCTTGAGATCAGTATCTGCTCGTTACCTTCCCAAAGAGCTGGTCTATCGAGAGAAGCAAGGCTTCGGGTTTCCGATCGCATCTGGCTTCGGGACGAACTTTCAGATTTCTTCGGAACCTGTTTGCTGGTCTCGATTTATCGAAGCCGGCATTTTCGAAAGGCATGCGGTGCAAACGCTGATCGAGGAACATCTGAGCGGCAAAGCTGACCACAATTTTCGATTGTGGATTCTTCTTAACCTGAACTCTGGCACCGGATGTATTTTGAATCAATGTCTATTGATGACATGAGGGACTTACTGGATAAACTGGCGGCATGAACGCTCTGAGCGAAAAACCCACACTATGCCGTGACCCAGGAGGTAGCCCATTAGGTCGATACCAGGACGTCATCGTTGGAGAACGCTCATTCTGTTTTTCTCTACTTTCGAGTTCTGCCTTTGACACCCCACTCCCTGGATTGCTGGGCCTCGTCCTCGGAAAATCTTCTGGCCACGGCTTTTTGCCAATGCGGAAAAGGGACGGTCTTCGGGCAACGCATCACGCTTCGTCATCCAAACGTATATCTCTAGGGAGCCACGTGATCGTCTGGGACGACCCTGATGGGGCGATCAAACTCAAAAGGCCTAAGCGTTCAAATTGGGAACGCGTCACGCTGGCGGATCACTGTATCCTGACATCGAAAGACGGGTGGATTACCATCGGATCCGGGTGTCAGGTGGAACCTATGATTCAGGCGACGAGCGGCTGCTCGGTAGCCATTGGCAAAGATTCGATCATCGGCCTCATTATATCTCGGGGGCGCAAACTATGACGCCAGTGATCCCAGTCAATTAATTCGAACCCAGCCAATTAGACAGGACGGCGGCTGTGAACTTGGCCCAAATGTCTGGCTCGGCGCAAAACGTATGCGTACTCGATGGGCAAAGATAGGCGCCGGCATCTCGTCGCTGCGGGGGCGTGGTGATCTCAGCAATACCGCCTCTCAGCGTATGCGGACGGGATCGAGCCAAAGTCATAAATGTCGAAGGCTAGGTCAATCTAGTCTTTGCCGAAAGCATCATCCTGACCGCAGCGAAAATAGTCATATCCGCTGCCCTGCTTTTCTGATTCTTCAGAATTGATCCTTGAAGCATCTGCTTCATCCTAAGAAGCAAACTGTAGTTCTGGCTGGTTCGCCTTCGCCATGTTCTTCATCGGATACCTCATTACCGCATTGCCAGCGCATGCTATTGAAGGCTCAGGTATCTCCTCGCCATTAGGCTTTCTGATTAAATCCTTCGCTGGTCGGGATCTTTTTAATACCTTTGCTACCGTCAGCGATCGGCGGAGATGCCGTCCGGGTATATGACAGTTGGCGGTTGGAAACAGTAAATCCAGAGCGACTTCGGTTGGTTCTGGTTGATCGTCTGATGGACTTACTCGCTCTTTACTGCCTCGCAACGGTGCTGTTTGCCGGTGAGTTAGTTCAGTCAATCGCGACACTGCCCTGGCTGGTGCGCGGCTGTCGCCTTACCATCGCATGGGGAATTTTTCTTGCCCCGCCGCTTTATTTTCCAGACTCGGTCAGTGCTGTCTCCCTTCTTTAGGAAGAATCGTTCAGAAGATTGGCTACGCCCTACCCTTGTTCCAAGGCAAGAGATCACTATTGCTACGCGCATTCGGCCTATCGCTACTTTTACAGCTAAACGTGATCATTGCACTTCATTATCGTTACACGGGCTCTAGGCATCGATGTGCCCTATTGCCATGTTCACCATTATTCCATTGAGCATTTTTGTAATGATGCTGCCATCACCATTAACGGTATCGGCTGCGAGGGAAGGTATTTGTATTTCTTGCGGCCTATGGTGGATCCCGCTAGCGAAGCCGTGGTTCTGGCTGGGTCGCTCATGGCTTTATCATCATTCAAGGTGCTTATGGGTGGGACTCGTTTTCTTGAGTAGGCGCGAGTCGCGATTTCAACCTGGCACCTGACGCGATCTTAGTCTTGGATCATCTCAAAAATAAAAACCCTATCCCCGCTCCCGCATCGAAATTTTAACAGGCCTCTTGCTCTGACCATCGAAAGTCCACTAAACTAAGCCTCATCGTCACGTCTAAGCCAGTTAGGCGATCCAGGTTGCGTCGGGCCAGCGGTTTTCAAGTGAAAATACATCTTCCACTGTCTGGCTCTATGAACCTGAGATCCCAGTGGCGTCCGCGTAAAGCAATGCGCCGGTCGTTGGTGACGACGAACCTGCGGTGAATCCAGTTCTGTCCGCACGAGCCACAGCCCCGCTTTTTTAACGCTAGCTCGGCTTGCGTTATCTAAACCACTCAAACTCCGCCCGCAGCCCAGACTAGCAAGATCACCAACGCTGCATCGTGGCCGACTCATTTGCGCAGGCAATCCGACTCGAGATTAAGGCCGTTCACAAAGGCACCACCGCAAGTACGGTCATGCTTAACCCAGCGGATAGCGAGGCGTAACAAGGAATGATTGATTACAAAGGCAGACAATATAAACGTGGATTGCCGATCACCAGCTACCCAAAGCTATCGTGATGATGGCCTAAGAAATCGAAAATCAAGTCTGCCGACCACTAATGCAAGCCACAGGGGACGGTCACCTGAGAGGTAATTACGCAAGCAGAATAATCCCAGCCGTTAACACTGCAATGCGCCAGCAAAGTGTGCCGCATATGACGGTAGATAGTGGTCTGAAGAAACAGCACCTTCTCTTTCGGAAACCCCTGGAAGTTGTCATCCGGTCTGGACAAGCTGATGGGTTCAAGAACAAAAATTGACTATCGGCAAACTCTTTCAACCGGTAACCCAGCCTCGCGCAATGAGCTACCAGCGAAGCACCGCAAGACATGCGGGCTAACGAGCGTAGCTTGAACTCGGCTGCTGCCAGGCCAACAGGGCAGAGACATTACAAAGATGATCCCTCGAGCTGCGAAAAGCTCCGGCAATCAAGAACATAGTCCAACCAGTAAAACCGTAAATCGTTGATGGCTCGTTGACCGGATAAAAAGAAATAATCCGAGGAGATAGAACGCTAAATAACCCCGTCCCTGATGATGTATGCACGATACTCATTGAACGACGGATGCAAAACCGCGAACAGCACAGCTAACAGAAACTAGCCGGCGGGTGGTGCCTCCAAAGCGTGCACGACCACAAAAAAAACCGGATGCAGCGGAAAAGAACAAAGAGTTGAGCAGATAACCCGCGGCCTCATAACTGATGCCAAACACACGCCCTGTTAACCACATCAGTGCTGAAAAATGGCCATTGATGCACTGCAAACGCCCCGGCCCAATCTCTGACGGCAAATCGTTCTGCGGCGCGGATGTACTCAACCGCATCATTATTGACGACATCATCGATGTACATACACCAAATTGAGTTGAGCGACGCGCCGACGAGTGTAAAAAGAATCGCCCAGCTTAGAAAACGACGATCAGCAGGTCTCGTATCGAAAAAACTCATGCAGATGGGCGCTACGCCAGGAGGTGCTCACCTGAAAAAAGCGACGCGGTGCTCTCGCGGTCACGAACCACATGGAAGGAATCACCGTCCACCATAACCTCGGCCGGTCGCGGGCGGGCGTTGTAGTTCGAGCTCATGACAAACCCATAAGCTCCGGCCGAACGCACCGCTAGCAGGTCACCTGATGCGATCGACAATGTCCGGCCTCGCGCCAGAAAATCGCCCGACTCACAAACCGGCCCGACGATATCGTAGGTGGCTGCATCACGTCCCCGCGTCCTATCCACCTCAACAACCTCATGAAACGCCTGATAAAGAGCGGGGCGCAGCAAGTCATTCATCGCGGCGTCGACTATCGCAAAATCCTGATCGGGACCGGCTTTGGTGTATTCCACCTTCGTGAGCAGGATACCGGCATTGCCCACAATCGCCCGGCCTGGCTCCAAGGTCACGTGCATCTCACATTCGCGACGCTTGAGGGTAGCGAGTAGCGCCTCAATGTACTCACGCGGTGAAGGAGGATTTTCGTCGGCATATCGAATTCCCAATCCACCTCCAAGATCCAGATAATCAAGAGCAATCCCGCAAGCTTTTAGTTCTGCGACCAAATCAAGAACTTTTTCCAGTGCATCGCAAAAAGGAGCGACCTGAGTCAGTTGCGAACCGATGTGACAGGCGATGCCCACCGGATTTATTGCCTCCAGCGCTTGCGCCTTCTCATAAAGACGCACAGCATCCCCGAAAGGAACGCCGAATTTATTCTCACGTAGGCCCGTCGCGATATAGGGATGTGTGCCGGGATCCACATCCGGATTGATTCGAAGCGCGATTGCCGCCGTCTTGCCGATATCACGCCCCACCGCGCTGATGCGCTCCAGTTCGGCTTCGGACTCGACGCTAAGAATGCGTACGCCGCGGTTAAGCGCGTGGCGTATCTCAGCAACAGATTTGCCGACGCCCGAGAACACCACGTGCTGCGCTCGCCCGCCAGCGGCAAGCACGCGGTCTAACTCACCGCCGGAGACAATATCGAACCCACATCCCAACTTATCGAGCACCTGGAGTATGGCGAGGTTGCCGTTTGCTTTTACCGCATAACAGATGCTGTGCGGAAAATCCCCAAAGGCGTTATCGAAAGCGCGGTAGTGCCGCTCTAATGTCGCGCGAGAATAGACGTAGCATGGCGTTCCGACCTCGCTGGCAATCAGCGAGAGCGGGACGTCCTCCGCAAAAAGTTGATCCTGGCGGTAGCCGAAGTAATCCACGTTCGGACTAACTGTCTTCGTCCTGTGTGTCCTGCTGTACCGGCGTATCCGGGATATATAGCGGGCCTTTTTGGCCGCATCCCGCCATCATCAGGACAACAAGAATTCCGAGAGCGGCCGCCAATCGTCCCGCTGGTAGCCGGAATGTTTTGACCTTTGCTACTTTTATCATCATTCCTGATTAATCTCCCTGGGCCTTTAGAGCCGCTCGAGCTTCCTGAATAGCAATACGCACCTGCCGAGGCGCTGTGCCGCCACGATGGTCTCGCGCGTTAACAGAACCGTCGAGCGTCAAAACGTCGAGCGCATCTTCCGTGATCAAATCCGATGCTGCCCTAAGATCAGCTAACGATAGCATGGCGAGCTCAACCCCTCGCGATTCAGCCAAACTCACCGCCTTACCAACCGCTTCATGGGCGTCGCGAAACGGCATTCCCTTCTTCACCAGATAGTCCGCAAGATCGGTTGCGGTGGAATGGCCGCGAGCCGCAGCGGCTCGCATCCGCTCGCTATTAAACGTCATCTGACGCACCATTCCAGTCAGTACCTGAAGACACGCGTGAGCATTGTCGAAACTGTCAAACAACGGCTCCTTGTCTTCTTGGTTGTCACGGTTGTAGGCCAGGGGCTGGCCTTTCATCAAGACAAGAAGAGCAACCAGATGGCCAACCGCTCTTCCGCTCTTGCCGCGGATCAACTCTGCGACATCCGGATTCTTCTTCTGCGGCATGATGCTTGATCCTGTGCAGAACGCGTCGCCCAGATCAACATAGCCAAAACTTTGCGAGCTCCAGAGCACGAGCTCCTCGGCCACCCGCGACAGGTGCACGTTCAAGAGCGCTATAACGGCGCAGAATTCGATGACAAAATCGCGATCAGACACCCCATCTAAAGAGTTAGCGCAAACCGAATCAAAACCCAGTGCTTTTGCGGTCTGCTCTCGATCGATCGGGAAACTCGTGCCAGCAAGCGCCGCCGAACCCAGAGGCGAGACATTTACGCGCCGGCGACAATCCGCCAAACGCTGGGCATCTCGATCAAACATGGCACACCACGCCAACAGGTGGTGACCGCAAGTGATCGGTTGCGCCGACTGCGTATGCGTCATCCCGGGCATGATGGTATCGGCCTCACGCTCAGCCACATCAAGAAGAGCGTGCCGCAACTCGGCTATATCCACTTCGATCTGGTCAAGCGCTTCGCGCGTGAACAGTCGAAGATCGGTAGCCACCTGATCATTACGAGACCGCGCCGTGTGCAGCTTTTTGCCCGGCTCGCCGATAAGCTCCGTGAGGCGGGCCTCGATGTTCATATGCACGTCTTCACGCGACGCCTGCCATTCAAAGCGATCCTCAGCGATCTCCTGGTCGATGGTTTGCAAGCCTTCAAGAATGGCTTGGCAATCTCCCTCACTGATAACGCCCTGAGCCGCAAGCATCAGCGCATGTGCGCGGGATCCGGCTATGTCATAGCTCGCGAGTCGACGATCAAAATGCTCCGATGCTGTAAACGCTTCCACAGTCCCATCGGTGCCGTGGTGAAAGCGTCCGCCCCAGAGTTTTTTGGTGGCCATAACGCGTCTCGAGAGTTAGCTGAGAAGGGCTTGTCGCCCAGCCGCCGGCGCGACGGCTTTCGGTTTAGCCGACAGCGTGCTACTGCAGTGCAGAGATGTAAATGGACAGGGCCTTGATCTGCTGGATCGAAAGCCGATGTGCGATGGGGCCCATCATCTTGCCGCCCCGTGCTCCGGACTTGAACGCTAGCAGCTGAGCCTCGAGGTATTCGGGCCATTGACCGGCAAGCCTGGGAAATTTAGACGGGATGCCATGGCCCGCCGGACCATGACAAGCCATACAGGCGGGCACCGAAAGATCAGCAAGACCAGCGCGATACAGAGTTTCCCCGACGGTTGCGATCTCTAACTGATCTTCGCTAATGCCCCGCGGGCGATCGTTTGCGACGCGTACCAGGCATCGATATCGGCCATATCTTCGGCGCTTAGGGGCTGGGCCATCCCCTGCATGATGGCGTTTGCACGAGCGCCGGACTTAAACGCGGCTAACTGAGCGGCAATGTAGCCGGGACCTGGCCGGCAAGCGAGGGGAATCCGCCGTTACTGCTGTTGCCATCAGCGCCATGGCAGGCGACACACGACTGGGCTTTACTCTGCCCGGCCGCCGGGTCCGCGGCCGAGGCGCTGAGGAAAGCGAGGTCATTACAATAGCCGCCAGAAGGAAAACCAGCCGGTTCATCAAATTGCTCCTTAAATTCAACGTTTGGACCACGAATCGATCCATCTGTTCTCTCACGCATTTTGCCGCCAAGCGCGTGGCTGCGGGTTCGGGCGGATCGGATGGCCCGGACGCGGGCGTGGACCTCGCTGTAGAACCCGACGAAATCTGATCAAGAATTATACCCGTGACCTCGATGACCTGCGAACCGGCACTGCTGCAAAAAGCCCAATATTTACTGTCCGCCCACCACCCAAGAGACTGGACGGAAGACATCGGGGCCGAGGTTGCCTTCGCCGGACGCTCCAACGTCGGCAAGTCCAGCGCGATTAATGCCATTACGAATAGAAAGGCACTGGCCCGAACAAGCAAAACGCCCGGTCGCACGCAGCAGATTATCTTCTTTGAACTCGATGCCCACTTCCGACTCGTGGATCTACCCGGCTATGGGTTCGCGAAAGTTCCCGCGCCCCTACAGCAACATTGGGAGAAGACGATCCGACGATATCTTCAGGAGCGGGAGTCACTTAAAGCCTTGATTCTCCCGATTGACTCAAGACGCGAGCCGACGCCGCTCGATCGACAGCTGCTGAGCTGGTGTGCAGCGGCGGCGTTACCGGTACACGTCCTATTAACCAAATGCGACAAGCTCGGTCGCGGGAAACAGCTGCAGTCTCTACGCGGCGCGCAGCGCATCATGGATACGATGCCCCTCGTCACAGTACAGCTGTTTTCCGCCACGCAACCTACCGGGATTAGCGAAGCTCGTCAGCGAATTGTCGATCTTCTCTCAGAACGTGTGGCAGACACCGATGCTTAACTGTGAGCCTCAGCCCAGTTACCACCGGTTCCGACATCAACCTTAAGCGGTACGGCAAGCTCGGCAACCTCACTCATCAAGACGGCCAATTTCTTGCCCACGGCTTTGACATCTGCTTCGGGCACTTCGAGAACCAGCTCATCGTGGACCTGCATGATGATTCGAGCGTCGTGGTTTTCCTTCGTTAACCACTCGTCGACCGCGAGCATGGCGAGTTTTATGAGATCAGCCGCCGTCCCCTGCATCGGCGCATTGATAGCCGCCCGCTCCGCGCCCTGTCGCCGGGCGTGATTGCTGGAACCGATGTCGGGCAGAAATAAGCGACGCCCGAATACAGTTTCTACGAATTTTTTTTCCCTGACCTGGAGTCGGGTTGCATCCATGAAGGTTCTGACTCCCGGATACCGCTCAAAATACAGGTTGATGTAATCCTGCGCCTGCCCGCGATCAATACCGAGTTGCCGGGCCAGTCCAAAGGCAGACATCCCATAAATGAGGCCGAAATTAATCGCTTTTGCGCTTCGCCTCTGGTCTCCAGACACGGCATCGAGAGCCACGCCAAACACCTCCGCGGCCGTGGCGCGATGACATCCTCGCCCTTTGCGAAGGCGTTGAGCAGACAACTTCATCGGCAGAGATGGGCCATGATCCGAAGCTCAATCTGTGAATAGTCCGCCGCAACAAGCCGGTATCCGGGCTCCGGCACGAAGGCTTCGCGGATCCGTCGGCCTTCTGCCGTTCGCACAGGAATATTTTGGGGTGGGATCACTCGACGGGAGGCGGCCCGTCGCCACCGCGGCCTGATGATAAGACGTGTGCACTCGACCCGTCCTCAGGTTAACAAGCGTTGGCAGTTTCTCGGTATACGTGGAGCGCAACTTACTGAGACCCCGGTGCTCCAGGATCAAACGCGGTAACTCATGCTGATCGGCGAGTTCAGCGAGAACACTTTCAGCGGTCGAAGGCTGCCCCTTGGGCGTCTTTGATAACACCGGCAGTTCCGGAGCGATCAAAAGAATCTCCTGGATTTGTTTAGGCGAGGCGATATTGAACGGGCCCCCGGCTTCCTTGTGCGCCAATGCCTCGAGAGCCTGGATACGCTCGCTCAGCTCCCGGCTCTGTGTGGCCAACATGTCGCAATCCACCTGAACGCCGGTGCGTTCGATTTTGAAGCACCGGCACCAGCGGCATTTCAACTCGCTCAAAAAGCGACGCCTGTGCGCTTTCTTTCTCCAGTCTCGGGTAGAGCGTCATCGAAGGCGAAGCGAAATATCCGCGTCTTCCGCAGCATAGGGCCCGGCTTGTTCAAGCGGCACTTGATTGAAACTCAGCTGCCCTTTTCCCTTGCGCCGCCACGTCCTCATAGTGAATTGTCTTATGACGAGATATTTGAGCGCCAGCGTATCAGAGATCATGCCGCGAGCCGGTGCTATCGAGCACATAGGATTCAAGCATCGTGTCAAAACGAATGCCTTCGAGATTTACCCCATGGTTGTGAAGCACCGTGCAGTCATACTTGGGTTCTGACCCAACTTAGCCCGTTGCGGGTCCTCCAAAATCGGCCGAAGCGCTTCCAGTACCTCATCGCAGGTCAACTGGGCAGGCGCATCCAGGTAATCATGCCCCACTGGCATGTAGGCGCTCTCTCCCGCCTCCACAGCAAATGACATTCCCCGACCAGACGAGCCTGCATGGCATCGATCGACGTGGTCTCGGTATCAAACGCATTAAACACAGGCGCTTTCGCTAACTTATCTACCCATTTATTGAACGTTTTCTTATCAAGAATCGTCTCTTGTAACGACCGTGGACCTCTCAGCCGCATCGGTGGACTCATTCAACCACCGAGTTCTGAGACCAACGTTTTGAACTCCAAATCTGCGTAGAGTTTTCGCAGCGCCTCGTCATCAGGCGCCGAGACCATCAGGGCATCGGGACCCATGTTCCAGGGAGCGTCACATTTAATCGTGGCAAGCTCACGCGACAATGCAAGTTGATCCAAAGAAGCTCTAAGGTTCTCACCCACCTTACCGCTGACGCTATCCGCTTGTTCCACCAGTGCATCCAGCGAGCCGTAATCCATTAACCAACGCGCAGCTGTTTTTGGCCCTACCTTGGTACCCCGGGGATATTGTCAGAGGTGTCTCCCACGAGCGCGAGGAAGTCGATGATTCGATCCGGTGGCACGAATTTCTCCTGCACGCCCTGCTCGTCATGAGATTACGTCCTTCATGCTGTCGCACATCGTGACGCCGGGGGCCCACCAGCTGCGCCAGGTGCTTTGTCACCGCTGACAATGAACGCCTCCATATCGTGGTTCGAGGCGGCTCGCGCGAGGTGCCGATGACATCATCTGCCTCAACGTCGGAGATCGATAAAAGCGGCAAACCGAGGGCCTTGATGACGGCATGTACTTTTTCGGTTTGTGAGCGCAAATCGTCAGGCATAGGCGGCCGATTTGCCTTGTAACTCCTTATACAGACGATCCCGGAATGTCTTTCCCGGAGCGTCGAAAACCACCACAAAATACGGGGTGTCCTGCTCCCGAAGGAGTCGTCGCAGCATATTGACGATGCCGTACACCGCACCCGTTGGCTCACCCTTGGAATTGGCAAGATTCGGCATGGCGTGAAACGCCCGATACAGATACGAGGAGCCGTCTACCAGGACGATTCTTTTTGCCATATTGCTCGTTTGGGAAATGGGGTCGCGCTGGCTAACGAGTATAAGCCTGCCGGATATCGGAGGCGTTGCGGGGGCGATTGTTTTAGCTGTGTTGCGCTTTTAAGATGGTCTTATGAATTGCCAAACATCGCCAGCGATTTGAGGAGCAATCCCGCGTGCGAGGGTATTCGGTCTTTTTCGCAGCCTAGCGTTTTTTCTACGCTTGTAATCCTAAACGGATGCGCAAGCGCTCCGCCACAGGAAGGCATCAGCGCATATTCGTTTTTACAGCATCAATGATTTCAATCAGCTTGCAGAGTTGAGCCCTCGTACCCGGAAGAGACGAGCCGGGTTGTCACGACATGCCGCTTGATTTAAGCGTCCATCGCGTCGCTCAACTCGGCTTCGCGCAGTGCCAAATCTTTACTGATGATGTCTGCTCAGAAAATGCGGCGATCAAATGCGCTGGACAGGAAAACGCTCCCGCACCGATGAAAACAGAACAAACCCTCTGCCACCATTACCGAAGGTTCGCTGTAGCAGGTCGACGAACAGCGGGAAACGGCCGTCGGCTCCATGGCGTTGCGACGCCAAAGGGCTGATGTGGCGATCTACTGGGTCTGCAATCTGGCCAGCGTGATGCCCTTGAGGATATTGAGCGCTTCACCCACTTCAAAGTCTCGATCCTGCAGTCGCGAGCCACTCGATGCGGACGCACCGCCAGCGCCTTCTTCGAAGCACTCGTTTTTCCAGATGGCCGGCTAAATCTGCCTCATGAAAACCCTTCTTGGCTGGCTCGTCGGCGGCTTTTAGTGGGCGGCTGACGATATCCGGCTCGATTCCAGCGGCCTGAATGGAGCGATTATTGGGCGTGTAATACCGCGCGGTCGTTAACTTCAAGGCGGCCGCGCCGTTTTCTGCATCGGCAAAACCGTCTGGACCGAGCCTTTGCCAAAGGTCCGCGTACCCAAAATGAGGCCGCGACGATGGTCCTACAACGCCCCGGCAACAATCTCGGAGGCCGACGCAGACCCTGGTTAACCAGAACCACGGTGGCGCCCCGTTTAAGACGTCCCTTCCGGTTGCGTTGAACGTATACGCGGCATCCGCAGACCGTTGCCCCGCGTCGACACGATCACGCCTTGTTGACGAAAAGATCTGTGACTTCGACTGCGCCGTCCAGTACGCCACCGGGATTGTTGCGAAGATCCAGGATCAGCCGGCCAACGGGCCACTGGCATCTTCCTCGAGCTTTCAATCTGACGGCGGAAGTATGCTCCTGTGCCCGACTGGAACTGGCTGATACGCGCATAAGCCATAACGATCCTCCAGTACCTCGCCACGGACGCTGTGCAGCTGGATCACCGCGCTTCAGCGTGACATCAAACAGCGCATCCGCATCATCGCGAACGATAGTTAATGTAATTTCGCTGCCGGGAGCGCCGCGCATCTTTTCTGACCCGCTTTATCGAGCGAATCACCCTTCACGGTCATCCCGTCCAGACGAATAATCAGGTCCCCGCCTGGATTCCTGCGCGCTCAGCCGGCGTACCATCCAGCGGTGCCACAACCCGAATTACGCCGTCTTCCAGCGTAACCTCGATACCGAGACCGCCAAACTCACCGCGGGTGTCGACGTTGATGTCATGGAAGGATTCGGCGTCAAGATAGACCGAGTGCGGATCCAAACCACTCAACATTCCACGCACGGCGTTCTGCAAAAAATAGCGTGGCATCATCAACACTTTCCACATAGTCTCGCTGATCATGCTGAAGATTTCGGCAAACAAACGAAGATCTTCAAGCGGCAAGACGTTGTCAGCGTTTTCAGCGGCCCAAGTGGCTCGCGGCTGAACGAGCAGCGTCGCACCTAAGGCAACCCATGCCGATAGGCACTAGAAGAGCGGAGACGAGAAAATGCTTTTCATTGCATGAACACCCGGGCGCGCCGATTGAAGAGACTGTTTTAGAACGTAAAGTCAGTATAGCGTTTGGCAATGCAAAAGCCGTGATACGCGAGAGCCAGTCAAGCTTTTTCTGAGCCGAATGGAGCGTCAACGGAGCGTCGTCGGGCGGTCGAGCATTAGCGTATAATCGTTGGTTAATATGATTACAAATTCAACTGGTTTCATGGCACTTCAAGAGAAAAAATCCCGGATTCGGCCGAGAATGTCATCAGCGCAGAGCAGATGTTTCTCGCCAGTGAGACCGATCTTTATGTGGCTTCTCGATCGCTTAAGGCCATGGGACATCCTCTGCGTCTCAAGATCCTGTGCATCCTTTGCGGGAAACGAGATCAGCGTTCAGGATCTCGTGGATCTGGTCGGCACCTCTCAAACAATATCTCTCAGCATCTCTCGATACTGCGCGACAAAGGAATCCTCGGCTCGCGAAAAGATGCGAACAAAGTCTTCTACCGCATAGGCGATGAAAAAATTCTCTCTCTCATGGAGACCATGCGCGAAGTATTCTGCAGCGCCCACGACTGACGTTTAAGGCGCTTCGCCTCAATGAGCGCCCACATCCTGGGGTAGACTACCGGCCTTCGCGTCGACCTGAACCGTTGCCATGGATATAGACTTTATTGCCAACAATTGGCATCTGTTTGCTGCTCTTGTCGTCATTTCACTACTGATTGGTTTCGATACCGTTCGCCGCGGTGGTGGCGGAGCGATCAGGTGAGCGCTGTCCAACTGCCGCAGTTCATCAACCATGAGAACGCGGTGGTGGTGGACGTCTGTGAAGCGGAGGAATTTAGCCGAGGGCATATTCCGAACGCCATCAACATTCCATTGAAGAATTAAAAACCAGTTGGGTCAACTCGAGAAATTCAAGACCAAGGAGCGACCTATTGTGCTCTCTTGCCAGAGCGGTCAGCGTGCTGGGCGTGCAGCCACCCTACTTAGAAAAAACGAATTCAAGCGGGTTTACGTCCTTGGCGTGGACTGGCTGCCTGGGAAAAGAAAACCTGCCATGGAACGCTAACCCAATCAGGATCAGCCCATGAATGATGCCGCGCGCAAGCTCCCCAATCGCGATTCAACCTGCATCAGGTCTACACCAAGGATCTTTCCTTCGAATCACCGCAGAGCCCGGACGTGTTCACCTGGAAGGATTACCGTCCGGATACAGATAGATCTTAAGGCGCAGCAGAATATCCTCGATGCCGATAAACATCTGTACGAGGTGGTCCTCACCGTAACGGTGACCGCCAAGCAGAATGACCAGTTGGTCTTTCTGGTTGAAGCCCAGCAGGGAGGTGTATTTACCGTGGAGGGCAGCACACCGGAGATGCTTGAGATGCTCCTGGAAGCCGCATGCCTGACCGTGCTCTATCCTCTACCTACGTGAGACCGTATCGGGTCTGACCGCAAGGGTGGCTTCCCACAATTCCTCCTGGGGCCGGTGAACTTCGATGCGATGTATCTGCAGAAAAAGAATCAGGAATCCCAACAGGCCGCGAACGGCGCTGCAACTGCAGACAGGGGTTCCTGCGCCACAGCCGCGCGATGCATGTCGTCACCCATGACTGACGCGTCCGTGGCGCCGGTCGGCGTTCTGGGTGCAGGATCCTGGGGCACAGCGCTGGCGTTCCTCGTCGCCCGATCCGGCAGGGACGTGGTGCTCTGGAGTGCCGAGCCGGGTCATGCGGAGCGCATGGCGACCGATCGCACGAACGAGCGGTACCTTCCAGGTCTGCGGCAGATCCGGAATCCGCCCTACGGAATCTCTTTCAGATCTTTCCCACTGCGCGCTTTTGTGGTTGCGGTGCCGAGTCATGTACATTTCGAGAGGTGTTGCAGTCGCTCTCGGGGCTTTGCCGCAAGATGCATCCGACATTCAGATCTGCTGGGGAACCAAAGGCTTTGAACCGACAGCGCCCTGCTTCTGAGCGAAGTCGCAGACGAGGTACTCAACGCTAATTTTTCTCAAGCCGTCGTCTCCGAGCCCAGTTTCGCCGGTGAGGTTGCCCGCGGATTACCCAGCGCTCTCACTGTGGCCGCTAAGAGCCTTTCGATAGCGGACCCAATCGCAGACTGGTTTCGCGATGGGCGCACCCGGTATACACCAGCGCCGACATGCGGGGCGTGCAATTAGGCGGTGCAATAAAGAATGTCATGGCCATCGCGGCCGGCATAAGCGATGGACTTGGCTTTGGAGCGAATGCCCGAGCGGCCCTGATCACCCGAGGCCTGGCAGAAATGGCGCGTCTCGGTCATGCCCTCGGCGGTCAGTCGGAAACGTTTATGGGCCTAACCGGCCTCGGATCTGATCCCTCACCTGCACGGATGACCAATCCCGTAATCGCCGAATCGGGCTGGCTATCGGGCGCGGCGATTCACTCAGCATACGGCGCTTGGCGATATCGGACAGGAGGCGGAAGGCGTGAAGACCGCGCGCGAGCTCTATCGAAAAAGTCGAAGCCTTAACGTCGAGGATGCCCATGGCTTGAACAGGTCTATCGCGTTCTGTAGGAAATTGGACCCAAGAGAAGCAGTCAACTCACTGCTGGCTCGCGAACCCCGAGCGAGCACGCTCCGTAGCAAAGCTCTTAGCGGGCGAGTAACGGCGCCATCACCTCCTCAAGACGCCTCGGACTGAGGTCAAGCGTATGAAGCCGTTGCAGGAGCACACGCTATCGGCCTGAAGCTGAGTGGTAGTTATCAGGCGTAAAGACGGGATTGGGAAGCACCTGCATTATCCGCCCCTGTAACCGGGCCGCCCAGTCCGGCACGCCAAGGACGAGACGACGAGCGCCCATGGCCTGAGCGGTGAACTCGATCAACTCGCGAAACCGATAAATCGCAGGTCCGCAAAGATCATAGGTCTTCGGCTTTCCGATCGCGGTATTGGTATGCAGCGCTTGAGCGAAGGCGCGAGCGACATCTTCGACCCACACCGGCGCAAAAAGCGGGCATCCGGACACACCAGCGGAAAGACCGGCGCCCATCTCAGCATACCGGCAAACTGCCCAAAAATTATCGCCGTTGCCAAAAATAATGGAGGGCCGAAAGACGCTGATCGCAATGGCATCGGCATGCGCACAGACTGCGCGTTCGCCGGCGGCTTTAGATCTCAGATAGGCACTCGGCGGCTCGGTCATGTCCGCTCGCAGCGCGCTCATGTGAAGGACCTGCCGGACCCCAACGCGAACCGCGCTTTGCGTCCATGCGGCGGGCAAGCGCTCGTGCACATCCTCAAAGCGCTGGCGGGCCGATTGATGCAGGATGCCGCAGAGGTTTATCAACGCATCGCTGCCGGCTAGCGCCGCCTCCCGGGCGTCGGCGGACTCGTACGCAACTTCTGCGAGCTCGGTGGGCTCGAACCCGAGCACGGCACCCTTGGTTTTTTTGCGCGTCACCACTCGAACACGATGACCCTGCGACATCAAGGCTCTCGTTAAGCAACGACCAACAAAACCCGTTCCACCAACGATCACAACCCATTTAGAGCTTTGCGTTGCACTCATGCGGATCTCCTCACCCGTGAATAGGCGCTATGCACTGGGGACTGTTATTTGCCGGACTGTTCACGAATCGGCTGACGGCCGTCAAGCGCATGGCGATATCTGGCACCCCAAGCATAGCGGCCTTTGCGTCCGCAGCCAGCGCGGTAGGCGCGAGCCACTCCCTGTGGTGCTCAGCATCCAAGATTAAGGGCATCCTGTGATGAACTTCTTTACACGATGCATTTGCGTCAACCGTAATGATGCAAAAGGTCTCGATGGGTTGGCCCTCTAATGCCTCGTTGCGGGCCCAAAGACCTGCCATCACAAAAGGCTTGCCTGAGACCGGCGTGATGTAAAAAGGCTGCTTGGGACCTTCCGAAGACTTTTGCCACTCGTAGTAGCCATCACATAAAACAAGACACCTTGCGCTCTTGAAAGCATCCTTAAACATAGCTTTTTCGGAGAGCGTCTCCCCACGAGCATTGATCGGTTTTGAAAGCGCCGCGTTTTTTGACCAGACCGGGACAAAGCCCCAGCGCAGCGGCACCAGCTCCGGCCCACAATCCGAACCACGAATTACGGCCGCATCCTGAGACGGCGCAATGTTGTAACTCTCGGCTATCAGATGCGAATCCGACGCCTCGAGCCCATCAACCACACTCTCAAAAGCGCTCAGCGGAGTGTGTCTGTCGAATCTTCCGCACATGGTCGTAGTTGCCCCGAGGTCCGCATCCTATGTCGTTCTTAATTTCAGAAAACTATACCCGCCCAGGATTGCGAGACAGAAACTCGACCAGCCCGCCCCGAAATTGTCGACGAGTTGTTCACGACAACCGCTAAAATATCGCGGTTTTTATTCGGCTCTCCCTCTCATGGCCCGTCTTTTTAGATTTTTGCTTCCGGTCGCGCTGCTCGGAATCGGCGCCTTCGCCTTTGTTCAACTGAAGTCGTCTGGCCCACAGGATCAGGCGGCGTCCCCGGCGGAGCGAAGCTGGCCGGTGGAGGCTGCGACTGTCGAGTTCAAACAACTCGCGCCGACGGTCCGACTGTATGGTCGCATTGAATCGCCACGCGAGTCGCGACTACGCGCCGCTCTCGCCGCAGACGTCCTCACCTCTTCCGTATTGATCGGCCAATCGGTAACAAAAGGCCAATCGTTGATGCAGCTTGATGACACCGATGTCCGTCTGACGCTCGCACAGCGCGAAGCTGATCTTGCAGAGATCGAGGCGCAGATCAGTAGCGAAAATAATCGGTACGTAACGGACGTCGCCGCCCTTGAGCAGGATGAGCAGCTTTTGGCTCTGGCAAAGACCAACCTTGAGCGGGCCACCAAACTGGCGGAAACACAATCCGGCTCACAGGCCAATGTGGACAGCGCGCTGGAGGCGGTTGCCCGCCAGACGCTGGCATTAACCGTTCGCCAGAACATGATTCAAGATCATCCGGCCAGGCTCGCCCAATTACGGGCGCGCCTGAAGCGCGCGACGGCAATGCGCGATCAGGCGATGCGTGATCTTGAGCACACCCAGATCACGGCGCCTTTCGATGGTCGCGTGACAGCCGTGCACGTATCCCCGGGCGATCGCACGCGTCCCGGCGATGCGCTTGTTGAGATCTTCGATCTCGATTACACCGAAGTGCGAGCGCAGATTCCAAACCGATACCTCGCGAAGCTGCGTGATAGCCTCACGCAAAACGAAAAGATTCCGGCCACCACCACCATGGACGGTATCGACGTGCCGTTGCAGCTCGTCCGACTAGCCGGCAAAGTTGAGATCGGCGACGGCGGCGTCGACGGGTTTTTCCAACTGACGGCGGGCCATCCTGTGCTGGAACTGGGCCGAACCTTGGCCATTCTGGTCACGCTGCCCGAAGAGCCTGAGGTAATCGCGCTCCCCGTCACGGCTATCTATGGTGCCGACGCCGCTTACCGCATCAGCGATGGCCGGCTTGAACGCGTACGCCTCACGCGGGTTGGCGAGTACCGCAACGGCGAGTGGGGCAGCTGGAGCCTTTTTCGAAGCGAAGATCTCAAGCCTGGCGATGTCATCCTGACAGGCCAACTGCCCAACGCGGTTGAGGGGTTGCGCGTTGAAGTGGTTGAGTCGCGAGACTAGTCCTGCCGATGGGTAACAGCCTGCTCGCCATATTCGCGCGCCATCCTGTGGCGGCGAACCTGCTGATGGCGATGATGATGCTCTCTGGCGTTTGGGGCATTTCCAAACTCAATACGCAATTCTTTCCGAGCTTCAACATCGACTTTGTCTCCGTCAAGGTGTTCTGGCCGGGAGCCAGCTCCGAGGATCTCGAAACCCTGGTGACCGAACCGCTGGAGCGGGAGCTTAAGGGTGTCGAAGACGTTAAGGAGATGATGTCCTTGTCTGTGGATGGGCAAACGCTCATTACGCTTGAGTTTCGCGAAAACACCGACATGGGGCCGGCGCTTGATGAGGTGAAAGAGCGGGTGGATCTGGTGACAAATCTTCCTGAGGGCGCCGAAACCCCGGAAATTTCCCGAATTGTCAATCATGAGCTCGTCGCGAGCCTGCTCGTTACCGGACCGAAGGATCCTCATGGGCTGAGAACGCTGGTCAACCGCTTTGAGCGCGAGCTGCTTGAACGCGGCATTTCACATATCCGCATCTACGGTTTGCCCGAAGAGGAGATCGCTATTCAGATCCCTCCCGGAACCCTGCGCGACTTAGATCTTTCACTGAACGATATTAGTCAACGCATCGCAGCAGCCTCGCGAGATCTGCCGGTCGGCATCATCGGTCGTGGCGAATCCGCACTTCAGCTTCGGTTTAAAGATCAGCGTCGGCAAGAGCTTGCGTTTGCCGATCTGCCGGTGATCGCTGCGGGAGATGGTCGACTTCTGACACTTGGCGACATCGCAACCATTACGCGCCGACCCAAGGCTGCCCAGACCGAGGTGAGCTTTGAAGGACGGCCGGCTGTCGAGATGCGCCTTTCCCGAACCAAAGATGCCGACAGCCTGAAATCCGCAAAAGTACTTCGCGAATGGGTAGCGGAAACCCGGCCCACACTGCCGCCGGGGATCGGCTTCATGTTGCCAAACCAGAGCGATGGGAACCATCCGGATCGCATCCGCTGTTGCTCCAAGAATGGTCTTTTTCAGGTCTCATGCTCCTCGTTTAATCCTCTACTTCTTTCTGAATCGCGCCAGCCCGCCGGATGGATTACCGTCAGGATACAGACCAATTCCAGCGACGCTCAGGTCTGTATCTGAAACGGTGGATCCATCAACGCAGTCAGCCTGTTTGGCTAGTCATGACGCTTGGGATCATCATTGACGATGCGATCGTGGTGGGGCGAGGACGCCGTCGCATTTTTAGGCGTGGCGGAAGTGCGCGTCGAATCCGTTAAGAAAAGATTATCCAGCGCATGCTGGCATTGTGGTCTCATCCTCGGCAGCCACCATTGCCGCATTCTAATGCCGCTGCTCCTGATCAGCGGCATCATCGGCTCGATCCTACACACACCATTCCCGTTGTCGTGATCACATCGATTCCCGGCCCTCACTGGTGGAGTCCTTCTTTATCCTGCCGGGGCATTTGCAGCACCTTTAGTCGCATGGGCCGATATCAGCCGAAGGGGGTGCAGAAGAAGCTCGATGCGGTTGAGCGATTTCCGTGACAATCTTCGCGCTGATTAAGACTAAGCGTCTATCATCGTTGGGTAACGGTATGTATCCGTTGCGCTTATGATGAGTAACCATTGGCTGGATGGCAGGCAGCCGTCGCGTTAATTTCTTTCCGGTCATGAAGGAGCCTATTCTTTTTGCAGACATCGATTTTCATCTCCAGGACACCCAGAAAGAGCCATGTTGGAATACCTCAATAGGATTGAGCCAGGCAGTTCCAAGGTTGGTGCCGCCACTTTGGTGGTGGTTCTGGTCGCACGGCAATCACCGAAGGGTCTTGGCAAAAGCGGCGATTGGGAAGACGCGGCAGTGACAACATCCAAACCGTATTAGGTTAGACCTCAGGCCGATGCACCAGCCGTAATCGCGAGTTCATCAATGAATGGCGATTGCGCATCCCCGAAAGTCGCCGGCCTTAAAACCTATCGATCAAAAGAGCCCACGGCCGACCCACCCCAGGCAGGATATCGGGTTTCGCATCATCAGCAATGACCTCGCAGGGTAAAGAAGCGGCATGGATCTCAAAGCGATCCTGAACGGGGATTCCGGTGTGGGTGTGGAAGACAACATGCCATGTAGCCATGAACAAAAATGACTAATCTTGGGGCTCACGCCTACTGGTGGTCGCTGGGCTTATCCGTGGAAATTTAGGACGTCAGTTGCGCTCAGGTTATGAGGGGCAACATTTCAGGTGATGGCAGATAACGGCGACGGGGATTTAGGTTCCGCGTGATGCTTCGGACAACAGGCGTAAACCAGCTGAACAGCCTTGAGAATTCAGAAGTGATGCCGGAGGCGGTGTAGATCGCATTCGACAACGTTATTAGGATAGCCCAGGGTGGGGCTTTGACTCCATCCGCCGTGGAAGAAGTAAACTCGGTCACCGTCACCAGTGAGCATTGACGTCCTGTCAAACCAGCCCAAACAACCGTGTCATTTATGACCTCGAAAGCCAACACAATGGGCCTTGAGCTAAACGGCGTCAGTTCTCCTTTGAAGGTCGACAGGCCGACCAGCGCGAGACCCTGGGTGACGCCAGAGCGAGGGCGGTGGTGGCGATGGTGCTGATCCTATCTTACTTCTTCAGCCTGAGTTTTTGGCTCCTGGCTGGCCAGTGTTGGTCATGATCATCATTCCGTTCAGGCTTGCTTGGGCGCGGTTTGAGATACATGCTCATAGGAATCGATCTCACGTTCTTTTCGATGTTTAGGTTCTTGGGCTCGCATGACATGTCATCAACGACTCCATCATCCTCATTACCTTTTATAAAGAATTGTATGTGCCAGTCAACGGGGCCGTCAATCGAAGCGGCGTATTAAAGAGACTCCAGGCCGTGCTGCTCACTCATACTATTGCTGGTTCATCCATATCTTTGAGACATCGCTGCAGGCACAGTTTCCCATTGCCTGGCCGCATCGGTCAGCGTTTGGGCTCCTTTTGCAACCCGTGTTAGTTCTTCTCACCGGTGCCGTCCACTTCGGCGATCTACAAAGGGAAATTCTTTTGGGCTGCAGACGTCCATCGGAGGCCGCTAGAGCATCAGGTCCTTACCGCCTGAATGCCTCGTCTTCGACCCAGCCCCGCTTCTCATGAGGAGACTGAGCCAGCGTATTGGTGCGTAGGCCATGCGGAAGCCAGATGCAGGTTGCGCCCGCATCCTTGGCCGCATCCTCCGCGGCTTGCATATGATTATCTGCGACCTACTGACGACGATGATCCGGTATCTGGGCTCGATCGTTTAACAGCCAGTGCCGCCGATACCGTCAGAAATTATCCGGTGTACTGCATCAAAACCCACCCAGCGCATCGTCATTTCACGACAAGGATGACCGACTCGCGCATGATATCCAGCTCCATCAAGTAAGACCGCGTTTACTCCAGCCAACCTGACTGTAAAATACATTACTGCTCCGGATCAGTCAGCGGTCGACATCCCTTACAACTCTTTCGTTGCATTAATCCCCAGTTGTTTTTAAAATTTTCTAAACGCCTCAAGATAAGTTAGTTACTTAATGTTTGGTACCCTTTGGCCTGTTTGTGATACATTTTGCGTTCAACTTAGATTGAAACCAACTCACTGTCTGATAACGCCAGCTTTACCCGAGGAGGGCTGCTGCATAGTCGATCGTTATACCCCAAATCCTGCTCGGTATCGCGGTAAACCTCCACACCCTCATCGTAGGCTGGGGGGCCGTAAAGTGCTTGTGCGGAGGTTGCCGCATCAGGATCTTATCGCTGTCTTTATGTCATGAGCGACCACTCAGCATGAAGCATCAAGGGGTCGACCAGCTGCATTCCATTTTTGAGGCAAAATTCCCGTAAGAACTGGACTGTTTCAGATAGCGGTGCCTCGCCTTTGAAAATGCCTGCTCGGACGAGCGCCGCTACTGATTTTCTCAATGGCGGCCCTCAAAGTCTCCACTTCAAGAATCTGCTGAGACAGCGCAGGCGGACATACATATGCCTACCGATTTAGAATAACCATTTTTCTCGCGGCAGTTCCGCGTTTACCAACGTACATATCAAAGGACTGAAAATCCCATTAGTTTACCGGCTAGGTCAGTAAACACGACCTCGAACAGCGTGGGATGACCCCTGATCTGGTACATGAGATCCCTTGCCCCTGAGATGCAGGGCGAGGACTGCATTAACCCGCTCGCCCGGTTCTGATCAGTTGTCATGCACTGACCCTCTTCTGAGAATCTCCAGGTTTTAGGATGTGGCTGGCGATGGGTTGCATCAGCGTCCCAGGCTGCATCAAAAGGCCATGCCCACACGCGCCTTATCAAGTGGGACATGATCTCTGCGCTGCCTGATCGCAGCGGACAGGAGAAACGCCGCCATTGACCTTTTTGGCGTGCAAATATAGAACCACCACGCCATGGGCCTCTTTTCACCCCCATAGGAAAGCGAAACCCATCACCACCCTCGTCAGATATCAAGAGGACTGCCAATATCGCCGAACCCATCAGATCTGATACCACTCAGAAAGAGCCAGTTCCGGCGGCACAATGCGCTACAACGTCGACGATAACCGCCGCAATGTCGGCAGCCACTCAATATCAACGCACTAACAGATACCCGCGTCATTATACCGGCGCGATCAGCATAACATCTGTACACTTTGGGGAATACCAGCCGGAATCCTGACAGCGGTGAGAGAAATCCACCTGTTTTTCAGGGCAGGCTCATCTGCCTTCAATGACATCCATGTTAACCCCCTCAAATTTGAGGATCTTTGTTCTATGGTGCTAACTGGGCGATCCCGCATCGCCACTCCTCATCAGGCCTCGCCAGAAGAAACATGAACTGTCAGCACAGGCGACGACCCGACAGATCCTCAACGAGTGCGATTCCGCGATCGTTAATGGCGAAGGTGGTCCTTTGACCGGCTGCTCGACATTTACCTCAGTGACCTCTGGATGATTGTGGCTGGCATCATTAGGGCTTGGAGGCCGATCAAGATAATTAATTATCATGTGTTCGTTGTCTTCATCCCAAAGACCAGGACCCTGACCTTTTGGATGATGATCCCGGACTCAAAGTTGCAGAGGCTGCCATGACCAAAGGCATGCTGGCGCATCGATCAATTTGGTTTGGTTCAGGTAGCCACCTCTCGCTCCGCATCCTCCCGACTACTTGCCGTTCGAAGCGCCTCTTCAGAAGAGGAAAAGTGACAGACATCATGAACATATCATAGGAAGGACCGGACGCACCTGCACGCCGACAGCCGTTGTCACATCGTTAGGCAGCATTTACCCGCCGGAGATAGCACATTCATTCAGATCCATCGTCAGAACAACACATCATCTCAGCAGCTCTTTCATTCTGAGACCTGAGGCCCTTATCTCACCTGATCTCAGTACGGTGACCTTGCCCTCCTTTTTGGCACAGTTGGCCAGCAATGCAGGTAGTAATGACGGCCTTAGGAGAAGATTCAGACATTGCAATTAAGATGTGGCCAGGATCCTACTGAGGTCGCCATCTTAAGGCGTTAAGCACAGCGCCGCTAAAGGTAAGATTGAATCAGTATGTACCCACGATCATAGCCTGATCATCGAACTCGCGCAGTTTACATAGCCTCTGATAGCTGAAACAGTTCCTCAAAGTAAGCGTTCAGCCTCCGATCGTCGCTCAGACGCCTGTTTCTGGCGGTTACGGGCCCTCTGACAGCTCCTCCCGGCCAGCCTGGCCTCAATGGCACGAGATAACGTTTTGCCGGCGCATGTAGTCAGACCAGCTCTGAGACCTCATCCCGAAACTTTTCTAAGCCAGTTCGCGCCGGCCTCGTGCCAAGATCATCGCCAATGGGCCCGGAGTCATGGCGGGCTTTGCCATGCCATGAAAATGACCAATCGCGGGAAGGCACTGCGGCCGCGACGACGTGATCCGATTCAACCTGCGTCACATTGCCAGCATGTGCCTGCATGCGCATCCATCGGTTAACGGCTTTATCGTAATGCCAGTCACGGCCAAAGGTTTCAATCTCCCCAAAGCGCCTCGACGAACGCACTGCTCCGTTTGAAGATATTTCTCTTAGGAAACTCTCCATCTCACCGAAACCTGCTAGAAGCGCCTCAGACCAGATTTATCTCCGTGATTCTACTTACGATCTTGCACGAAGCACCACGGGGATGAAGAAATCGCCTTCTTCCCGAATCATCATCTCAACTGTAGGTACAACCACGCAGTCGTAGTTGGCTATTGGGGAACGAGGCGGGTTTACATTGATCCAGCAAACGGCGGTTCTCCTCAAATACGACCGATTCTCCATGAAGTCCGTGGTCATGAACAATGACCGAATCGTCGAAATAGGAACGAATTCCATAACAGGCGGAGAGCTCAAAATTTCCATAAAGATATCCGACTCGGTGAAGTCGAGACGCACCTGGTGATTGATAGCGCATAAGCTGATGTTGGAATACCCCGCCAGCTTCGCGATAGGGCGGTGGACTTAGCCGAAAAATATCGGCATCATCTGGTTTAGGTACGGCTCAATGGCTTTCGCGAAGGCGTCTTTTTGTACAAGCAATCTGATCCAACGCAGCAGTGCCGATCTCACACGGCGGATCGTTACATCAAACACATAGATGATCGCGATCAGCTGAAGAACGCAGTTGCACACTCCAGCCACTCCATCCACTTGTCACGAAGCCAACCGACATCAGTCCCCGCCCGATTGGTATCGGATGAAATAAAACGCGTCGGCAAAAAATTATCGACCGATTGGATAAATCCGTTCTCGTCGGCGCGCTGCGCGTAAGAATACAGGCGAACGTTTTCGCGATCCGTACGTGGTCAGGAAGCAGCGCGGAGGTATTTTGAAGCTCATTGGATGCTCCCTCAAGGTGTTCAAAGGCGTCTATCACTGATAAGGTGAGATCATGTGATGCACAGAGATCCGCGTCACTGTAGGTCCGATTAATATCCTCGACATAACGACCCAGCGCCACGCTTGGATCTCTGCCATAAGGGTTTTGACCCTTAGGAACCAAAGTGCGTGTCCTGTGTGATGTAGATGAATTTCAGAGACGGACGTATACCTTGCACGTTAATATGTATTAGCCCACGCGCAACGCCGTCCGCATCAGACAGCGACTCTAGGATTCTTTGCGCTGCTCATCTCACTTAAGATTTCGATATGTACTGAAGATCATCTGAGGCGCTGCCGCATCAATCAATGCCAGCTGTTGGATTTTTCGGAGCGTAGTGGAGTAACCCCAGAGGCTGAGGAAGACGCTGACCGCGCCATCAATCAGGCGGGCTCCCCTTTACTAACGACATCCGCATCAAGCGCGTCCACCTCAAACACGACCAGCGTACGCTTTGAGCCCTATTTTCGCTCGGCCTCCGCTGCCTTTCGGCCCCGATGAAATCGACGTCTTTTATTAAATGCGATAAGGCGATCCATGCCGTCTCGCCCGCCGTATAATCCGGTGAGAAACTCGTTAAGCCAACTGCCGGGGCACCATCGGCAAGGCTCATCGGCACCGCATCCCAAAGGGACGCATACCGTACTTCTGCCCTCTGACCAAAGCGTGTACACAGGAGATCTTTGGTTCATAGCATCAGTATAAATCTCGCCGCCGCAAGGTCAGCGGTATAGCTGACCCGCTGAATCCGCAAGGACACGTCCCGATCATCATCTTCACATCCTTAGATTTGAGGCGTTGCCAGACACATCCTCACGCGTGACCGCGCAGGGGACATCTCGCCCGTGGTGGCAGTTTAGAAACCAGCCGCCGAGTCGAGATGTTCTCCGAAGCGCCAGCATATGAGATTCTGGCGAACCAGCGTCGTGGGCCGCCTGATATCCATACGATGCCCAGTCGCTGGAACTCATCTTCTGCCGGGGAATGATACCGTAGAGTCTCCGATCAGGCAATGGCGGGCGAGGAGCATCAAGGGTAAAGGCTAATTCGTCTGCAGCTGGGTCGCCCAGCGCTGGTGATCATTTTTCCATCTTTGCGCCCTCACCCGCGATAGAACTTTTTCAGTTTGCTTGTTAATGCCGACCAACTTCGCGGGCGGCATCACCTCCACGACGTATCAGCTAAAGGCGTTCAGGCCGGCAGGAAGAAGGTGTTTCATCATGGGCTCGTTGTCAGGCGCAAGAATGATCACCCTTCAGATGACTGCTGACCAAGACGGCGCCCGGTGACTACCTGAATGTCGAGACCAGTGTCATTCTAAACGTGATCGCGCCGCAGGCAAGCTCTTCGTTGGATAACTCCACCCGAAAAACGCGTCTGGTAGTTCTCGATGACCTTGGGAGCGTGCTGACCCGGCGTGATCCATTCACCGTCGCGCCCATCAGGAAACCGAACACATCCCGCTCAGGCTCATATCGACCATCCATTGCATGAAGTTAAACCTACACCGCCCCTGACTAAACCCGGCCGCGGCGCACGCAGGCAGACTTAATAGATTTTCAGACCAGGCACGGGTCACCAGTAGTTGTAATCGGGAGCAAAGGTAAAGGGCCGTGAATCACGGTTTTTACGCCAGCTTTTTTTCGAGCACTGGGAAGCCGCATGTAGGCTTAGATTCAATGAGTCACTGATCTTGTCAGGTTGTCAGGCAACGGTTCGTGTGAAATCCCAAGATGCGCCATCAACCGCCAAGGCTTACAGCCTTGTTCCGCAAAAACCAATACAAAGTCCACGCGACCTTCCTGGCGGAGATAACTCTCTCCGCCAGGTCCATCACGTCAGGATGCCTCCACCGCGCGTTCGCAAATCTCTGGGATGTCGTCCGTTACAACATGCTGATGCTCCATCGGATACGGCAGCAGTCAGACACCACCTGCGCGCCTTCTCAGGCTGCCATTCACGGCATTCACTACGTATTCGGCCGATCAGTACACCCTTATCCGTCACGACCTCCCAACTTCCCGTCAGGCCAGGTTAGTCTGTCACCGTCGTCATACCCAGTTCAATCTCCGCTCATTCATGCGCTACCAGCCTTGGCGTAGGCATAGGTGGTGCCGGCAGGATCAAAGTGGCCATCAACCAGGTCGTACAGCCCGCCCAAACGCCCTCGATATTGGTCACCGGCGCGACATCCAGCGTATTTCACTCGGCGATAACCCTTCGGTCGCAGGACCCATATGGCGATGTTCGCGCGTTCGGCTTTCAGCGTATCCATCCGCTGCGGGGTATCCTGGCGCAGTACCCACGTAATTACAAACCACGACGCGCAGTAAGCGCTGACTCACGATACAGCTTGGTGATATAGCCACCAACGCGGCCATGTTAGTATCGCCGTTTAAGGTACCGAAACCCCCGCCGCATGCCACGTTGGGCCTGGTGAAACGGACCGCTCAGCCGGAACAACATCTGACCCAGCCGGGCTTGAGCGGGTATTAAAGCCACCAGGCAACCGACAACCCCACCACCGATCCACACCTGTGCGTAGGTTTTCATTTGGAATCCCTAATCACTGTCAGTCGAAGACTGTGTTGATCACCTGATGACCCCGCATACGACAAATAGTAACTTGTTAGCGCTTAAGACAGTGCAAACACACAAACCCACAGCGAAAAGGCTAGTCATCAGAGCTCAAACATCTCAGACATCACCAGCGGGCAAAAAAAATTGACCTAAGTTTATTAGGCCAGGTGACAGTATGATCTTGAGAACTAGACAGAGAATCTGTGTCCTGGAGGAACATCACCCAGTCAAGAAGCCAGTCGTAGCTCTTACTCAGGGTTTGATGTCACCCTCCATTGGCCCCAGTTTGTGTGACAGGATCATCAAGCTGCCGAGATCGGATATCTCTCTCCCGGCAGGCTCATTTACAGGGCGAGAAAACGAAGCTCGCCTTCCGGAAGGAGGCCGGGGACGAATCGTCATTCACTCTAACAAAATCATCATCATCCTGATCATGTGGCTTTGTTCTGCAACAACCTGGCTGTAAAGTCAAATCAGCCAAAAAAACTGACACAGAAGAGGTATGACCAGGGGCACATCCAACTTAAGACTTTGAGAGGTATGAGGAGAGATTAGGCAACTGCCAGTCCTCCTTAGCAACCTTAAGACAACCTTAAGGCTGTCGCAAGGCTACTTCAACAATCATTCTATCAAGACCTAGGAAGTCTCTAAGTTTCTACGCCTTCTCAAGCACATACATTATGCTGTGAAAGCCATATAATCACTCAACCGCTGACTGAGACTTCCCCATCACCTGTGGCAAGCATCTGGCAATAAAAGATCCAGCGTTGAGTAGCGTTATCAGCAGCCAGCGACAGTCGCCCCACCAAATCCGCCAAGCCGGCATCTGAACGATTGACAACAACACCTCTCCCTCTGAAACAGGTTGCACTAATGGCACGCCGATAACCAGCAGAACGCAAGCGACGCCGCCATACCCGGCAGATGGCTGCGCCACCGGCCCCGCGATGATCACGCACCCCAGGCCACGACTCTCTAGCCGGCTTAGGCGTAGTCACATTACCGACGATCCTGGCGTGCGATGGGCGTGGCAATGGTCGTCTCTGACCGACTTCCAGCTGAGTGAGAATCTACCCGCTGACTTTGTCACAGTAAATCGATCGCTACCGCAGTGATTCCCTTTCCCGCACATCATTATTTGCTCGCCTTACACGCTACGCTCTGGGGTTGAAATGTACCACTTTGAAGCCTGCCTAAACCGCTGTTGGGCGTGGGCCAAGGCTTCTTCTAAGGTATCGCCCAGCGCATTGATGTGCCCCATTTTTCGCCCATTACGCGCCTCCTTTTTGCCATACCAATGCACCGTCACCTCACCCGCCTCCTGAAGTCGGACCGTATAGGGCGCGCCTGAGTGTGCGCTCGACAACCGATCCTCGTACAGAAGATTCAGCATCACAGCCACCGGCGCTCGAGCCTCCGTCGATGCAATCGGACGCCCCGAAATCGCTCTCAGGTGCTGCTCAAACTGGTCGCAGCGAAACCCCTCCATCGTGAGATGACCCGAGTTATGTACTCGTGGCGAGATCTCGTTGATAAAAATCTCACCGGACGTGCTGATAAAAAGCTCAACAGCAAATACCCCAACAGCATTAAGTGCCTTAACCGCACGAATCGAAACGTCGAGGCATTCGCTCCGCTGCGTTTCGTTGAGCTCTCCTGGACTCACAACCGTGCTCACGGCATTGAGCGCCGAATCGAACATCATGGTGACCGGCGGATAGGCGGTGATGTCGCCGGATTTGCCCCGGGTTACGACCACGGCCACCTCAATGCAATCCTGAAGAGCAGGTTCGATAACGCTCGCCACCGGCCAGAGCTCACAGAGCGCTCTTGACTCAAGAAGGATTTGAACGCCTTTGCCGTCATAACCACCGCGCCGCGTTTTTTGTACTAACGGCGCGCTAAAGCCGCCTTCAAGGACCGCAGTCTCACTGACGTTTTCATCCGTCAACATGAAGGGCAGTGTCGGCAAACCCTGCTCCTGAAGCCATGTCTTTTGTAAACCCTTATCCTTAATCAGTCGCAGCGTGCTGACGCTGGGGTGCACTTCAACCCGCGATTTCTGTTGTGCTTGCTCAAGAAAATCGAGGGTCTCATCGGGAATAGCCTCGAGCTCAAAAGTCACGACATCACAGGACTCGACCAGACGCCCAACCGCCGAAAGATCATTGAGTGGCGCGACGATCGATTGATCTGCAACATAAACTGCCGAGCTTGTTGGATCATCGGTCACCACGGCGACGCGAATACCGAGGCGATCCGCAGCCTCGCAGAGCATCATCCCGAGCTGGCCTCCGCCCAAAATGCCGATGCGGTCAAAGACGGGTTCCGTTTGGGTTGGGGACTGGGTCACAAAGGCAATCAACGACGCGAGATCAGGATATGAAATTATAGCGACGAGGGTGAGTCACTTCGGGCGCTTATCAACGCGTTCGCGCAGCTAAGCCTGATGGGCAAGTGAAGAAAATGGGCCGCTAACAGCCAACGTAAGACCCGCCCACTGAATATTCAAAAACAGCCACTTGCCATTCGGGGAAAAACAGATTCCCGATATCTCGCTATCACCCCCGTCGATTGCATTTCGAGCAACGAGATGCGCCTTACCCTTAGGATCAATTTGATAGATGCCGTTTGGTTTTCCCCCATCTTCCGCCACAAACACGTCTCCCCAAGGGGCAACAGCCACGTTGTCGGGTCGGTCGAGACTATCTTCTGCCTCAGCCTGAGCAACAAGCGTGAGTAGATCTGAATTAAGGCCCGACGCGACGTCCAATTTATACAACTGCCCGCGCTCAACGGGGCCCCCGTTCGTCGAACAAAAATACGCGCTTCTCTCAAAGAAAAAAGCCCCTTCTCCTCTTGAGAAAAAAGCAGCGCCCCGCTCATGCGCCTGATCTCGAGTCGAAAAGAACTCAGCTTCCGGCTCGTCGATCGTCACCCACTCGACCGGGAAACTCTCCCCCTTTAGAGGCCCGCTCGATAAATCAAATCCGGGCTTGTCTTTAACCCGAAGCGCCTCGAGTGCGCCGTTCGCAAACGGCTGCGTTATCGATGTTGGAACATGGCGATATATCGCGCTGTCTTTTTTGTCCTCGGTCAGATAGGTGATCCCGGTCTTGGGATCAAAGGCGGCGGCCTCATGAGAAAACCGGCCAAGTGATGCAAGCGGATCGGGCGCCTTGATTTGAGTCGCCGATGGATCACAAAGAAAGACAAAGCCATGGCCGTCGTCTTCTGTCTCCTCACAGCTCAGCCAGCCATACGGGGTCGCTCCACCTGCGCAGTTGCGCGAGGTTCCCGTCAGCACCCAATTGCTTGACTTCAGCACGGCGGAATCTGGATCGAGCACCAGGCGAGTAACGCCGCCTGCGCGCTTAACTGAGAACGCGAGCTTTTTCTTGACCGGACGACCCTTATGAATCTCATGATTGCGCATCAGAATCAGGTTACCTTTAAGGTCCTCGAAGCAGGCCATTCCGTCAGGCGCTGGCGGCGCCTCAAACCCATCCGTCATCAAACTGCCGGCCTGCTGAACGACGCGGTAAGAAAAGCCCTCGGGAAGATCAAGAATCCCATCCGGGTCCTCTATGAGCCGGGGTGCTACCGATGCCTGACTCGCGGCCTGAAATAACCAGGGAATCGCTGTCGTGGCCGCGGCGCCCACGGTCGTCGTGAGAAAACCTCGCCGGGAAACTATCCTAGACATAAACATCGCCCGATTGCCCGTCAGGCATGATCAGGCACCATCACGATTTGCGATACCACCGCGTGCGGCGGCTGCTCGAGCGAAAAAATAATGCAGCGGGCGATGTCCGCGGCCTCGAGACACTGTCCGTACTCGTCGTAGAACGTTCGGCCACGCTCCTCACTTGAAAAGCGTGTCGCAGCGAAATCGGTGCGAACCATACCCGGCAATACTTCCGATACACGAACTCCTTTGCCGGCATATTCCTGGCGAAGCGTTTCACTGAAACCATGAACGGCATGCTTGCTCGCCGCATAGGCTGCGCAGCCGGGAACGCCGGTAAGACCCTGAGTGGAGCCCAGATTCACGATGTGGCCATCCCCTCGCTCCAACATACCGGGCAACAGATGTGCAGTGACCTGCATGAGCCCGGAGACGTTGGTCTCAATCGTGCCGAGCCAATCCTGAAGCTGTCCCTGATTAAAAAGTTGTCGACCGCCTACGTCGCTGCCGGCGTTATTGATGAGAATGTCGATCGCTCGCCAGTCTTCAGGCAATCGGCTGAGCAAGGTATCGACCGACTCGGTGTCTGTGACGTCGAGCGTAGCCGCGATCGCCGGCCCAGGAAGCGCGGCCATGGCCTCTTTAAGCACGTCTTCGCGTCGCGCGCAGCCGATTACGCGCGCACCGGCGGTAATCAGCAATTTTGCAGTCGCGAGACCGATACCACCACTCGCCCCAGTGATCAGGGCAGTCTTACCCTTGAGTATGCTCATGACTTCTCCGGTTTAAAAACCCACCAGAGTATAGAGGTCGATCGGGCTGCACCGATCTCGAACGTCTGGGCCTAGTCGTCCAGGCCTAATTCTTTGAGTTTGCGCGTCAGCGTGTTTCGGCCCCAGCCTATCCAGGTCGCAGCCTCCTGCTTACGTCCGCCGGTGAACTGAAGCGCTGCTTTGAGCAACACGCTCAAAATCGGGCGCGAATTCACCCAACATATCTTTCTCGCCACTCGATAAGCGCGTAACCGCGGCCTTCTCCAGCAGCTGCTGCCAGGAACCACTCGCCCCTAGTTGATCATTTGACGCGGAATAATCCGATGGCAGATCCGAAAGCGTAACGGTGCGCCCGGGCGCAACAACTGTCAGCCGGCGGCAGGTGTTCTCGAGTTCGCGCACGTTTCCGGACCATGATGCATTGCAAAGTGTGGCCAACACATCGGCGTCGAGTTGTTTGGGTTCGACGTTGAGTTCGCTCGCCGCCCGACCCAAAAAGGCCTCTGCGAGCGCCGGAATATCTTCCCGACGCTCCCGCAGAGGCGGAAGCGCAATGCCGATTACGTTCAGGCGGTGATAGAGATCTTCTCGAAAACGGCCGGCCTCAACACGCTGCTGTAGGTCTTGATTTGTCGCGGCGATGACCCGCACGTCAGAGACCAATTCCTCATGCCCCCCGACCCTGAAGAACGTGCCGTCAGACAGAACGCGAAGCAATCGGGTCTGCAGATCGAAGGGCATATCGCCAATTTCATCGAGGAAAAGCGTGCCCCCTTCCGCCTGCTCAAATCGGCCGCGGCGTCGCTCCTGGGCGCCGGTAAAGGCTCCCTTTTCATGCCCAAAAAGTTCGGACTCCAGCAGGTCCGCTGGGATCGCGGCCGTATTTATCGCGACGAATGGTTTTTTTGCTCGTGGGCTGTTCTGGTAGATCGCTCGCGCAACCAATTCTTTTCCCGTGCCTGATTCACCAGAGATCAGGACGTTCATTTGAGATCCTGAAAGCCGGCCGATCATTCGAAACACCGCCTGCATGGCTGGCGCCTCTCCGATAATGTGACCGCCTGGCGTGCTTTGCGCGTCCTCATCTGCGCGGCTCGCTTTTTTCTGAAGCGCTCGCCTGACCAAAGCCACGGCTTCTTCCAAATCGAATGGCTTTGGCAGATATTCAAACGCGCCACCTCGATAGGCTGACACAGCGCTATCAAGGTCCGAATGGGCCGTCATTACGATGACCGGCAGCTCGGGTAGTTCCGTTTGCAGTTGATCGAGCAGCTCAAGCCCGCTGGTCCCGGGCATACGGATATCAGTGACGATGACGGCGGGTGATTGTTTTTTTGCTTGATCAAGTACGTCGTCCGCGCCCTCGAAAAGCGCGGTTTTAAAACCGGCATTGGATAATGCCTTTTCAAGCACCCACCGAATGGACGCGTCGTCATCCACCACAAATACCAACGATTTTCCGCTCATGAGGGATTCACTATGGGCAGAAAAATACTGAATTGGGTGTTGCCCGGCTCGCTGGTGCACTCGATTACGCCGTCATGCCGGCGGATGATTTCCTGCGTGATCGCCAAACCCAGGCCCGTCCCATCAGCCCTTCCGGTCACCATAGGGAAAAAGATTCGATCAATTAACTTAGGATCAATTCCCGGACCGTCATCGGTGATCGAGGTCTCCAGCACGAGGCGATGCCGGTTATTGCGTAAGGTATGCTGGCGACGAACCCGTGTCTTCAAGACGATGGTGCCTCGACCCCCCATGGCCTGAACGGCATTTCGAACAATGTTCAGCACCGCCTGGACCATCTGCTCGCGGTCTCCCAAAACATCAGGGATACTGGGGTCGTAATCGCGGTCGAAGTTCAACCCTAACGGAATTTCAACCAGCGTGAGTTTCCGAACATGCTCGAGAACGGAATGCAGGTTGAAAGGTTCTCTTTGAATATCACGGTAACCCCCGGTCAGCCGATCAACGAGGCCGCTGAGCCGATCGGCCTCATGCGTAATGATGCGGGTGTATTCTCGAAGCGCCTTGTCCGGCAGTTCTCGATCGAGCAGCTGCGCGGCCCCGCGCAATCCACCGAGCGGATTCTTAATTTCATGTGCTAACGATCGCACCACATCACCGAACGCGCCCTGACGTTCCTGCAGCCAGTTCTCACGGGCAATCCGCGTCAAATGGTCGACCTGATTAAGCTCTATGATCATATGCTGCACACCGTCCCCAATCGACAGCGAAGA
>JAYPPP010000004.1:0-103098 GCA_038131525.1 Gammaproteobacteria bacterium | reverse complement strand
ATCATGACCGACCGACCCGCCTTGCTTAAGCAGGTTTTGGTGGCTCGCGGGCAGTGGTCTTAGGCGGACGCTTCGTGCCCGGGCTCTTGAACCCGGCGGAAGAAGAACATGCCTGCAAAGAACAACAGTGCAACCGAAAGGATGCCAAGCCGCGGGTTTCCTGAAACGTGCGCGATTGTTCCCATCATCACAGGGCCGAAGACGGCAGCCGCTTTGCCGACGACGTTATAAAACCCGAAGAACTCGGCATTCTTTTCAGGCGGTATCAGATGACTGAAAAGCGATCGGCTGAGCGCTTGAATACCGCCTTGCACGAGACCAATCACGCCGGCCAGGATGTACATCTGTAGCGCGGTTTCCAGAAAATAGGCGAAGACGGTGACGCCGACATAGGCCCAGATGCATATCCAAATACCCCGCTGCGCGCCGTATCGCTCGCCGAGGCGACCAAAAACCAGGGCCGCGGGAAAACCGATGAACTGGACGAGCAGCAGGGCGGTGATCAGGTTGTCGGACGAGAGCCCAATCGAAAGGCCAAAGTCGACGGACATCCGCACGATCGTGTCGACGCCGTCAATGTAAAGCCAGTACGCAAGCAAAAACATCCACGCGCTTCGATACTGCGCGAGATTTTTCGCCGTATCCGCGAGCGCGGCGAAGGTATCGCGAAGTTGGACAGAGCGGCGCCCGCGAGGCGGCAGGGGTTCTTCGACATAAAGTAAGAGAGGAACGGAAAAGACCGCCCACCAGATTGCAACGGTTATGAATGACCAACGAACCCCTTCTGCCGCGCTTGCCAGTCCAAACCATTGAGGCTGCAATGTCATCAGAACATTAATCAGGAACAGCAGTCCCCCGCCCAAGTAGCCGAGAGAAAACCCCAGTGCCGAGATGCGATGGCGCTTCCCGGCCGGTGCAACAATGATTAAAAGCGCGTCGTAAAAGGTGTTTGCACCTGAGAAGCCGATGACCGCAATCGCATATAACAGGATCGCGAACGGCCACATACCGGCTTCAACGAGGTACAGGGCGCCTGTAGCCACAACGCCAATGGTTGCAAACGCTGAGAGCATTCTTTTGCGAAGGCCGCCGGTATCGGCCATCGCGCCGAGCAGTGGCGCCAGAAGCACGATAACGAGACTCGCAACAGAATTACCCACCCCGAGATAAAAGGTGCTCTCGGTGATTGCACCCTCCTGACTCCAATACTGCTTAAAAAATATCGGAAAGAACCCCGCCATTACCGTCGTGGCAAATGCGGAGTTGGCCCAGTCGTACATCGCCCAAGAGATCGCTGATCGCCGATTCGAAATTTTCATGAGGCTTTGCAGGCGATGTACGCCGTTAGAGGAGGTGCCTCCATTTTAGACCGGGACACTCAGCCAGGAAGGCCGCTGCCGTGTATGGTGCTGGTTAGATCGAAAAACGGATGATGATTAAGGGCGGGTCGCGCTTGATGCCGGAACGACAACTGCGAGAAGTAGAAACTGCTCGAACGCTTCCATAGGTTTTGGCCTAGGAAGTCGAGCCAATTTCGGTTCATTGTTTCTGAGACGAGGACATTAGCGCGAGCAGGTCGTGATCGGCAACCCATCCTTCAAGGGCTGCGAATCCCTAGAAAACGGGTCAGAATGCGGTTTCCTTTAATTTCTAATGATCGATATGCCATCGACACCTGACGCGGCGCATTACCGTATCGTTTGGTACAGCGTCACAATTTTTTTGAGTTCAGCAATTTTGCTGGTGATTGAGATAACGGCCGGTCGCCTGATCGCGCCGTATGTTGGCGTATCCATTTACAGCATTGGACCTCGATCATCGGCGTGATCTTTGGCTGGATTGTCCCTGGGTAACTGGCTGGGGTTGGTGGGCAGATCACGGGGCGACGAAAAGTGCCACGGGCGTTGTGCTGGCGCTGGCCGGGATCTTTTGTCTCTTCAGCCTGCTGGCGCTGACCTGATCGCGCCGGTACTGCAAAGCAGTCACCTTGATCTAGTGAGCTCGAGTTTTCTGTATGTGCTGGGCATGTTCTTTGCGCCCTCAGTGCTGCTCGGCATCCCGACGCCGCTCCTCACCACGTTGGCCCTGAGGCTGGACGAGCGGGCGGGTCGAATCGTTGGGCGTATGCACGCGCTGGCGGCCCCCGGCAGCATTATCGGAACCTTCCTCACCGGCTACGTGCTCATCCAGTACTTCGGTTCCCCGCAATATCGTCATTGCCTGCGCTGTGTTGCTTTTTGTTCTCGCGATGCCGTTCTTCAGGAAAACACCAAAAGCGCTGCTTGCGGTGCTTGTTGCTTTGGTCTGGGACTGTCGGTTATCGTCTACGCGCTCAGGGCTTTACCAACCCGTGTGATCGAGAAAGCAATTACTCTGCACTGGCGGGTTGTTGATGCCTCCGCCGAAGCGCCCTTCAGGATCGGCCCGCGCGTTAATCTGGATCACTTGCTTCACAGCATGAATCATCAGGAAGATCCTGCCATGCTCATGTCGCCCTATGTGCAGCTCATGGATGAACTGGTGCTTGCACACTTTGAGGCGAGCGCAATTCCAACCCTCAAATATTTTTCGCCGGTGGTGGCGCCTACACGCAGCCTAGAGCGGTACAGACGCTAACGCCCGACGCCCGCATCGTGGTGGCGGAACTGGATCCCGCGGTCACGCTGATCGCGCAGCGTGAGCTTTACGTCTCTACAGAGGGTATGGAGATTTTTCATGGCGATGCCTGCACCACGCTCTATCGGTTATCGGATGCCCAATTCGACGTGGTGGTGACCGACGCCTTCATGATATTGCGGTTCCGTATCATTTGGTCACACAGGAATTTGCGCAACTGGTGAAGGCCCGAATGAATCCCGAAGGTCTGTTCGTCACGAATATCGTGGATGCTTTTCCTGACCCCAAGATGGTCAAGAGCCTAACGAAAACGCTCGAGCAGGAGTTTGCGCATCGTTGATATTTGGCTGGACGATATCCCCAAGCGCCAGCAGCGGATGACCTACGTGATTTCGGCCAGCAATAAGGAAATTGTCGATGATGTGCTGGACGCTCAGCGCGGCTTTGCCCGACGATGGTATCGGGTCAATCGACCCTTGATGTCCGTGGGTACGCCGATGTATCAGCTGCCTGTTTTCACAGATGATTTTGTGCCGGTTGAGCGCATGATCGCGGACCTGCTGTTTACCCCAGAAGGACTCTGACTCGTCGTATCAGTTGCTCAACGGCAGACCTTCGTCTTTCCATCGTAGGATTCCACCCGCGACATTTGCGACGCGCTCGTAACCGGCCTGCTTGAGAATGCCCGTGGCCATTGCGGAGCGCCGGCCGGAGCGACAAATAGCCATCACCGGCTTATCAGCGGGTACCTCACTGATTCTTTCGCGAAGCTGACCCAGCGGAATGCTCGCATGGGCCATGGTGGTTTCACCCGGGACGCACTCTTGAGGTTCTCGCACGTCCACCAGGTAGATGTCGCTGAGGTGCTCAGCCACCCAGTCAGGCTCCACCTCGAGTACGCCCGCAAACGTTTGCACGACAGGTGCCCAGTCGGGCTCCTCAGGTAGGGTCTCGGGCTTTCCGCTGACCAGATTAGCGGGCAGGGCTACGTCGATATGCTTGGGGTGGGGTAGCTGCATCGCATCCATGTAGCCGACAAAGTCCTGCTTGCTGGCATTGCCGCCGATACGCGCGTTATGCGCTTTTTCTTCCCCGACAGAGCTCACGGTCCGGCCGCTGTAGTCGTGGCCCGGGTAGATCAGACAGGTATCGGGAAGCGAGAGAATTTGCGAATTAATTGAGTCATAAAGGGTGGCCGCATCGCCTTGTTGAAAGTCCGATCGGCCGCAGCCGCGGATCAAAAGAGCATCTCCAGTAAACGCGTTTCGCTCATCTTCGGTCACGTAGGTCAGGCAGCCATCGGTGTGTCCCGGGGTGGCACGTACCTCTAACGCGTGTTTCCCGAAGCTTATGACATCGCCATGGTTAAGCGAACGATCCACATTCTGCGCGCCGACCGCCTGAGCCGAGGCGATCTCACATCCGGTCTTTTCTTTCATGAGCCACGCGCCGGTGACGTGATCCGCATGGCAGTGCGTGTCGATGGCAAAAAGCAGCGTGAGCTTCAACTCGCGAATCAAAGCCAGATCACGATTCACCTGTTCAAACACGGGATCGATGATCACTGCCTCTCGCGAATTCTCATCAGCGAGCAGGTAGGTGTAGGTGGATGAGGTGGAGTCGAAAAGCTGTCGAAAAAGCATGAACAAAGATCCTGGAGAGAAGTAGTCGGGGGTTAACGGCTTGCCGTTGAATTAGCAGCGTCGGAACGATTCATAAGCACCGATGTTCCAGCAGTCGGTGTGCCCGAGCTCGGTGAGATAGCGACGGGCCATCTCGCTTCGTTGACCGCTTCGGCAGTAAAGCAAAACCGGTTTGTCGAAATTTAAAGCAGACCGGGATTCAGCGAGCTCGTTAAGGGGCATGTTGACGGCTCCGGGCAGCATGCCCAAAGCACACTCCGCAGGACTCCGAACGTCGACCAACTGGGCACCGTTACGGAGAGCCTCTGAAAGGTCGTCACATAGTGAGGTTTCGTTGAAATTCATGGGGTGGCCCTCTCTAGCCTAAAGGACGAATCGGAAGAAAATGGTAATAAATCACTAAATAATGAAACACTAATATATAGTTTTTACATGTGTTTTGTCAATGATTCAGTCTGATTCCTGATATTTTGGGTGTCTTTGGGATTTCCCGCTAATCTTTTCGCGCCAAATGATGAGCGGGTCACCGCCGGCTTGCTATTGCCATCGTCTTCGGGGATTCTTGCTCGGGTTCAAGATCACCAAATTAAGGAAAGACAATGAGCGATGGTTTTAAGGGAAGCTGCCTTTGTGGCGCCGTGTCATTCAACTGTAACGCCGCACCCAAGTTTCAGGCCAACTGTCACTGCGACGATTGCCGAAAGTCCGGCGGCGCGGTTTTTGCGTCTTATGCGTTTGTCGATGAGGCAGCGATCACCATCACTGGAGAGACGGGCAGTTACTCAAGTCCAGCCGATAGCGGAAATACCATGACGCGACACTTCTGCAAGACCTGCGGATCGCCTGTTTTTCATATCAACAGCCGAGCGCCTTCGAGGGTGGGAATCCGGGTGGGTTTGATCGAGTCTGCGGATTGGTTTCAGCCGCAGGCCAACGTGTACGCATCACGCAAGCTGCCGTCCACCCCTATAGATCCTGACGTCACCGCATACGACAAGATGCGGGTTTAGGCCGCGTCCACTCAGCGCTTGCCGGTAAAAACCGGCGGGCGCTTATTGATGAAGGCGTCTAAGCCTTCTTGTCCGTCGATGCCGGTCATGTTGGCTCCGATCTCTTCGGTTTCAATGGCCGTGTGGCTGAGAAAGTCATTGTTGAAGTTCTCATGAAGCAGTCGACGCGCGGAAGCAAAGGCCTGGGTAGGGCCTTTGGCGAATTTTTTGGCAAGATCAACAGCGGAATCCAGAGCGCTTCCTTGCGGCACGGTCCGCGTGGCGAGACCCCACTCAACGGCTTCAGCGGCCGACAGCTCCTGTTTTCCATGATCAGTTCCTGTGTGCGTCGTAGGCCGATGAGCCTTGGAAGCAGCCACGTGGAACCGCCGTCCGGGCTCAGACCTGCTGCCGTGTAGGCCAGCCGATACCGTGCGGTTTCATCGACAAGCACGATGTCGCCAACGAGGGTCATAGGTACGCCGCCGCCGGCTGCCATACCGTTCACGCCGACCACCACAGGTTTGGGCATCGTGAGAAAAGCGTATTGCGCTTCGTGCCAGCGGTCCGCCGTCGTAATGAGGTTTGCCGGATCCGTCCCGGAGGCTTTGAATTCCTTCAGGTCGCCGCCGAAGCTGAACATCGGGCCTTTTGCGCTGAAGACGACGGCACGGATTGCCTCGTCATCGCGCGCCGCTGAGGTCGCAGCAAAAAGATCCAGCGCCATCTGTCGGGAAAGCGTATTGCCTGCTTCGGGATTATTGAGACAGATGATCGCGACGGCGCCGTCTGTCTCGAAGTCTACATGGGTGAGTTTCAACCAAACCTCCGGAAATCATGGGTAATGAGACCTATCATGACCCAACCGCCATGGATGAGCAATCGTGGATCGGAGTGCACGATGTTTTGGCTTTAACCTCACGCGTCTGCGGTGCTACCATCGCCCCCGCAAAAGAAATCATTCGGTTGGAGATGGAGGGTAGAAATTATGGCAATGGGTCAAAAATCCAAACTTGAGGTGGAGCTGCACGCCGACACCGTAGAGATGCTGGAATACGCAAAAGAGATGTATGGGTTTCGCAGCACCTCAAAAGCGCTTCGGGTTATTTTGGACTACATGGCAACGGATGCCGATTGGACGGAGGTTTTCCTCAATCAGCGCTGCTTGCGGTGCGGTGCAGGCAAGGGCTGGCAGCGGCCGGAGTCCTGATTCGGTAGACATAGCGGTTTGCCAACACATCACGAGGGGATCCCTATGAGTAGCACAGTTCAGCCGATTACGGCCATGGATAACTATCGGCAAGAGCGAGTTGAGCTTGCTGCCGCGTTTCGCTGGGCCGCGCGAGTGGATTTGCACGAGGCTGTTGCGAATCATTTCTCGCTTGCCGTTAACGAAGACGGTACCCGGTTTCTGATGAATCCCAATCAGGTGCACTTCTCCCGAATTCGGGCCAGCGATTTGGTGCTGATCGATGCGAACGATCCTTCAACGATGGATCGACCGGATGCACCGGACCCAACCGCCTGGGGGCTGCACGGCGCTATTCATCGACACTGCCTTCATGCACGCTGCGTGATGCATGCGCATCCCGAATATTCGACCGTACTCGCCAGCTTAAAAGACAGCCGGCTTTTGCCCATTGACCAAAATACGGCAGTATTCTTTAACCGTTACGTTATCGACGAGTATTACGATGGGCTTGCCTTTGAAGAGGAAGGCGAGCGGTGTGCTCAGCTTCTGGCGAATCCTGCGCACAAGACCATGATCATGGGAAATCATGGCGTTATGACCATCGGTGACGGGGTGGGGGACGCCTTTAATCGACTTTATTACTTTGAGCGAGCTGCCCGGACGTACATCCAGGCGCTTCAGACCGGTCAGCCGCTGCGTGTGCTGTCTGACGAGATCGCTGAAAAAACAGCGAGCCAGATCGAAGCCTATCCCTCTCAGGACGATCGCCACCTCAGCGAAATCCTCGCCATTCTGGATAAAGAAGAGCCTGATTTTCGCGACTAGCGGTAAATCCCTAACGTGACGCCTGAACGAAACAAGGCGCCTCTGGAATGGCGGGCTGTTAATGCCTGAACTTTTTAGCGCTTTGGGCGCAGAGCAGTTTATCTGGGTTGGGCTTGGCGCCATCATCCTCATTATCTGGCTGCTTCGTCGCGGGGATTCATCGGAAGAGCAACTGGTCGGTGCAACCCAGTGGGTGGATCGCGCTCTGGAGCAGGCGCCCGACAAGCTCTACGCTTCGGTTCATCCGAACTGGTCGGTTTATCGCAAGCAGCTTAAGCATCAGCTGCGTGTCGATCTGCCCGATGCGACTGACGGCGTGCTCGAACAGGCGCTGACTGGTTTTGACAGCTGTTACGAACTCTCCGATGGCGTCTTCATCCGTATCGGCTCGCCGGCTGATGACACCCGACCGCAGCCTGAAGAAGACTTCACCCCGCTTGTGGCTCCTGTGGAGAACAGTCGGTTGCGAAAGGTTCAAAGCCGGCGTCGATGGCGCAAATTCCGGACGGTGACCGCTGGGCTGATCGTTTATCTTTTGATCGTAGCCTTAGTGCTCTTCGCGCTGGTGCGGGTTCGCGGCGGATAAGACGGGCTGAGCCTCACCGCGCCGCGTCACCTAATTCAGCCCGATACCCCGCCTTTTCCATGACCCTTTTTGTCGGGATTGCCTCCCATACCGTGACCTTTTTTATCGGGATTGCCACCCTTGCCGTGACCCTTGCCCTTGTCTTTACCGGCGTTGTCAGAGTCATTGTCGTTAGTCGAGTCGTCATCCTCTTGGGAATCGTCACCATTTCCGGTCTCATTCGAACTCGTGTCGCCTACCGCTTCAGCATTTCCTGATGTTTGGGCTCCTGGATTCGCAGTTTCCGATACCCGCGCTACGCCCGATGTGAGGTTGATCGCTTCGGCAATTTCGGCGACACCGCTGCCTGAGCGACCCCCGCTGCAGGCGGTCATGGTGAGAATAATCAGACCCGTGCCGACCATACGCAGAACGGTTGTGGTTTGGTGGTTCGAGGCGCGGCATTCGTCCGCCTTCATGGGGTTAAAGGTTCCGTTGTCAGCATTCATGTCTTTCTCCTTTTTCTGTCTGTTCACACGCTTAATGCGCTGGAGAAATCATGCGCGCCGCTGAGCCCCCGGTAAGTGATCGGGATCACCTAAAGGGCTATTAGCTGATGAGTTAGGTGATCCCTGTCACATAGCCATGACGACGTAGGCCTTTTGGCCTCACGCCGTGGCGAGTCGCTGAAGGGAAAAGGAAGATAACCCTAATGTACGTGCGTCGATTCTCGAGGCTGCACAAGAATCAGTGCGAAGATCATGACGATAAGGGACACCCATACCCATACTGAATGCGATTCGCCATAGATGACGATCCCCCAGAAGACGCCAGCGAGGGTGACGAGGTAAGCACACTGACTCGCAAAAACAGGTCCGGATTTCACCACCAGGTAGTAAAACCCGCCGTAGGCAATCGCGGTAATTAAACCCATCGCGATGACAGCCCATCCCGAGCCGGTCATCGGCCAAGGCATCATCACAAACGCTCCGCTAATCCATACGATGGGGGTGAGCATCAACACCGACGCGATAAACATCCCGCAGACAACCGACATGATGTCCGCATCGGCCGGCATCTTGGCGGCAATCACAAGATTCTCAACGGCATAACAGCCCGCTGCCAGTACCATCACAAAAACCCAAAAAGCCGCAGAAGGCTCGGGCAAACTGGTCTCGGGCAGGACCAGTAGGGCGATGGACAGAATCCCCAAAATCACGCCCAAGACGCGCAATAAAGAAGGCTTCTCGATTCGAAAAAAAGCAGCGCCAACAAAGGTCGTCAGAGGTACGGTAGCGACTGTGATCGATAGCACGCCTGCGCTCACTTGGGAGGCGGCATAAAAATAAAGCGTGCCTGGGATAACCGAGCCGAGCAGGCCGCAAATGAAATAAAGCTGCAAAAATACTTTCTCTTTGCGGATAGGCCGGCCGGTTAATCCGCAAAAAATAAGCAAACCCACCGTGCTGGTGATGCACGCCCAGTAATTGATGGAAATCGGATGCATCGCGTCTTCGGTGGACATTCGCGCGAGCGAGAATGAGAGGCCCCAGAAGACCCCAAGCAATATCAAAATGACAAACGGCCAGGCCTTGCTGGAGAAGAAGGCTCGAGCGGAATAGGTCGTCATTGCTTAGTGTTCTACTAGGGTAGAACAAAAGGCAGCATGAGCGGCACCACGGCAATGGCGGCGATATTGCCAAAGCCCACCATGGCGGCGACCTTTTCTGGCTCCTGGCCGTATTGCTCTGCCACGAGGTACACGAGTACAGCCGGCGGGAGAATGCTGTAGAGCAGTAGCGGACCAAATTGCTCCTGAGGTAGATGTAGTATGGGCTGCACAGCCAACGCAATGATCAGACCTGTCAGTGGGCAGACCATCGCTCCCAACAGACCAATCTTCCAGTCACCAGTTTTGTGCCGTCAACGAGGCGAATACTCAAGGTAAAGAGCATCACTGGGATCAGTGTCACCCAGTATCTGATCGGTGGCAATCACGATAGGCACCGGGATTCGAGAAGACCACGATCAGACCCGCGATCGACGCGAGAACCGTCGTAGAGGAGCACGTCGCGCCAGTGCACCTCGCGCCCCGTTAAATATAACCAAAAAAAGAAAAGTACAGAAGGTTCGTTACGATCAATAAATACCACGGTGGGCGCGAGTCCTGCAACGCCAAAAGCCAGGATGGCTAAGCAGGTTGAGGTTGCTGCAGTTATTGGGAACATCATCGGGCTGGCAGGAAGGCGGCGCGGCGGCGACGCAGTTAGAACAGCCAGCTGGCCAAGCCAGCGCAGGCCAGAATCAAAGAACTGCCGCCGTAGATCGCCAAAACCGGGATAGCGCGTGAGGTCAAAGTCCTGTTTCGACATGACGCTGAAGACCAGCGCAGGAAGAAAACATTGACGCTCGGCATACCGCCAAGATTCCAGTGTCGTTTGAGGCTGTAGCGAGCTCCAATCCCGCGACCGCAATTACGGGAATCATGACTTCAAGAACAAGGAATGATCACAGAAGGCATCTGCGCTTCTGCGCTCAGTCCGAGGGGAATTAGGTAGACTGTATTTTCTGTATTTGAACAAAAATTTTACCTTCCAAAAATCCTGATGGCAGACGCGCGTATGCCCTGGAGGCGCACTCAGCGGTCGGGCACATGGTCTACAAAATGAACTCAATTGATGTGTTTCTACAACAGGCGCGATCTTTCTGTTCTCATGGGCACCGTCAAGGGACTTCGTGGTCGGGCCGCTAGTGTCCATTACCTTGCTGACGCCTTTACGGCCTGGTCGATGCAATCGCTCTTATGGTCTTCCAGCCGTGATGACGTGAACTTTTTGGCAGGCGGTAACGGTGGTCATTTCCAGTATCGTCGGCGACTTGCCGCGTTTTTCTATCCCGCGGGGTGTGCTTCACCCGCAGGCTTCGACTGTTCTCTTTGCAGGTGCATACCCGTTAATATCGATCTCTTCTGGGAGCGTGGATTGTGGCTCCAGCAGCGTATGGCCCGCCTCGTGGCGATCTGGCGAACCGGGTCCGCGAGCGCTGGCCTGGACCCGTAACGGGAATGACGATGGGTTTTTTACAGGCCTTACGGCGTACTGGGTTTTCCGCCGAACGCCTATCTTCAATCGTTACGACTACCTGCTCAATGATGATCCAGGCGATGGCATTTATCTTTGTTTGCCAACGCTGCGGTCATGTTTTTACGGCAGGGCGCTCTTCCCGCAGGCCATATTGCAACGTCACGTACAGGTGCCGTCGCAGGACTGATGGGAATGGCTATCGGCAGACGCATCCGAGAGCGTTTGTCGAGTTTGCCGTCTGACCGGTTTTCTATTTATTGATAATCAGCTGGCACTTTGGCATTGCCATTCGTGCCGCGGTCAATGGTCATGGGTTGCCCGTGCAATTACCATAATATTCGTATTGAATCGTTCTGGGGCAAAGGTGGTTTATGAATGGTGGCCTTACTGTTTAAGAGAATTTCCATTCCACCGGCGGTTCCGTGAGAGAGCGCCGGTCTTGCGATCCTCTCGATACTGATCATCGCGGGTTACCGGCAAACACGTGAGTGTGTTCGGAAGAGATTGAGACGCCGTGTAGATTTATGCGGAAAACGTTATCCTGAAAAAATAATCCTGATGTATCGCTTTCGCCCACTCCTCGCGCGTAACCAGGGTGATGAGGTGAGATTCGATGACTGTCTGCGTAAGCGCGGATCTGGCTTGCGTAGGCGAGCTCGCCGCTGTAGCGAACGCACTCCATCATCAGCACCTGTTTACAGGCATCTACGGCATCTCCAGCATGGTCATATGCGGAGCCGACGCCGGTGCCGGTCGATAGAAGAAACATAGTCATGTTGGCATCAAGATCCGGAAGGTATGTACCAACCATCTTTCGACGGACGTAAACTGATCACCGGCTTCAGTGTTCGCGCGCGCTGACTCACTCGGCACCAATCGCCAGAAATGAGGCAGGAATCGCATGCATGAATGGCGGCGCGAGTAATCACCGTAACCAGTTTTCATTGACAATGAACCAGCAATCACATTTATGGTTCATCTAGAATCATGCGCCGGCTGACGTTAATATATATCCATCGGCAACGTTTTCGATGCGCTCAATGGTTGCGTTATAGCTTTCAACGCCCGCCGGCTTACTTGGTCGACATGAAGATTCGTTGTATATTCTTGTGTCTCTTAGGGACGCATTTTGCTACTAGTGAGCAGTCTAGAGGAAAACACGGTACACCACTCCGATTTGTGCGACATAAATGACTATTGGTGCCATCTTATCTCTGATTTGCGAGCGTCCTCTTCGACGTGTTCGGCACGGTCGTTGATTGAGGACGTCTGTCGCCCAGTGTCGGCGAGATTTTGCGCGGCATGGCCTCAGTATGGATAACGAGGCGCTCGCCGATCGCTGGCGGGCCCTCTAATAGCCGGCCATGGAGCGGTACGTCAGTACAATCGTTTATCCTTTAGATGTTCTTCATCGCGAGAATCTTGATCAATTACTGGAAGAATTTCGTTCGATTGCCCTAAAGAGAAAGAAAAGCGGGGACTTAATCTGGCTTGGCACCGATTGGATCCCCTGGCCTGATCTGGCCTGGTGGCCTCTCATAGCTGGCAACGCGTTGTACCGTAGGCTCACTTTCCAACGGTATATCGATCTTAGTCGTGATATGGTGCGAAAGTAATGCGACTGCCCTGGGGTGCCATTGTGGGTGCGGAGGTCGCCGGGGCGTATAAACCAAACCGCAGGCTTATATCTGGTCGGCTAAGGCGCTGTCTTTGTATTCGGTTAAATGTGCTCGTAGCGCATAACGATGATCTTCGCAGCCAGCCGCGTGTGGATTCAAGACGGCCTTTGTGGCGAGGCCTTTGAGCAGGCGGCCCCGATCAATCGACAGACCTAATCGCAGAGGAAGCGTTTGATCTTGATCGCGCGCGATCATGGATTCGGCTGACCAGCTGGGATGCTGTTTCAAGGTCGCTATTGCCGCGCAACGCTTTTTGGAGGAATCAGTCGCTTCGGGTTCGTTCGCTGAGCAATGTGACAGTTATCCGTTGGTCACCATGATTGCTGCGCTGATCATGACGTGCTGACGCTGGTATCTCCTGAAAGAATACAAAACCCAAAGGGCAGTCGCACGAGCGTTGTGTACTCCAACGCGCCCACCAGGCATACTGGTGTATAGCGGAACTGTTGGTAATACCTGTATCATCGTAGTAAAGCCACGACAGAAAGCTTCTCCCAGTATTAACAGAAGTCCGTCCGTGGTCGGCGTAATCCACGTCCACGGTACGCTAACGAGCGCAACGATAAGAATCATATCGCGCCGGTCAGCAGCATCAGCTCTGAGGATCTGGCCTGAGAGGTATCGCATAAAGCCCCGGCGCCCGCGAAACCGATGCAGCCGAATAGCAGCCCTGCTGAGCCAGTCTGACCCCACCGGTGGGCTTAATGGGATAAACAGCACGCCAATAAACCCGGCAATCACTAAAAAGGATCTGTCGAATCGCCGGGCGCCTGATAGAACGATTCCGATAGGACGGCGAGGATGATGGGATACGCCGAGGCGATTGAGATCGCATCGACTAGGGGCAATAGAGACGGAAGAAGAGCTCAGAAAAGCCATCAGACTGGAAGCAACACGTGGCGCCTGGCGGCGTGACTGACCTTGCGCCTCCCAGCGGCCAGCAGATCAGTGAATATCGGGAATCATCACGGCGCTTCAGCGAACTGGTAACAGCTGCAGCAGCGCAAAGTCGGAGGACAGCCGCCTTCACCAGAGCATCCTGAATCGAGAAACAGAATGACCGCCAGGTGAAAAATCCGCCGAGTACGACTACGCGCTGCAAATGCGCTCTCGATCAAAACGGCTGTTGCGGCAGGCGCTTTGTTGAAGCAGCGCCCCCGAGTAGCTCAGGTCACGACGCTATGGATGGATCGATTTTCTGCATCAGGTCGAAGGGCCGTGTTGATTCTCCTCAAGCGCTATGGTGTGTATCAGTCATGATATTGATCTGCCATCATGTATCAGTCCACGATTTTGGGTACGCTCTGTCCTTGGCGCCACTCGGAACGCGGTGCCACGCCAGTTGCGGCCCGTCACCAGCCGAACCGGTCATTGAGATCTCGGCCCCAGCAGGTGCTAATTACGATGATGTTGGTGCCTCAACCTCAGGCACTTCGGCCTGACGACACGTCCACATTGCCAATGCATTCAAAGCTGTAGTCCGCAACTCGCCCCGGTGAGGAGACTAGATAAGGTACGAGATCTCGACCTCGGCGGGTTTACAGTCGCGTCATCCCAAACTGACGCCCAAGTGATCTACGAGCCGGCCGACGACGCTGCTAATTTTATCTGCGCCAACAACCAGGCACCCTGAATGACGTTCCAGTCGATAATTCGCCAAGACCGAAGACCACCACATTGGCGTTTGTTCACTTTTGCTGTGTTGATGACCGCGCCGATTCGTGGCAACGCTGCAGCCGATGTAGCAGATCGTCAAGGCGGTGCGTCCTCGCGAATCTCGGCAAGGATCTCAGGCACCACGGTGTACGAAATGTCGAGGTGTCGGCGTAGGAAACATGATTCGATCCCAGTGAAAAGCGGCTGCTCTACTGTGCATCAAGCCACGTCCTGCAGGTCTCCTCGAATCGCCTGAGAAGATTCACATCCATTTCGAGTGCAGTAGTCACAGGTGCGACATTCCGGCGTGTAAAGCGGGATCACATGATCACCCGGTTTTAGCGATGTCACGCCTTCGCCCACTTCGACAACAACGCCGGCGCCTTCATGGCCGAGGATCGCCGGGAAAAGGCCTTCAGGGTCATCGCCGGACAGGGTGAACGCATCCGTGTGGCAGACGCCCGTGGCTTTTATTTCAACCAATACTTCGCCTGCGCGCGGGGGCGCCACCTGAACGGTTTCAATGGCAAGAGGTTGTCCGGCTTTTAGGGCTACCGCGGCACGGCTTTCGATCATGAGGGCGTCCTTGATGGTTTGCGAAAATTGAATCGCTCTGATTATATAGAAGGCTGTTTTTCGGATTGACAGCGTTAAAGCAACCACCGCCCGGAATATTTCATGAGCCTACGCATCGTTGTTTGTGTTTTTTGCACCCTGCTTATCAGCGTTGGAGTGAGCGCGGCTGAACGCCAGGAGTTTGAAAGTCTTAACGGTCGGTTTGCCGTCGAGGTTGTTGTATCGGGCCTTAAACACCCCTGGGGGATGGCCTTTGTTTCCGCTGATGAGATTCTTGTCACGGAGCGCGGCGGCGACCTGCGATTAATCAAGAACGGCCGGCTCGAGCCTCGACCCGTTAGCGGGCTGCCGAAGATTGCCGGCAATAGCGGACAGGGCGGTCTTCTGGATATTGCGCTCGATCCCAACTTCAGTGCCAATCGTCGCCTGTGCATCTCCTACGCGGCTGAGGGCGAGGGCGGACGCGGGACCGATATTGCTTGTGGGCAATATCAGGGCGGCGAGATTCAGAACATCCAAGTGATCTTTCGGTCATCGCCAAAGTCCGATTCGGGACGCCACTTTGGAAGCCGCTTGGTCTTCTCCGGCGGTTACCTTTTTGCAACCTTGGGTGATCGCGGTATTCGGCCACAGGCGCAGGATGTGACCGCGCATCCCGGTTCGGTTATTCGACTTTTTGAAGACGGATCTGTGCCTTCGGATAATCCGTTCGTTACGACGCCCGGCGCGAAGCCTGAGATTTTTACCCTCGGTAACCGCAACCCGCAGGGCCTAGCCGTGCACCCGGTCACCGGCGAGCTCTGGATGCACGAGCACGGGCCACGAGGAGGAGATGAGCTTAACCGCGTGATCAGGGGCGCCAACTACGGGTGGCCGGTGATCAGCTATGGCCAGGAATATTTCCTTCCGAAGGCGGTGGGCGAGGGGACGCATAAAGAGGGCATGGAGCAGCCGCTTTATTACTGGGTGCCGTCGATCGCGCCCTCGGGTATGGCGTTTTATACCGGCCAAGACTTTCCGCAGTGGCAGGGCAATTTATTTATCGGGTCGCTCAAGTTCCAGGAACTCGTGCGCCTTGAGCTTCAAAACGGAAAGGTTGTGACAGATGAACGCCTGCTGGGCCGCGAGTATGGGCGCATTCGCGATGTGCGTATGGGTCCCGACGGGCACTTATATTTTTTAACGGATAGCCCCGATGCGCAGCTTTTAAAAATTGTTCCCGTCGACTAGTCGCGGGTTTATGATGACGCCGAGTGTTATAGAGATCCTGAAATGAAACTGACCGATCTTGAAATTTTTGTTGTCGGCAATCCGCCGCCGGGCTGGGGCGGGCGCTATTTCATTTTTGTAAAGCTCACCACCAGCAACGGCCTTACCGGTTATGGTGAGGTGTATTCCGCATCGGTGGGACCCGATGCGATGCGCGGCGTGATTGAAGATGTGTTTGCCCGGCACATGGCGGGTGAGAATCCCGAAAATATCGAACTGATGTTTCGTCGGGCCTATTCCTCGGGCTTTACCCAGCGGCCTGATCTCACGGTGATGGGCGCGTTCTCGGGTCTTGAGATTGCGTGCTGGGATATTTTGGGCAAGGCGCATGATCGTCCGGTCTATGCGCTCTTGGGCGGGCTCATGAATGAGCGTATCCGCTCCTACAGTTATCTATACCCGCTTGCGCATCACGACATCAACGCCTTCTGGAACAATGCCGATATGGCTGCCGAGAGCGCTCAGCAGATGTTGGAGCAGGGGTTCACCGCGATCAAATTCGATCCGGCCGGTCCCTATACCCTTCGCGGTGGGCACCAGCCGGCTTTGCGCGATATCTCACGATCCATCGCCTTTTGCCGAAAGTTGCGTGAGGTGGTGGGTGACCGGGTAGATCTTCTGTTCGGCACGCATGGTCAGTTCACCACGTCGGGCGCCATTCGTTTAGCAAGAGCGCTCGAGCCGTTTGATCCCTTGTGGTTTGAAGAGCCTTGCCCTCCCGATAACTTTCTTGAGTTTGCCGAGGTCGCGCGTCAGTGCCGGATCCCTATCGCAACGGGCGAGCGCCTGACCACAAAAGCTGAATTTTCTGCTCTGCTGCGCACGGGCGGCGTTGCCATTTTGCAACCGGCGCTTGGCCGCTCAGGCGGAATTCTTGAGACAAAGAAAATCGCGGCAGTTGCAGAAGCCTTTAATGCTCAGGTGGCGCCGCATCTTTATGCGGGTCCGGTCGAATGGGCCGCCAATATTCAGCTGGCTGCCAACATCCCTAACGTACTCATGGTCGAGACGATTCAGACGGGCGGCAGTTTCCACCAGCAGTTGATCGGCAACACGATCCGCTGGGATTCAGGCTATATCCAAGCGCCGACGGAGCCGGGTCTCGGCATTACAAGTTTGATGAAGCGCTCGCGCGCGCTCACGCCCGTGGAGGAGTGGCGGCCTTCCATCACAAATACAGGAGAGCGCCTTGTGACTATGCGTCGGGCTGGGCGGTACGCCTCCACTGAAATCCCGTGCATCTTCCACATCGTCGGGTCGTGACCTTCTGGGACCTGAGCGCACGGATCGCTGTCGGCATAACCCCGTAGCGCGTTGTACTGCTTGAGTTGCTGAGCGGTCAAAATGGGCTTGGTCTCAAGATGTGCCGCAAGATGGGTGAAGCGAAGTTTTGCGCGCACTGCGGAAATGTCATCGAGCAAAACCTGCAGCCGATCGGCGGACATGTGACCCGCGGCAAACTCATCGTTCAGTGTTTTCTCAAGCGCAACATATCGCCCCGAGTGCTTTTGCTTTTGTGTTCATATCGGCCCACACCGCGTTGATCGCGCTAATCTGCTCAGGCGAGAGGTCAATTTCGGAGCTCATCTCCAGTAAGTGTTTCGGGCCGGGCACACCGTTGAGTTCTGCGGCTTTGGCAAGCCCCCAACCCCGACCGTTTAAAAGATCGTCGATGTCGCTATCGGAGAGCGATTTGATCTTGCGAGACTCCTCACCGGCATATTTAGAAGGGAACAGAGCTTGAGTGGAGTTGTCATGAAGCAAAAGCCGCGCATGATTTCTCCGCAGATATGAGTTTTAATGCACCAGAGACTGGCGCGATGCAAAGGTGCGCTAGCCATAGTTGATTGGCTGTGATAGCTCGGGCGGTCTTCCTAAAGTCAGTCGTCAACGGCTCGTATATTTATGATGGAAGGGAAATAAAAAGCGGCGCGTCATCAAACCGAATCACTGTTATCGCCCATCACAAGACCCATTAATGAAGACAATCCCGCGCGCTTTTCTCAAGCATCCCGTATTTCTGCGCTGACCTCAAAAGAAGATCTGATTACTGTGGAGCATCACGTGTTTGCGGTATGGGATTTCTGTCGCTCATTAAACTCTGCAGGCGGCTATCGCCGCGTACCATTAGCCCACGGGCAGCGCATTGCCGATTCATAAACGAGCTCCCGAAGTCGGATCAATCAACGTTCACGGAGTCACTTTGAGCTTTTTATCTCAAATTGGCGCAACACCATGATCGTGAAGAGAAGACGACGCGCAAGTGACTGAGCAGAACCGCCGCTCTCAACAAGGAATTGCCAGAGCATCGCGGCTCCACCGCCATGACATTATTGATCCCAGGCGCGGACGGCCGCCGCTGCAGCAGGGCGAGCAGCCGATCCAGGTATGTTTCAGGCGGCTCTTGCCTCGTTAAGAGTGAAGCGCCTCTGAAGCCCAGCCACTACTACCTCAACCGCCGCACGTTAGATGAAGACTTGGCCCCCTTGTCTAAGCTGTGAATTAAACCCTGTGCGCCAGTCAATAAAGAGATCTGAGAGGCAGATACGGTCGCCGATCAGGCAACCTGACTACGGTTTCGGATAGGAGGTACTTGAGAGCAAGCTGTAGCCGTATCATCGAGCCCTTGATCTCGCGTGTTGCCGAAACCAGTGCAGCGGCGCGCGTATAATCCCGGACATAAGCGTGAGTCGGACCGATCCATGACGTCGCTTCAACTTTCACCAAGGAAGTGCAAACACGGCGCGCCGAATACGCTGTGGTGTCTTGCCGGGTGCTCCATTGGTGACTTCAGACGATTCTTTACCAGCTGACAGGTATCCCGGTCTGGGCATTATGTCGTTAGCGATCGTCAACGGAATCCTGGCCTCGATCGCATTTTGAAACGGTGATTCTCAAGCAGATGGCGTGAAACTTGCTTTCGAACGTGGCATATCGCCTCTCGATATGGTGGCATTGGAGCGGCGAACATCGTCGATATGTGTATTTGACGCGAACACCTGGTGGGTTCCATTTGATTTCTAACGCCTCTGCCCTACTGGCGGCTCAAAGCCCTTAATAAGCCTGCCACTGATCAGGCGCGATAGTCTTTCACGCCCAGCAGATCTCTGAATACCTCGCGTTCTTCACGGAACAGATCGAGTTTGTGATTTTGCTCGCCGATCGACGTGATGTCTGAAGATGAAGCGCTCAGCCTCAAGGCGCTGATTGAAACGCGACCAGCCGGGGCCACCAGCTATCATCGTATACGGCAGGCCCATCACCCGTCATTGTGGAGGCCGTATCATTAGGACCCGATCTGCTATACGGAAGCGTGCTCTTTTTAAAAAACAGTACCCAGGCTATTATGGTATCAGGATACCCTGCAGCGGGGATTCGGCGCCTGGCTCGCGTTAACGCCAAATGCCGAGCTCGGATGCGTACGCCGTCCCCGGCAGTCATAAACGACACCTACGGCGGACAACATTCTTACCGTGGCCAGAATGTTGTCGATGAAACGGACTCGTCTAAAGCCCGGGCGGATGTCGATTCATCACGCGACGATCGTGGATCCAGCCAATCAGGGTGCGCTGAGCGGCGAATGGGTGTTGCTGCGGTCGTCTGGTGCCATCAGACAGTCGGCGTGGTGGATCGCCAGCGGTTGCGAGCACTGGAAGAGTGTTTCCGCGCCGCAGGCTGATGGGATCCTGCCGATGTGGCCAAGGCGCGAATAAGTGCGAAAACAGTCCAGAATTTTACAGCGCAGCGGCGCCTGCGAGCCACCGTCCAGTCTTGATCAGGCCTACGGTTTGGGTTCAGGTGGGTATGACCGTCAACGGCGATAATAACAACGCGCCCCGCTGATCAACGTCGCCTTATCGCTCGCCAGAAATACGACCATCTCGACATCCTTGGGTCGCGCCAGTTCCAGCATTGACGAGCCGCTCGCGTACACATCCTCGCGTACGGCCCTTTTGCTGCGCCTCGCGATCCATATAGTTCTGCGCTCGCCCCATAACCCAGGCCAGACAAAGCGCGTTGGCGCGAACGAGCCCAAGTTCAATCGCGAGGGTTTTCGCCAGGGCCGATCACTGCCCGCAGCGGCGGAAACGTTGGCAAACCAAAAGCACCACGCGGTGGACGATGATGACCGCGCCGGAGCTACGCCTTCATAAGCGGCGCGGCATGCTTGTCAAAAACGCACCTTCAAAGGCTCACAGACGCAGGCTCGCCAGTCATCAAGGCTGACTAACCAGCGCTCGGGGCCCGGCAACACCATTGGAGCAAAGCGTATCCAAGAATTTAGCGGCTCTTGAGTTCATCAAAGCGCAACTGCCCATCATCACATCAAGGCGGTTTCCACCGGATTTCAGGGCAGGCGCTCAGGCCTCTCAGCGTTGTTATCCGCTACCCATACGCTCGCCGTCACGCGCGAGTTTTCGCGCTCATGACGCGATGATGCCTAACACCGGCCGTAATCAGCACCAGCGACTCATGTGTTAATTGTTTAAACGACAGTTACGCTTTTTTCAATCACCAGGGCTGCTGAAGTAAGTCCAGACTCCACCATGATGTGTGCGCAAAGGTACGCGAACGGTGTATCGATACGGATTGACACCCACAAAATCAAAACAACTGCGATGACGATAGCATCAGCGTGTCATGACTCGGCGTAAGATCTTACCGTTGGGTTCTGCGAGATACGCAGCCCGGCACCAGCGGATGTCGAGCACGTCCACATCAATACTGACGCGTAGGTCTTAGCCTTCAGCACGAGCGGCGTATAAAACTTCGTCATGGTGACCACGACCCTGCACGATGAAATTCGATCATCTCCTCTGAGTGACGCGGGCTTCGGATGCCAGCCTGAATCAGGTTTTTGACGTTGAGCATGGGCGCAATGTGGGTCGAACTGCAGATCGAATAAACGGCGCTGGTCCATGCGCATCAAAGTGAACCGGTAAATATCCTCTTCGATGGCGCCTGGGGTAGGCCAATCGCGTCGCCGCCCCATCCACCACCAAAGATCCGCAGCCTTCGCCGCAGCGCGTCAGTATCGAGGAATCCTGATCGCCGGCCAGATATCGGCATCAAGGTCAGTGATAAGGCCTTGCGACATCTCAACCTCAAGCCTTGCCTCCGGATCGTAGTAGCCCGCCACTTGCGAAGCGAAGCGAATGCTCGCGGCTCCTGCGCGCAGACCGGCCATAAAGATGAGCCCTGGTCAGCGCCCATCGCAGCGTGCGTTGAGCCGATGTCGTTGCAGATCTGCGACCGCAAGAAACTAACGAGGCAATGCCCACGAGGTTTGATTCGGTGCTCATCCACCGTGTGCTCACTTTGTTATTTGTCACCAGTTGTCCACCCCACGCGGGTTCGATATTATTGCTGCATTCCAGCGCCGACGAAATGGTTCGATCGGTATCCATCGCCGACCACCGCCCCGAGGCAGCGTTGCAAGGCGTGTCAGTGCAACAGGCTTTGCCGCTGCCGGGTTCGTCGGCCGCAGGCGCTGGATCTTCTTGCGCGAGGCCAATATGGCAATGGACGAGGCGTATTTCTGCGACAGCACCCATAACAACGTGCTGCGAAGGACATATGAAATCGGCTGATGATGTGACTCAGCGCCGGAGGCGACTTTGCCACGCGAACGGCTGTTAAACGGCTACCTCTGGGATCCGCTAATGAACTTTATGGCGCGATTCTTGGTAAAGAAAGCCGTTCTTTCGATTTGCCGATCCGCTGGGCGCCTGCTCAATCAATGTGTTCGTGGATGGCGGTCAGCACGGCTGGCGCGGTAGGTCAATTCACTATCACCCTTTGATACGCAGCGCCGGATAGAACGACACCTCTTTGATACAATTCGCGGCCTCGTCAACGAGCAGAATTAGCGGGGTGCTGGACGGCAGCGTGTGCCAGCTGCGCTACGAGCCCGCGCTGTGGTCTTTGGCGGCAATCAATTTCACCGGGTCACGCGAAAGGCAAAACCTGCTGGTGCCGGTGCTTTGCAGCTTTGCGAAACACCGGATTAAAAACAGCGAAGGCAGATCAAAGCTCTTTTGGGGCCGCGCCGAAGCGCGAACCCAATAATCGCTCAGCGTGCCAATATCAACGGCCAAATGACGCTCTGAATCGGTCGTAATAAATACCAATCAGTGGCGAAGCCGCGATAAGTAAGCAAGCCGCAATAAAGCAGCTGCAGCGCTGCAAGCTGTCAGTACCAGGCTGATGATCTCAAACATGACCGCGGCGGCGGTATGCGCCATGGTTGGGCGCATCTTTGGTGCATCATGCACACCACATCGCCGCCGTAATGTTTTACCCCGCGCACGCAGAGCCGCCATCACCTCATCCACCTACGCCACCCCGGCCTCATGTACACCCGGCGCGATGCGTCAGGTCCATGCGATCAGATCAAAAGTGATGTAAACCGGCGCATCGCCCAGACGCTCGTTGATGATGACCTGGTTTTCCGGACATCGTGAGCCAACGCCATGGTGATAGGCGTAGCCGAGCTCAGCAGGTTGAAAGCCAGCTTAAGGTACGCAGGGTTGCCGCGCATGCCGATCTGTCTACGCTGTGTGAGGCATCAATCAATCCATCGCCCGCACAAGATAGCTCGCTGATGGGCTGCTGAAGTTCACCAAGTGGCACTGCTCTGACATCAGGTGTGGGCATCAAAATGCAAAGACGCTTTTTGCCTTGATCGACTAAGCCTGCGGTCAAAGCTGATCCATCGTTACCATATATAGCGAAACGGAGTCAGCACACGCTACCTCATAAAAATCCGTGATAACGCTCAATGTGCTTCGTTGTTGTTGACTTCCGAGCACGTCACCAAGATCATGAATGCGATGCATCGCCCACGGTCAATGTTAGCCTCCCGTGCGCGTTTGGACGTTTCATTACCTGCCGCGCCCGCATTGATCAGTGCCGTTACGAAGTGAGGTGAACGCAATCATGTCATGGGCGGGATCACGATCGAAGTGTACGGAACAGCGTGGGATATCCACCAATACAGCGACTCCAGCATCATTTTGTCGAATCAAACAGTCGATCGTCGGTTCCTTTGGGTTTACCATGATAATACAAATGTCTAAATTGTTAAAATTTACTTAGTAGGATTTCAAACAATCTGAACTACCTGAATTGAACGTTATGAGCCAATCCAGCGATTTTTACCGTTTTATTTTTTGCATTCTTGCTATGAGCTTCTGTCAGAGTAAAGCATCGAGTACCATGTTCAAAACAGGATCCTGGGATCGGATCGATGGCAGTATTGAAAAAGATCCGGACGGCGTGGCATTCAACGATATGGCGACAGGCTTGACCGGACTGCCGGGGCCAGTGGTAGCGACGGCTTTCAAGCGCGCGGGCTCGATCCTGGCTACCTTTGAGCAAGCGATCCCTTTCTCCAGCAGGGATGGAATCTATCGTTGAGAAAGGTTGTTACAGCGTAACAGTGAAACGCCTCGTGGGTGGCCTGTCGCTGGCGATAAGAGGTGTTAGAGTTTGTGGTCCGATGGCACACCAGTATCGCGAGCGGATATTCAAAACATCGTTCAACGAAAATATTAATCACTGGCAGTGGGTCGGGTGACTACATTTGCACCTATATTTCTTAAGAGGCCGAGCATTCAGCCAGCCTTAATAAATGGGTATCAATACGAATAATCTGTGAAGTGTTTAAAGGCAAAAGCTTCAACCAGGACAGGAATCCATAAATATTTCAGATACCTCATGGTTTCCTTCTGAACGGCCTGGCGTTTATATGACCCTCTCGGTGTCTTAATAAGGTGGATCCAGCGGTTGACGCTGTGCCGACTGACCGATTACAAATCAGGCGGACTGGCTCAAGTTATGAGCTACAGAGGTTGCCTGATACAGCTGCCGAGGCGTTGAGGCGGTCAGTATGCGCGACAACAGGGATACAGTGAATTCGACTATCGAATAACGAACTGGTCAACAATAGATTAAAATCTTCAGCCTCGGTAGTAGTGAAGCTTAGCGCATCACGACGGTTTACCTGGGTGGGGGTTGCCAACTGGCCGATGAGGACCTTGACTATGCCACAGCCGTACAACATACCGACGAATGTCCCCCTAAGGTCCGTATCGGCGGGGCCGTGAAGGTTTGTGCCGATTCATGATGCTAAATACGAAAAGTCCCTTTGAAATATGGAATGACGGGTATTGATGCGGCGTTTGGATATGAGACCAATGTCTCTTGGGGTATAACGCGATCACATGACGCTGCAACCTCATGCCCCTCGCAGCCCCCTGAGCCTGATAACAAGATCTGCGGAGTTAATAAAGATACTTTCTTTCTATCAGGGCATAGATTGCGTGAAAATGAATTGCGCGAACTGCACGCAGAATTGTGGCTGCTGGAGACTGATGTCTCTGCAGCGCAGAACTCTCCCAGCCAACAACACCTGAATAAAGATGAAGCGAGCACTGGGTCGTGGGCAGAGGTCTTGACGCCAGGCGACCTCAAATTGTATACCGGTCAGAACGTCGCCATGCGTGACGATTAGCTCACCGCTGGGAGCCTTCCAGTCTTCCTTGATGACTTCTAACGTCGCCGGCGGGTTGTTGCGGCTCATCGGGCGCGCTATCATATGCAGGCATAATAACGGCATCTCGGAAGTAAGAGAACTGTGTCGTGAAGAAGCCAATCGGATAAGCGCGGCTTCTTGAGCGATGTACATGCGTAAATCAGCCGTCAGGTCCCGACAGACGGCGACAGCATCTGGATCGGATATCGACGGTGACTGAGCCCAACAACTTCACGGTTGCGATATCGTGACGGCCTGCCCAACATCACCGATCCTCTGCCCGGTGGAACTCGGGCCCGGGCACTGCAGGGCGGCACAGATCCGCAGAGTGCTGGCGAGCAGCGCTGCAGATGATGATTGAATGGCGCTGGAAGATGCCTCGCTCAGCTCTGGCTCAGACGCACCTTCCAAGGTTGCAGCGGGAACTACTGTACCGGGCGGCGCTGTATTCAATTCACCCACCTGCTCGGGCGGGATGCGCTACCGACATTATTGAGTGATTACTCTGGCAGCAACGACCGGCAGGCCTCAAGCGAATATCAGCCCGATCCGCCGAGCGTCGCGGAAAGCGCGGAAGAAATCAGACTCAAGGCAGCAGCGACGGCGGCGGTGCTCTGGACGTTGGCATTACCCCAGCCTGCCTTAGGATGACTTATAAATGACGCCTGCGTACGGCTCGACCGGGGATTCCGCTATGTGAGTGCCTTTGATTTTGCATCAGGCGACTACCCGTATTGCGGAGTCTAGGTAGAGGCAGTTCAACCCCTCGGTGTGAAGGGTCAGACAATGGCGCAGGCTGCCCGTCTCTCCTTCCCCCATCCGGATAGCCACGTGATGCAGCAGGAGGAGAGGTCACCGTGCACTGGGGTTGCGCCCCTCGGTGCACGATGGGTCAAGTTCGCGCATGCTGGCCAGCGACCCCGGAGGCGCGCCCGATATTACTGGGAAATCAATACCGCGAACCTCGTGTCCGCTTTATGAAAAGCGAGCACGGCTCCAGTTACCTATGAGATCGGCCTTTACCAGACCTCTTAAAAAGAAAACACAAAGGCCACGAATATTTACCCACCAGGTCTGATGTATCGCGTACCGCGAGTTCGTCATCACTAGGCAATGGCAACTGTTCAGTAATGGCGAACTAGGCTAACCGCAATCGTACGCCGACAAGCCGTCGCTCGGCGACATAACCGCTCATCTCAACTTGGGCGCTAAGCGCGATATAAACATCAAAGAAACGCCATTTAAGATCTGGATCATCCCATAAAGGTCTGGTTGAACTCGTTGATTCGTTGATGATGTTCAGTGCGCTGTATGCACTGGTTCTTCTCCGTGTCTAGGCTGTCATCGGAAAACCCCTACACCGTGAATTTCTCGCGCCAAAGTGTCATTTGAGTGCCTAAAACTCCTGAAATACCAGTGATTTATTTTTATAACCGTTGATTAGGAGTCGATATTCGATTCTCAGTTCTCAGTTCTCAGTTCTCAGTTCTCAGCTCCAGCAGAAACACTTCATGACCCTACTCAAACGCCTTGAATTAATCGCCCACTCGCTTTTTGCGCGACATATCGCCAGCTGCGGCAGGAAGTGACTCACAAGCAGAACTCAACGATGGACAAGACCTGCTGGGATCATCGATATTCAGGATCAATATCCTCGATCGCGGTATTCCCAACGAAAAAGATCAGATATCTGACGACGGTATTCCCAACGAAGATCCGGATATCGCGATGGCGACAGTATTCCCAACGAAAAAGACCCCTATCCACGACGAAACAGGATGGAATCCTATCTTTACGGAGTTGTTACATCGATAATTCGACTATTATGAACCTCATGAATACACCTCATGGCGATAAAGAGGTATTAAATTAGCCGGCTGTCGGCACCTGGGACGTGTCCGGCGTGACGGACGCGACGAATAATGACCGGAATGACTACACAGGTTGCACGAACTTTCAGGCTCCAGCGAAGACATCACCAACCGGAACGTCTCGAATGTGACGAATATGAAGATGTTCACAGGTACGCCGTCAACAGAATATCAGCCCGGCTGGAACGTCTCCAGTGGAGAATATGCGGAGCAGATGTTCGCAGCGCCGATGCCTTCAATAACGGCTTGTTAAGCCCCTCCCGCAGGACGTCTCGGGTAGACCCAAATCCTTCAATCGTTTTATCAGCGGTTGGGTCGTCTCGAAAGTGACAGCCATTCTATGTTGAAAGCCCCGCGCCAGCAGAACATCGCTTAACTGGGACGTCTCAGGCGTGGTCGTATATGAGTCGAATATTTCGCATTACGGCCTTCAATGGAACGAGCGAGTGCGGTACCGGAGCGCCAGCAGGTTGTGGAGCTGGGCTTTAGTGAGCTGCATTACACCCCAGGGTCAGCCCTGTAACGATTCATTTCGATTTTCGCCTCCGCAAACGATGCCAACGGCAAGCACCCCCAATGACCAGGATTCGATATCGATGGCGATGGCCCTTAGCAACGATAAGGATATATGGATAGCGCGGCACCCCAACGGCTCAGATGTCGTGGTAGTATTCTACCTCCGATAAAGACATGAACAGTGGCGATGTCAATCCCGATATCGACGGTGACGGCATCACGTGATAAAGACTCAGACAGTGACGGCACTGATGCGAAGACGACCCCAGCGAAGTATGCTAAACCCACGCCTTCTTGAAACCAAAGACCACTCGGCGGTTTTATGTGGGGCGGGGATGACCCAATCTCTTTGTGTCTCAATTAATGAACGTTCTCAAGATCTCGGTAAACGCAGTGGAAGCAACCGAATGACCGGCGACGGCGGGCATGATGCTGAGAGTGGGTTGCCAGGCGGTGGCGTCTGCGTTTCGCGCAGCGCGCTTCGCGAAGATCAAGAGCGAGGGCGGAAAAAAGGCCTGTTCTTTTTGATATTTTTGTGGCGCGCCTGCTGCGTCTTCGGGCGTTTTACGTTTTGAATCGCCCGCCGCACGGCTGGCGCGATCAAAAAAAGAACTGCTGCTTTATTTTGATATGAAGGTGTTAAGAGCGGCACGACCTAAAAACCCCGTGGCGTGATAGCCGTTTCCAGCGCACGGTCTACCTGTGGGTTGCTTACGCACTAGGCTCGCGCAAGCAAGCCGGGGCATCGATTTTGCAAGGCGGGAATGCGCAGTTAATCCATCCCGCCAGCGGGATAACGACCCCTTGCAGGTTGGAGGTTGCCTGCGCGCGCCTAAGAGGCGACTGCGCAATCCTAAACTTTCCCCTTTGCATCACAGCGCGCCGGGCAATCTGCAAGCCGGTGGTCTCTACACGCCACTGGCCGCTTTATGCGGATAAGCGCTGGGGTGCAATCCCAACGAGCGCGGCGAAGGTCTGACGGCGGCCGCCTTGAGTGCATGCAACTTTCCCGGCGATCTAAGAATTAGCCGCTCGTGACGGAGCCAGGGGTCAGCTGGTAATCCATCAAAGATCTAGAGAGCCGCTTCATCCGGCTCAAGTCATCAGAGGATAAAAGACTGATCGTCTGCCTGTTGCCCTGCAACAGAACAGGGCAACTCTGGTCCCGCGCGAATCTGGCTCAGCGCCCATGGGGTCATTGATCCGCTCCTGCGTGGCACGGGAGCAGCCCCATGCTGTTAGTGCTGAATATTTCACCTTGCAGGTAAGTGATTCAACCCTCTCAGAAATTGCGGTAATTGCAGTCACTACCCACAAGTGATATCTGGATTAAAGGTGTTGGCGGCGCGACGGTTAGTGGCAAAATTCGGCATCATAGGGTCTCCCCGTCACAATATTGATGTGCTGGTGTTTAAGCGGGCAGAGATTCGGTGTCTTCGGTGGTGGATCCTCCAGCCGCGCCGATACCCATCGGCTCTAGCCACTACCCTTTGTGCCGGATTCGCTGTCGACGCTCGCCAGGCGTCTGCAATAAGCGCCGGAAACGCGGCATCGCGCACCGGTGAGACCTTCTCAACGCGCATGGTTGAGAAAGGGATAAACCTTTGATGCTGTTTGTGGCGTAGTGAATTACATCAGGAATGAAAACCGCGTGGTATGACGATTAAGTCAAGGACCGTTCCCGATGGGCGCCCCAGTAGCCAGTACGAGCTGACCGAGCGTGAGATCCCAGGGCGGTTTCAATCCCTGCAACAGCGCAAAAATGCAACCCTTTTGCAAATTGGCAAAGCAAAGAAACGCGCTTTAATGGTCCGTTCCTTCGACATATCTTACTAGTGATGTAATAGGCGCGCGTTGCGAGCTCGCAGTGAGACTCCCTTCACCCCATCGAGACCTCATTGTTTCAACAACAGAGTAGCCTTTACCGTGAGCCACACTCCTTTATCGGATACATACACGCCAGTACGACAAAGGCTATTTTGTAATTGCATGGACCGCACAATCGAAAGCTTTTATATTGATGCTCGGATGTGTCGGTAGGTGAGTTGCTCTGGAAGCGATTTGCTGGTTTACAGGTTTCAGTGCGGGTTTCGGAGAAATTAGCATGATCGGTTTTGGGATGGGTTTACTAAAACCATGACGGGTGGGTTTGAACACTGATAATTCCTACGCGCGACTGCCCGAGCATTTTTATGCGCGCCTGTCGCCAACGCCCGTGCAGCGCCTGCGCTCGTTCCAGGTCTTGCGCTCGTAAGCTCGATCCGGATTTTTGGCGTCACTGAAGGCGTGGGTCTCAGGCAATACGCTTGGCCGATGCCGAGCCTTTGGCTATGGCGGAGCTCAGTTTGGCGGCTGGTCGCCGCAGCTGGGATGATGGTCGGGCCATTTGCTCCGGCGAGGTGGTTGGTGACGGCACACGCCGTGACGATGCCAACTCAAGGGCAGTGGGCGCGCCTTTCTCGACGGCGATGATCGGCGCCGTGCTCGGTGCTGCGTCGTGAGCGAGGCCATGCACGCTATGGGTGTACCGCGCGCTTGCTGCCGTGACCACCGGATGGTCCTGTGAGCGAGGCGCTGCCCGGTCACTGACGCGCTAGAACCATATTCGGGTGGAGCACGTTTGGTTGACCATGGGATATCGGACGCGCATGGGCGGCCTTATCTTGCAGTAACAAAACGTGATCGATGCGCAGGCGAGCTCGTGGCTATGGGGAAACTCATCGGGTTTTATTGACGTGATGAATACCGGACAAATCGGCGGTAGGACAATTGACTCTGGGCCATGCGCCTTCATGGATCCCGTATCATCAACCACCGTGTATAGCTCTATCGATCATCAGGCGTTATACTGCCAATCAGGCGCCTATCATGCATTGGAATCTTGCGGGTCTTGCGCAAACGCCAGTACCTGTGGATGACCACGAAAAAGCCCTGGAAGGCCGCGCAAGAGAGACCATCAATGCTCCCGGAAACGTTGAGGCGGCCACAACGCCGGCGCACAAAGCTGGGGCTTAAAACAGTTCCAGTCGGGCGTGCGCGTCATGGAGGGACTTACTCTCCGCGATGGCCGATCAGCAGGCGGACTTCACCCTTTTTCGCGGATTATGAGCAGCCTTAATGAACCGAATAAGCTTTGCTGACGGGGATGGCGATAAATGGGTGAAAGCGATGGCGCTCTCGTCTTGCAGAGAACAGCAGCAAACAGGCGATGCGCGAGGTGAACCCGGCTTTTATTCCGCGCAACCATCGCGTGGAAGAAGTGATTCGTGCGGCTGAGGATCACGGAGATTTCGCACCCTTTGAGAAATTGCTTGCGATCTTGAGCCAGCCGTACCGCGATCAACCGCAGGCGCGCGAATACCAGCGACCGCCTCGACCGGAAGAGATCGTGCACGCCACGTTTTGCGGAACCTGAACCATGCTGGGAGAGAATCTCGAGGCGCGGTATTACACGGATCCCGATGTCTTTCAGGATGAAAAGCGCCGGGTTTTTCAGGCCACGTGGCAGGTGGTGGCGCCATTAAGTGCTTTTGCGGGCAAGGGCGATTACGTGGCGGTGGATATTGCCGGTACCAAGATATTTGTGATCCGGGATGAATCCGGCACGCTTCGGGCGTTTCGCAATCTTTGTCGGCACCGCGGCGCGGCGCTTTTAACTGAAGGCGCCGGGCGGTGCCGGTCGATTCGATGCCCGTACCACAACTGGGTTTATCGGCTGGATGGCTCGCTTGAGCGGGCGCCGTGGTTTGAAGAAAACGAGCCCTTAAAGCTTGAGGATTGGCCGCTTTACGGGCTGTCGCTGGAGGTATGGCGTGGGCTCGTTTTTGTGAGCATTGCTCCGCAACAGAGTCTTGCCGAACAGCTTGGCGCGCTGATACCGGAGATCAACGATGCGCCGATTGAGAGTTACCAATGGGCGGAGCGCCGCCGCCTGGTGTTTGACGCGAACTGGAAGATCTATACCGATAACTTTGTGGAGGGCTATCACATCCCCGGCATCCATCCGGATTTTTTTAAAGCCATCGATTTTGAAAAGTTTGAAACGACCGCCTCCGATAATCTGGTGCGGATGAGCGCGCCGACGCGCGGCGATCTTTTTTATGAGGGGCGGTGGCTCTGGATGTGGCCCAACTGGACCTTGTCGTTTTTTTCCGGCGGGATGAATACCTCACGCATTAATCCTCTTGCCGTAGACCGCACCGAGCTTATTTACGATTTTTATTTTGCGGATATCTCCGATGCCGGCAAAGCGGCGCGCGAGAAGACCATCACAGATAACGTAGCGGTTATTGAACAGGACTTTGATATCTGCCTTGCGACGCACCAGAACTATTTGTCGGGCGGCTATCAGCCTGGGCCGCTCAGCCCACGCCACGAAAAAGGCGTTTACTGGTTTCAGCAGAAACTTAAAGAGGCTCTTGCTTAGTCGCTAGCGGCTAGCGGCTAGCGGCTGGCGTCGGCGCCATCAGCCCTCACGCAAACAGCGATTCTTTCGCTTTGATCATCGCCGTCACGGCCTCGTTATAGGGGGCGCTAAGGCCCACCTGCTCGGCAACGACCGGCACCATCCCGTTGATGGCGTCGACCTCTGTAACGCGCTGGTCCTGAAGATCCAAAAGCATGGACGGCTTGGCGTTGGGCATTTTGCTGCCGAAGTCTTTGACGTACTGCACCGGATCATCAAAAGAAAAATGCACGCCCTTGGCTTTGCCGACGGCGTAGGCTTCGTTGGCGAGATGCTGAGCGATCTTCCAGGTGACGGGGTTTTCAATGACATCGCCAATCGTGATGCCAAAGGCTGCTGCCGCACCGCTCATGGCCACGTTGCAGAGAAACTTCTCCCATATCAATTGGTTGATGTCCTCAAAGGTCTTTACGTTAAAGCCCGCGTCTTTCCAGACCGCCGCAACGGACTCCAGTCTTGCCGTGACGCCGCCTTGCATCTCGCCCAGGCGGATGAGCTCCATGCCGTTGTGATGCACGTGCCCGGGGGCAGGAATGGATGCGCCAAAGCCGCCCGCGACCCCCAGCAGAATATTGGCGCTTGAAAGACTTGCCTGAATACGCTCGCCTGCGCCAAGACCGTTTTGGATGGTGAGAATCAGCGTGTCCTCGCCGATGTGGCCTTCAAGGCTTTTGGCGGCGGAATCCACACCCGAGGCTTTGGTTGCAATAATCACAAGCTCACAACCGCCGACGTCTTTAATGTGGTTGCCCACCTGAATGCCGGAGACGGTGCGCTCGCCGCTGAACCCCGAGACCTTCAGCCCATTCGCCGCGATGGCGTCGAGATGTGCCTGCCATAGGTCAATGGCCCAGACCTCGTTACCTGCTTCTGCGAGCAATGCGGCGTACACCGAGCCCATGGCGCCACAACCCACAACTGCAATTTTCATAATTTGTTCTCGGGATTATTGAAGGGGTGCGCCGCCCTCAGCCTCGCGCCGGGCGACAAAATCATCAAGGGCCTCAAGGCGGTCTTGTTCAAGCGCGGGCTGCTCGTAGCTGTCCAGCAGATCTTTCACAATCTGACCTGCCCGTTGGCTCGCATCAAGCGCTCCGGCTTCGGTCCATGCCTCAAAGTTACGCCAGTCTGACAGCAGCGGATGATAAAAAGCCCGCTCGTATCGCTCAATGGTGTGCGCGCTGCCAAAAAAATGTCCGCCCGGCGAAATCTCGCCAATCGCATCAACGGCCAGTTCGTCCTTTGAAAAATCAATGGGCTCGATGGATTTGACTAGCCCCTGAATCATTTCTGCATCCACGATGAATTTTTCAAACGATGCGCTCAAGCCGCCTTCAAGCCATCCGAGACCGTGGTACACGTAAGTGGCGCCGCTCAGTAAACAGGCCCACAGACACATCTGTGATTCATAAGCCGCCTGGGCATCCACCGCATTAGAGGCGTTAGCGTTTGCGGCCCGATAGGGCAGGCCGTAACGTCTCGCCATTTGACCGATCACCAGCGTCGTTTTTACATGCTCGGGCGTGCCAAAAGCGGGGGCGCCGCTTTTCATGTCGGCATTGGACACAAACCCGCCGTAGGTTACGGGCGTGCCGGGCTTCACCAGCTGACAGAAGGCGATACCGGCGAGTGCCTCGGCGTTTTGCTGGGTGAGCGCACCGGCCAGCGAAGCCGGTGCCATGGCGCCGGCAAGAATAAACGGTGAAATCATCAATGCCTGGCCCGCCTCGGCGCAGGCCATCATCCCCCAAAGCATGGATTCATCGTACTCGCGCGGCGAGTTGGGATTGATGGATGCAAAGACGCGCGGCGCTTGAGCAAATTCTGTTTCTGTAAGTCCGTGAGCCAGCCGGGCCATCTCAAGCACGTCCAGCGTTCGCTCATGACTGTGGTTATAAACGCGAAAGGTTTTGTCCGTCAGCGTGAGAATGGATCGCGTGGCGTGCAAGTGCCGTACCGGCACGGGGATATCAATCGGCTCAACCGGGTAGCCTGCAGACCCTTGGGCTGCATTGACGCTCTGTGTGAGTCTCAGGAAGTTTTCAAAATCAACTTGGTTGCCCGAGCGTCGGCCGTTCTGAAGATCGGTGGCATTAGGCGCGCTGCTGACGCTCGAAAAATTAATATGCCGATCATCGAGCGGCAGATCGTGCTTGGGGTTTCGCGCCTTGAGCGTAAAGCCGCGAGGGGCTTTAGCGATGGACTCCATAATGAGATCGGGGTCGAAGCGAACCATTTGCGATGCTTCGTCGACGTGTGCGCCATGGGTCTTTAAGAGAGCGCGCGCCTTCGCCAATGAAAAGCGAATGCCGTGCTCGGCAAGAAGCTGCATGGACGCACTGTGCAGCGCGTTTTCTTCCTCCTCGGACATGATGTTAAGGCGCGTCAGCGGATTGATGATCCGCCGAAAGTCGGACTGTTCAAGGCCGGGCGCCTTACGCTCTTTTGTTCGGCGACGTGACATAGCGAAATCGCTGGTCCTGAACGATCAGCGTCTTAAAGGTTAAGCAGATCGTGCGGACTCACCACGACGCCGTCTTTATCCGCGTACAAAAAGTGACCCGGATGAAAATCCACCCCGGCAAAATGCAGAGGGACATCAAGCTCGCCGCTTTTGATTTTTTCGGGGCGGGTGGGGTTGGTGGCAATCGCTTTGACACCGAGTGCGAGTTTCTCGATGGCGGCGCTGTCGCGAATGCAGCCGTTAATGAGAACACCTGCCCAATGATTATCCAAAGCAAGTTGAGCCAGCTTATCGCCAAGCATCGCGCAGCGAAGTGAGCCGCCGCCGTCGATCACGAGCACATGACCCGCGCCATCGGTGGCGAGGGTTTCTTTAGTGAGCAAGAACGCCTCGAAAGCCTTCAAGGTTTTTATCGGGCCGCAAAAACGAGAGACGCCGCCGAAGTCGCGAAAGACAGGCTCGCAAACCTGCAGTCGATCGCCGTGCTCATCAAAAAGATCGGCTGTCGCAAAATTTGATGGGGTCATGATGGGCACCATGGGGTGGGTTCTCCTTTCTCGACCGCGAGATATTTGTACAGAATCTCTTGGCCGAGGCTAATGTTGTCGACATATAAAACAGCACTGATCTGGCCCGTTTCGTCAATCTGCCGCTCATCGATCGAGACTTCTTTTGCTTTGTCGATGAGTCGATTGGCGTATGTCTTGGCTTCGCGGGCTTTCGCGCCCTCTGCTTCACACCACGTGCTGTCGGAAATGGAATCAGGTTCCAGTCGGGGGGCATGGATGCGCGCGACCGAGATGGTTTCGCGTCGGCCTTCGAATTCAACGACAAGCTTCGAGGCGGAAAGCACGTCGATTACGGTTACCGGAACATAATTGCATGGGCATCCAGACGCATGGCTCTGGGCGGTGGTTACCATGCCGAGCGCGATGCACAGCAAGATTTGTCGGGTAGCCCCCTTTATAACAAGCTGCGAGATCATGGCGGCGTTGGAATCGAAGCGGTTTTTGTTCCGGGGAGCGATAGGCGGCTAATTTTACGGCTCCGTTGGAATCGCTCAAAACGAATCTTTATGGAATGGCTCCTTTAAACCATGACGGTCAGTGCTCGCGGCTTGATCCTATCGTGGGCAATATCCCGCATCAGAAGGTTCGGATTTGCTTATGAAAAAAACTACTTTTTAAGAGCATGCTGAGGAGTTTTAACGGTTATTCCTGTGCAATAACGGTAATAGGTCGATCTCCAAGTTGACGGATTAGAACGCATATGTTTCACTCAACTCAGCACTTCTGTGCGTGATTATAAGATTTACAAATCGTAGCAAATCGCTGGCCGTGCTTTTTGCACCGTCGACGAGCGCACTCAGTTAAGACTGGAGGAAAACCAATGAAAGAGATCAAGACGTTCCAGCAGATGTATCGCGACGGACGCATGAACCGTCGTGAATTCATGGCGGCGATGGGCGCCCTTGGCGTAACGGCGACTGCGGCGGGTGGTCTGATGACCTCTGCCAGCGCGCTGGCCGCAACGCCGCAACGTGGCGGCTCCGTCATCTTCGCGTCGAACCTGCACGGTCCTGACGACACGCTGGATCCGATCCTCGGTACGTCGACCATCGACTACACCCGCGCCAACACCAGCTACAACGGTCTGATTCAGGTCTGGAACGACATGAGTCTGCATCCGGAACTGGCCGAAGAGTGGTCGGTCAATTCAAACGCCACCGAGTACACCTTCAAAATCCGCAAGGGCGTGGAGTTCCATGGTGGTGGCGAGCTGACCTCGAAAGACGTCGTCTGGAGTATGAATCGCCACATCGCTGATGGTTCACCGTCATCCATCAAGGCTTTCTTTGCACAGGTCGTGGAATGGAAAGCGGTTGATAAGTACACGGTCAAGTTGACCCTGTCGTCACCTGACTCCGATATGCCCATCAAGTTGACCCAGCCGCAAGCCAAGATCGTGAAGGCGAACGGCATGGATTGTGGGCTGGCGGCACAGGCTCCCTACAAACTGGAATCCTTCCAGCCGGCGTGAAATCCGTTCACCACGAAACAACAACTACTGGCGCGACACCGGCCAGTGGCCTCGACTCGATCGAGATTACGGCTATCACCGACCCGAACGCACGACTGAACGCACTGCTCGCGGGCAGTGTCGACATGGTGGCGATTATCCAGGCGCGCGACATCGATAAGGTCGAGCAGTCAGGCAACAAAGTGCTGTCCATTCCGTCAGGCCTTTACGGCGGTATCTGCTGCCTCAAGAACACCGCGCCGGGTTCAAATGATGATTTCGTTCAAGGCCTGCGATACATCCAAGATCGTGAGCGCGCATTGTGCGCAAGTTCCTGCGCGGTCAGGGCACCGTGGGTAATGATCACCGATCAATATCTCCTACGGGGCGGATCACTGCAGCGAGCTGCCGCAGATTCCGTTCGACCCTGATAAGGCGAAATACCACTCAACAAGTCCGGTATCAACGAGGCGGAGCTGTACGTGGCGCCGGTTATCGGATTCATTGAAGATGCGTGCCTCTCATGCAGGCCAACCTGAAGAAGATTGGCTTTAACCTCAAGCTCAAGAAAGTGCCGACCGACGGTTACTGGGGCGCGGTGTGGATGAAAGAGCCGCTGAACGTGGTGACCTGGAACATGCGACCGACGGCTAACTCCATGATGGCTATCCAGTTTGGGCCGAACGGTAACTGGAACGACACCTTCTGGAATGATGACCGCATGGGCCAACTGCTGAAAGACTCCGCTGGCCGAGACTGATGCAGCCAAGCGTCACGAAATGCATTGCGAAATGCAGAAGCTGGTATCTACCAAGAGCGGGATCATCATCCCGGCTCACGAACATCATGGATGCACACAATCCGAAGGTTCATGGGTTCGCGAACGTGCCGCTGGGTCAGTTCGGCGGCAACGGCTGGGCAGAGTACATCTGGAAAGAAGCCTGATCCCTGTCGTTTAGTGGTACTCTGAAGGGTTCGCACGGGACGTGCGGACCCTTTCCTTTAGGCGGCAAAAAGATTTAATTAATTCATATGGTCTGGCGCGCACTACTCGCTCGTTTTGAATAAGCCTCGTCACCCTTTGGGTGGTCTCGATACTTATTTTTATCGGCACGAATCTGCTGCCGGGCGACGTGGCCCAAATTATCCTGGGCCAAATGGCAACGCCCGAGAGCACGGCGGCGCTGCGGGCAAAACTGGGCCTTGATAAGCATCCCATCGAGCAGTACGTCGTGTGGCTTCAGAACGTGCTGATGGGCGATCTTGGGATCTCAAAGGCTGGGTTGGGCGCCGGGTTGGGAACGCCCATCGTAGATATGCTGGGCCCCCGTGTAGAAAACACGGCGATGCTGACCCTGCTGGTTGGCGCCATCGCAATCCCCATTTCACTTGCGCTGGGCCTCATCGCGGCGATGCATCCCGGTACGCGCATTGACCGCACCATTACCTTCGCCACGCTGAACATTATCTCGATTCCGGACTTTCTGGTCGCGACCATTCTTGTGCTGGTCTTCGCCGTGAGTTTGGGCTGGCTGCCCTCGATCGTTTATCTCAGAGGCGATGAATCAGGCTGGGTACTTTTGAAGACGCTTGCAATGCCGCTTCTGACGCTGATTATTGTGGTGTCATCCCAGATCATCCGAATGACGCGCGCAACGGTGCTCAATGTCATGAGTTCGCCTTACGTGGAGATGGCGATTCTTAAGGGCGTGCCGCGCCGACGAATCATTCTGCGCCATGCGCTATTTAATGCGGTTGGGCCTATCGTTAACGTGATCGCGCTGAACCTGGCCTGGTTGGTTGGGGGTGTCGTTGTCGTTGAGCAGATCTTTTCCTACCCGGGCCTTGCCAAGCTGATGATTGAGGCCGTGCAGATGCGGGATATGCCGTTGGTACAGGCCTGCGCCATGATCTTCACCACGACATATATCGTGCTCATTTTCATCGCGGATATGGCGACCATTCTTTCCAATCCGCGATTGAGACATCCCAAGTAACCGCTATGACCGAGCCCGCCAACACCTCAGCCGCGCCAACGCAGTTCGATGAGCTGCCCGATGCGCCTCCAAAGCGCAAGATAAAGCTCAGCTGGCCCGGCAAGATTGGTGTTTCCATCGTAGTCTTCTGGGCCTTGATGGTGATCATCGGCCCGATGATTGCGCCTTATCACGAGGCGGATATCCTTGACGAAGAGCTGTTTATTGTTCCGGGAAGCGATGAGATGTATCCCGATACGGACTTTCAGCCGCCCAGCAAGATTGTGTATTTGGGTAGCGACTACATCGGCAGGGATATCCTCTCAAGAATCCTGTATGGCGCCCGCACGACGATCGGCATCTCAGTGCTGGCAACGCTTCTTGCGTATCTGATTGGCGTAACGGCAGGCATTGCGGCGGCAGTGGGCAGTCGATTCCTCGATATGAGTTTGAGTCGAGTCAACGACGCCCTGTTATCTATCCCGTCCATTATGTTTGCCCTGGTCTTGATCGCCGCGCTAAACAGCCCGGGCATCATTTGGTTGATCATCATTACCGGCGTGATCTACGCCACCAGTGTTTTTCGTATAGCGCGCTCACTGGGCGTTGAAGTCATGGTCAGCGATTTTGTGGAGGCCGCGAAGGTTAGAGGCGAAGGACTTTGGTGGATCATTACTCGCGAGATTCTGCCCAATATTGCCATGCCGCTTGCAACGGATTTTGGTCTTCGGTTTGTTTGGGTGATCTTGTTTATTTCGTCTCTCAGCTTTCTGGGTCTTGGGGTGCAACCGCCCATGTCGGACTGGGGCAGCATGGTGAAGGAGAATCTTCCGGGACTCGTGCTCGGATCCTACGCGCCGCTGATGCCGGCGTTCGCCATTGCGTCCCTGACGATCTCGGTCAACATGATCGTTGACGATATTTCAGCCCATGCGGGCGGCAAGCTCGCCAAGCGGATGATTTCATGACTGCGCTTCTTGAAGTCGACAATCTGCGCATCAGCGCGCGAAACGATGACGACGAACTAACGCCCATCGTTAAAGGCGTGAGTTTTAAGGTGCAGCGGGGCGAAGTGGTAGCGCTTATCGGCGAATCCGGGTCGGGCAAAACCACCATTGCGCTCTCGTCTTTGGGCTATACCAAGCCTGGTCTTGAGTTCGCCGGAGGTGAGGTCCGCATTGATGGGGACGACGTCATCAGTATGGGCTCGGATCGTCTGCGTAGCCTGCGTGGTCAGCGCGTCGCATACCTCGCGCAAAGCGCCGCGGCGACCTTCAACCCTGCACTGAAGATTGGCGAGCAGGTGACGGAGTCGGCGGTGCTGCACGGGCTCATGAGTCAAGAGCAAGCAAACGAGCGCGCCGAACACCTGTATCGCGCTCTGGAACTTCCGGATCCCGATCGACTGGGTAATCGTTATCCGCACCAGGTGTCAGGCGGACAGCTGCAGCGATTGATGGCGGCGACCGCTCTATGCGGCAAGCCTGACCTTCTGGTGCTCGATGAGCCCACCACGGCGCTCGACGTTACGACTCAGATTGAGGTGTTAAAGGCCTTTAAGTCCGTAATCAAGCAAGAGGGCGCGGCCGCGATATACGTGACCCACGATTTATCCGTTGTTGCACAGATTGCGGACCATATCGTGGTGTTGTACGCGGGAGAAATTCAGGAGTACGGCACCGCCGATCAGGTGGTCAATCAACCAAGCCATGATTACACCCGTCGATTGATGCACGCGGTCCGTCCTCCGCCGGCAGCGGGTCAGGGCGATGAGACATCGGCGGCGCACGAGCGCGAGGCGCCAGCTCTTGAAGTGAAAGACTTGTTAGCAGGGTATGGCAGCATCAAAGACGGTGAGCCCGCGATTACGGTGCTTCGCGACGTCAACGTTGCTATCAAACGTGGACACAGTGTGGGCGTGATTGGTGAATCGGGCTGCGGAAAGTCAACGCTCGCGCGAGTCATGGCAGGGTTGCTTCCCGCCGCAAAAGGCGAAGTGCGTTTGGATGGTAAGGCGCTGCAGCCCGCTCTTCAGCAGCGAAGTCGAGAAGAGCTTCAGAAAATCCAGTTCGTGTTTCAGATGGCCGATACCGCGCTTAATCCGCGCCAACGTATTGACCGTATTCTGGGAAGACCGCTGGAGTTCTATCACGGTCTTAAAGGCGACGAAAAGCGCCGGCGCATTGGCGAGCTGCTCAAGATGGTCGAGCTGCCCCAGGAATTCGCAGGACGCTACCCTGAGGAGCTTTCCGGCGGACAGAAGCAGCGTATCAATCTCGCGCGGGCTCTCGCGGCTTCTCCCGAAGTCCTGCTCTGCGATGAAGTGATCTCAGCGCTGGATTCAATCGTTGGGGCAAATGTGATTGAGCTCCTAAAGCGTTTACGAAAACAGACCGGTGTATCCTTTGTTTTCATCAGTCATGATCTTTCAACGGTCGCCTCTTTTGCTGACGAGATCGTCGTGCTTTACGCCGGTCGTGTCGTTGAGCAGGGCCCGGTGAACGCAGTATTGTCTCCTCCGTATCATCCCTATACGCGGCTTCTCATCAGTTCCGTACCGGAGCTGCGGGTCGGCTGGCTGGAGGAGACGATGCAGACCCAGGAAGCGCAGGCCGGTATCGATCGCTTGGTCACGCTTACCAAAAAGGGCTGTCCGTTTTTTGATCGTTGCCCCTTGGCAATTAAAGGCACCTGCGACGAGCAAACGCCGCCGGTGCGACGTTTGGCTAACAATCACTCTATTGAGTGTCATCTCGACGAGGCGCATTTCTCCCAGTAAGCGCCTCGCCCGGTCTATTTCACGACAGCGAGAGTCTGTCTTGTCAGTATCGAACATGTCTCAGTCTGTGACAGAATTCTCCCATGGCTGAATATCGCGTCACTTCTCTGGCAAAAGGTCTACCCGCTACCGTGCCCTTTGTCGGGCCAGAAGCCCAGGAGCGCGCTCTTGAGAAGTTGTTTGCCGCCCGAATTGGGGCAAACGAGAACGTGTTTGGCCCCTCGCCAAAAGTGGCGGAGGCTATTGGCCGCGCCGCACAGGATGCCTGGAAGTACGGTGACCCTGAATTTTTTGACCTGCGTGCCCGAATTGCTGAGCATCATGGGTTAGAGCCGCAGCACATCATGGTGGGCGAGGGTATTGATGGCCTTTTCGGTTACCTTGTTCGACTTTTTGTTGAACCGGGCGATAAAGTCGTAACGTCCGCAGGCGCTTATCCCACGTTTAATTTTCACGTGGCGGGCTTTGGGGGCGAATTAATCACGGCGCCCTATAAAGATGATCGCGAAGATATTGAGTCCTTAGTGGCGCTCGCCCAGCAGCACCGACCCAAGCTGATTTATCTGGCGAATCCGGATAACCCCATGGGCACCTGGTGGCCAGCTGATGTAATAGAGCAGATGATCGAAAACGTGCCCGACGGATCATTGCTTGTGCTGGACGAGGCCTACGGGCAATTCGCACCTGCGGGTGTGCTGCCGAAGGTCGCTGAGGATGACAACCGGGTGCTTCGCTTTCGGACGTTTTCAAAAGCCTACGGTCTTGCCGGCATTCGGGTGGGTTATGCCATGGGCGAAGCCAGTCTCATTAACGAGTTCAATAAGATCCGAAATCATTTCGGCGTGGGTTCAGTCGCACAGGCGGCATGTCTGGCGGCAGTCGCGGATCAGGCCTACCTGCACGAAACGGTTGATCGCGTTGCGCAAGCCAGAGAGCGCCTTTATGAAATTGCCAAGGCGCAGGGTCTTGAATCCATCCCGTCGGCCACAAATTTTGTGGCCATCGACTGTGGACGGGACGGCAACTTTGCGAAGGCCGTGTTGGATCAGCTCGTTGCCCGACAGGTCTTTGTGCGGATGCCGGGGGTGGCGCCACTGAACCGGTGCATTCGGGTATCCGTCGGCACATCGGGTGACCTGGATCTTTTTGCCGCGGCGCTCTCCGAGGCCCTACATGCCGCGGACTGAGAAAATTTATCTTTTTTGAAAGTGGAGTGAAAAATGTCGATACGTCTTGAACAAGCAAAAGCCCTTGTGGATGCCTCTTTGGTCGAGGCCCGAAAACTTAATTTAAAGCCCATCAGCGTGATCGTGCTTGATGATCGGGGCGCTCTCGTTGCGGCCGCTTCGGAGGATGGCGTGAGCGCGATGCGGGCAAAGATTGCCCACGGAAAAGCCAACGCCGCTATTGCGCTGGGGCTCGGTACCCGGGCGCTTATGAACCGAGCCGAACAGCAGGCGTACTTTATTCAGGCCATGAATGGTCTTGCCGGCGGCGACTTTGTGCCGGTGCCCGGCGGGCTATTGCTTCGTGATGCTTCCGGCAAATTGCTGGGCGCTGTGGGCATCTCTGGCGACACCTCTGATAACGATGAGGCGGCGGCTCTTGGTGCCATTGCGACAACCGATCTTGTTGGCGAGACGGGTTAGGCTCGCATCTAGACCCGCATCGTTTAATCGAGCCACGTTTAATCGAGCCACGGAAGGAGAGTGAGCCTATGTCCATGCCTTTTTTGACGCCGTCGATTCGTCTTCGTCGTACGCCCTTCACGCGGCGCGTTGAGGCCGCGGGGGTTAAGGCCTACACGGTCTACAACCATATGCTGCTTCCTTCCTTTTTCACGACTCCTGAAGAAGATTATCGGCATCTCAAATCAGCGGTTCAGGTTTGGGATGTCTCAGTCGAACGGCAAGTGGAAGTGGTAGGGCCTGATGCCTTGCGGCTCGTGCAGATGACAACGCCTCGGGATATGTCCCGCATGGCAGACGATCAGTGCTACTACATCCCCATGGTCGACACTGCCGGCAAGCTGATGAACGATCCCGTGGCGATCCGGCTTAACCAGAATCGTTATTGGCTCTCACTCGCGGATTCCGACATGCTGCTCTACTGCAAGGGTCTTGCCGCTGCCGGAAATCTGAATGTCGACGTTTTCGAGCCCGATGTGTCCCCGCTTGCGATCCAGGGCCCCAAAGCAGATGCGCTCGTCGCGAGAGTTTTTGGTGAGGATGTCGTCAAAACCAAATTTTTTCGGCATACGACGATTAATTTTGAGGGACAGGACATGGTGCTTGCCCGTTCCGGTTGGTCGCATCAAGGGGGCTTTGAGCTTTATCTTCAGGGCAGTGAATACGGCGAAGCCGTATGGGACGCGCTCTTTGCGGCTGGCAAAGATCTGGATGTGCGCGCCGGTTGCCCTAATTTGATTGAGCGGATAGAGGCGGGTCTTTTGTCTTTTGGCAGCGATATCACTACCGAGCACACCCCGTTTGAGGCGGGCCTTACAAAGTACTGCAACCTGGATACGGTGAAGGGCTTCTTAGGCTTAGAGGCGCTCTCGAAACAGGCTACGCCCACGAAGCAGATTAGAGCGCTTGCCGTTGACGGTGATCCCGTACCCTCGATTCAACATCCCTGGCCGCTACTGGATGATTCTGGAGAGGTCGTCGGCCATATTTCCTCTTCGACATGGTCGCCAGAGTATGAGACCAATGTCACGATCGCGATGGTCAACAGGAGTCATTGGGATGATGGGGTACGCCTGACCGCTAAGATTCCGGATGCGGATCGTGAGGCAACCGTGCGCGGCAGTTTCTGGATATAGGAAGCGCGTTTGATGAGCTGACCACTGACGATGGGTCTTAATCGCGAACTCGACGGGTTACTTGTGGTGTCCATGGATCAGGCTGTGGCGGCGCCGTATTGCGCGCTGATGCTGGCGGACGCAGGAGCGCGCGTCATAAAAGTGGAGCGCCACGAAGGCGATTTTGCCCGGGGCTACGACAAAGGTGCCGATGGCAAAGTGTTCTTCTCGTGGCTGAACCGCGGCAAAGAATCGATTTGCTTGAATATCAACGATGCGGCGGACGAGCAGCTGTTGCGGTCGATGCTCTTGCGCGCTGATGTGTTTTTACACAATCTCGCACCCGGCGCGCTTGCCCGTCGAGGATTTACCGGGAGCGCTCTGCGTGAGAAAAATCCCGGGCTCATCACCTGTGAGATAAACGGATATGGGGCAACCGGCGAATGGGCAAAGAAAAAAGCCTATGACGCCCTCGTTCAGGCGGAGAGTGGCATCTGTGCGGTGAATGGGACCGAGGAGCAACCGTCGCGCGTGGGTGTCTCAATCTGCGACATTGCCTCAGGACAAACCGCATTTGCTTCTATCCTGCGCGCGCTCATTCAGCGTGGCCGCACCGGCGAGGGTATTGATATCTCGATTGCCATGTTCGATGTGATGGCGGACTACATGAACTTTCCGCTGCTCGCCTACCGCTATCTCGGCGGGGCGTCGCGGCGAATGGGGCTGACCCACCCGCTGATTGCCCCATATGGGGCTTATACCGTTCGCGGCGGTGACCAGATATTGATCTCGATTCAGAGCTGATCGCGAGTGGCGGAATTTCTGCGATGCGATTTTGTTCGACCGGAGCTGGGTACGGATTCTCGTTTCGTGAATAACACCGAGCGCGTGAAGCACCGCGAGGAGATGGATCAGATCATCAACGCCGTTTTTGGGGAGCACGATATCGACGACATGGTGAAGCGGTTTGATGCAGCGTCAATCGCAAACGGGCGCCTCAGCAGCGTCGAGAACCTTCTCCGATCATGCGCTGATCCGAAACCTCGTGGCCGATTTACGGCGGCACACCCGTCAGTATGGCGGATCTGCCGGTGAAGACGGACTCGGCCCGTCCCACGCATGTGCCCCTGTTAGACGAGCACGGTACTGCCATTCGTTCAGAGTTCGGTTAGTCTTGGCATCATGTATGAGTAGTTGAAATCTGATGAGTATCAAGCCACCTTACCTATTCTTTGATCATCCCGAGATTCAGAGAGCGTCGCCCGCTTGTGCAGCGAATTTCCGGGGAGTACTGGCGCCGTTGTGATCGCGATCAGGAATATCCGAGTGAGTTTGTCCAAGCGCTGACCGAGGCCGGATTCTTAGGCGCGCTTATTCCCGAAGAGTACGAAGGATCCGCTGCCCCGCGGGGCGCCGCTATTCTGGAAGAGATTCATCGTTCCGGTGGTAACGCCGGCGCGTGCCATGCGCAGATGTATACGATGGGGACGCTGTCTTGTCATGGTTCAAAAGAGCAGAAGGATAAATATCTGCCGGCCATCGCGAGAGGCGAGCTTGTCTACAGGCCTTTTGGCGTGACGGAGCCCACGAGCGGTACCGATACTCCTCTCTTTGCGAACCACGGCTGTTCGAGGAGACCATTTCGTGGTCAATGGTCAGAAGATCTGGACCTCCCGCTCACAGTATTCCGATCTTATGATTCTTTTGTGTCGGACCACCCCGCGCGAAGAAGTGCAGAAAAAACTGAGGGGCTTCGGTTTTGTTGGTGGACATGCGTGACGTGCGGGAAAAGTCTCTACGATCCGTCCCATCCGCACGATGATGAATCACGCTACACGAAGTGTTTTTGATGACATGCCGGTGCCCGCTGAAAATTTGATTGGCGAAGAGGGGAAGGGTTTTCGCTACATCCTCCGGCATGAACGCCGAGCGGATCCTGATTGCTGCGGAATGCATTGGCGACGCAAAATGGTTCATCGAAAAAGCCACGACGTACGCGGGCCGATCGATCCGTATTCGGACGCCTGATCGGGCAAAACCAGGGCGTGCAATTTCCGATTGCCCGCGCTTACGCGCACGATGCGTGCCGCCGAGCAGATTTTTTGCGCGAACGATCCGCCTTTATGATGCGGGTCAGAATCCCGGCGAAGAGGCTAACCTCGCGAAGATGTTAGCCGCCGAAGCGTCCTGGGCAAGAGCGGGAAGTTTGGGTTCAGACCCATGCGGCTGTTCGGTTTTGCAGAGGAATATGATGTAGAGCGTAAGTTCCGCGAGACGCGTCTCTATCAGGTGGCGCCTTATCTCGACTAACTTCATTTGAGTTATGTCGGTGAGCACGTGCTCATTTACCGCGGTCCTACTGAGCGAACGAACAAATATGAGCACTACTGAATCTACCGCCGTGAGACCCCGGCGCAGTTTTATATTCGCGCCGGCGATGCGACGGATCTTTATCCAAGGCGCTCGCGAGCGGGGCGGATATCGTTTGTGTGGAGCTTGAGGATGGGGTCGCGCCAAAAGATAAAGACGTTGCCGGGAAAACGTGCTGGCTCTTTTGCCCAGCCCCAAGCGGATGACGGCGTTGAGCGTATGGTGCGCGTCAATTGCCTTCGTACAACGTTTGGCCTCAAAGACGTGCAGGCTATTTTTGAGTAGCGAGTCCCCCACCCCGGCTCATGCTCCCAAGGTGGTTTCGATGAAGTGATCGGCTAGATGAGTTACTCACTGAAGCCGAACACGATACGCGCATTCACATCATCATCGAGATGAACGAGGGCCTTAAAGCCGTTGACATCGCCCGATCCAGCGATCGTATTGATTCATTGCTTTTTGGCGGGGTGGACATGGCGGCAGACCTTCGGTTAAAAATCGCTGGGAGCCTCTGCTCTATGCCCGATCGTGTCGCACGCTGCCGCCAGTGCCGGCATTGACGTGATTGATGTGCCTTATCTGGATCTTGAGGATATGGCAGGGATGACGCGGAAGCATCGCTCGCGAAAGATCTGGGCTTTAGCGGCAAAGGCGCGATACACCTAAGCAAATTGCTGAGCTCAATCGCGTGTTCACCCCATCCGACGCCGAAGTCGCTCGAGCCCAAAAAGTAATTTTAGCGCCTTCGAAGAGGCCGATACGGGATTAGTTGTCGTTGATCGCAATGATCGAAAACCGGTCATCCGGGAGATGCAGAGGATTCTTTCGATGAGCGAGCAAGATCCGACTGAGGCTTCGTCTTAATTCAGGCCGAAACTCTCGAAGCGCGGTCGCCCCATCCCGCAGTGCCTCAGTGGCTAAATCAAGAATGCGGCTGTAATGAATAAAGCCGTGAAGCACACCCGATAGATCTTTAGCCTGTGCGATTCCGTTGGCCTGCATGGCATCAAAGAGCGCAGATGAGTCATCACATAAGGGGTCGCATTGCGCCGCGGCGATAATGCAGCTGGGCAGACAGGCGACATTGCCGCGCAATACATTGTACCGCGCATCCGTCCTGCGCGTGAGACCGAGATAGCTATCAAGGTAGAAAAGCATTTCCTCCCAAGTGAATCGTACTGGCGGTTCCAAAAGTCTTCCAGGAATCAGAGTCCGACAGACCAAAAGCGCCGTAGTAAGAAGCAGGCCCTGATAGAAGCAGGCGCATCGCGGTGTAAGGCCTGCGTTGCCGCAACCGCAAGATTGCCCGCTGAATCTCCCCCAAAGCGAGACTTTCTGAGTGCAGAGATCGTACGTGGCCATGCGTCTTGACCCACTGACAAACAACGAGGACTGTCGAGGGCAAACGGGCAGTCGGTGCCTGGAGAAAGCGCGTAGTCAACCCCGACCACCGTAGCGCCGGAGTACTGCAGAGCAGTCGCATCACGCGATCGTGCGTATCAAGATTTCCGAGCACCCAACCGCCGCCATGCAGATAAACCAGGGTGGATGAGCAAGACGGCATGAAGAGGCCGATAGATTCGAATCGCACCCGTCGAATCGGACCTGATTTCTAAATCTTCAACAGCGCTGAGCTGTCGGTTTAATCGCATTCCACCACGCCTGCTCCTGATTGTAGATGCTTCTCATGTTCTCAAATGCTGGGCGAACCTTCAACGTCAAGAGGCGGGGCGCGCCTTGCGTTTTTCCATGACAGCCAGCATTTGGGGATCCAGAGTCATAGGCTTTATGTTTTCACGCGCTGGTTCTTGGGATCGTAAAGCGGTTCAAAATGAATACGGCATGGAACCTTTGTGCCGGCAACCTCAAGTTCATACGTACCGCTTTCTAAAAACGTACGATCGACTCCCTTGGGTCTCGCACGTAACCGAGGCCTATGGGGCAGCCTACGGTGTGGCCAAAGCCGGCGCTGCTTAACCAGCCGACGCGTTGGCCTGCGGTACAGGGTCTCCCGTCCGATCAGCGTGATTGACGGATCCCCAACCGTAAACACGCGAGCTGTTTCTTCAGGCCGTTAGAAGTCTGGTTCTTGAAGGCTTTCTTTTCCAATGAATGCAATATCGCTATTAGTTTTAGGGGTCATCCAAGACCGGCTTCAAGAGGGGTGTGATCCGAGTCAGGTCTGAACCCCAGGCGCGGTAGCCTTTCGAGTCGCAAACTTCGATTGCGCGGTAGCCCGCTGCATTTCGGAAGGCCGAGGTCGGCCCTGCACGATGAAGTTCGTTATACACGGACTTTGCATGGGCGACGGGATGAGTTCAAACTGAGCTCGAGTAGGTGATTTCGATAATTCGACATGAACACCGGCGATCCTTTGATCTCACGGCTGTGTAACGGCAGACTCGCGTTATCAATAGGGCTTTCGGTTAGCCGATTCAAAACGCTCGCTTTAGGTCCCATAGCGACAGCACGGCCTGGTTCTCGGTCTCATCCGTCAGATTCGCGTTCATATCTTTCGGGAGGTGTCGGTCAATCCAGTGAAAGTCGTGCGGATAAAGCCTGTGCCGGTGACCAGGTAAAAAGCATCGTCATCAATTCGCGTGACGGTCAGATCGCTTTCAATGCCACCCCGCTTGTTGAGGAGCTGTGTGTAGATCACAGAGCCAACCGGTCGATCGATTCGGTTGGCGCAGATCCAATCCAGAGCCTTTACGCTGTCAGGGCCGCGGAGCAGGAATTTTGCAAAAGAGCTCTGGTCGAAAAGCGCGACCGCTTCGCGCGCCGCTTGATGTTCGACGGCGCTGTGTGTCAGCCAGTTTGGAGCCTCGAAAGAATATTCATCGCCGAAGTCTGACCCCGGCCGGGGCAAACCAATTCGGTCTTCCCAGCCTAATTTCCACCAAAACAAGCCCGGTCTGCTTTTGCCGCATCGTATATTGGAGACTGCCGAAACGGTCGCCCGAGCTGTGTTCTTCATTTGGCCACGCGATGGTGTAGTGTTTTCCGTACATCTCGTAGGTTCGTTTTCGTACCCAACCGATATCCTGATGCGGTTTTCCAAATCGCCGGATGTCGACCGCCCAAAGGTCATAAGGGGGTTCGCCGCCCGCGATCCATTTCCGCAAGTGCCTGCCCGGCGCCTCCCGCTGATGCAATTCCGAAAGCAAACCCGCCCCGACAAAAAGCCGTCAACCTCCGGCGATTCACCGAGGATGGTTCCCGTCGGGTGTAAAGCTTCAGGCCCGTTGAGGAGCGTTTTGATGCCCGCGTTCTCAAGAGCAGGCACTCTGGGCAGCGCCAAAGATAGGATCTGCTCGAAATGGTCCCAGTTGGAATCAAGCAGGGTGAACGCGAAATTTTCAGGAAACCCGTCTTCGGCCCAGCCGATGGGATTGGGCTCGTAGCCGCCCATCACCAGTCCCCCGACCTCTTCTTTGTAATAGGTGAGTCGATCGGGGTCGCGAAGTGTCGGTAGGTCTGATGTAACGCCATCTATTGCTTCGGTGATCAGGTACTGATGCTGCATCGAAACGAGCGGCACGTTGACACCCGCCAGCGCGCCCACGTTACGGGACCACTGGCCGGCACAGTTAACGACGATCTCGGACTCAATTGAACCGTTCGCGGTATCCACACCGCACACGCGACCCTTTTGAACGCGGATGCCTTTGACCTCCACGTTCTCAAATATCTGCACGCCGTTGTCTTTTGCTCCTTTTGCCAGGGCGCGCCCAATATCAGAAGGATTCGCCTGACCATCAGAGGGTAAAAAAGCCGCCCCCAACACGTCCGAGACATCCATCAGCGGCCAAAGATCCCGCGCTTCTTGCGGCGTCAGCACATGCATCTCAAGACCGAAACTGCGTGCTGTTGTGGCCTGCCTCTTTATTTCGATTAATCGAGCGGGGTTGCAGGCGAGTCGAAGCCCGCCGTTCATCTTCCAACCGGTAGCAATGCCTGTTTCTTCTCGAGTCGGTTGTAAAGGGATATGGAGTTGCCTAGAAGCTGCGTGATGCCGGCCTGGCTGCGTAATTGACCGACGAGACCCGCTGCGTGCCAGGTGCTGCCGCTCGTGAGCTGATGGCGTTCAAGAAGGAGTACATCCCGATACCCCAGCTTGGCCAGATGGTTGTTGATGAACCGACAATGCCTCCCCCAATAACGATAGCTTGAGCGTGAGGGCAGTCGGTCCATAAATTGGCTTTCTATATAGAATCGAAAGATCGTTGAGCGAATCGGGTTCACGTCAGGCCAGCCCATCTCGCGAACAAAGACTTCGTTTTCGAATCGTGCAAGATTCTCTTCGGTGTAGGAGACAAAATCAAAGTCAACGGACGAATAAATTTCGAAACCATACCCACATGCTCTCTTAAGGTAGAGGCGCACTTATTGCCTGAAGGGATCGGCTGAGCTGCGTCGGCGCATCATCCTCGAAATACGCCTCACGAAGCCAGATTTCCTGCTCTTTGATAGATCGTTATTATGCAGCCAGATTGGCAAGATCGAATAGCGGGCTGTTATAGCCTGCGTATCCCAGTCGATCAGCCAAAGACGCTGACCGTCATCGATGCCAGTTCGCGCCAATAGGTCGTTGTGAGTAAATACAAGATCAATCCGTCCTACAGCGCTTTCGAAGATGGGACTTTTTTCTAACAACCCTCGGCAGCTGCGCAGCCATGCGGCTGTTTCCGTTAGTCAGCGTAGCGACATAATCGCGAATGACATGAAACACCCAAAAGTCAGCGCGGGTCCGCGTACCGTGTGCTTCATCTTTGATGGGTAGTGATTGTAGCAGCGTAACAATTTGTGAGAGGCGGGCGGGTCTTTCACATCCTCCGCGGAGAGCGTCTCGCCTAATCAATTCAAGCACCAAAAACGCCCGGTTGATGGTGTAGGACTTCGGCGATAGCCCAGTTCAGCCGCAGCAAGGCTTGCCGAAGCTCGTTAAACCGCATCACCCCATGTAAGGGGATATCCTCCCCGAGTCTCACAAAATACCGACCCCTTGAGTCGGTGACGAGAAAGTTTTTATTCGTAATGCCGCCGGATAGGGGCGCGACCTCAACGTTGCCCCGCCAAAGGGCAAGCGTCTTAATGTCATTCGCGTCGATACATCAATTAACGGTATTGGGGAGAACGTCGCAGACGATATCAGCAAACAACTTTAGTGCGCTCAATCTCGGAAAGCTCGACCGATACACCAATCGTATCTCCCTATAGGCATCCGGGATCTCGACCTCACGAAGCACCACGCCATCCGCTGCCAGACGGCCTCCGTGAACAGACAGAGCGGGCACGAGAGTGACACCGAGACCCATGCCCACCAATTGTACGAGCGTGTCCAAGCTTGAGGCATTGAGTCGAGGTACGGTACCGGCCAGACCGCGGTTGGCAATGCGACATGCACTCGTCACCTGTTCGGTCAGGCAATGCTCCTGCGAGAGCAGCAGGATGCGTTCGTCTTTAAGATCCTCCAGCGTAATTTCGTCCTTCTCGTACAGCACATGATCGCGCGGATGCGCGAGCCAGAAAGGTTCGCGAAACAGGCGGATCTCTTTAAGATCGTCATCGGGTGGTGCTGTCGCGAGGAGTGCGCCGTCGATCTGGTGGTCATTAAGCTGGCTGAGTAATTGATCGGTGGTCGCCTCGGTGAGCTCAAGAGAAAGCTCCGGGTGTGCCTCGGTGAGCTGAATCATGAACAGCGGGACAAGATAGGGACTTAAGGTATGTATGGCGCCGATGCGAAGCGGGCCCGCGAGCGGATCCTTCTGCTCGCTGCTCAGGGATCGAATCGCCTGCGCTTGTTCCAGGATTTGCCGAGCGTGGGCGACCACCTTTTGGCCGATAGGGGTCACATGCACGCTTCGGTTTGTACGCTCAAAAAGGACAAAACCAAGCTCGTCCTCTAATTTATGGATCTGGCCGGAGAGCGTCGGTTGGCTGACAAAGCAGCGCGCTGCAGCCTTGCCGAAGTGCAGGTTTTCGCTTACCGCAACGAGATATTCGAGGTCACGAAGGTTCATATAAATAATCGGAAAAACCGATCAAATTGATAATAACAAACGATTATACATATACATGAAGACTCCCTATAGTGCGCATCCCGGCATGAAAGAGCCGGGAAATTGTGAATCACAACTTTTATTTGATGGAGGCCATCATGTCTTTGAAAAACTCCAAAACGGAGCAGAACCTGAAGGATGCCTTTGCCGGCGAATCTCAGGCAAACCGTCGCTATCTTTACTTCGCTTCCAAGGCGGACGTCGAAGGTTATAACGATGTGGCAGCCGTTTTCCGCTCAACTGCGGAAGGCGAGACGGGTCATGCCCACGGTCACCTTGAGTACCTCGAGGAAACCGGCGATCCGGCTACCGGTCTGCCTATCGGCGGCACCTCGGATAACCTCAAAGCGGCTGTTGCCGGCGAGACCCACGAGTACACCGACATGTACCCGGGTATGGCCAAGACCGCTCGCGATGAAGGCTTCGATGAGATTGCGGATTGGTTCGAGACCCTCGGAAAAGCCGAGCGCTCGCACGCCAACCGTTTCCAGAAAGCGTTGGATTCTCTGGACGGTTAATAGCAGGCAAAACGGACGATGCGGGAAGCGCATTTGCGCTTCCCGTCAGTCTTTAAAATTTAATTCGGATTTAAAAATGGAAGGTAGTCTTCAAGCCCCCACCCGGCATCCCATTGATTGGCAGAGCGATGACTTTAAGGATGAAGGAAAGCTCTTCGCTGAGTTGGAGCGCGTGTTTGACCTGTGCCACGGCTGTCGTCGATGCGTTTCCTTGTGCGATAGTTTTCCGACGCTTTTTGACCTGGTTGATGAATCAGAGACGATGGAGGTCGATGGTGTAGCGAAGAGGACTACTGGAAAGTGGTTGATCAGTGTTACCTGTGCGACCTTTGTTACATGACCAAGTGTCCCTACGTACCCCCGCACGAGTGGAATATTGATTTTCCGCATCTGATGCTCCGCGCGAAAGCGGTGCGCTTTGAAAAAGAAGGGGCCTCGGCGCGCGATAAGCTTCTGAGCAGCACCGATGCCGTGGGAAAGTCGCCGGCATTCCGGGAATTTCGGTGATCGTTAATGCATCAAATCGATCAAGCCGATCCGGAAAGTCCTGGAGAAGGTGGCCGGTATCCACGCCGATGCGGCGGTTCCCCCATATGAATCAAAAACGCTGCGCAAGCAGTTACCGAAACTGGGACTACAGAATGGCGCAGTAACCCCGGGCAAGAAGACTCGCGGAAAGTCGCGCTTTTGCGACATGCTATGTGAACCGAAACAGGCCGGGGCTGGGTCAGGATCTGGTTGCCGTCCTTGAGCACAACGGCATCCCGGTGACCACAGCCGAGAAGGAACGCTGCTGCGGCATGCCGAAACTCGAGCTTGGCGACCTTAAATCTGTGCAAAAGGCGAAAGAAGAGAATATTCCTCAGCTTGCCCAACGGGTCGATGAGGATGGGATCTGATTGCGTTGGTTCCTTCCTGCTGCGCTGATGTTTAAGCAGGAGTTGCCGCTGCTGTTCCCGGACGATCTGACGTGCGCAAAGTAGCGGATGCATTTATGATCCTTTCGAGTACCTCATGCTTCGTCACAGTGAGGGCCTGCTTAAGACGGAGTTTTCGCATCCCCTCGGCTCGGTGGTGTATCACGCCTCCTGCCATCAGCGGGTTCAGAACGTGGGCCCAAGACCCGTGACCTGTTAGGTCTGGTGCCAGACACCCAGGTGACGATGATCGAGCGGTGCTCAGGCCGCTGATGGCACCTACGGGGTAAAACTGGAAACCTTCGAGAAAAGCCATGAAGATCGGTCGACCGATAGTCAACGCGATCAAGAAAAATAATCCGGATCACTATGGCAGCGACTGTCCTATCGCGGGGCACCATCTGGCCAATGGTCTGGGCGAGGGCAGTAAGCCGGAGCACCCGATTAGCTTGCTCAGAACTGCCTACGGAATTTGAACAAGCCATTTAGACGATTGAACGAGTCACCATGAACAAGTTGTCACGTGAGGATCTTTATTCCTTAAAAATACTCAACCGAGCGACCGGCGTTTCGCGCCCGCGTTCTGGAGCACAAGGCGCATCGGCGGGTAGGTATCGGGCCCCATGCCACGCTTTATTTTGAGGATGCCCTGACGATGCAGTATCAGATCCAAGAAATGCTTCGTATTGAAAAAATATTTGAGGCGGATCAGATCCAGGAGGAGCTCGACGCATACAACCCGCTGATTCCCGATGGGCAGAACCTCAAGGCGACGTTTATGTTGGAGTATCCGGACGTGGAGCAGCGTCGGGCCGCGTTGTCCAAGCTGCTGGGGATTGAAAAATCGCTTTACCTGCAGGTGAATGGTAACGATCGCGTCTACCCCATAGCGAACGAGGATCTCGAGCGTGAAACCAGCGATAAAACTTCTGCGGTGCATTTTTTGCGTTTTGAACTGGCACCTGAGGATATCGAAGGCTTCAACAACGGCGGCTCAGTGAAGTTCGGTATTGATCATCCCGAGTATGCGCATGTGACTGAGGTGGCCACTGATGTGAGCGGCGCTCTGGCAAAAGACTTTCAGGCGTAAGTCTGTGGCCTCATGAAATTTTTTAACGTCAGCCACAGCGGTGTGCTTTCGCGGGCGAAAGGGAAGCGTCCTCTGAGAGTGATTGCGGGACTATGTGCTCTTGTGTTGGTGGTTGCGGGGTGTTTGCCGAGCAGTCGATAATACAAGACAGGCGGAACCGCTGAGGACTGGCTGATCGATCAGGCTGCGTGCGAAGAGGCATCGGGATACGTGGTCCATTATGAATCCCGTGGAGGACGAACCCCGGGAGCGCGGCAGGCCACTCGCTACGCTGTCGATAAAGACCAATACCTCCAGTGTTTGGCTGAGGCGGGATACAACACAAATACGAGGCGCTAGGCCCTCGAAAAGTTTGAACTGAACGCATCGCACTCATAGCGCCTCACTGGACAAGGTCGGCGGGCAATCTCTGCGCTAGACTTGTTGTTTCCAGACAGGTGGCAGGGTAAGGCCCTGCGGTCAACAGAGGCCGGTACATGATTTCGGAAGAAATCGTCCAGGAGTTCCAGCAGGACGGAGCAGTCGTGCTTCGCGGGCTTTTTAAGCCGTGGGTGGAAGGCGTTCGTCAGGCGATCGAAGAAAACAAGCAGAATCCCTCCTGGCGGGAACGGACTTATCGTCCTGAAGACGATAGCGAGAGTGAGTTTTTTCAAGACTACTGCGTCTGGTCATCCTTTGAGGGCTACCGAGCGCTCGTCACCGACTCGCCGATGGCGGAAATCGGTGCGCTATTGATGGGATCGCGGTCGGCGCGTATTTTTCACGATCACGTTCTTGTGAAAGAGCCGGGAAACACGATTCGAACACCCTGGCATCAGGATCAGCCGTATTACATTGTTGACGGTGAGCAGTGCGTCAGTTTCTGGGTGCCCTTGGATCCTGTTCCCGAAGAGCGTAGCGCCGAATTCGTGGGCGGGTCCCACCGATGGGGCAAGGCGTTTAAGCCTAAGCGTTTCGACGGCTCGGATCTTTATCCCGATGATGCCTCCGAGGTAGTCCCAGACATCGATGCGCATCGCGCCGAGCTCAATATCAAGTCATGGTCGACTGAGCCGGGGGACGCAATCGCGTTTCATTTTCGGACCCTGCACGGTGCAGCCGCCAATCCATCGCCGATAAGGCGTCGAGCCACCTCAATTCGATGGGTCGGCGATGACGCACGTTTTGCCGATCGCCCCGGCAAGACGTCACCTTTCTTCCCGGATCTTCACTATCGTGATGGCGAGCCTTTTGGCGGCGATCTATTTCCGATTCTCTTCCCCGCGAACGCGCATAGAGCGCCTCCACAGAGGGCTTCTCGGTTGATTCAAAATCGGTGTGACGCAGTGGTTCGCCCATGCTGGAGTACGAAGGGGTCTTTCAATATGCGCTCTCAAAACGCATGAGTACAGCCTGGGCAACTTTTTTACGGCCGGCGCGGGCGGTGCCGACAACTGCGTGGAGCTCTCCGTCAGCAAAGACCTTTAGGCCAAGCGTGCAGACGTTTGTAATTTTGCAGATCGGTTTATGGATATTCGGAACCGGTGAGGCGTTTTTATTGCAGCCGGCAGGGGTCAGTCCGTGGACGGTGCTTGCGCAAGGTGTTTCGCTGCAAACCGATTGAGCGTGGGTCTATCCACTTTTGCGGTCAGCGTAGCGGTGCTTCTTTTATGGTGGCCGCTTCGAGAACGACCTGGGCTTGGAACGTTATCCAATGCTGTCGTTATCTCGATCGCTATTGATGTGATGACGCCTTTGTTAAGCGGTTTTGACAGTCTCTGGATTCGTTCAGGCTGGATAGTAATTGGCGTGCTGCTTATTGGTTTGGGAAGCGGTCTATACCTGACGGCTAATCTGGGTCCGGCCCACGCGACGGCCTGATGACAGGACTTCAGCGGCGATCCGGCAAGCCTTAGGCTGGGTGAGGGCCGCCATTGAGATTTCAGTGCTTGCCGTCGGCTGGCTCTTAGGAGGTTCAGTGGGTATTGGCACTGTGGTGTTTGCGCTTGGCGTGGGCCACTCCGTTGCGATTTTTTATCGCTAATGCGGGTCTTCAGTCGACAGCCTGCCCGCTGAAGTATTCCTCGCAACAGCGTCTGAAAGCCAGGGCGCGTTGCGTTTGTCGCAGTGAGGTTGAATGCGCGAGAACGATCGATAGCGGCGCAACCTTTTCTTTAATCGGAATGCATCGAACCCGGCCTCCGTCGTAGGTTTGTCGTGATGCGGGTTGTAAGTTCAGGATGCTGTAGCCTTCCCCGCTTGCCACCAGGCCGCGAACCAGTTCGAAGGACTGGCTCCTGTGGCGGATATTGGGCTGCAGACCCCACTTCGCGAAAAATCCAAGAAAGTAATCTCGACTGTGTGGCAGATCCAAGAGAATAAATGGCTCATCACGCAAGGATCTCAATGAGATTGATTCGCTTGATGCCAGCGGGTGTTGTTCGGGTAAAAGCACGTGCGGCTGGACCTGGGTTAAAGCATGCCGCGTAAGCGAAGGGTTGAGATCGATGTCGTACAGCAGCGCGCACTCGATCCGACCGGTAAGCGGAGACGCTCGAGTTCATCAAGGGGGCCCTCAGTCACCTGAATGCTTAATTCCGGATGATGCTCGCGGGCGAGCACAATCAGGCTAGGAAGAAAAAAGGGTGACAAGGTCCAGAAGCATCCAACGGGCAGCACGCCCTCGACCGATACGCCGAGCGCGCGTCCGGTGGCTGCGACTTCTTCAGAGTGGGCGAGCAGAGACCGGGCTTGCGCGAGGAAGGCAGTACCGGATGGGGTGAGTGATACGCCTCGAGCATGATGACGGATCAAGAGCTGAAGCCCCAGTGTTTCTTCCAACTGGGTCAAAGACGCCGAAAGAGCCGGTTGGGACATAAAAAGCTCTTTCGCCGCGCCGGATATGTTCCGATGCTCAGCGATCGACACAAAATGCCGCAATTGGCGTAAAGAGAAAGACATAGAAAAAATATATCTAAAAGATATTTTAAATATATTTTACATTGCTTGAGAATTCCGCGAGATTGACTCAAACAGGCCGATGTTAGGCCGGTATGGGAGAGCCGCCAGCACATGTTGGCACATTATTTTGAGTCAAATCGGAGAGAGTAATGATCAGAACGGGTGAGCAATATCGCGACTCCATCAAGGATGGTCGACTGGTGTACATGAATGGGGAGAAGGTCAAGGACGTGACACAGCATCCCCAGTTCAAGCCTCTGGTGGATATTCGGGCCCGCATCTACGACATGCAGCATGACAAAGCGACGGCTCCGGTCATGACCTACCAGGATGATGCCGGCGAGTCCTGCTCGGTTGGCCTTAAGCTGCCATTCACTTCGGACGACTGGCAAGCCAAGCGTCGAGCAACCGATGCCGTGTTCGAAGACATCGGCGGCGTGGTGACGCGAGTGGGAGACGAAACCGTTGGCGAGATGTGGTCGTTGTTCGATGGTCAGGATGTGCTTAACCAGGTGGATCCTCAGTTTTCAAAAAATATCGCCAACCACATTGATCGCGTCATCAAACACGACCCGTTTCACGTGTCGGCAAATACGGATCCCAAGGGAGATCGCTCGAAGGCGCCCCAGGATCAAGATCCCGATATGCTGCTGCATGTCGTCAAGGAAACCGATGCCGGTATCGTAGTACGCGGCGCAAAGTTCGAGACCGCCGCGCCCTATGCTAATCAGGCGTTCACCAAACCCACCATTGCCAACTGGGGCAATGAGGCCTATTCGGATTACGCGGTGGGTTTTATTTGTGATCTGGGATCGCCCGGTATTCGCATGATCTGTCGAACCGGTTTTGCCGGTCGAGCGCCCAAGGAAGATTACCCGCTGTCCAATCGCTTCGATGAGATCGACTCGCTCGTCATTTTCGATAATGTGCTCATTCCCTGGGAGAACGTGCTCTTCTATCGCCATACGCAGGCGGCGGTGTTCATCCGGGCCACGCTTCACCGGTATTCCGCGTTTGCTTTTGTGCAGCGCATTCTGAAGTACGCGGACATGATGATTGGCGCGGCGTTGTTTAATGCCCGCCAAACCGGTCTGGATAAACAGCAGGCCGTGCAGGAGAAGCTTTCGCAACTGGCGGTTTATCGTGAGGGTATCAACGCACACCTAACGGCTTCGATCGCGATGGCCGAGAAGAGTCCCAACGGTCTGCTGATGCCGAACCAGTCGCTGCTGCTTACGGGCCGCGTGCACGCCTGTTCCAATCTGCCCGCCATGATGCACATCGCGCGGGAATTGTGTGGCGGTCAAATTTGCGTTACACCGGACTTCGCCTGTTTTGCAGATCAGGAGAGCGGGCCGTGGTTGGATAAGTTTTATTCGATCAATGACGAGTGGCAATCTGAGGATCGTCGTAAATTGCTGGCCTATGCACGAGATTTGCTGAACTCAGATTACGCCGGGCACCGGCTCACGTTTCAGCTGTTTGCCCAGTCACCGCCTTTCGCCCATTTGGCTTCGGTGTACCGAAATTTCGACTGGGAGAATGCGCTCGATTTCGTCCGGCGGTCAGCTGATCTCTCGGATCGTGTCGCGCCTCAGAAAAAAGCGGCGCCACAAAATAAGAAAGCGGCTGCTTGAAGCGGGATGATCGGCCGTAGTCGTCGCTGATAAAACGTCGAAAAAGCAAATAGGAACCCGACATGATTCACAAGCGTATCCGACCCTTTAATACTCGCGAGACCTATCCTGAGCAAAAGCTGGATAACGATCTTTGTCAGGCGGTTGTGGCTCGGGAACCACGGTTTTTCTGCGTGGACAAGTGGCGCAGGACCTGGACACGCGCGAGTCGTTGCATGTGGGCGACGCCCGAGCACAAACCGAAAAGGCTATGCAGAACATCCAGATGCTGCTGGAGGAAGCAGGCAGCGAGCTAGCGCATATCTGTCGTATCGTGGTGTATCTGACGGACATCCGTTATCGGGATGCGGTGTATCAGGAAATGGGTAAGTGGCTCAAAGGCGTGTTTCCTTGTTCGACAGGTCTTGTTGTACCCGCCCTGGCGCGCCCGGAATGGGTAGTGGAGATCGAAGTGACGGCAGTGATTCCAGACGGAGATTAATGAAATGCTTAGTGATGCCCAAAAGTCGGAATTCGCAGACAAAGGCTACGTCATGATGCGCGGCGCGGTTGCGCCATCCGTGCTTCAGGCGTTACTCGCTCAGCTGGATGTATGGGTCGAGGAGAGTCGTGGCCATGAGGCCAATTACGACTTCGATACGCCAAATGGAAAAGCACGCTTTGACCTGGAGCAGGGCCATAGTGCGATAACGCCGAGGCTGCGCCGGGTTGCTAATCCCGTCGATATCTCAAAGCTGTATCAGACATTATTGTTTGAGGGCGACTTGCCCGAGATGGTGGCGGACCTCATCGGTCCAAATGTGTTTTTCCATCATTGCAAACTCAATAACAAGTTTCCCGGCGCCAATACGCGTGTTGAATACCACGCCGATCATCCCTTCGATCCCCACACCAATGATGATGGGATAACTGTGCTCATGTTTTTGGACGATATGGACGAAGGGAACGGCTGTGCGCGGCTGGTTCCCGGATCCCATAAAGAGCGCTACACCCATTTTCGTGACGGTAAGTTTATTGGGGCAACCGATCCCAAGTTGTTCGATACCTTTGATCAGCGCGCCGAGAGCCTTGAGGGAAAGGCCGGTGACGTTTGTCTGATGGATATCTGGACGCTTCACGGCGGTGGCCCCAACCTCTCGAGTGACCGTAATCGTAGAATGCTGATCGTGGATTACCGGGCTGCGGATGCTTTCGCTCTGGTGGCGCCGGCTGTCCCTTCGCGATTCCATCGAAAAATCGTTGCCGGAGAGCCGACCCACGTCGCGCGTTTTCGTCAGGGCACGATGGAAATTCTCGAGCCGTATCCGGATGATTCGTTCTTTGGACTGCAAGAACAGATTACCGCTGATGGGGCCGTGCAGTGACAATCTCTATTGCCGGGGTGTGTTCGCGTACGAAGATGGCTGGGGTCGCCATTACGACTTCCAGTATCAGCGTTGGCAGCCGATGTCCGTGGGCGCGTGCCGGTGCGGGCGCTGTGGCGACGCAAAACATTACAGACCCATCGATCGGTAATGAAATTCTCGATCTGCTCGAAGATGACGTTTCGGCACCGGACGCCGTATCAAAGGTCATGACTGAGCGCCCGCACGCGGAGTATCGTCAGGTAACGGCTGTTGATCTTCACGGGCGCGTGGCGCATAGGACGGGAGCAAAAATTCTCGGAACCCACGCAGTAGCCGAGGGCGACTTCTGCGTGGCTGCGGGTAATCTACTCTCGACCACCGAAGTCCCCGGCGCGATGACGGATTCATTTGCGACGCACGCCTCTTTGCACCTTGCGGAGCGACTTCTGTGCGCCCTCGAAGCAGGTGTTCATGCCGGTGGGGAAGAGGGACCGACACATTCGGCAGCATTGCTGGTCGCCGATCAGCAGTCGTGGCCGTTAGTGGATCTTCGCGTGGATTGGTCAGAGGATCCGATCGCTGAACTGCGAGAGCTGTGGTCGCGTTATGAGCCCCAAATGATCGATTACCTCAACAGGGCGCTCAACCCCAGTGCGGCCCCATCGTATGGGGTGCCCGGCGATCCGTGAGTGTATCGATGAATGATGTGTCAACTCTGAATCCAGAGTTGACCGAAATGTTCAAGAAGCTGGTTGCGTTTGACACAACCAGCCGTAATTCAAATCTTGAGCTTATCCATTTTGTTCGAGATTACTTGCAGGGCTTCGGCGTCAGTAGCGAATTGATACATGACGAGGCGCAGGGCAAAGCCAATCTGTACGCCACAATCGGCCCGGACGATCGGCCCGGGGTCATGCTCTCGGGGCATACCGACGTGGTTCCGGTCGATGGCCAGAACTGGTCGACCGATCCGTTTTCCCTGATCGAGAAAGACGGCAGATGCTACGGTCGAGGGACGGCCGACATGAAAGGTTTTATTGCATGCGCCTTGTCTCACCTGCCGAAAATCGTCGAACAGCCCCTGAAGACCCCCATCCATCTGGCATTCTCCTATGACGAAGAAATCGGATGCATCGGTGTGCGACGCCTGCTCGATATTCTACAAGGACGTGCCATTCGACCCGCGATGGGGGTTATTGGCGAGCCTACAGGAATGCGGGTGATAAACGCCCACAAGGGTAAGCAGGGGTGGCGAGTGACGGTGAAAGGAAGGGCTGCCCACTCGGCCTATCCGGTGGAGGGTGTCAATGCGGTAGAGTTCGCCGCGGAGTTGATATGTCACATCCGTCGCGTTTATCAGGATATACCGGATAACGGTCCAATCGATCCGGCCTACCGCGTGCCGCATACCACCCTGCACGTGGGCCCTATACAAGGCGGTCGGGCGCTGAACATCGTGCCGGATCACTGTGAGTTCAGTTTTGAAGTCCGCCATCTGCCCCATGAAACCGCGGATCACTACTTCCAACGGGTGATGCAATATGCCCGCGAGGTGCTGGAGCCTGCAATGCACGCAGTTGATCCGGAAACTTCTATCTCTGTCCAGCCGCTTGCCGGTTATCCTGGGTTGGGCACCGCTGCAGATGCCGAGGTGGTACGCTTTTGCCAGATGCTGCTTGATGACGAGCGTGAACCGGATAAGATTAGCTTTGGATCAGAGGCAGGACTTTTTTCAGAGCAGGTTGATGTACCCTGCGTCGTATGCGGCCCGGGCAGCATATTGCAGGCCCATCGGCCTGATGAGTATGTCGACGTATCGCAGATTCAACACTGTTGGACATTCATCAATCGACTGGTCGACCATCTGAAGGTCTCCAGCCTTACATAGGCGCTTAATCTCGCAGGCGGAGAAAACCATTGAAGACTATTTACAGCGATAAGCATCGGCTTCGCGATGCGAAAACTGAGCTATACGGCGGAGAGTTTGTCGCACCGTTTGAGCGGCCCTCTCGAGCCGACATGGTGCTCGCCGCCGTAGAGAAATCGGAAATCGGTCCCGTCGAAGAGCCCGAGGCGTTTGGGCTGGAGGCGGTGCTCAGAATTCACGACGCGGACTTTGTTTCCTTTTTAGAAACGGCCTGGGAGGAATGGTCCAAGACAGGATATCCCGGTGAGGCGGTTGCCAGCGTTTGGCCTGCGCGCCGGATGCAGTGTCGCGCGCCGCGTTTTATTGAAGGAAAACTGGGTTACTACGCGTTGGCCGCGGAAACGACCATTACGGAAGGGACATGGGAGGCTGCGCTTGCCTCAAAAGACGTGGCATTAACCGGCGCAAAAATGCTGCACGGCGGCGAGCAGGGTGTATTTTCGCTCTGTCGACCTCCCGGCCACCATGCCGCGCGCGATATGTTCGGCGGATACTGTTTTTTGAACAACGCAGCTATCGCAACCCAATATTTGAGGGATCAGGGCGCCGATCGCGTGGCCATACTTGATGTGGATTTTCATCATGGCAACGGCACGCAGGATATTTTTTACGAACGTGATGACGTAATGTTCTGCTCGCTGCATGGTGATCCGGAAGATGCCTTCCCGCATTTTTTGGGTTACGCCGATGAGATGGGCCTCGGAGCCGGGATGGGATTCAATAGAAACTACCCGATGCCTCGCGGTACGCCATTTTCAGCCTGGCAGGAATCCCTTGCCGATGCGCTCAAGCATATTTCTGAATTCTCGCCCCAGTACATGGTGGTCTCGCTGGGCGTGGATACTTTTGAACACGATCCGATCAGCTTTTTTAAATTGAAGACTGAGGATTACATCACCACGGGCTCAATGATCGGAGCGCTGAACATACCTACTTTGTTTGTGCTCGAAGGAGGATACGACATCGATGAAGTCGGTATTAATGCGGTCAACGTGCTCAAAGGATTCGAAGCTTGATGAAGTTTGATGATGAGGTCAGGCTCCGGCATTCAAAGTCTGTGCGTTTGGTGATAACGAGTTAGGTAAGCAGAAAACACATATTGGGAATCGAAGACGAGGGGGAAAGCAGATGGCCAGCACCATGAAAAAATACAACACCGAAGAACTCTGGCGGAAAGATCGGGATCACAATATTCATCCCTGGACCAATTTCGCATCGTTCAAGAACGAGGGTTCGCTGGTCATGTCGCACTCGGAGGGGCCGTATGTTTACGACTCCGATGGCAATCAATTTATTGATGGGATCGGCGGATTGTGGTGCGTGAATATCGGTTATGGCCGAGATGAGATGGCGGAGGCGATTGCCGATCAGGTTCGGCAGATCCCGTATTACTCCACCTTCAATCATCTGACCACGCCTCCGGCGGCGACACTCGCTGCCAAGTTGGCGGAACTTGCCCCGGGCTCTTTGAATCATGTGTTTTTCGGAACCGGCGGCTCAATGGCAAATGACACGGCGGTGCGCATTATTCATTTCTATTTCAATCGCCTCGGTAAGAAAAACAAAAAGAAGATCATTGCGCGCACCGACGGCTATCACGGGAGCACGTATCTTGCGATGTCAATGACCGGGGTGACCTTTGACCACCAGGGTTTTGATTTGGCACCGGACCTCGTGCATCACATTCCTGCCCCGAATTGCTACCGTCGGCCGGAGGGAATGACGGAAGAAGAATTTTGCGACGCTAAGGTCGCAGATCTCGAGAACAAGATTCTGGAGTTGGGGCCTGAAAACGTCGCGTGTTTTATCGCGGAACCCATCATGGGCGCCGGCGGCGTGATCGTGCCGCCCAAGGGCTATCATCGAAAGACGCGAGAGGTGTGTGACAAGTACGAGGTGCTTTATATCTCGGATGAAGTCGTCACCGGTTTCGGTCGTCTGGGCCATTTCTTTGCCTCAGAAGCTGTGTTTGATTTTGTTCCGGATGTGATCACGTGTGCAAAAGGTATTTCATCGGGCTACCTGCCCCTGTCTGCAACGATCTTATCGGAGCAGATCTACGACGTGATTAGCGTTCCTCAGGCAAAGGGGGCTTTGTTCACGCACGGCTTCACATACTCGGGTCACCCGGTGGTTTGTGCGGCCGGCGTCAAGAATATTGAGATCATGGAGCGCGAAGATATCTGTGGGCATGTGCGGGACGTGGGTCCGTATTTTGAATCACAACTCAGAACGCTCCTTGATTATCCGATTGTGGGGGACGTCCGAGGCAGTCACTTCATGATGTGCATCGAGAATGTGGCCGATAAGGCAACCAAGGAAATTTTTCCTGCTGAGGTCGCGATCGGTCAACGGATTGCTCATCACTGCCAGCAGCGCGGCCTTATTGTCCGCCCCATTGCGCACCTTAATGTGATGTCGCCGCCTCTGATTCTGGATCGAACCCAGATCGACACGGTGGTCAGTACACTTGGCAAAAGCATTGAGGCGACGATGGAGGAACTCAAAGCAGAGGGACTCTGGAGCGGCTAAGGTTTTATGAAGGTGGCGCCGGCGTCATAATACGGTCCTTTCGACGTCGCGCGTATCCATACGCTGGAAGCATTTGGGCCTGGCTCCTGCGAGAAACGCTCGTCTTCGAATCCCATTCACACTTACGAAAGCTCTCATGACCGATCACGACCCCTGGCTGCTTACCCCTGGCCCATTGACGACTTCGCGTACCGTCAAGGAAGCCATGCTTCACGATTTCGGCTCACGCGATCAGCGGTTTATTGACATCAATCGACAGGTTCGCTCGCGACTCGTCGACATCATCGATGGCGAATCGAGCCATGTATGCGTGCCGCTTCAGGGCAGTGGGACCTTCATTGTGGAGGCGATGCTCAGCAACTTTGTGCCAGCCGACGGCAAAGTGCTGATTCTGATTAACGGGGCATATGGTGAACGAATGCGAACCATATGTGAGTATCACGGTCGCACGGCCGACACCATCGTTTGGCCTGAAGATCAGCCCGTAAGTCCCACCGCGGTGGCTGAGCGCTTATCTTCAGATTCTGACATTACGCACGTGGCTATCGTGCATTGCGAGACGACGACCGGCATCCTCAATCCTATTGCTGAGGTGGGAGAAGTGGTTGCGAACGCCGGTCGTTCTTATCTCATCGACGCCATGAGCGCCTTTGGCGCGCTGGCGGTGTCGACCCGGAACATTACTTTCGATGCACTAGTAGCCTCCAGCAATAAATGTCTGGAGGGCGCGCCCGGCATGGGTTTTTGTCTGGCTCATCAAGGCGCCCTTGAGGCGACGCAGGGAAACTCCGACAGCTTGTGTTTTGATCTTTACCAGCAGTGGAAGGGTCTTGAGGCCAACGGACAATGGCGCTTTACACCGCCCACTCACTGCATTCTTGCGTTTCATCAGGCGCTCAATGAGTTTGACGAAGAGGGCGGCCTTGCCGGAAGGGGCGGGCGTTACCGCGCGAACTGTGACATTCTCGTCAAAGGCATGCGCGATCTCGGTTTTGAAACCCTGCTTCCGGACCAGCTTCAGGCGCCCATCATCGTGACGTTCAAGATGCCCAAGGATCCCAACTTTCATTTTCAGAGTTTCTACGATGGCCTGAGTGCGCGTGGGTATGTGATTTACCCGGGAAAACTCACGGTAGCGGAGAGTTTCAGAATGGGCTGTATCGGGAGGCTGCACGCTGAACAAATGCACGGGGCGCTTGATGCCGTAAAGGCGGTCATGAAAGAAATGGGTGTGGTGTCAGGTCAACCCTAAGCGGGGGCTGGGCCAATCGAGTAGCGAAAGGCGGTTGGATTGATTCTCAGCGAACTCCTCAATTGGTATCTTTAATTCATGTCTAAAGAAATGCAGAAGGAAACTATCAAGGAAACTATCTCAGTGAACGGGCGGTCATACCGGCTGCCCGACCAACCGCTCGTCGTCGTATGTGTTGATGGATCCGAGCCTGGCGGCATGGGATCGGACGGCGGCGGTTATATCGAGCGCGCTATCGAGGCCGGGAAGGCACCGTTTTTTGCGTCCATACGGGAGCACGCCACGTTTGGGTACGCCGATTGTGTGGTTCCGAGCTTTACCAACCCGAATAATCTATCGATCGTAACGGGGGTGTTGCCTTCGGTGCATGGGATCTGCGGCAATTTTTACTACGATACCGCTAACGATTCTGAGGTCATGATGAACGATCCGTCGTTGTTGCGGGCGCCGACGATCTTGGCCGGGCTGAATCAGGCGGGCTTAAAAGTTGCTGTGGTCACTGCCAAAGATAAGCTGCGTCGTCTGCTGGGCGTCGGGCTCGACATTGCGGGCGGTCGGGCCGTGTGTTTTTCCTCTGAGCATGCCGATAAGGCAACCGTGACAGAGAATGGCATCGATGATGTTGTCGCGAAGGTCGGGATGGCGGTACCCGACGTCTATAGCGCCGAGCTATCCGAATTTGTGTTTGCCGCTGGTGTGCATCTCTTGGAGACAGCCCGACCGGACGTTATGTATTTATCGACCACGGACTACATACAGCACAAACATGCGCCCGGCACCCCAGTCGCTAACGCGTTCTATTCCATGATGGATCGATATCTTTCAAAGATGGATGCAATGGGTGCGGTGATAGCGCTTACCGCAGATCACGGCATGAAGGGAAAACAAACCGCTGCCGCGCCCAACGTCATTTATCTGGAGCCGCTCTTGGAGAGCGCGGGACTTCGCGCTTTTCGCGTGATTCTTCCGATTACGGACCCGTATGTCGTGCACCACGGTGCGCTCGGCGGCTATGCGACGGTTTACCTCGAATCGCAACAGGACTTCGAGACCGCTGCCGCGGCGCTTTCGGCAGTCCCCGGCATAGAAACGGTCCTCACCCAGGCGGATGCCTGTGCGCAATTCGGCCTGCCGCCAGACCGAGTAGGGGATCTTGTGGTCGTGAGTACTTTCGATCATGTGCTTGGCAGCTCGCCAGAGAAGCATGATCTTTCCGGGCTGACGGAGCCTTTGCGCTCCCACGGCGGCATCTCTGAGCAACGTGTGCCATTTATCGTGAACCGGCCGCTGGACACCGCGATCGATGCGTGCCGTAATTTTGATATTTTTAACTATTCACTCAATCATGCTCAGGAGAAGCGCGCATGAAACAATCTACGGCGACCGCGTTGGAACCCATCCAGGAGAGTCTGCGCATTGCGGGAGAACGCGTCGATAGAGATGAGCGTGTTGATGTTCTGAACCCCTGGGATAACAGCGTGGTGGGATCTGTTCCCCGCGCGACTGCCGATGATGTCGCCCGCGCTTTTGATATCGCCGCTGCCTATAAGCCCACATTGACGCGCTACGAGCGGCAGCAAATCCTTGTCAGAACAGCAGAGATTCTGACCTCGCGTCGCGATGAGATTTCCGATCTCATCACCGCAGAGTTAGGGATTTCAAAACAGGATTCCCTGTATGAAGTGGGTCGGGCATTTGATGTGTTTAGCTTAGCGGGCCAGCTCTGCATTATCGACGATGGCGAAATTTTTTCGTGCGATCTGACACCGCACGGAAAGCAGCGTCGCATCTATACCCAACGGGATCCGCTCACGGCGATTTCTGCCATCACGCCGTTTAATCATCCCCTGAATATGGTGGCGCATAAGGTGGCTCCCGCAGTGGCTACAAACAACTGCATGGTGTGCAAACCTACGGAACTGACGCCCCTGACGGCATTGCTGCTTGCTGATGTGCTTTACGAGGCAGGACTACCGCCCGAGATGTTCTCGGTGGTCACGGACTGCCCAGTGATATTGGCGATGCCATGATCAAGAACCCTCATGCCGAGCTCATCACCTTCACAGGCGGCGTGGCGGTGGGGAAATACATCGCGGACCATGCCGGCTATCGAAGAACCGTGTTGGAACTCGGCGGTAACTCGTCGCTCATTGTCATGGAAGACGCAGATCTCGAGAAGGCGGCCACCATGGCGGTGCAAGGGCGACAAAGAACTCGGGCCAACGCTGCACCGCAGTCAAGCGGGTCTTGTGCGTAGAGTCGGTTGCCGATGAATTTGTTCCGCTGGTGGAAAAAGAAGCCCGCAAGATACGCTACGGCGATCCGATGTCTGCTGATACGGATATGGGAACGGTCATTCACGAGGGCGCAGCGCAGTTGTTTGAAAGACGGGTTAACGATGCGTGGCTCAGGGCGCAACGCTCGTGTACGGCAATGATCGACAGGGTGCCCTCTATTCGCCGACGGTCCTTGACCATGTGCCGCGCGATGCCGAGCTGGTGGTGGAAGAGACATTTGGCCCACCGATCCCCATCATTCGCGTGAAGGACATTGATGACGCCATCGCGGTCGATAACGGCACGGCGTTTGGACTTTCGACCGGAGTCTGTACCAATCGATGGGATTACATCACGCGATTTGTTTCGGAGCTTCGCACCGGTACTGTGAATATTTGGGAGGTACCAGGTTACCGAATCGAGATGTCGCCTTTTGGCGGCGTTAAGGATTCCGGTCTGGGCTACAAGGAAGGCGTCATCGAAGCCATGAAAAGCTACACCACAGTTAAGACCTACTCATTACCCTGGTGAGGAATGGGCTCCACGGAGCCCGTTTCTTTGTTGGTGTAGGAGATATGTACGTCGCTCTGGGGGAAGGGAATTTCAATGCCTTCCTCATCAAAGCGCAGTTTTACGGCGCGAATAAGGTCCCAGCGAACATCCCAGACGTCGTCGCGCTTGGCCCAAGGCCGCAAGAGAAAGTTCATTGACGAATCGTCAAGGGATCCAACCCGCACCCGGGTCTCAGGTTCTTCCAGTACCTTAGGGTGTGCGACCGCCACCTCGGTCAGGATGCGCTCGACCTTCTCGATGTCTGCGCGATAGCTGACCCGAAATTCAAGATCGACGCGTCGTACGCGCTGCGCAGTGACGTTACGGATAACGTCTCCCCAGATCTTACTGTTGGGAATGATCAGGGTCTGATTATCAAAGGTATTGATGGTCGTGCTCACCAGACTCATTTTTTTGACAAGACCCTCTTGCCCTGCGACGTGCACAAAATCATCCACGTCGAAAGGCTTGTAGATAAGAATCATCCCGCCTGCGGCAAAGTTCGCAAGCGAGTCCTGAAGCGCAAAGCCCACGATAAAGCCCACGATACCTAAACCCGCGAGCATGGGGCCCAGTGAGATGCCCAGCTGACTGATGATGATCAGCAGGCCAATACCCATGACGGCGCCCCCCGATGCCGAGACCAGCACGTTTTTATGCAGTTGCGATAGACCGCTTTTTGAGCGCTGCACGCCGATTTTGGCGGCTCGGCGAGCAAGCTTTGAAAGAATGCGAGCGACAAGAAAAATCAGAATGATAAAGATTGTTTTCAGGATGACATTGACTGCGTTCTCCTGCAGGTAGATTTTCACGGACTCGAGGTATTCGCTGACAATATTCTTTAACACTCGACCTTTAAAAATATCGACAGAGAGAACGCCGCGTTGCTTGACGATTACCTCGCGATAGCCTGAGACGTTTACGCCCAGTTGCTCCAACGCATCCGCTATTTGAATAAGTTGATTCAGTTCCTGCTCATGCTGGGCCTGTATCTCGGTATAGGCCGCTACCAGACTCGAGTTGCCCGGATCCGCAGTTCGTTCTGCAGCAATCTCTACGGTTGCGGCTTCGGAGAAGGCCAGTAGCGCCACCAGACGCTCTGCCTGTCGCTTTAGGATGAGCTCGGTCTGACGACGAAATTTATCGGAAGGAATTCCAAGCGCCTCGAGGGTTGGGGATATTCCGGCCATTGCTTTCATGGTCCGGTATCGCAGCTCCTGAAGTCGGCTGATATGAGCCCGAGTGTGAAAAAGTTGAATACCACTCAGCGCGGCAAGACGGGATCGTGCCTCGTCGATCCGGCGGTTGAGGCGATCGAGTCCCTCAATCACTAATGTGTCTGCCTCTATGAGTTGCTCACGGAGTCGAGTCTCTACCTCAAGACGAACCGCGTTGTCCGGCGCTAGGGTACCTAGGGTTTCCACGATTTCCTTGGTTTGAAGCAGTAAAGCAAGCGCTTCACTGTCGCGCCTAAAGAGCAGTGCATCTTCCTCTGCCTGGGACGAGGCAACCTGCGCCTGATCGTAAATTTGAAGATTTGAGAAATTTGCGTCGAATTTATCCTGAAGCTTTAGGGCTCGCTCTTCCTGTCGAGCAGTATCTGTGGTGACAGTTTCTTGAGCGCCAAGTGAAAGCGGTAACGAAGCGACCGTGAGGCCGAATCCAAGCGTTAGAGAGCGCAGCAATCGTCGTTTTTTCAGTAGAAACATAGGAAAGTAATGCCGGCAGGTGACCTGCGCCTTTACATTGTTTTGGACCATATAATGGATATGAAACGCGAGCTACGCCTGTGTGCGCCAAGCGTCTCCATTTTAGTTTGTTCATTGGGTATTTCCAATTTTAGGTTTCTCGCCACTGATGGATTCTTCAATAAGCAGAAAAACACACTGGGAGCAGGTTTATGAGAATAAGCCGGTTGATCAAGTAAGCTGGTTTCAGCGAGATCCAAGACGCTCACTGGAACTGATTGAAGCCTCAGGCACGTCTAAAGACGCACCCATCATTGACGTTGGAGCGGGCGCCAGCGTCTTGGTGGATCAGCTCCTACTGAATGGATATACGGATCTTTCGGTTCTGGATATCTCAAAAAATGCGCTTGATATCTCAAAAAGACGCCTCGGGAATCACGCAACAGACGTAGCGTGGCTGGTGGATGATGTCACGGAGTTTCAACCGGGACGCTCTTTTGCGCTCTGGCATGACCGCGCCGTTTTTCATTTTCTGATAGACCCCTTACAGCAAGCGGCCTATCGATCAACGCTGATGCGGGCGCTCGCATCGGGCGGCCAGGCGATTATCGGCACCTTTGCAGTCGACGGTCCTTTGAGATGCAGCGGTCTTGAAATCGCTCAATACGATGCAGCAAGGATGCAGGCGGTGATGGGCGCCGACTTCACGCTGCTTCAGGAGAGCCGCGAGTGCCATATCACTCCGGCTGGATCAATACAGAATTTCGCGTGGTTTCGGTTGAGATACCACGGCTAGCTTGTGACAACGTTGTATTTTGGTCCGTAGGGAAAGCCGGTTATGTTTTCGTTGCCGGTTTCGTGAATCACCAGAATGTCATGCTCGCGATATCCGCCTGCCCCGGGCTGGCCTTCGGGCACGGTCAGCATCGGCTCCATTGAGACGACCATATTGGGCTCTAACACCGTATCGATGTCTTCGCGAAGCTCAAGGCCTGCTTCCCGGCCGTAGTAATGCGACAGCACGCCGAAGGAATGCCCATACCCGAAGGTCCGGTATTGCAGTAAATCCAAGGCGGCAAAATGATCATTGATTTCGGCACAGATCTCCGAGCATTTGGCGCCGGGCCGGATTAAAGACAGTCCGAGCTCATGGGCTGCGACATTCGCCTCCCATATCTTCAAAGAAGCATCGTCCACATCATGGAGAAACAACGTTCGCTCAAGAGCTGTGTAATAGCCGCAGATCATCGGGAACGTGTTGAGGCTCAGGATATCGCCTGACTGAAGCGCGCGGGTTGTTACTGGGTTATGCGCGCCATCGGTATTGAGGCCAGACTGAAACCATACCCAGGTATCCCGAAGTTCGCTCTCAGGAAGCTTTTTGCAATCTCAAAGCTCCATGGCGTCACGGCCTGTCATAGCGATATCAATCTCCCGGGTGCCCGCTCGAATGGCGTCGCGGATTGCATATCCCCGACGTCAGCAATTCGTGCGCCCTCACGGATGAGCCGAATCTCCTCATCCGATTTGATCATTCGAAGTTTCATCATGTCGCCACTGAGGTCAACCAAATCGTTTACGTTGACCATCGTCTCGAGTCGTTGATGCGCAGCAAGCGTGAGGTGATCTGATTCGATGCCCAATTTCTGACGGGAGCCGACAACGTGCCTGACCGCGCGCCAGAAATTGTCACGCTTCAATCTGTATAGATCACGTTTCTGCCGAAGCTGCGTCGTCCAGGTTGGCCTAGATCGATATTGGCCGACACGGTCACGCAGTCGTCCGCCGTGACTATGCAGCCATAGGATCGGCCAAAGCTGCATGAGAAACCCTGAGTAATACGCAATACTGTGCATAGAACTCAGAAAAACAGCGTCTACGTCTCGGACGCGCATCACCTGACGCAGTGCGGAAAGGCGGTTTCGTATTCCGCTGTCGAAAATGGAAGCGGCGCACTCGGGCCGTTTCTAAGCTCAAAGAATTCAGGACGTGACTGCACGGGTTCATCTTTCTCACCTCGGTTCTTCCGGGTACTCGTTGATGAATTCCCGGACAGTGGCATCCGGGCGTACAGGATGGGTCACAACAATCCGCCAGGCGGTTTGATGTGTTTACAGGGTGCTCGCGACGCCATCGCGAACCAGCGAAAAGTATAAAACGACCTTCTCGTTTTTCAACAAGATACTTTTCTGGAATGAGCGGACGTTTAAAAATCTATAATGAAGGGCAGTTTGAACGCTAAAAGTGAGGGCGTGAAATGAAGCGAATGTTAGTAGGGTGCCTGCTGTCCTTTTGCATGGTCCATCCCGTGATGGCTTCCGATCTTGAAAAGAGCAACGATGGCGCGACGAAGTTGAAGACCTGATCATGGATGGCGAGTCGGTTGATCTGATGGTAGATGGCCGGGCGGTATTCAGCATCTTTACGGAGGCCTCGGAGGCGTCAGACAAGGGCATGATCGTTGTCCACGGAACCGGTATTCACCCGAATTGGGAACAAGTGGTGCAGCCCATTCGCGTCGGAATGACAAACCACGGATGGCATACGCTTGCGATTCAAATGCCGATATTGCGCAACGGTGCCGAATACCACGAGTACGCGGCGATCTATCCCGAGGTGCCGGCTCGTCTCAGGCGGCGGAAGCGTTCATGCGCGAGAAAGGAATCAAAACGCTGCTGATCGTCGCGCACAGCCAGGGCGCCACCATGTCGAGTTATTTTCTTTCGCGAAATCCGAGCGATGCTGCAGGGTTTCTGGCTATTGGCATGAACGCGAATCAGAAAGACGCGGACATAAACAGCGCCGAGTCACTCAAGAAGATCAATATTCCGGTTCTGGACCTGTACGGATCAAACGACTTTGCCCGCAGTGTTGGAGACCGCGGAACGTCGCAAACAAGGCGGTGCTCACAATACCCGGTACTCCCAGCAGGTCGTGGAGGGGCAAATCATTTCTTCGATGGCATGAACGAAGAACTGCTATCGGCAGTGGTGAGCTGGTCATCGCGGTTTTAATGTGATTTATGCGGCCTGGGTCGAGGTGACCGTCTTGGCCAGTCGAACCGCCTGCCGGGCGATGCTGGTGGAGCCGACCACGTCGCCTAAGGCGAGGCCGCTGAGGCGCCTATCAGAAAAGATCTTGATGGGCCACGTCGTCCGGTGATAACAGTTGTTGTCGGGCATTAACCGAGGGCGCGCCTCCTTCGCTTAGGTGCCGATAATCTGGCGGGCGGCCAGTTTGTCGATCAAGGATCCCGACCGGCGCCCGTGCAATTGATCACGGTTCGGCAGGCGATGGACTCATCGTCGGATAGGGAGACGAGCCATTGCTTTGACCGCGATGGGCTCAGTCCGACCATTGAGGCCTTAATGATGTTGAGTTGTCCGCGCTCAGCGCATCCGATCGGCAGCCTGTACCGTTTGGGGCGAGGCGCGAAACCGCTGCAATGACCAAAGCCAGCCAAGGCGGCGGATTAGTTTGAGTCGCGCATGCACCGGCAGTTGCTGCCATGCGCCGCTGATCCCAACACGCAAGGCTTCAAATCGCTCCTGCCATTCTTGATCAAGCCACTCGTCATGCTTCAACACGCTGCGCATTGCGTGAATGAACGATCTGGCGTTGTGTACCGAGGGCCACTCAATGGCAGGCGAGGCTTTCCAGTCAAGTTGTACTGGCGGCAGCAGACCGTAGGGCGACAGCACATAGACAGGGCCTTGATGATCTGACTCATGCAACGCGTAAATTGCGTCCATTGCCGTTAGACCTGAACCGATGAGGCATACTGGTGATTGGCGGTCAACGTCGTGTATCCAGTCGCCCCGCCAGGGGACTTGAATCAAAGAGGGCTCTTTTGGCGCATCAATGCCGCCCGGCCATTGGGGACTGGGGTTTCCGGTAGCGATCACTACCTGTGCCGCAGTAAGTTCAGGTCCTTTAGCCGTAGTCAGAATCCAGCGGTCCTGTTCTCTGCGGATATCCGTTACGACATGCGACAGATGATTCAGCGTATCGTAATTTGGGAGACGCTGGAGTTCATCGGCGATATAGCGCGCGAAGTCACTACGTCGATAAAAAGGTCCCAACGGAGTCTGTGCTTGCGGATCGTTGATATGCCGTCGGGCCCAGTCGGGAAAATGATCCGGCTGCTCTGGCCATAGACGCTGGATGTCGGGCCGAACGTTCAGCCGAAAAAGGGTGATACGCATCCGTAAGCCTGACCGGCGCCAAGTGCTCCAGGGCCGACGACCGTCAGCGATTTGCAGGGTATGCCGTGGTCGACGAGATGAACTACAGCTGCAGCGGCGGCGAAGCCGGAACCGACGATAAGAATCGGTGTGTCCACTCTTTAGCGCGCGCCTCAGATTAACTCGTCGGTTCGATTTTGTCTCGCCGTAACGATGGAGCGCGGGCTCCTTAAGTCCCTCGTATAGCGCGTCGAGATGTTTATTAATGGTCTTTCCTGCTGGGCGAAAAGAGATCGACCCTGCAGATCACTCTCGACGAGAAAGGGGCCAAAGTTTTCCACATTGAACAGCCACATCGCTTGGGCAATACCAAGTTCATCAAACCAATGGACGGCTTCCACGTCCTGAATACCGCGGCCAAGCAGTGCGCCGGTGCCGTAGCCGATCGTGGTCAGATAGATGACCCTCGAGGTGCCAGAATGTTCTGATAGTCGGCTTCCGCCATACCGCCCTTGCCAATAATAATTTTCGTGCCGGTAAGATCCAGCCACTGTGCAAGATACTGCGAAAAGCGAAAACTTGCGGTTGCTGTGACGCCGCCGATGTCGAAGCCACCGGCCTCATTTTTTGCGGCTGCAGGCGAGCAATGAAAATTGACGTTGGAGCGGTCGGAAAGACCTGAAGGCAAAGGGTGCCCTTCGTTTAAGACGCGGTTGTAGACCCCTTCGCGAGCGGTGTAGACCGTGCCGGTCAAATACACAACCGAGCCCAGCTGCAAGGACGCTATCGAATTGTCGGAAGCCGGCAGGTCAATATAAATCTCTTCAAGCATGCGCCTCAGCTCCTTCTATCCCTGCCCAGTCTATGGTCTCCCGACGGTGATACGGGGTAAACCATTGGGGATCGGTTCTGTAGGTGATGGCACCGTTGGCATGCACGCGCGCGGTCGCGCGCCGCGAAGACAAACAAAATGTGTGAACACTCATCGGCATGCCACCGGTATGGGTATGTCCTACCTCGATATGCAGATCAACAACCATCGAAGAGCCCACGAACCCCATCGCCCCCATGCCGATGTTGTTGCCGAGATCCATCAGCTCGAGTTCCAAATCGGCGATCTTGGGATCTGGATTGCGGTCGCCCACAACGCGAAGACAGGCCGCCTGTTTGCCCAGCTGCATGCAGGTATCTTTTGAGCCGCCGAGTCCAACGCCTACGATAGCCGGTTGGCAGCACAAACCTCGCTTGCCGAATGAGATCAAGGTATCGAGCAAGAAGCGCTTGATGCCGTCGATACCGTCACCAGGGAAAAGCATTCGGTAATCTGTGCCAAATAAGCCGCCCTTATGGACAGTGGTGATGTCGATCCAGTCGGCATTGGGCTCGAAGGTCCACTCCACCTCTGGGGCGTTGATGCCGACGTTATTGTTATGTTCGGTGCGCCAGAGGGGATGGACGCGATTAGGCCGAAGCGGCACGTCTTGTGTTGCGCGCGCGGTCGCTGATCGCAACGCGCGCTCGATCCCGGTAAATCCACCCTCGAAAGCGGCGTCATCGCCTACTTTTATGTAGTAGCGCGGTAATCCGGTGTCCGCGCACATAGGCCTTCGGTCGCTGGTTGCCGCCTCGTAATTATTGATCATCGTTTTGATGACAAAACCCGATAACTCGCCCGACTCCTTGGCTGCGGTCGCTTTAATCCCGGCGAGGTAATCCTCGGGAATATCGATCGCGGCTTTTTTCATAATTTCGTAACCGGCGGTTTCGATAGTCTGATTACTGATCATGTGGAATTACCGTTTGAGATGCCGGAGGCGCTCCTGCCTCCCCCGAGATTAAGGATTCACCTGGTCGGACGATTGTAAAGTCTACGGGCACCATCTCCTGAATCCACCGCGAGTCCTGCAATCGTGTACAGGTAAAGGTGCTTGACTCAAGAGCGCTAGGTGGTTGGGAAATCTTCTCGAAAATGCGCTCCGCGTGAATCTTCCCGTGCCAATGAAGCGCTCGCTATCGCCTCTCAATACGGATTTGATTGTCCAGATTCAGCCAATCATGCCAGGTTAGATTGAAGGCGCGATCGCGATCTTCTATACCCATGGTGGCAAGGCTTGAATGACAGTCGTTTAAATCCGCCATGGCGTTTTGCAGACCTTCGGCAGTACGAAGAATGCCAACCTTCTCCCACATGACGCCCCACAGATGTTCGCGAAGGGCGCTGAGATCATGTCCGGTGGCCGCGAAAGGCCGTCTCAGCCCGGGCGATTCCCTGATCGAGAATCTCAAGGTCCGGATCTCGCAGTGGCGCGCCGCGATCAATCGCATTGGCCATTTCGTCTCCGGCGATGCCCCCGAACACGGTCGAGTTGGCGACCCCGTTTCCGCCGAGGCGGTTCGCTCCGTGAACGCCTCCGGCATCCTCACCGGCCACGAAAAGCCCAGGCGAACTGGTCGCGCAATCAAGCTCCATCTGAATCCCCCATCATGTAATGGGCGGTAGGAACCACCTCAACGCGGCCCGCAGCGAGATCAAAGCCGCAGTCTTCGCAACGCTTCACCATACCGGGAAACATTTGTCGGACGCGGTCACTGCCGAGATGAACCATCTCAATGAAAAGACCGCCTTGGTGGGTAGTGCGTCCCGCGCGAATCTCATGGTACATGCTGCGCGAGACAATATCGCGTGTAGCCCTTTCCGCGGCCGGATCGTAATCCATCATGAACCGTTGGCCGTCTCCGTTAAGAAGATATCCGCCGGCACCGCGTAGACCCTCCTCAAGAATAGTGCCCGTCATGCGGGTGTCCGGCCCGGCGAGAATTCCAGTGGGATGAAACTGCACCATCTCCATATCACGCAGCGAAAGCCCGTAGCGAAGGGCCATCGCCAGACCGTCGCATGACTTATCGCCCGACGGCGTGTGATAGCGGTACATCGAAGGCCCGGCTCCGGTCGCCAGCAGCACCGTTTTAGCGCGCACCATTCGATATCGGCCGGTGCGCACATCCATCATAAGGACGCCGGCGATACCGGAACGGTCTTTGGCCGGAATCAGTTCAAGCGCCCGATGCTCCTCCAGTTTGATCACATCGAGTGACCAGACTTTTTCCATAAGGCGGTTGATGATTTCGATACCGGTGAGGTCTCCCTTATGGGCGGTGCGGTCAAAGCTTTGGCCGGCGAATGCTTTTGGTGAAGGGTGCCGTCAGGATTACGGTCGAAAAAACAACCCAGTTCGTTCTCCAGCTCTTGAACCCGTTCCACGGCGGTCTCGCACAAACGCCAGGCGAGATCCTGTCGTGGAAGCCACTTTCCGCCGATGATCGTGTCCATGAAATGCCGCTCAATCGAATCACCCGGATTGACCGCCACGTTGTAACCGCCCTGAACCATGCGCGTACAGCCTGATTTTCCGATCAGCCCTTTAGAGGCGATCGTCACCTCAAGATCTGAATTCGCTTGCTTGGCATGTAACGCGGCGAAAAGACCGGCGCCCCCGGATCCCAGGATCAGGATATCCGTTACGGATTGCTCGATCGTCTTATGGGGATTGTGCTCATGACGTGCTGCGATAAATAAACAGCAAGCCCAACGCCAGGGCAAACAGCGCGCTGGGCAAGATCCAGGTGCTTAGCTTTTCGCTGCGGTGTGGCCATGCCGTAAGCTCGAGGAGAAGGACTCGAAGGCCGAGCGCCAGATGTATGCCAAGCAGGCTCACAAGCCCCACTCGGCAAATTTCACAAAAGGGTTATCCGCGAGTCTGAGATAGTGGTCCAGTGCGTCTGAGCCATCGACCGCGCTCCGAGCAGCAGAAATGAATCGGTAGAAACAGCGCCAGAAGCACGCCGGATACGCGGTGAGCCATCGCTGCGAGATAGCTCTGATGCCGTCGCGTGGGATGCATAGCGTACTAGTAAATGGCTACGACCGCGCGAAGGCCCAACACCAGCAGGACAATCCCGAGCGCGACGGTTAGCGCATCAATCCATCGCCGGGGAGCGCGAGTCCATTCGACGATAACGTTGCGGAGGCCGATCGGTGCATGAAGGGAAGCGGCCATCACAAACAGGCCATAAAAAGTAGCCCAACCCAGATGGCCGCGCGTACGCCCCAGAATCTCGCCTGCGCTGAGCCCGCCTTCGATCGCGTAAAGAATCAAGACAAGGTGGATAAGCACGAGCGGCGCCAGCACTATGGCCGTCAGGCGCTGCGCGACATAGAGATGTTTCTCCACGATTAGGGGTTACTCGGTCGGAAGTCCTGAAAAAGCAGCCCGCTTCAGGCCGGCAATACTTTCTGACGGGCGCAGTTCAACAGGGCAGTGGCGCGTGCAATTGCCATGGCTATGGCAGGATCCACAACCGCCTTTGCCGAAAGCCATTTTAAAAGTCTGCTCGCGCTGGTTATGCCTGATGTCATTAACCAGTGTCCACGCTCGGTTCAGTCCCGCCGGGCCGATGTAATCGGGGTTCCAACTCACCACGTCGCAGGCGCTGTAGCACACGGCGCAGTTAATGCATTGAAGTGCCGCATCTGCAGCCACCCGCAACGGCGAGTCAGGCTTCACTGCGGCTGGTTTTTTGTGCCGCGTACTTGAGCCCGAGAAGGGCGCGCCTGCGCGCTTCCAGGTATCGATGAAGGGGGCGAGATCGCAGACAAGGTCTTTGATCTTGGGTAGGTTACGAAGTGGCTCGATAGTCAGCGCATGGTCCTGCGCCACGTTTTTGACGTGGGTTCGACAAGTCCAACGGGGTCGACCATTGACCGTCATTGCGCAAGAGCCGCAAACGCCCACTCGACAGGCAAAGCGGTAGGCCAATGACGGTTCGAGTCGACGTTGAATCTCCGTCACGACATCGAGCACGGTTTGGTTTTCCCGGGTTTCGACCTCGTACTGCACGAGGCGGCCATCGTCACCGCCACGCCAGATGCTTACCTGTAGTAGTTTTTCTGAAGTGACAGTCGAACTCATATCCGGCCTATGCTGCCTGCTCAGTGCCGCGGCTTAACTTATCGCCAAATCGCCACCAAAGCCTGACCCGGATGCTGACGGCATCGTGCGAATCAGTCTGGAATCGGCGACGGCTGCCTGCCGGTGCTTTACCGCCTGGCGATAAACAGGGTCTTTGATCATCTCGACGAAGGCCTCGACCGAGGGATATTCGGCGATAAAACATTCGTCCCATCGTTCCTGATCAGGGCCAATCAGCATGAGTTCGAAGTTGCCGCGCCAGACAATACGGCCTCCCAGTCGGGAAAATACCGGATAGCTTTCACGACCATAAGCCGCATAGGCTTCGGCGCCGGTCGCGATTCGCCCGTCTTCGTAAGTGGCCGACGCTTTAAAGCGCACCAAATTCAGCATATGAATAGGCCCCGGGCGGTCATCCTCGCGAAATTTTGCGAACGTTTCTTTGCTTGGATCGATGAAACCCGTCACTGTTGAATGCGCCAGCTGCTGTGAACTTAACTGCGAGATGCGGCGTCACGCGCCTTTTGCAGGTCTTGGACATCCTGCTCAGCGGCGCCCCGTAACAGTACCGTATCTGATCCCGAGAGCACCAGATGATGGCCGTTCCTAAAAAGACGTTCACTGCTCCATGCGGCAAACGGAATACAGCCGAGAAACTTGCCCGCGTCGAGCGTCGCTTTTTCGATCCGCTCAAAAGCGTCAATAAATGTATCGCTATCGAATTGTCCCAGCGCGCCTAGGGAGGCCGAGAGGTCAATGGGACCAATAAAAAGCATGTCGAGTCCATCGACAGCGGCAAGGGCGTCGATTTGATCAACGGCCTCTTTTGATTCAATTTGCCCAATGAGAAGGAAGTCCTCATCCATCTGTTGTTCGTAACCGTCCACACGCTTGCCGTAGTCGGTAGCACGTAGCAGCACTGGGGCGGCGCCGCGCACACCGCGTGGCCCGTAGCGGCATCCCGCCACAACATTGTGGGCTTCCTCAACGTTGCGGATGTTGGGCACCATCATGCCCTGAGGTCCGATGTCCAGAACGCGCTTCAAGACGGCGTGATCTGCGCTCGTCGCGCGAATCATGGGACGGCAGCCGTTTGCATCGAGAGCCTGCATCATTGAGATGGCGTCAAGAAAGAGCCCGCACCGTGCTCCAGATCAATCATTCCCGTGTCGTAGCCACTGAGCGCCATGATCTCTGTCGCAATCGGGCTGAAGCTTTCGATCCAGCAGCCGTTCAGTTTCTCGCCAGCCCGAAGCTTGCTTTTGATCGAGGGTGTTTCATCGCGGAATCCTTTTCAGAGCAGTTTATCATTGCACTTTGTTTTCCGGCGCTGCAAGAGGGTGATTTGCTGTCGCGACGGCTAGGGATATGGATTCAATGGAACGAGGACCGGACATGCCGAGTGACGCTGAACGCATAAAGGAGCGACTGGCTCAACCTCCTGAGACCGTTTCCGTGGCGGGCTTTGTTGCCGGCGAGGGAATATTTCGCCTCAACCTTCGTTTTGACATCAGCAAGCTCAAGCAGGCGCTCGCTGAATGCCTGCTTAAAACCGGCTACTCGGATGACGAATGGAAATCCAAGGGTTTGGCGTGCTGCCTCTGACGCACCGCCCCGGGCAGCAAACGCCTAGCGGGAGCGATCTTTCGGGGCGCTATTGATGCGAAGCGACGAGCGCTACGTCGAGGAGGCTTTTGAGGAGGTCGTGGATGAGGCGGCCTATAGTGAGTTTGATGCGCGATTTGTCGGAACCTATTTTGAGCAGGTGTATCAGGAGTTATCTCAACGCTTTCCTGTCGGTCGGGTTCGGGTGTTATCAAAAGCGCCTTACAACTGTAACTCGTGGCACCGCGATCCGGAGCCCCGTCTGCACATTCCGATTATCAGCAACCCCGGGTCACTTTTTGTTGTAAATCATCATGTCACTCACCTTCCCGCGGATGGCTCTGTCTACTTCACCGATACGCGTGGCTACCACATGGCGATGAACGGCGGAATCGATGAGCGCGTGCACCTGGTGGCCGCTTTAGCCTATGGAACATGCCCGAGTGATTTGCGTGAGCGAGGGCTGTGAGGCTCGGACAAATTACTGCACTAAAAGAAGTAAATTGGGGGTCGTGCGCGAATGGCGTGGTTCGTCGCTATTCGGATCCGTGCCAGAGTCCTGCAGAGCACGAAAATCTTGCTATTTAATAGGCCCAAGGGTCTAATCGGATCGTTGTTTTTAGAAAAAATAACAAGCTGTAGTTGATTTGGACAACCAAAGAAGGAGGGACAATGAAATCCTTAACCACTAGGCTCGTTGCCGGAATGGTAGCGGGGCTGTTTGTATCGACGATTGCCTCGGCCGAAACCATTCGATGGGCGCGTGCGGGCGACTCGCTGACCATGGATCCTCATGCGCAGAACGAAGGGCCGACGCACGCCCTGGCGCACCAGATTTATGACTCGTTGCTCCAGCGCGATATGTCGGGTGCGATCATCCCGTCACTGGCAACGGAATGGGCTGCGCTCCCGGATAACCCGAACGTTTGGCGTTTTAAGCTCCGTAAAGGTGTGACCTATCACGATGGGGCTGCATTCGACTCAGAAGACGTCGTCTTCTCCATTAACCGGGCCATGGCTGATGGATCGGACATGAAGGAACTCCTATCCTCCGTGAAGGAAGTTCGCGCGGTCGATTCTCACACTGTCGACATTGAGACGCATGGCGCTAACCCGCTCCTGGTCAACAACTTGACCAACATGTTCATGATGGATAAGGGTTGGGCAGAAAAGAACAACGTGATGACGCCGCACGATGTAGCGAAGGGTGAGACCAACTTTGCGACCATGAACACCAACGGCACAGGTGCCTTCAAGTTGGTCAGTCGCACGATTGATGAGAAGACCGTACTTACCGCCAACCCGAATTACTGGGGTAAGAGCATCTATCCCAGCCAGGTGACTGAAATCATCTACACCCCGATTCAGTCTGCTGCAACCCGAGTCGCCGCGCTGTTGTCTGGTGAGGTGGACATCATTCAAGACGTACCGGTGCAGGATCTGGGCCGTGTGAGCTCGACGGCGGGCCTCAAAGTAGGGACCGCGGCGCAGAACCGCGTCATTTTCTTTGGCGTGGATAACGCCAACGGGCCGACCGCGGATCTTCGGGTCCGACAGGCCATGAACATCGCTATCAATCGCGAGGCGATCAAGAAAGTGGTCATGCGGGATCAGTCCGACCCGACCGGCGTCATCATGCCGCCGTTTGTTAACGGTTGGACGCCTGAGCTGAATGCCTACCCAGCGCCAGATATGGCCAAGGCGAAAGCGCTGATGGCCGATGCGGGTTATGCAAACGGGTTTGAGATCACCCTGAACTGCCCGAATGACCGCTATATCAATGACGAGGCGATCTGTCAGGCGGCCGTCGGCATGATGGGTCAGATCGGTATCAAAGTGACCCTTGATGCTAAGCCCAAGGCACAGCACTTCCCCTTCATCAAGGGCGGAGATTCTGACTTCTACATGCTGGGCTGGGGTGTGCCGACCTTTGACTCACACTACATCTTCAACTTCCTGGTTCATACCAAGACCGGTGATCGGGGTTCTTGGAACCCGACCGGCTATTCGGACCCGGCAGTGGATGCGATGATTGTGAGTCTTGAGTCTGAGACGGATCTCGCGAAGCGCAATGCGACCATTGCGAAGATCTGGGCAGCTATTCAGGCACAGCAGATGTATCTGCCGATTCATAACCAGGTGTTGAACTGGGGCATGAAGGACAATATTAATTTTGAAGTCCAGCCTGAAGATCAACCGCATTTTCAGTTCTTGACGTTTAAGTAGTCCGATAATGCGGACTGGGCGTTCCCTCGAAGGGTATGTCCAACCGCGTCGGGTTACCCGGAGTCATTGAGCCCGGACAGGTTCTTCTGTTCGGGCTCTTCTGACTTTTGGCGCTATGCTTCTAATTATTCTTCGCCGTCTCGGCCAGTCGATTTTCGTCCTGTTCCTGGTCGCATTCGTGTCATTCATGATGTTCCGCTATGTCGGAAATCCCGTTGACAACTTGCTGGGTCAGGAGGCTACGGTCGAGCAGCGCGATGCCTTAATCGAAGCGTTGGGCCTGAATGACCCGCTTCATGAGCAGTACTTTGGGTTTGTCGTTAGGGCCCTGCAGTTCGATTTTGGTAATTCTTATCGGGGTGCGCTTCCAGTAGCCGATATGATTCTGGAACGCTTGCCCGCCACGCTTGAGCTGGCGCTGGTATCCGCGATTCTGGCGATGCTTGTCGGCACGTTGCTCGGCATTTACACGGCGATTCGCCGCGACGGATTCATCGCCAACTTTATTATGTCGAGCTCTTTGATCGGCGTGTCCTTGCCGACTTTTCTTATTGGGGTGTTGCTGATCTGGTTATTTTCCGTTGAGCTTGGCTGGCTGCCGAGTTTCGGCCGAGGCGAGACCGTACAGGTGGGATTCTGGTCGACAGGTCTTCTGACCGTGTCTGGTCTTAAGTCGCTGGTGCTGCCTGCAATTACGCTAGGCCTTTATCAGATGACGTTAATCATGAGGCTGGTTCGCGCGGAGATGCTCGAGATTCTTCGTCAGGACTTTATTCGGTTTGCAAGGGCCAGGGGTTTGTCTGAGCGGGTCGTGTACTTCGGTCACGCGCTGAAAAATACGCTCGTACCGGTAATCACCGTAGCAGGTCTTCAGTTGGGCGCTATTGTGGCGTTCGCGATCATTACCGAAACGGTATTCCAATGGCCTGGTGTCGGTTTGATGTTCATCAATGCAGTGTTTTTTGTGGATATTCCAGTGATGTCTGCCTATCTGCTTTTAGTCGGCACTTTGTTTGTGGTGATTAACCTGATTGTTGATCTCCTTTATCTCGCAATCGACCCACGCATTCGCGATGGGCAGTTGAAGCGTCAGAACTCATGAGCGGCGAGAAGAGCCTGATGAGTCGCTTCGGCGAGAGCGATTTCTTTTATAGCTTCAAACGATCGCCGGTTACGTTGGTGTCGTTTGCGGTGGTACTGCTGTTGATTCTGCTGGCCGTTTTTGCGGATCTTGTTGCGCCGACCAATCCCTTCGATGTCGGCTCGCTAAATCTCATGAACGGATTTACGCCTCCCATGCAGCCCAATGCGTTCACGGGAGAGGTATTTTTTCTGGGCACCGATGATCAGGGCCGTGACTTGCTGTCGGCAATTATCTTTGGCCTCAGAGTCTCGCTTTTTGTTGGGCTCACGGCCGTTGTATTTGCCATGGTGCTGGGCGTTAGCTTGGGTTTGTGGGCCGGTTATCGAGGCGGCTGGGTGGATTCGCTGATTATGCGCGCCGCGGATATTCAGGTTACTTTCCCGTCCATCCTGATTGCGATGTTGATTTTTGGAATAGCCCGAGGATTGCTGCCGCCCAGCATGCGTGATGAGTTGGCTATTTCGGTTCTGATAATTTCTATCGGTCTTTCGGAGTGGGTGCCGTTCGCGCGCACCGTGCGTGGCACCACGCTTGTCGAGAAAGAAAAAGAATATGTACAGGCGGCGCGATTGATTGGGCTTGGTAGTGGACAGATCATGTTGCGGCATATTCTCCCCAACGTGCTCTCGCCGGTGCTCGTGATTGCTACGATTACTCTAGCACTGGCGATTATTGCGGAAGCTACGCTTTCTTTTTTAGGCGTCGGAGCGCCACCGACAGAGCCCAGTCTCGGCACCCTGATCCGCATCGGCCAGGACTTTCTTTTTCCGGCGAATGGTGGATCTTGATCTTCCGGCGGCCACGTTGCTCGCGCTCGCGCTTTCTGTAAATCTGCTGGGTGACTGGTTACGCGACACACTGAATCAAGGCTGAAATGAGCGACTTGATTCTCTCGGTGCGCAACCTTCGCGTGGTGTTTCCGCATCGCCACGGTGAGTTGGTGCCCATTGACGATATTTCCTTTGATATCCGAAGGGGCGAGATTATTGGTTTTGTGGGGGAATCAGGAGCCGGTAAGTCTATGACGGGGCCGCAATCATTGGGCTTATTGATCCGCCCGGCTACATCGATCGCGGCGAGATTTGGCTGGGCGGTGAGCGTATCGATGAGCAAGTATCCGATCCCGCTCTCGTATTCGAGGCAAGCGCATCAGCATGGTCTTTCAAGATCCGCTGACAAGTCTGAATCCGCTACGCACCATCGGTGATCAACTGGTAGAGACAATCCAGACCCATTTGATGATCGGTAGTGATCAGGCGCGGCGTAAGGCCATCGCGGGCCTTGAGGAGGTGGGTATTGACCCCGGCCGATTTGGCGCTTACCCGCATGAATTTTCCGGCGGAATGCGCCAGCGCGTAGTGATCGCGCTCGCTTTGTGTGCGGAGCCGGAGCTCATCATTGCCGATGAGCCCACCACAGCGCTTGATGTGTCGGTTCAGGCCCAGGTCCTTGAACTGCTCAAGCGGCTTTGTCAGGAGCGCGGTGCATCCGTCATGTTGATCACGCACGATATGGGCGTGATCGCAGAGACGACGGATCGGGTCGCGGTGCTCTACGCGGGACGGCTGGCCGAAATTGGACCAACGGCTACGTTGCTCACGCAACCTAAACATCCATACACACGAGGGCTCATCGCATCCACACCCTCGGTAGAGACGGGCGACATCAATACCAAGCTCTTTCAGATTCCGGGCGTGATGCCTCGCCTCGATGCGCTCCCGACCGGGTGTCGATTCCATCCACGATGCGAGCATGTGGTTGCACGCTGCGAGCACGAGCAACCCTAACTGACTGCAGGTACCGCCTGCTTCCTATACGACGATGAATGAACTAATCCGCGTCGAAGGATTGCGCCGACGTTTTGACTTATCGGAGCCGTGGCTCGTGCGAATGATTGCCCGGCGACCCAAACGGTTTCTCGACGCGGTGAGTGATGTGTCGTTCTCGATTGAAAAAGGACGCACGTATGCGCTGGTTGGTGAGAGCGGTTCCGGCAAATCGACCATCGCACTCATGACCGTTGGGCTGTTGCGACCGTCTGCGGGACGTATTCTGATCGATGGGCACGATCTTCATGATCGTTCTCGAACACAGGCAGAGCATCGCAAGATTCGTCAGCGGCTGCAGATGGTATTCCAGTCTCCCTATGCCTCGCTGAATCCGCGCTGGCGGGTGGGCAGTATCCTCGCAGAGCCACTAAGGGTCTTTGGACTTGTGCAGAGCCCACAGGCTGAGGTCCATCGCATCCACGAACTGCTCGAGCAAGTAGGCTTGTCAGCATCGGATGCCGCTCGCTTTCCACATGAGTTTTCCGGTGGCCAGCGCCAACGAATTTCAATCGCGCGAGCACTGGCTTCTCGTCCGGAATTTATCGTCTGCGATGAACCGACCTCGGCTCTGGATGTCTCCGTGCAGGCGCAGGTTCTGAATCTTCTCAAAGAGCTTCAGGACGATCTGGGTTTGACATACCTCTTTATTACGCATGATCTTGCGGTGGTCCGGGTAATGGCTCACCGTATCGGCGTGCTTAAAGGGGGTCGTCTTGTGGAAGAGGAGGAAACCGCGCGTTTGATTGATTCGCCTCAGTCTGATTACACCCAGATGCTGATTCGCTCGGCACCAAGGATCCGAAGGTCAACGGCCGGGGACACAACGGCAACCCTTGCCTAGGGCGGGGAAAGACATGCAAATGTTGGCGCGGTTCTTAAAGTTCGGAGCTGCTGCATCGATCCTTCTTTTGATCGGTGCGCTGGCGCTCGGCGACTACGTTTATCGGGCAGGTACAGCCGTTCACTGCGGAGTGCATTCCTTTCATGCGGGCAATACCCCCTCGAGATTTCAAACGCCCGGAGTGGGTGAGGGGCCATTTCGAGGGGAGGGCTGGAATCGGTGGGTGGATCACGATCTCTCCCGCTGGTGGTTGTCGGATGTGCCCTTCGAGTCGGTTCGCATTCTCGATCCTAACCGCCCGGTCAGTTTCGCGGCATGGTGGATGACGCCGTCGTACCCTCGAGCAAAAGAAACGGTAATCGTGGTTCACGGAATCAACAGCTCTCGGCACAATTTCGACACGCTGATGCCCGCAGCGATGCTCGCCCGCGCCGGCTTCAATGTGCTGTTGATGGATCTGCGCGACCAGGGCGAGACCACGTGTGAGGACGGTCGCCATTCAGCAGGACAGGATGAATCGGATGACATCATCACCGCGGCGTATTGGCTTAAAAGTATGAAGGCCATCCCGCTTTCAAAAATAGGAGTGCACGGTGTTTCAGGCGGCGCGTTAGCGGCAATTATTTCTGCAGCCAAGAATACTGAGATCGCGGCTTTTAGTTTGGAGGCGCCGGTCTTTGACTTTAACCGCGCGGCGACAGACGAGGTCAGGTACCAGGGTTTTCCCGGCGAGCTCTGGCGCGCAGCTTACTGGGCGGCCCGTATTCGCGGAATTGATTTGATGCGGGTTCGTCCGGCCGACGGTATTTATGCGCTCAAAGGGCGGCCAGCCCAAGTGCTGCACGGGGACGCAGATTCGCGCGTGGCATACCAGAACGCTCTGGATTTAACGGCCTATGCTGCATCTGTCGGGGAGGAAGTTGCGCTGCATACGTTCAGTGGCGCGGATCACATCGAAGGCCTTTTGCGCGAGCCCGAGCGCTATCAGGATCTGCTGGTTCGCTTTTTCACGAAAGCACTGTGATTCCGACGTCTCAAAAAGAGCCGCTCGGATTTTGCCATGCTCTAATGGTAGACGTAGATCGTTAGAACTGACTCGTTTAAGCGATAACCGGGATCTCAGGGGGCGCACGGCGCGTTAAATATTCGGCGCCGTCCTCCGTGATAACAATATTTTCCTCGTGCACGAGCTGGCGTCCCGGTGCAAAGGTCATGCCAGGCTCCAATGTCATCACGACGCCTGCCTCAAGCACACGCTCATCCTCCGGATGTACCGAAGGCCACTCAGTAAGCAGCATGCCTAGGCCGTGACCCATTCGCCCGATACTGTTGCCAAGCGCGCCAAAGTCTTCCATTATCTTCCACATAGCGCTCCACACCTCTTTCATTTTCGCTCCGGGGCGCGCCGCGGCAAATCCGGCGTCAAGCGCTGCATGCACGGCAGCATTGGCTCGCGCCGTATCGTCGGCGACGTGGCCAAAGCCATAGTTTCGATCAAAGTCACAAAAATACCCGTCGAACGTTGTTCCGGTATCGATGATCAGTACGTCGCCGCTTTCAAGCGTGCGCCTGGTCGGACCCATGATGATGCTGTCGTAGCCGCCTTGGCCAGATCCCGCCACCATAAAAGGAGTGTTATCGGCACCCCGCTGCAGGAGTTCGATTCGCATTTTGCGGGTGATGTCGAGTTCCGTCTCGCCGATTGATGCGTAGGTGGGAAGCGCCTCGAAGGCTCCGGAGGTGATCTGACAGGCGTGGCGGATTTTTTCGATCTCTGCCTTCGATTTCACGAAACGCTGCTGTAGTAGATGTTCTGCACAGTCAACTATCTCAGAGCCCAGACCCTGTGCGAGGGTTCTCGCGTCCGCAGCCGGCATCCTCAGAATGCTCTCCGGACCCATCGGCATACCCACACGCCCAAAGCGTCTGGGCAGATCCTTTACTGTGCTCTGTAGAAGCGAAACACCGTCGTCCGCAGGTCTTGGTGCAGGCCACGTATGAACTTCATCAATCCACGTGGCGTGCATGCCTGATTCACCGATCGTGGGTATAACGGCAATGGGTTTACCCTCCGCCGGAATGACCAGAAACCAGGGTCGCGTTGGGCTTTCAAAAAACTGGGTGTGAAACCCGGTGTGATAGCGAATCTCCGCCTCCGTGGTCACGATAAGCGCATCGAGCTTAATATCGAGCATCCACTGTTGCGTGACAGAGGTTCGGGCCTCGAATTCAGCTTGGGGAAAACCGCGTGCGGGTTCAGTCATAAATGCGAGCCTACGAGGGAATATGGGCGGCAGGATGGCCCACTAGTGTTTCGTAAAGTTCCGGATCGGTGGCGCCTTCGGTGCCAAAGAGCAGGACAACGCTTTTTTCATCAATGTGCATCGCTTTTGCGACATCAGGTTTTTGCTGGGCGGCAACTAAGCCCGCGAGGCCGGCCACCGCCGACTCTCCCGCAACAATGGATGGGTCGGGTGCTACCGCCTCGTCCATGAGTTTCATGAGCGGTGCGACTGGGGAGTCCGAGATGGTTGTGAAATGCCCCGCGCCCAGTTTCAGAACTTCCCAGCCCAGCGCGGACACTTCGCCACATGAAAGACCTGCCATGATGCTTTCTTCTGTGATGTTGACTACTTTTTCTTCGCCGGCTTTGGCGCTCTCGTAAAGGCAGGCGGCCGGATCCGGTTCGACAACGATCATGCGTGGAGTCTTTGCGCCATAGCGAAACCACAGATCGGCGCAGACGGCGCCCGCCAGGCCGCCGCACCCGCCTTGAATAAACACATGCGTGGGAGTGACTCCTTCGGGCAGTTGATCCATCGCCTCGGTGGTCATGAGGGTATAGCCCGCCATGACATCGCGGGGAACTTCCATATACCCTGGGTATGACGTATCCGAGACAATGTGCCAACCGTTCTCTTTCGCATCGAGATCAGCCTGTCGCACCGAGTCATCGTAATTTCCCGCAACGCGAACGACTGTGGCACCGTAACGCTCAACGGCCTGCTGACGACCTATGCTCACGCCCGCATGCATATAAATCATGCACGAACAGCCAAATCGCTCAGCACCCCAGGCTACAGAGCGGCCATGATTGCCGTCGGTTGCGGTTACCACGGTAATACTCTTGACCGTCTCGGCGAATTTTCCGCTGTTGATGTCATCAAGCGATACGGTCTCGTCCGGAAGCATTTCGCTCAGAACTTGTTGGAGTACCTGTTGCACGGCATACGCGCCCCCGAGCGCTTTGAAACTACCCAGGCCAAAACGTTTGCTCTCGTCTTTATAGAAGATGGATTTCACGCCGAGAGCATTCGCAAGCCCAGTGAGATCATAGAGTTCAGTCGGGGTGTAACCGCGCCACTTTGAAATCGTCTCGCGCGCCAGCGCGCAGCGCGCGGGGGGCAGGATGGCTTTTACTTTTTCAGGACACGCCTGATCTCCAACTGCCGAAGGATTATTTAGTGCATGGGAGATATGAACAGAAGGAATGGACATTTCAGACTCGAGATTAAGCGCTCTGAGAGAGCGTGGAGGGAAATAACTGATCTAGGAACTTGATAAACCACTTGCCCGCACGCGCAAGCGTCGCTTCGGCCAGTCGGTTTTGCTCATCACGCGATTGGGCGCCGGGCTTATCCCAGGGCGCTTCGGGGAAGGCCTGCCAGCGCTGCCACATGGCTTGTGTGCACTCAGGATGAAACTGCGTGCCAACCACCTTTTGACCAAATCGAAAGGCCTGATTGGGAAAAAGTTCTCCGCGAGCGAGACTGACAGCGCCGCTTGGGATCTCAAAACCGCGCCCGTGATACTGCGCCGCGAGAAACCCATCCGGAACAAAACCCGGCGCGTCGGCCGATGGAAGAATCTCGTAAAAGCCAAACTCTTCGGCGCCGTCTGCATGAGGCGCTACTCTTGCGCCCAAGGTATGGGCGATCAACTGGGCACCCAGACATAGCCCCAAGATGGGGATATCGAGCTTTAAGCATTGCTCAATCCAGCGCACCTCGTCATAAAGGAAGGGGGAGCGGTTCATTTGATCAACGTTCGGCGCTCCCCCAAGAATGACGGCGCCCGCGAGTGCGTCATCTGGTGACCTTAAGCTTTGGCCTTTAAAAGGCTGGCACCATTCGACCGCGAAGCCTTGATGTTGCAGATGAAGCGAGGCAAGGTCTTCGCGCAGTTCATCGTGGTGTTCAATGATTACGATCTTGCGAGTCATAAGGCCGGCTTCTGCAGGCGAATCAGGCGGGCAGTGTGAAGAGTTTTCCAAAGCCCTCTATCGAGTCATTGATGCCCGCCAGGCGCAGACTGTGCCAGATGATTGCGTGGTTCGAAGAGGTGACCGGCTTGCCTAAAGCGTTTTCGATATCGGCGACGCAGTGGGCGAGGCGCAGACTGGTGCAGGAAACGAACACGCCGTCAACGTTGTCATGACTCCCGATCTCCAGCGCGGCTGCTTTCATGCTCTCGGCTGAGATACGCGCCACCAGGTTGTCGTCATCCTGATTGAAGGATCCAAACACTGGCACCTCGAATCCTTTGTCTTCTATATAGCGCCGAATGTATTGGTTGACCTCGTCGGAATAGGGCGTAAGGACGCCAATGCGTTTACATCCGGTTGCTCGGAAAGCGGCAAATGCCGCGGTGATCGGCGTGGTGGCTTTTGCTTCTGGCCGTGCCGCATGAATGAGCTCGAAAACGCGCTCTTCCCCAATGATCATTGAGGCGGACGTACAACCATAGGCAACGACATCCAGCGGAATCCCCGGCAAAATGAGCTTTGCCCGGTCTGTGATGTGCGGCTCCATGGCCCGCAGGTTGTCCGGCGTGATGGTGGGCGAATTCGGGATGCGCGACTGATAGACCGCAACACCGGGCTGCGTCACGATTTGACGGTACTCATGCTCAATGCTGTGATCCGTAGCGAGGACAACGACGCCGATTCGCGCGCGCGCGGCGATGCCGTCATCAACAGTAAATGGAAGATTCTTGAGATTTATGAAATCGTGCTGATGACTCGCTTGTGGTTCCATTAATGTAGTCCCGTATTGCTTGGTTCCATCCCGTCCATCGGAATTTCTGTGGGTTGCTTGGCAATCAGATCGGCAAGCAGTCGTGCCGACCCGCACGACATGGTCCAGCCCATGTGGCCGTGGCCGGTATTAAGCCAGAGATTATCCCATTTCGAGCGGCCGATAATCGGTAACCCCGTCGGCGTCATGGGGCGCAGTCCTGCCCAGTATTCCGGCGCTGAGAAATCAGCCGCCCGCGGCATGAGATCCTTGGCTTTTGAGAGCATGACCCTAAAGTCGCTGGGTCGATGGCGAGTGCTGTACGTGCCTATCTCCGCCGTTGCCGTGAGCCGTAGGCGGTCACCCATCGGGCAGTAGGCCAGGAGATTGTCTTCATCCACACCGCCGAGTTTAGGCAATACATGGGAGGCATTTGCGTTCAGTGTTACCGAATAACCCTTTACCGGATAGATCGGCAGATGGACCTTCAGTGATCGCGAGAGTTGCGGGCTGAACACACCGAGCGACATCACAAAAAGATCGCCCGCGAATGTCCCGTCTTGCGTAACCACCGCGGTCAGCTGATTATTCTGGGTTTGAAAACCGCGCACTTCAGTCTGCATTCTGATCACGGCTCCGCGGGACTCGCATTTCTTGGCAAGCGCATCGGTAAACACCCGAGCATCGCCGCTTTCATCAGAGGGAACGAATAACGCGCCCGCGATCTTGTCTTTGGCATCGGCCAAGCCAGGATCACGATCGATCACCTCATCCCGGCTAAGACTTTCGATCTTTACCCCCGCCTGCGCAAGAATCTCGCTTTTTATGGCTGCTGCTTCGAAGGAACGACCCGACCGATAAAAATAGATCAATCCGCCGGTGTTTCGATGGTATTCAAATCCCGTCTCACCCGCGACGGTCTGAAGGCGTGTCTGGGAATACTGGCACAGTCGCGTTTTTCGTAGCGTATTCGTACGAGCGTTCTCAGCAGTGCATTGCCCCAGAAACATGGCAAGCCACTGCCATTGACGGGGGTTTAGGCTCGGGCGATAACGAATAGCCTGATCGTTTCGCCATAATGAGCGCATCATGATTTTGGGAACGGCGGGAGAGGCCCAGGCAAAAGCGTGCCCGGGCGCAATCAAGCCGGCGTTCGCGCGAGAGGTGAAATCGGCAGGCGTTGACGCCCGGTCGATAACGGTAACGTCATGGCCGTCACGCAGCAATTCCCAGGCGCTGGTGATTCCAGCAAGACCAGCGCCTAGGATGACGACGCGCATGGAATCCGATCAGCTCAATCGAGAGCTGCAATGACCGCAATTTCAACGGTAAATTGCGGCGCCGCGAGTTTTGCTTCAACGCACGCCCGCGCGGGGGTTGCGCCGGGTGTCACCCAGGCATCCCAGACCTCGTTCATCTCGGCAAACGTGCTCATGTCGGAAAGCCAAATCGTGGCGGAGATCAGTTTGGATTTATCTGTTCCGGCCTCAGCAAGAAGCGAATCAATGCGGCCCAGAATATCTCGGGTTTGGTCGGCTGCACTCGCGCCGGGCGCCTCGAGCGCGACCTGTCCGGCGGTATATACCGTGTTTCCGTGCACCACGGTTTGGCTCATGCGATCGCCAACCTGAATCCTCTTTATTGTCATATGAATTTCTCCGCAGGTATTTAAAGTAGGTCCGCAGGCCATGCGGCGAGGGACTACCCTGAAGTCTACGGGTGTTTTCTTAAGTTTCAATCGGATTCGGGGACGGAAGTTGAGTTAGCACCCCTTTCAGTGTTATATACAAATGTCGAGAAAGCGAACGAGAGTCTCAAGCGAGCCCCACCCGAATTTCTGAAAGGAGAACCATTATGAAATCAAAGACCTTATTTGCAGCTGCTGGCCTGTTGCTAGCGCTATCGCCGATTGCTAATGCCGCAACTCCGATGCAGGTTTGGCGATGCCAACTCAACGACGAGGTGTCAGAGGAGGCTGTCATTGCCCACGCTGAAAAGTGGAAAGCCGCCGCGATGAAGGTGCCCGGGGGTGATGGTCTGACCCAAAGCGTACTGTTTCCGGTCGCGTCCGGTGCGGACGGGCTGGGTACCGACGTCCTCTATACGGTTACCTGGAAATCCTTCACGCACTACGGAAAGTTTTGGGATGCATATCCTGATTCGGATGCCGCTGCCTTAGAAGGTGAGACGATGAGCTGCCACGGCAGCAGCCTCTGGGAGGCCGTTGGGGGTTAGACCCGTCTCTTTGAGTCCAGCGAGAGGGCCGCTTTGGTGCGGCCCTTTCTTATGGGAAACAAAATAGTCTGAGTGATGTCGATATGAGTCAGGTGTGGAGCTGCAACGAGTGGGATCCTCTTGAAGAAGTGATCGTGGGGAATCCCATGGGCGCTCGTTTCCCTTTTGCGGATTTGAGCACGCGGCTGGCGGAGTATCCCGATCGCTCGCTGAGCGAGATACCGCAGGGTACTTTCCCGCAGCAGGTTATTGAGGAAACCGAAGAAGACCTCCAGGTTTTCGCCGATATGATGACGGCTCGCGGCATTACGGTGCGCCGGCCCGACCCCTGGCCGCATCATGAAAAGATTCGAACGACCGAATGGGAGTGCGAGGGATATTACAACTATTGCCCGCGTGACATCCTGCTGGTCATCGGCGATCGTGTGATTGAAACGCCGAATGTCATTCGCGGCCGCTCTTTGGAGACCGGGAGTTATCGACGTCTCCTTATGGAGTATTTATCGTCAAACGCTGTCTGGTTTAGCGCCCCGAAACCGGTACTGGCTGACGAGCTTTTTGATGTGGATTTAGAAAAGCCGGCGCCTCGAAACGACGAACCTGCATTTGATGCGGCAAATGTGCTGCGTTTTGGACGGGACCTTCTCTATCTTGTGAGCGCGACGGGAAACGAACTCGGGGGTCATTGGCTGCAGCGCGTACTTGGCGATGAATATCGGGTTCATTTCATGAAAGATGTCTACTTCGGAAGCCATGTCGATTCCACGCTGGTTGCGCTACGGCCCGGTCTGGTGCTGGCAAACCCGGGACGTCTGTCCATGGACACGATGCCCGCTTTTCTTAAAGAGTGGGAGATCATCTTTAGTCCTCCGATGGAGAATCAAGAGCGCCACAGTCAGGACTATCTTCGACAGGCGATCGGCAGCGAATGGATCGATATGAATCTTTTCAGTCTGGGTCCAGAGACCGTGGTCGTGGACAAACACCAAACGGCACTGATCCGGCTCCTGGAGGGTAAGGGGCTTGAAGTGGTGCCGCTCCAGCTCCGTCATTCACGGATGCTGGGTGGAGGATTTCATTGTGTGACGCTGGATACGCGCCGTCGAGGTGCTATGGAGTCCTATTTCCGTTGATGTACAGCAGGCGCGTTGCGTCTTAGAGTTGTACGATGTTCTGGATCCTAGCACTTGCCTTGGCTGCGGTAACGGCAGCGTGGCTTCGGTATCGTTGGGTGCATCGACTTTCGCCTCGCCCCGACGAAAGTCCCGGGTTAAGCGATCGCCCCGGCCCCCGTCCCTGGGGTATGCATAGTCATCAATCCGGCGCGCAATGGCTGCATCAAATATTTGAGCGATCGGCAGCAAAGTATCCTGATTTTCCTGCCCTTACGGTTGCCGCATCTGGAGAGACGCTAACTTACCGGGAGCTTGACCTACGTGCCGGTGAAATCTCGGCGTTGATCACGCCGATGCTGGATCAGGCGGATCAAGTGGTGGCGATTTACATGACGCAGGACCATGCTGATGCTGTGGCGAGTCACCTCGCTATTCTCAAAGCCGGCGCGGTTCAGCTGTTCATCGATCCTGAGTCGCCTGAAGCGGTCATACAGGATATGTTGACGGATGCAAAGCCCGTCGCGCTCATCACCAGAGGGGCCCAGCCGGTCAGCACCATTCCGCGTATCGATCTTCTCAGCTGTGGCGCACCCCATCCGACGGCGAGCCTGCAGAAAAAATCACCGGCGTGGCTGGACAATCCGTCGGATCGACTCGCGTCTATCTTCTATACCAGCGGTACGACGGGCAAGGCGAAAGGCGTTGAATGTCCGCATGCGGGATACATCAATCTCGCGAAGTCGTACGCCAGCTATTTTGATTTTGTTGCCGGCCACGATGCCACAACGCTCTCCTCTTCTCTTGGCTATGACGGCAGCATTTCGGAGATGTACAGCGCATGGGTGGCAGGCGCAGAGGTTGTTATGCTGAGTAAATCAGAACTTCGTTCGGGACCGGATCTCTTGCCTACTCTTAAAGCGCGTGAGGTCACCGCATTGTTTTGTCCCCCGATCCTGCTTTCTACGCTCACCGCGAATCCCGCACAGGACCTGCCGTATCCGATCTGTCGATACGTTATCCCCGCTGGGGAGGCGTTTCCGGCATCGCTGGTTAAGCCGTGGACCCAGGGTAGGCGACAAGTGATCAATACCTATGGCCCGACGGAGGTCAGTACGGACACCAGTCGGCAGATGTTGCGCCCCGGCGAACCCGTGACGATCGGCACGCCCTTCGCCGGCGTGAGTTATTTCATTTTATCGCCCACGGACCTGCAGCCTGTGCCAATCGGCGAAGAGGGCGAACTGTGCATTGGCGGATGTCAGCTGGCCCGGGGTTATCGAAATCTGGATGCCGTAACGGCCGAAAAATTTATTACACATCGCTCACTGGGTCGGCTTTACCGTTCCGGGGACCGGTGTCATATGGATCCAGACTCCGGCCGAATCCATTTTCATGGTCGCATCGACACGCAGCTTAAGGTCCGCGGATTTCGCGTGGAAACTCAGCCTATAGAGTCACTTCTTCAGGATGAGTTTGCGGAGATCGAGACCGCAGTTTTGGATTGTCAGAACGATGAGTTAATTGCCTTTATCAAGTCACCCCGATCCGAGCGCCTAGCCGAAGGTGCGCAAAGTGCGGTGGCTTTGTTGCAGGCGCCGTGGATTGAGAGGGCACAAGAGAGTCTGAGAAGGTCGTTTCCAGGATACGCGGTTCCGTCACGATATTTTCAGGTGGAGCGCTTCAATCTGGTGCCCGCATCAGGAAAGATAGATCGACGCGCCTTGCCGGATATATCCGCCGAGAAGATGCCGTTTCGCGCTCCACCTGGCGTATCGGATGAAGGTAGCCGATCGTCGTTGGATCAGGTTGATGAAGATGTTCTGCAGATCTGCCGTTCGGTACTTGGAGATAGCTTGAGCCTCGACGATGAGTTTATTAACTGGGGCGCGCACTCGATTGCCATTGCCCAACTCAGTCAAAAACTTCAATCGAATGGCTACCGTATCTCAGTAAGAAATCTTCTCGGCGAGTCTAAGTCTGCCCGGGGCGTTGCCGCGTTAGCGCGGCTCAGAGGCGGCGAAGAACCCGGGAAGGCCCAGACGATTGTCGATGAAGTCGACGAGCTATCGATAGAAGATTGTCGGGAGGCTTTTCCGATACTCGACTTTCGATGGTTCAGCGCGCTTCAAGCGCTTGGCATTGTCATTCTGCGTTTACCGCTTCTGCTGGTGGCGGTAGCCGCGCTTGGCTTGAGTGATGCCGAGGCCATGCTTCTCAGCGGTGATCTCATGTCTTTTGATCTTGAGTGGCGTCGCCTTCGGGATTTATCTTGCTTTCCCGTTCCTGAATCTAGGCTGGGTCAAAATTCTTAGATTACTTGAACCCTCGCACTCGCTTTCACCGATTCGCCCAGGCCGATACGCTAAGTTTTCCACCGTTCATCTGTGGTGCTGGTGGATTGAACAGCAGCAGTCTCTGGTCTTCGTGCCCGCTAAAAATATGGTGCGAAGTCCACGCATTTTTGCTGGTTTCTGCGGGCATTTGGGCGCCGGGGTCGCGACTTCGCTCACATCGCACAAAGCGTGGAGTGGATGGGCCGTTGACGCTGATCACCTTGCCGAAGGCGCGATTGTTCAATCGTCGGCGCAGATCAGCACGGTACGATGGGAGCAGAACGCTTTGGTTTTGGCGGAGGTATACGTGGGGCGCGAGGCGAAAGTAGGGACGCGCGCTACGCTGGCGGCGGGCGCTTCACTGGGAGACGAATCCTGGCTGACACCGCTGTCATCCCTGAAAGCGCAGTGCCAGGCCGCGCGTTATTGACGGGCGTGCCGGCCAATGCGGTGGCGGGTCATCGGCTCTTGCGAAGGGTCCAGCGTAATCGGCACCAGGCCGAATACGGTGCTGCGCGAAACGCGTAACGTGAGCCTGCAGGTTCTGCTTGAGTTTGCCCTCGTGATCGCCCCAATGGGGATGACGGCTCTGATATCGCTGCAGTTTCTCGGATTCGACGCGATTCAGTCGCTCATACGATCGTCTGGCAAAGAGCTGACGTGGGAAGTGTTTGGACTTTTGGGATCGGCTATCGCCGGCATTTGGCTCAGTATTCTGTCAAGTTCAATATTAGTCAGTCTTTTTATTCGTCTCACCGGAGGCCATGTCGGCGCGATAGATGCGGAGTCCGCATCCGGCGTTCTGGCGCGTTACCGTCAGCAGAAAATGAACCAGTTGCAACAGTTCTGGACATGGAGCCTTACTGGGCAATACCTTCGTGCGCTTTCTGGCGTACGCTTCGCTCGGGTCGGTGGCTCCGAATGCGATACGATGACCAATCTTTGCCGGATCTGCTGGATGCCGGCTCCGATGTGTTTTCGCGCACGGCTGTTTCTGCAATGTGCTTGATGAAGAGGGGCCAATTCTCACGCTACGTGTACTCCAGGTTCCCGAGAACTACTTCGCGAGCAATAACTCGGTTTCGGAGAATGGAGCGCTGCCCGGAAATCTACTGCTGGGCGTTTCGACGTCGCTAGGGCCGTACTGGCGCGACAGCAGTCTCGCGCGCGTCCGGATTCAGCGCGTGTCCTTTCGGGAAATCCACCGCTGGAGTTTGGCGCCGGCGGATTGATATCCAGCGCGGAGGTGGGTCGCCGTCGTTTCCGGTCTTCCTGATGAGAGTGCTCTTTAGTGATATCGGCTCCACGGGAGCAATCCCTGGAATCGGTGTATTTTTAGGAATCGTTTTCTGGTGTGGACCGAGACCTTAGGTCTTGGCGCCTTGCTGTCAACGGGCCTTGCGGCCCTGATGTTCGCCAGTGGCGCTGCCGCTCGCGGCCCTATTGATTAAGTGGGTGTTGGTTGGTGAGGTGGGGCGCTGATCACACGACACCGTTTTGGTCGATGAGGCACTTCACCTATTTTCTGGCCCAGGATTGCTTTTTTCAGTGGTCTGGCATTTTTTGGCAAGCGCGGAGGGCACCGCTCTGGCGAATCCGCTGCTTCGTGCGTTTGGCTGCCGAATCGGCAAGCGAACCATTTTTGCCCATCCTATCCAGGCCTTTGACTGGCATGCGGTGGATATTGGGGACAGCTGCGTTATCAACGGCCAATTACAGCTTCATAGTTTTGAGGGCAGGGTGCTTACGGTAAGGCACTCGCGGATCGGCAATGAGACCTGTATTAATCAGGGTGCAATGCTCATGGGCGGGGCAGATATCGAGCAGAGTGTGACCATTCGCTCTCAAGCGCTCGTCCTAAAGGGGATGCATCTAAAGAGTGGAGTCCATTCGGGTAACCCCTCACAACCGCTAGACATCTGAAAGTAATGGACTCCCAAAACCGCAATGGGTGAATGGAGAAACGCGTCACTGTCTTCGAATCGCCTCCGGCTGTCCATGCGTCCCCATTCGCCATATCCACTCCAAAGGCCCAGTGTAAAACCAGCGTAACCACAGAGAAGCGAACACTAACTGGACGGCGTAGATGCTTACGGCCAGCAGGAAAACCTGGCTCGGGCCGAGCCGATAGGCCTGATCAAAACCGTAGCCATAAAAAATCGTAGTGAATATCAGCGTTTGAGAAAGATAGAGCGTTAAGCTCATTCGCCCGGCCCGAGCCAGCGTGTTAATCACGCTTGGAAAGCGCCCCTGCTCGGCGCAATGTTGCACCGTGAGGAACCACGCCGCGGTCAACAGCAATGTTGCGAGGAGATAAATGATATCGCCCAGTAGCGTGACCTCCCTTGTTGACAGCGATTCGCTAAACGCGGAATAGCCCAATGGGCGCAGCACAGCTTGTTCAAAGACCATGAGCAGAAGACCCAGCAACCAGCAACCGATCAGCAGACGATCTTTCAAGTGCGCGGGATATCGCCCAGATTGCAAAACGTCTGACCTCGCCATGAGGTATCCGATCAAGAAAAATGCCAACACCACGAGCCCCGAGTCAGGATATTGAAAATCGACCCAGAAGACCTCCGGAATGAAATCTGTGTGCGCCAGGAGAATCTCGCTTGGCGTGCCGTAAACACGGACGTCTTCAGCTCGATCTTCTGTCAGCCAACGTTCGGCCTCCACGACTGATTCTGGCAAGGAATCCGCATCCCGATCCGGTTGAATGAAATGGCCCAATGGAAAACTCATGCATAACGCAATCACCAGAACAAACAACCAACGGCTAGAGATTCCATGCAGCAGTAGCAGTAAGACGGCGACCTCGGCATACAGCATCAGTATGTCGCCTTCAAAGATAAGCGCATGAATCGCCCCAAAAAGAAACAGAATGATGAGGCGTCTCCCGAGAGCGCGATAAGAAAAACGCGCAGATCGCATAAAAAGATAAAAACTCATTCCAAAGAGAATGCTGTAAAGGCCCCAGAACTTTGACTCGAAAAGAATGTGTTTGACGAGCCACACGCTTCGGTCGGAGACACTACTCCATGCTATCGAGTCCGCCCCAAAGCTAAACAGATTGACAAATAGAATGCCGAAAAGCGCAATGCCACGCAGCGCGTCTAAAGTGACGATCCGACCGGACTCAGCCTCCCGCATGGGCGCTATCAAAATACTGAATGAATCGAATCGCTTCAGTCGTCATCCGTTAGACCAAGGCGCGCGCTTAAGAACTTTATGGACCGGTCATAAGCCAGACTTGCCGCCGCTGCGTTATAGGAATCTCGGCCGCGGGTGTTGAAGGCATGATCACAGCCCTTGTATAGATGAATAGCAACGTCTTCACGGCCTGAGAAAGTTTCGCGAATGGCGTCGCGCGCTGACTCGGGCACGAGTTTATCGAGCTCGGCGAAATGCATCAGGAGGGGGCAGCGGATCTGATCCGCCAAATGCAGCTCTTCATCAATGCGAACGCCATAGTAAATGACCGCTGCGTCTGGCGAGCAATGCGCGGCGGCCAGGTAACTTAACTTTCCGCCGAGACAAAATCCCAGTGATGCGAACGTGCCGTCGCATCTTTCATGTGTCATGAGTGTTTCGGCCGATGCCTGCATATCGATTACCGCAGATTGCAGATCAAAACGGCCATAAAGGTCATAGGCCTTTGCCCGATCTTCCTCTGAGTAGCCGAGCTCAACATGTGGCTCGAGTCGCCAGAACATGTCGGGCGCAAGCACAGTGAAGCCTTCAGCGGCGTATTTATCCGCAACCGAGCGGATATGCGGGTTGATTCCAAAAATTTCCTGCAGGAGCAAGATGCCTGGACCGGTTCCCGTCGGGGGGGTCGACAGGTAGCCGCGAAACGACCCCGCATCGTCAGATGAGGGGATATCTATGAATGTGCCGGTCATATCAAACCTCAGTAAAATTGGTGTCGGGAAATTCTTCTGATTTTAAAACCACTTTCATGGTGCTGAGCGCGAGGCCTCGCCAGACGGGGTGTTAAGAAATATCTTTTGATGAAAAGAATTTGCGTGTTCTGTGGGTCCAAACCGGGTGATCGGCCCGCCTATCTAATGGTTGCCAGAGAGCTTGGCGAGCGGCTGGCCAGGAATCATCTGGGGCTTGTTTATGGCGGTGCGTCAATTGGGCTCATGGGTGCGGTAGCAGATGCTGTGCTTGACGGCGGTGGCGAAGCGATCGGAGTTATCCCAAATAGCCTGAAAGACAAAGAAATTGCACATCCGGGTCTCACCGATCTGCGGGTGGTTGAGGATATGCATTCGCGTAAAGCTCTGATGGCCGATCTTGCAGACGGTTTCATTGCCTTGCCTGGCGGCATTGGCACGCTGGAAGAGTTATTCGAGATCTGGACCTGGGCGAATCTTGATCTTCATCGAAAACCCTGCGTGCTGCTGAATGTTGAAGGGTATTACGACAACCTGCTTAAGTTTTTCGACACCATGAACGCGGCAGGCTTCTTGAAAAATCGCGGCCGCGATATGCTGAAGTCGGTGGATAGCGTCGATCAGGCGTTGTCGACCTTAGAGGAGGCGCTCCATGCAAACCATTGAAAAGGAGCAGGGTCAACAGCAGGCGGATGTCGACCCTTCTGCAATCGTCATCGAACTGCTGCGGGTGCTTGCGGGAACGCTTTCCCATCGTACGGATACCGATGCCGCTCGAACGACAGTGCAGGCCATCAATAAAGCAATCGAGCCTAGCGTTTCAATAAACCGCCTGACTCCGCAGGTGCCTAGCCATCTGAAAGATGATTTCGACCAGGTATTCGCTCACATCCCGGAAGAGTTATCGGGTGTATCTAGCGCTTTGGCGGCAGCGAAGCCGTTCCTTCCGTGGAAAGCCGATGACTCAAGCGGCGAGGGGTATTACGAAGGGGGCGCCGATGTCGGGAGAAGTTACTCTGAGGGCAATATGTGCTGTCCGTTGATTGGACCTAAGAATAGCTTGATTTACA
>JAYPPP010000003.1:0-121616 GCA_038131525.1 Gammaproteobacteria bacterium | reverse complement strand
TTCCTCCTCACACTTCTCCTGATGATTGGGCTTTTGATCCTGAAGGGGTTTTTTTCCGGATCCGAGATCGCCATGGTTAACGCCGATAAGGTCAAGCTTAATGCCAATGCCGGTAAAGGCCATAAAGGCTCAAAAATGGTTCTGGATGAATTTCGCAGTCCGGAAATCCTTCTTGGAACCACACTCGTGGGAACCAATATCGCAACGATCGCGCTGACCACGATTGGCACGTTGGCAATGATCCGCTTGCTCGGTGACAGCGGCGAATGGGTTGCCTTTCTCGTCTTTACGCCGCTTTTTCTTATCCTCGGCGAGATTGTTCCCAAGAGTGTTTACCAGCACCGCTCGACAGACATAGCGCCGCGAGCGATCTACATACTGCGTGCTTTCCGATACGTGTTTTATCCGCTCGTCATGGGATTTTCGCGAATTTCCCGATTCGCAGCCCGGGTCTTTGGCGGCGGGCGAGTGGAGCAGAACGTGTTCATGACGCGTGAGCTCATTCGTTCGGTCGTTGAGATGGCGGAGCGGACGTCGGGTGTGGATGCATTTGACCATGGCCGCATTCGACGCGTGATCCGTTTTGGCGAGACCACCGTAGGTGAAGCCATGATCCCGATTGCTGAGGTAACCGCGATCAATCAGACCAAGTCGTCGCGCCGCGCTGTCGCGATGGTGCGCAACCGCGGCTTCAATCGTCTTCCGGTTTATCACCGAAATATCAGCAACATCATCGGGATTGCAACCATCACCACTTGGGACATGATGGATTCGGAGCTCATCAATCAACCTCTTGAGTCTCTTGTAAAGCCTGCGCTGTACGTGTCGCCCCGGCAAACCATCGAACAGTTGCTGCCGCTTCTTCGAAAGCGTGATGACCACATGGCCATTGTTGTCGACGAGTTCGGCTCAGCGATCGGGATGATCACGATGGAAGACATTATCGAAGAAGTAGTCGGAGAGATCGATGTCGGTTATGACTTTGATGAGTACACCCCGAAAAAACGCCATCAGTTGGAAGAAGTCGAAACCGACGTCTATGTCATGGATGCTCGAGTTCCTATTTCGGAAGCCGGCGAGGCCTTGGGGGTACACCTTTCCGATCATGACGCCCATACGGTAGGCGGTCTTGTAACGGCTCGACTCCGTCGGATTCCAAAAGTGGGCGACAGTGTGGAGGAGGCAGGCTTTCTGTTTATTGTGGAAGAGGCCAGCGAACGTGCCGCGCTTTTGCTCCGTGTAGAGCCGACCTAACGCGACTCCTCCGTCCCTACAGCAGCGCTCGACCGATATCGAGAAGAGGCTGCACGACGAGCTTCAAGAACACCGTGAGCACGATAAATACGATCACGGGGGCCAGATCGAGAACCCCGGTAGCAGGGATCAGTCGTCTCGCCGGTGATAAGAGCGGCTCGGTGAACGAGCCCAGAAGTCGGCTCATCGGGTGTCTGCTGGTGGGATTGAACCAGCTGAGGATGGCTCTTGCGAAGATGCTGAAAATAATGACGTAGGTCGCAAGCTTTAGCAGTTCACCACAGCTCAGGATGACCAACCCGAGGAGATTTGGTGAATGACCCATCAGCAGGTTTATCAGCATCAGTCGCAGACTCTCAAGGACAATCAGCAGAACGATCGCCGCTAGATCTACGCCGAAAAAACCAGGGACAACGCGCCGCAATGGCGTTAAGACGGGATTTGATACTCTGACGACGAACTGCGAGAGCGGGTTATAAAAATCGGCCCGTGTCATCTGCAGCAGGACACGAAACATCACAATCAGAATAAAAAATCCTAGGATGGTATCGATCAGAAAAAGGCCTGTATCGGAGAGGTAGTTCACTGGGCCTCCTCATCCGATGAGCCCAACTCCCGAGAAAGCTCGTCAGCACGCCGCCGGGCTGCGGCCACCGCCTTGCCATAGGATGCAGTCATCTTTTCAGTCTGCATGATGTTCAAAGCGGCTTCTGTCGTTCCCCCGGGGGAGGTCACTTGCTCCCGCAGGGTCGTGACCGATTCGCTGGATGCTAGAGCAAGCCGGCTGGCGCCGAGGGCCGTTTCTATTGTGAGCAGCCGAGCAGTTGCTGCATCCAAGCCTTCGGCTATCGCGGCGTTTTGCAGCGCTTCCATCATATAAAAGTAGTAAGCCGGTCCACTGCCAGACACGGCAGTGACCGCATCCAATAGTTTCTCTTCGGCCAGCCAAACGGTTTTGCCGACGGCTTGTAAAATGCGCTCGGCGTCATCGCGCCCCACGTCCGAGACGTTGGGGTTGGCAAACAAAGCCGAGATGCCGGCACCGATTAGAGCAGGCGTATTCGGCATGACACGGACAATGCCGGCCTCGCCCCCAAGCCACCGCTCTAGGCTCTTAATGGTGATGCCGGCTGCTATAGAAATAAAGAGAACATCTCTGCTCCTGCGGAATGAAGCAATGGAGTCAATCGCGCTCCGCATCACCTGAGGCTTTACGGCAAGCACCAGGATATCGGCGCGATGGGCAACCTCGCTATTGGCCTCGAAGACCTCGATGCCAAAGCGCTTTACGAGATCCTCACGAGATTTCCGAAGCGGCTCGGACACGACAATCTGGGATGCCGGTACGCCTGACTGAATGAGTCCGCCAATCAGGCTTATGGCCATATTGCCGCCGCCAATAAAGCCGATTGATTTATGAGTCATGGGCTAGGTCACCAACGGCTTCTGGCGCGCGCCGAAAATTGCGGTTCCGATACGCACATGGGTTGCCCCTTCCGCGACGGCTGCCTCCATATCATCCGTCATTCCCATCGACAGACAATCCATCTCAAGATCCAGCGCTCGATTCGTTTCATCAAGAAGTTCTCTCCAGCATACGAAAGACTTCAAGCCGCTGCCGATCCAGATCGGTTTCGGGACTGGGGATCGCCGTCAGTCCGCGAAGTTTTGTGTTGGGCAGGAGAGATGGTCTTGGCCAGTTCAGAAACAGCCTCTGGCGCACGCCCTGCTTTAGTGGGTTCATTTAAGGCTCACTTGAATCCAGCAGGTTTATGGGGGGTATCTGCAGGTCGTAGCTGAAGTCGGTCTGCAATTTTAAGCGATCGGCACTGTGAACCAATCAGTAAAGAGCCATCCCGGCACTTGTTGCTCTGCACAGGTCCGATGAGTGCCAGTCAGGCCAAGATCTTCGAGGTTTAGGATTTTCTGCATCGCATCCGCAGTTGGTTCTCCCAAAATGCTGCTGACCGAGTTCAGCGGCGCCTTACATCCTCTGCGGGATATGTTGGCATAACCGCAACCAGCTGTACGCTCCTGGGGGCTTTGCCGAGTTATCCTCTGCTGTTCTTAGCTGCAACGAGGGGCGATACGCGCTCGGCGAGAGTACTTGCTCCAGGTGACATGAAATTCGATTTTTACCAACGGCGGACGCAATCTGTCTTAGATGAGTGTCCAGATTATACTGTTGCCATGAACCGTAACCCGCTTTCAGATATTTTGAGCAATGGATCTTTCTGAGCTACTGGCCTTCGCCGTGAAAATGGCGCCTCGGATATCCATATCAGCTCTGGATCACGCCTTTAATTCAGATCGATGGCGATATTCGGCGCATTAAGGTGATGCGCTTTCCTCAATGTCGTTCACGACATGATCTACGACATCATGCTCGATAACCAGCGCAAGGATTTGAGGAGCGTTGAGGCCGATTTCGCATTTGAGTTGCCGAATATTGCGGGTTCCGCGTGAACGCGTTTAACCAATCGCGCGGGCCGTCCGCTGCATTCGAACGATTCCTACTGAGGAGTGTTGTCGCTAGAAACCATCAACGCGCCGCAATATTCCAAGCGCTGGCGAAACATCGTGGACTCATTGCTGGTCACCGACCCATGGCCGTTCAGGGAAGTCGACCACGTTGGCGGCCGATTGACTATGTCAATCACACCGAAAGGCAGCATCCACGATAGAGGACCCGATCGAATTTGTTCACAGAGTCACAGCTGTCTCATAAACCAGCGTAGTCGGGCGCGATACCCGGTCCTTCAATGATGCTTTGCGCTCTGCGCTACGGAGATCCTGATGGTCTGGTGGGCGAGATGCGCATGTGGAAACGATCAGCCGCGCTACGGCTGCTGAAACAGGTCACCTGGTGTTCGGTACGCTACACACATCATCAGCGGCCAAGACCATTGACCGCATTATCGACGTGTTCCCAGCGGGCGAAAGAGATGGTACGAGCCATGCTTCGAGTCGCTTAAGGCGTCATTGCACAACACGCCTGCTGAAAAAGCCCGGTGGGGTCGCGTCGCCGCGTAAGAAACCATGGATTACACGCCGGCTATTCGAAATCTTATCCGAGAGGCCAAGATCCCGCAGATCACGGCGATCCAGACCGGAAAAAGAGGCGGGCATGATCACAATGGACCAGTCTCTTGAAGATCTCGTCAATCGGGGCGTCGTCGAACGCGCGATCGCGCGGTCGTTGGCCGTTGATCAGGCTAAATTCAGTTAGACCTGATGGAAACGCTCGATCTTCTGCGCTTGATGGCCAATAAAGGCGCGTCCGACCTTTTCGTAACTGTCGGCTCCGCCAACTTAAGGTGGACTGGTCAGGGTGCTACCAATCAAGACAGATGCGCTGGAGGCAGATGGCGCGAAGACCTTGCCTACCTTGATGGACGACCGCCAACGTCAACAGTTCGAAGCGGATAAAGATGCCAACTTTGCCGTAAACCCGGAAGGCTTAGACGCTTTGCGTGAACGTTTTCATCAGCAAAGGCATGGTGGGTATGGTCATCCGGCGGATCAGTTCACATATCCCGACCTTCAAGGAGTTGAATCTGCCGGAACCCATCTTTGAAAAAGATTGCCATGATGCGTCGTGGCCTGATCTTCTTTGTTGGGGTACTGGTACAGGTAAGAGTTCTACCTAGGCGGCTGTGCTGGGGTATCGTAATCGACACACCCGTGGCCATATTGTCACGGTCGAGGATCCCATTGAATTTGTGCATCAGTATGATCGCTGCATCGTAACGCGCGGAAGTGGGCGTGATACCTTGTCCTATCGGTCAGCTCTGAGAACGCCATGCGTCAGGCGCCTGATGTCATTCGATTGGTGAGGTACACCAGAAACCATGAAGAGCGCGCTGGTGTTTGCATGAAACGGGGCATTTGCGTTCGCCACTTTACATGCCAACAACACGTATCAGGCGCTTGAGCGTGTGATCAATTTGTATCCTGACGATTCGCGTGATCATTTATACATGGACCTATCCATGAATCTTCAGCCATTATTTCGCAGCGCTTAATTCCAATATAAAGGAGGGCGGTTCCGTTCCAGCTATCAGACTGCGCGAACTCACCGTTGATTAGCGACCTCCACAAAGGAGGTAACAGATACGTGAAGCAAGGAAAATCAACCGACGAGGGCTGATGACCTTGATCAGTCGCTGTTCTTGCTTTTATGAGCGCGGTTTGATCAGTTATGAGGATGCCTTGCGAAGCGCGGATTCTGGGGAACAATCTCAGACTTCGGATCAAACTCGAGGGAGAGTGAGTGAAGTCTAAGCAGTGGAGCTAGTCAGTACGTTTCTCCCGCCGATCAGGGTGGAGTTCTAACGCAGCGGCGTTTCGGAATGCCTACTTCGGGCCCAAGCTGAGGACATCCACCCTGCAACGATCGCGTTTGAGACGACGCCAGGGAGCGTTTTGCCGTCGAAGGGGTGGTTTTTCCCCTGGCTCACGAATTTACGTACATCAAGCACCTTCTGAGCTTCAAGGGGTTAAACACACATATGTCAGCGGGGCACCTGGGCTCAGCGCCCCGACATCAATGCCGAGTATGCGGGCGGGACCGGTGGTCACACGATCTATCGCATCAGCGAGCGAGATGACCCTTCTTGGACGAGCTTCAAGGTTAATGGAAGCAGCGTCTCAATCCCTGCAATGCCGGACGCGGATTCGCTAAACGGTGCGAGTTTGGCGTCAAAGCCATGGGGTTGATGGTCCGAGCAGATGGCGTCGATTCACCGGTCGCAATTCCTTCGCGAAGAGCATCGCGGTCGGTAACACTTCCTAAGGCGGCATCACGTGGTAGCGTGTGTCGAATTCTGCCGATATCCTGTTCGCTGAGATGCAGGTGGTGTGCCGACACTGCCGCGGTTACGTTAACTGCTGCTTGGCTTCTTTTATCTTCTCGACCGATCGCGCAGGATATTTGAGTGATATGGGCGCATACTCCGGTCGTCTCGATCAGCGCGAGATCGCTAGCGCTACGACCTCTGCTGCCTCGGTACCGCAGGTAACGAGACAGGTGCTGACTCGCCCTCATGCACGCAGCCATTACCTTCTTTTAGCCAGTGGTCTAGAGGCGTGAGAAACACGGTAGGATTAAAGGTGCTGGCGTATTGCATGGCCCGCCGAATCACCAGTGTTGTCGATAATGCGGTCACCATTGCTGACAGCGGTGCAGCCCGCGTCCTTAAGAGCGGCCATGTCGGTCAATCGGTTGCCATCAAGACCGACGGTAAGCGCGCCGAGCGGATAAACGCGGGCTCTTTGAATGCGGCGACCTCGTTGACGGACCATGTGCACCATCGCTGGTGTATCGATAACGGGTTTGTGTCCGGTGGAACACAAACGCTGGGTCACGCCTGCTGAAACCGCCGCGTTAAGTTCAGTCTGCAGGGTCGCTTTATGCTCCTCACCGGGTTCGCGTAAGCGAGCCTGAAGATCAATCAGGCCGGGGCAGACGATTTTGTTGGTCGCATCGATCTCGTGATCGGCAGAAAAAGCATTTTGCGCCTTGTTCGGCTCGACAATGATGCCGTTAACCGCAAAAATGTCGCGAACCTCGTCTTTGCCGACGCTCGGGTCGATGACGCGGCCGCCGCGGATCTTCAGTTTCATGACGCAGCTCCAGGTCGCAGCCCGACGAGTTCCGCCATGATCGCCATGCGCACCGCGATGCCATTCTTGACCTGCGATAAGATCAATGATCGCTCGCTATCTGCGACTTCGGAGGCGATCTCCAGTCCCCGGTTCATGGGCCCCGGATGCATTACCACCGCATCGGGAGCGGCTCGATTCAGACGCTCCTGAGTTAGTCCATAACAGCGAAAATATTCCTGACTGCTGGGGATAAGTTGTCCCTCCATCCGCTCCAGCTGCAGGCGAAGCATCATGACCACGTCAACATCGACGATTCCCTCGTCCAAGTTCGTGTACGCGGAAACCCCGAGTCGCTCGATTTCGGTGGGTAGTAACGTGGCCGGTGCGATAACGCGGATTTCCCGGGCTCCAAGAATCTGAAGAGCGGCGATCTGTGAGCGCGCGACCCTAGAGTGAAGGATGTCTCCCACAATAGCGAAACGTAGGTTGGAGAAGTCGCCCTTGCTTTCTCTTATCGTGAACATATCTAACATCGCTTGTGTAGGATGAGCATGGCGACCGTCGCCGGCATTGATGATGTGGACATGGGACGGTACGTGCCGGGCGATTAAGTGGGCTGTGCCGCTTGCACTGTCCCGAACGACGAAAATGTCTGTCTCCATCGCCTCGAGCGTTCGGACGGTATCGAGAATGGTTTCACCCTTTTTTGTCGATAAACGCGCCGTGTTGAGATTGATGACCGACGCGCCCAAGCGTTTTCCGGCGATTTCAAAAGTGGTGCGTGTCCGCGTGCTGTCTTCAAAAAAAAGATTGACCACCGTGTGGTCACTCAGCAATGTCGCGTTTTGTTTTTTTATATCGGGATCGCTCGTCGCAAAATGTTTTGCGGTATCCAAAATACTGAGTAGCTGATTTCTACTCTGTCCCTCGACTGTTAAAAAGTGCAGCAACCGGTGGTCCGGGCTCAGCTGAAGACTCGCCGGCAGTGCAGGGCTTGTTTCAGCGGGCATGAGTGCGCGCCCCCCGTTCGTGCAGATATGTCTGAAGGATCAGTTCAGCCGCAACCGAGTCTTTCAGAGACTGGCGCTTTCTCTCTGTTCGCTTGCCGACCGGTATCGAGGCTTTAATCATCTCCTCAGCAGCTCGTGATGTAAGTGTTTCATCGACAAATTCGACGGGAATGCGAAATCTTTCGGAAAGGCCATCTCCGAAGGCTCGAGCCGCCTTGCACATTTCAGATTCTGCGCCATCCGCCCCAAACGGCAGTCCCACCACCAGAAGGCCTGGGAGCCATTCTCCAATGAGCTTTTCGATGGCGTTCCAAGGACCTTCTTTTTCGTCATTTCGGACCACCGCTATCGCCTGCGCAGTGTGAGTCAGTTCCTGTCCCGCCGCAACGCCGATTCGTTTCGTGCCGTAATCGAATCCGATGACTGTTCTGCTCATGCGTGACCTGCGCCGAAAGCCAATCGCTCAGGATCAACACCAAGAAGCTGGACTGCTTTGATCCAGCGATGCTTTACAGGGGTTGCAAAAATGAGCTCGGGGTCGGCCTCATGGGTGAGCCACGAATTTTGATGAATCTCGGACTCCAGCTGACTGGCCCCCCACCCTGCATAACCCAAGCTCAGCAAGGCGCGCTCAGGCCCATCACCCGTAGCGATCGACTCGAGAATATCTCGCGACGACGTCAGTCCCATCTGGTTCCCGATCTGGATCGTGGAGTCCCAAGCCCTGCCATCATGATGCAGCACGAGACCGACCTCATTATGGACCGGCCCGCCAACGTAAACCTCATCGTCAAGATGCGGGTTTGTGTCGGACGTCGTCATGTCGAGCTGACCCAAGATATCACCCAGGACCAAGCTCTCCATGGGCCGGTTAATCACGATCCCGAGCGCTCCGTTTTCGTCGTGCTGGCAAATGAGGGTCACGGTCTTAAAAAAATTAGGATCCTGAAGTTCGGGCATCGCAATCAGGAAGTGATTGGCCAGACTCGGGAACACGAGGGCCTCTGAGTTCGTCATTGGACACCATCGATAGAAGAAGCGCCAAAACGCCAAGTGCGGGTGATGTGCAGCATATCGGTCTTGTCGGCGACCGCATCCGGTAGTGGCTCGAAGGGTCCAGAGTTCAACGCGATATTTCTTGCCATGTCATCAAGGAGGGGTTTCCTGAAGAAGATAGCACTCTGACGTTACGAACGGTGCCACTGGATTCAACCGATACAGCAATGGAGAACATCTCCTCCAGTTTGCCTTTGGCCGATTTTCGTGCGTGATCCGTGCCGGTCGATTCTACTTTGGCGCGCCAGCGCGCCATCCAGTCATCTAACTCCGAAGGTGTCGCCAATGAGCTTACGAAACGTTCGCGGGGCAGGCCTTAAAGCTGGATCGAAGCGACGCAACCTTAGTCGGGGTGTACAAGGTTTCGTCGGGCATGATGCCTCCAGCGGTTGGTGATTTCTCAGTACTGAAACGAAGAGCTTGGCCGGCGTCGCTAGTAGTTAACGCTTCGGTCGCGAGTAACGAGACGTCAAGCACTAGGGTTTGACATCGGATTGCGAGACTGACAAACCAAGCCGACCCCAGCACGACTAAGGCATGCGCGGCAAAGAAAGGGTTAGCGCGCTTTTTCTTCCGAATCGGGTGAACCAACGAGGAGTCAGGAAAAACGCGGGTGCCTGATCGGATCGGAGGGTCTCACATCCGGTGGCGATCAGTCGGTGGGGAAGTCTTTTAGCGTCTGAATCCAGGGTCCTGCCTCTCCCGAGAATTTTAATGGTTTCGCGGATCAAGGTCATCATCAGGCCATCATAGCGTCTCATTCAGCGCCAGACTCCCATGCGTTTAAAGCCTCCTGGTCGTGTGTTTTATTGAGGCTCACGCTAAAATACGGCCTCGCGACCTCGATGATAAACCCACTTCCTCAGACCACGGCGTAGTGCTAGTGAAGGTCGGCTCCCGGCGCAGACATTTGAATAGTCGAATTATTTCCCGAGCGGGCCTTGTCGCGCCGCGGATGAGTAGTTTTCCGGAGCTTTCTGATCTTTGCGAACTTGTCGTTCGCGCAGCCGATCACACCGGTTTGTCATCGATTGGTCTTCGCGCGACACATTCGAAAGGTGACGGTAGTTTCGTTACCGAGTTTGACCATCAACTTCAAGCCTTCATGCTGTCCGAGCTCAGTGCATCCTGGTCGGAATACTCGTTCCTCGGGGAGGAGATGGAGCATGGTGAGCAAGCAGAAGTTGTTGGATCTGAGCGGTCAGGATTTTGGGTTCTGGATCCGCTCGACGGCACCACCAACTTTGCAATGGGCTTTCCTTTTACGGCATCTCGCTCGCGTTGGTTGTAGACGGTGAAGCCCAACTCGGCGTGGTCTACGATCCGGTAAGGCAGGAGTGTTTCAGCGCGCGCCGTGGTTTTGGGGCAAAACTCAACGACCAATTGCTAAATACGCCAAAAGATCAGTTTGCCTTGAGGGATTGCGTTGCGAATGTAGACTACAAACGGTTGGTTTCCCATCTCGCAGACCGTCTGGTGCAGTACCCGCCTTATCGGTCTCAGCGCAATTTAGGCTCTTCGGTCCTCGAGTGGTGCTGGCTCGCTGCGGGTCGTTTACAGCTATACATACATGGTGGGCAGCGAATGTGGGATTACGCTGCAGGCAGTTTGATTCTCCAGGAAGCCGGCGGGGCTTCTCCACTATCCAGGGTAACCCACTGGATTGTCGGAAGTTTACGAAGCGTTCGGCGCTTGCCGCTGTTACCCCGGCCTTACACAGAACATGGCTTACCTGGATTAAAGAAAACGACAGGGCCTCTATCAAATAAGACGGCGCTTAGGAAGTGACTGAAGTAGAAAAAGATTGGGATAAAGGCATGACAGATCGAAAGCAAAAGCAAATGCAATTCGCGCGCTGGCTATGGATGCGGTGCAAAAGGCTAAAAGCGGTCACCCGGGTATGCCGATGGGCATGGCAGATATCGCCGAGGTGCTGTGGTCAGATTATTTAAAGCATAACCGTAAATCCAACCTGGCCGGATCGGGATCGTTTCGTGCTCTCCAATGGTCATGGCTCTATGCTGCACTATGCGCTACTCCATTTGTCCGGCTATGACCTCCCTATCGAAGAGCTCAAGAACTTCCGTCAGTTGCATTCGAAGACGCCTGGACATCCGAGTATGGTTATGCGCCGGGTTGAAACCACAACGGGGCCGCTAGGGCAGGGTTACGAACGCGGTTGGCATGGCCCTTGCCGAAAAATGTTGGCCGCGCAATTCAATCGCGACGGACATGCGATCGTAGATCATTACACCTATGTGTTTATGGGAGACGGCTGCATGATGGAAGGCATCTCCCATGAAGCCTGCTCGCTCGCGGGTACTTTGGGATTGGGCAAGCTGGTGGCGTTTTGGGATGACAACGGGATCTCCATTGATGGGGAGGTGGCGGGCTGGTTCACGGACGACACCCCGCTCGCTTTCGGTCCTACGGATGGCAAGTCATCGAACAAGTCGACGGCCATGATCCGAATCTATCGCCCGTGCGATTGAAAGCGCACGATCGGATCACGACAAGCCATCGCTGATCTGTTGCAAAACGACTATCGGCTGGGGCTCTCCGAACAAGCAAGGTAAGGAGTCATCGCACGGCGCACCTTTGGGCGATGATGAGATCAATCTGACTCGAGAGAACATCGGCTGGGAGCATGCCGCCTTCGAGATTCCGCACGATATTCAGTCGGCCTGGAGCGCTGTTGATGATGGCGCCGCAGCGGAAGCTGAGTGGTCAGCGCGTTTCGATGACTACCGTGATGCGTTTCCGAATCTTGCGAGCGAATTTGAGCGTCGCATGAGCGCGTCTTTACCTTCCGACTGGACAGAAAAGGCGCAGGCATTCATCGATGCGCTGGACCAGCAGAGCTCCACCGTGGCCTCGCGTAAAGCCTCGCAAATGGCGCTCGATGGTTTTGGTCCTTTGCTCCCCGAGCTGGCTGGCGGCTCGGCGGATCTTGCAGGGTCCAATCTAACTATCTGGTCCGGTTCAAAGGCCGTGTCTCGGGATGATGCCAGCGGGAACTACGTCTACTTTGGCGTTCGAGAGTTTGGTATGGCCGCGTTGTGTAACGGGCTGGCCTTGCACGGAGGGTTTATTCCCTACAGCGCCACATTCCTCGTCTTCTCGGACTACGCTCGAAACGCTCTGCGCATGGCCGCATTAATGGGAATTCGGCAAATCTTTGTCTTCACGCATGATTCCATTGGTCTGGGAGAGGACGGGCCGACGCATCAGCCGGTTGAGCACATGGCTAGTTTGCGGTTAATACCAAATATGTCTGTCTGGCGGCCATGTGATGCCGTTGAAACTGCGGTTGCTTGGCGGGCATCGATCGAACGTGTCGCTGGGCCCAGCAGTTTGGCCCTCACGCCAAAATCTCCCGCATCAGGCGAGAGATCAGGAGACCCTCTCCAACATCGCTCGAGGCGGCTATATCCTCCGCGATTGTTGCGATGAGCCCCAAGTGATCCTGATTGCCACCGGCTCCGAAGTAGAACTGGCGATGCAGGCAGCGGACGTCCTTTCGAAAGAAGAGGTGCGCGTGCGCGTGGTGTCCATGCCAAGTACCGATGTGTTCGACGCCCAGGATGTCGCTTACCGCGAGAGTGTTGCCTCAAAGGTTAAGCGTCGCGTGGCGATTGAGGCGGGCGTGTCGGCCGGATGGTTAAAATATGTGGGTCTGGACGGCTGCGTGGTTGGACTTGATCGCTTCGGTGAGTCCGCTCCTGCGGAGGTCGCCTTCGAGTATTTTGGTTTCAACGTCGAAAATATAACGGCCAAAGTGAGGGCGCTGTTGTAGAAGATCTTGAGAGAAATAGGTTGAGTTGTTCAGGTTTTTATCGACTCCGTGCATCAATGAGTCTTGTTTAAGTCAAAGGAGATCAGTTTGTGGCGATCAAAGTAGCAATTAATGGTTTTGGCCGAATCGGACGTAACGTGTTTCGCGCCATTTTCGAATCGGGAAGCAGGATCAGATCGAGGTGGTTGCTATCAATGATCTTGGTGATGCAGCGACCAACGCACATCTGCTGCAATACGATACCGCCCACGGCAAGTTCGGCCAGACGGTCAGCGTGGAGGGGATTCCTGATGGTCGGCGGTCATCAGGTCAAAGTGTTGGCGGAGCGCGATCCTGCCCAATTGCCTTGGGGCGATTTGGGCGTTGACGTCGTCATGGAGTGCACAGGATTTTTACCAGCAAGGAAAAAGCCAGCGCACATCTTGCGGGCGGAGCAAAAAAGTGATCATCTCCGCTCCCGGTGGTAGTGACGTCGATGCGACGGTCGTCTTTGGGGTGAATCACGGCGTACTGAAAGTACTGACACCGTGATCTCTAACGCCTCCTGCACCACCAACTGTCTGGCTCCGTTGGTCAAGCCGTTGCACGATGCCATTGGTGTCGTGGGCGGGCTGATGACCACCATTCATGCCTATACCAACGATCAGGTCCTGACGGATGTTTATCACTCTGACCTGCGGCGTGCGCGGTCTGCTACGCAATCGATGATCCTCACAAAGACCGGAGCCGCGGCGGCGGTGGGACTGGTTCTGCCTGAATTGAACGGTAAGCTCGATGGATTCGCGATCCGAGTGCCGACCATCAATGTCTCGATGGTGGATTTGACTTTCGAGGCAGCTCGCGCGACGACCGTAGACGAGGTCCACGGCATCATGAAGGCGGCAGCGGATGGCCCTCTCAAAGGAATTCTGGATTACAACGACAAGCCGCTAGTGTCTTCAGATTTTAATCATTGCCCCGCGTCCTCCACCTACGATGCGGCGATGACGCGGGTCGTTAACGGTACGACCGTGAAAGTTTGCTCGTGGTATGACAATGAATGGGGGTTTTCAAACCGTATGCTGGATACCTGCATCACTTTGATGAATGCGGCTTAGGCTTGGCGGTTTCTTCAGGCGTAGTGAGTCGCAATAATTTGAACGGTAATCAACGAGGACTCTGAGCGGATGCCCGTTCTCAGAATGACGGATCTTGATCTGGCTCACAAACGGGTGCTGATCAGACAGGACCTCAACGTGCCGATTCAGGATGCAAAAGTCGCGAGTGATGCTCGAATCCGAGCGGCTCTGCCGACAATCCAACATGCGTTGGCGGAAAATGCCAAGGTCATGTTGCTTTCCCACCTGGGCCGACCCACCGAAGGTCAGTTTGAAGAGCAATTTTCCTTGGCCCCGGTCGCTCGGCATCTTGAGGGGCTGCTGGGTCAACCCGTCCGATTGATAAGAGAGTGGCTGGATGGGGTTGATGTTGAATCGGGCGAAGTGGTGTTGTGCGAGAACGTCCGGTTCAACATGGGCGAAAAGTCAGACGATGACGCCCTCGCGCAGAAGATGGCAAAACTTTGCGATGTTTATGTGATGGATGCCTTCGGCACGGCGCATCGCGCGCAAGCCTCCACCCATGGCGTCGGGCTTCATGCACCCGCGGTGTGTGCGGGACCGCTGCTGGCCGCCGAGCTCGAAGCCCTAGGGAGAGCCTTGGACGAGCCGATCCCCCCTGTGGCGGCGATTGTTGGCGGCTCAAAAGTCTCTACTAAACTAACAGTGCTTGAGTCGCTCTCTAAAAAGGTTGATCAGTTGATTCCGGGTGGCGGAATTGCAAATACATTTATCGCTGCTGAAGGCTATCCGGTGGGAAGATCTCTTGTCGAACTTGAGCTTGTTGATGAAGCTAAGCGCTTGATGGCGAGCGCGCGCGATCAGGGTCGAGAGATCCCCGTCCCGACGGATGTCGTGGTGGGCACTGAGTTCTCCTCAAGTGCAAGCGCCACAGTAAAACCGTATCGGATGTGGCTGACGACGATATGATTTTTGACATCGGCCCTGAAACAGCGCAACGCTTTGCCGGAATGATGCGCGACGCAGGGACCATTGTGTGAATGGCCCGTAGGTGTTTTCGAGTTTGATCAGTTTGGAGAGGGGACGCGTCCTTGGAGAGGCTATCGCCTCGTCGGAGGCGTTTTCTATCGCCGGCGGGGATACACGTTGGCGGCGGCAGACAAGTACAAGTATAAGCAGTCGAATTTCATATATATCCACCGGCGGCGGGGCCTTCCTCGAGTTTTTAGAGGGTAAGACGCTGCCGGCCGTTGCAATGCTGGAAAAACGCGCAGAGCGTTAGCGCTATTTTTAGACAAGCCCTGATGGGCGCAACAAAAAGAAATCACTTGCCTGTGAGTGTCAGGCGGCGTACAAAGATTGTTGTATCCCTTGGTCCTCGACCGATCGCCCCAAACCATGGCGGCGATGATCGAGCAGGGATTGATGTGGTCCGGCTGAATATGTCCCATGGCTCTCAGAGAGGACCATCGACGTCGTGCCCAGCTCGTCCGCGATGCGGCTGCCCAGCGAGGACGGGCCATTGGTCTGCTGGTTGATCTTCAGGGCCAAAAATTCGTATTGGCGGGTTTGCTGAAGGAAAGGTTCAGCTGCGCAACGGGCCGATTACAATCGATGCTGCCTAGGTGATCGTGACGGTAATGAAGACAGGTGGGCGCAGCTACGCGGCTTTGGTAAACGACGAACGGCTGGGGATCGTCTGCTTCTTGACGATGGCAATATCGTGCTCGAAGTGGAGAAGGTGGAAGGCAGCGCCATAAAGACACGTGTCATTGTGGGCGGTGAGCTATCAGACTCCAAAGGAATAAACAACTTGGCGGGGCTTATCTGCCGAGGCGTTAAACCGGGAAGGATCTTGAGGATATCCGGTTTGCTGCTGAGATTGGAGCGGATTATTTAGGTGTTTCTCTTCGTGCGCCACGGCGCTACGATGTTGAGACAGCTCGCATGTTGCTAAGGTCTGCAGGAAACGATGCACACTTCCGTGTTCCAAGATCGAAAGGCGGAAGCCATCGACAATATGCAGGAGATTATTGCGGCCTCCGATGTCATTATGGTGGCGCGTGGTGATCTCGGAGTCGAAATCGGTGATGCCGAGGTGCCGGAGCACAAAAGCGATTAATTACTGAGTCGTGGGCCGGCAATACCGTGGTGATCACTGCAACGCAGATGATGCAGTCGATGGTGACGAGTCCACAGCCGACGCGTGCGGAAGTGTCCGACGTGGCAAATGCGGTTTTGATGGCACGGACGCCGTGATGTTGTCCGCCGAGAGTGCGGTGGACGACATCCGGTGAAGGTCGTAGCCGCGCTTGACGAATTTGTCTGGCCGCAGAACGACATCGTAGCGTGCTGGTTTCCAGCCATCGCATGGAGTCGCAATTTGAGTCGGTTGAAGAGACTATTGCGATGGCTACGATGTATACGGCCAATCATTACAATGTGGTGGGCATCCTCACCTTAACTGAATCGGGCACGACAGCCAAATGGATGTCCAGAATCAGTTCGGGTATCCCAATTTACGGTGACTCGAAAAGAGAACACGGAGCGTAGAATGTCCCTTTATCGAGGGGTATACCCTATCGCATATGACGCGACGGAATTGCCGCGAGGTGATGTCAATCGCGCGGTGGTGGCGGAACTTCAGTCACGCGGCCTTGTCCACGATGGCGACTGGCTGATCATTACTAAAGGCGACTTTTCGGGTATTGAGGGCGGCACTAACTCGATGAAGATTGTTAAGGTCGAGATCGCCGGTGAGCGGGACTGAGGGTGCCGCACCCACGATCTGGAAATTTTCTTTAATGAAGTATCGCTTCTGATGTTTTTATTTTCGAAAGCGGTAATGAATAGATGGTGAGAACTAGAGACGAAGACCATGCCAATGATTTCGATGCGCCAATTGCTTGATCATGCGGCCGAGAACGATTACGGGTTCCGGCCTTTAATGTAAACAATCTTGAGCAGATGCGCGCCATTATGGAAGCAGCCGACAAGACCGATAGCTCCCGTCATTGTGCAGGCGTCTGCGGGCGCGATCGTATGCCGGGGCGCCTTTTCTTCGCCATTCGATTGTCGCCGCAGTCGAACAATGGCCGCATATCCCGTCTGCATGCATCAGGACCACGGTGCGTCGCCTGCTGTTTGTCAGCGCTCTATTCAGCTGGGCTTTACTTCCGTATGATGGACGGCTCACTCGGTGAAGATATGAAGACGCCGATGTCCTTTGAGTACAACGCCGATGTCACGCGCCGCAGGTTGAAATGGCGCATTCTTGTGGTGTGTCGGTTGGTGAACTGGGCTGCCTGGGCTCTTTGGAAAGCGGCATGGCGGGTGAAGAGGACGGCTCCGGCGCAGAGGGAAACTCCAGTCATGACCAATTGCACCGATCCGGAGGAAGCCGCGCAGTTTGTTAAAGAGACGGGGTAGACGCGCTCACGATCGCGATTGGAAACGAGCCATGGTGCTTATAAATTTACCCGACCACCGACAGGGGACATTCTCGTGATTGAACGCATCAAAGAGATTCATGCACGAATTCCAGATACTCATCTGGTGATGCACGGCTCTTCCTTCCGTGCTCAAGATTGGCTCGCCATCATCAACGAGTTTGCGGTGATATGGGGGCCTACGGCGTGCTCGTGGAAGAAATCCAGGAAGGGATTAAGCATGGGGTGCGTAAGGTCAATATTGATACGGACCTCAGAATGGCATCCACCGGCGCAATCCGTCGATACATGCACAGAATCCATCCGCTTTTGACCTAGGAAACATCTCGGCGGCGACTAAGGCTATGAGCGATTTGTGTCGCCCGTTACGAGGCCTTTGGCACTGCGGGTCAGGCTCAAAGATAAAGGCGATGGATCTTGAAGACATGGTCAAAATATGATTCCGAGAGCTTGATCCTCGCGTGAACTAGCCAATCCGCGTGCCTTCGTGATGTGGTCGGCACACAAGATGGAGTCAATGGTGATCGCTAGTCGCGGATGGCAAAAAGAGAGTCTGTCGTGAGGTCTTCGAGATTTTGGCGTTTGGTTTTGCCTGTGATCACGATGGGCGTGGTTATTCTTGTCTCAATAAACTCAGTCCAATATCTCAGGGGTTTTTTCTTGGCATAGACCTTTCGGCTATCTTGACCTGGGGGCCTACTTATCCGGTTGCATTTTGGTGACCACACGACGAATCGACTGTTTGTTGTTCATTCGGCCCGGCGGGTGGGAATCGGGTTCTTTGGCGTGATCCTCACCATCGTCGCCGCTTTGAGTATCGCTTCAGGTGCGGCAAAGAATGGATCCCTCACGATTTGGCAGGCACTTTTAAAGATCCGGATGCCTTGCCATGCTTCGAACGCGGTTGCATCGGGTACGGCGTTTTTGGTTGCCCAGCTGCTGGATATCAAGGTATTTGACCTGTTGCGATCGAAGGTCTGGTGGAAGGCGCCCACCGCTTCATCGTTCATCGGCTCTTTCTTGATACGCTGATCTTCTTTCGCTGGCTTTGCCGGCACCGACTTCCGTGGGGGATGGGCGGCGGGGACTTCTGCGCTAAGCTGATCATGATTGCGTTGTTGCTCTATCCTTTCGGATCATCGCAAAACGTAACTTCTGGCACTTCAGGGCCTCATGTTATGCATCCTCCTAAAAGTAGAGTTCAGGCTGTGTCTTCCTCATACGGCTGCCTTCGCGAATCCGCTCACACGGTCTGCGAAGGCTGCTATTTACTTCATTTTTCATAAGGATTAATAATGAAGGCGAAAATTATTGCCAACGCGTTTAGGCCAGATTCGGTAGCGAGATCCCGCTAACTGTTGGTGAACACCGTCATCGAAAAAGAGGTCTGCTCAGGCCATAACTAGTTTTGAAACACGAAAGCAGCAATTAATTGTCCTTAATTCCAGACACACAAATTTCCTTTAGCTAGCGGAGATAGAAATGAAACATGGCTGTTTAGATTCATAGGCTCTTTGCAACTCTATTACTGTTGGGCCGGCGGGCCGTTTATGGCGTCTGCGTCTGCCGCTGGGAAAATCGCGCTCGTGCTTGATGTCGGCAGGCGGGGTGATTTGTCATTCAACGACATGGGCTTTAAGGGCTCTGACGAAGCGCAGGAAAACTCGGGGTTGAAGTCGTCGAGATCCAGAGCAACTCGGTAGCGGACCTATCTGCCCAACATGCCAAAACGCCGCCCGATCCGGTCAATTTGACCTGATCGTCGCTGTGGGCTTTTATTGGCTGACGCGATGGCGGAAGTAGCCGATCAGTTTCTGATCGAAGTTTGCCATTATCGACGGCCTTGATAGGCAAAACCTCATGGAGATTGGCTACGAGGAAAATAAAGGATCAGCGATCGTGGGCGCGCTTTCCCTATGGTCGCGGCGCACTATGGTTATGACAAGATTGGTGTAGTTCTGGGCATCAAATACCGGTGTTGTACAAGTTTGAAGCGGGCTATCGATATGGCATGCACTGGGGTAATGCAAAGTACGCAGAAAAGACTGGTAAGAAATCGAATGTCGGTCTGCTCTGGACGTATACCGGCACTGTCAGCGACATCGCGAAGGTAAGGCAGCCACCGAGGCGATGCTTGCGCAAGGCGCCGGTATTATCTACAACGTGGCGGGCCCGTTGGGCATTGGCGATCTGGAAGCCATCACAGAGCATCTTGAAGCCAAGAACAAATCCGCCGGCCCTCCGTTTATGATTGGCGTAGACGCCAACCAGGATTACCTCGGAGATGGTCACCGAGTGCTCGCCAGCATGATGAAGCGCGTCGACTTTGGTGTACAGTGCCATCGAGTCCGTGGTCAACGGAACCTTCAAGGGTGTGCAAACCTCGGACCGCCAATGGTGGCATCGCCATGTCGGGCAAACAGGATCTTGCCGATTTCATTCAGTTTGGCGTGAGCGGGGCGATCAGTGCCTCGGATAGCGGGCAAATCACGAGCAACTGGGATGCGATGCGAAAGACATCCGCAGTGGATCTGGGATGCGGTGGCGGAGCTCAGGCTCAGATCAGCAGTGGTGCTGCTGAAGGCCCTGTGGATGGTGTCCAGACACCATCGGCGACATTCGTGCGAAGTATCCGACTGATTTCTAAAGTCATCTTCAGACATGCTGAACGAGGGGCGCTCGCGCCCCTCGCTCTATTACTAATAACGACTGCATCGTGCCAAGTTCTGCCCAAAAGCGGAATTGATCCAATCGTCGGAGTCCCTTCTAAGCGGGTTTAGTGGGCTGGTGATTGGCGGCTTCATCATGCTCGCTTTCGGGCACAACCTTCTGGCGGCCTACCGCTCCTTATTGATGGGCAGCGTCGGCAGCGTCTATAGCATATGAATCATTGGCGGTTGCGACTCCGCTGATCCTGACCGCGTTGACCTTCGCTGTTGCGATGCGGGGAGAGCTATTCAATATTGCCGAGGGGCAGCTGTATATGGGATCACTGCCGCGGTGAGCGTTGGGCTCCTGCATTTGCCGCGCCCTTTAATTTAATTGTCTCTCTGCTTGCGGCTATGGTTGCGGGAATTATCTGAGCCTACCGGTAGCGCTTCTCAAACTCGGCGCGGCGTTCATGAGGTGATCTCCACCATCATGTTTAACTGGATTGCGCATTTTTGCGTTTTATCTCATCGCCAATGCTGGTCGATCCTAAGCGGGGTGACCGCACCTTGAGTATTGCTGAGAGCGCCCGACTGACGCGGATCCACCTACAGCGACGCTGAATACAGGCTTATTGATATCGTTAGTCACCGTCGCGATCATTCTTTTTCTCTTGTGGCGGACCTCGACGGGATTTGAGATTCGTGCTGCCGGTTATAACTCGCATGCGTCTCATCACGCCGGCATCAGTATCCGTAAACAGGTGCTGAGAGTATTCCTGATCGGAGGGCGATTGCGGGTTTGGCGGGCGCGATTCAGATCATGGGGCGGCCTCCCTATTACGCAGTAATGAGCGGTATGCCGCAGCTGGTGAATCTGGGTTTTGATGGGATCGGTGTGGCGATGATCGGGCGCAATCATCCTATCGGTATTGTCCTTTGCGGCAATTTTTTGGGGCTAATGGTCGGTGGGCGGATTATGCAGTTCGACCTGGCGTGCTCCTTTGAGCTGGTACGTGTTATCGAGGGCGTGATTATTCTCGCGCTAGCGGTTCCGGAACTTCGTCGTCAGTTCTCTCGTCTGCGGGGCCGTTGGGGTCGGGGAGAATAAAGTCATGGAGCTGTTCACCTGTGGGGTATTTTGTTTATCTCGTTGCATGCGATGGTCCCGATAACGCTCGCGGCTATTGGCGAGTCAATAGAAGAATCAGCCGGCCTTCTAATATCGGACTTGAGGGTATTCTTCTTTTAAGTGCACTCCACTGGCGCGCTTGGTGCTCAGGCAAGGGAGCGCCCTCGTGGGGCTTATGACAGGCATGATTACCGGCGGGATGATAGGTCTGCTATTTGGATTTATCAGCACGACGCTGGGGGAAGTCAGTTAATCAGCGGCGTGGGATCAATCTATTTGCCCTAGGGTTTGTGGCGCCCATGCTGACAGTGATAAGTTCTGGTTTTCACAGTGTGGCCAGAGAAGTCCAAGTCACGCTGATCCCATTGGTGTGTGGGCAACCTCAGCCCTCTGGTCATTGTTACGGTGGTCCTTGCCGTGGAACCTGGTGGTTTCTGCGTCGCACGCAGCTTGGGATATGGCTTCGCGCCGTGGGCGAGAATCCGGCTGCTGCCGATGTCGCGGGTCTGAAGGTGAACGCGATCCGATTGGGGGCTGCGATTGCGGCGGGTGTTCTCGCCGGTTTGGCTGGCGCTTATCTCAGTGTCGATTGGTTTGGGGCAGTGACTAAAGAAATCACTGCGGGCCGTGGATTTATCGCGCTCGCCATTGTTGTCTTTAGTGGACTCAACCCGTTGCTGGCGCTTTTGGGCGGGTTTATCTTCGGTTTCTTCGACGGATTGGCCACTTGGGTCGCCACTTATCCGGGCATCAAAGACGTCATACCCTGGCAGTTTGTTGCCATGGCCCCTTATGTGGTCACGCTGGCTGTTGTCGCTGGGGCGATTGGTCGCGTGCGCTTTCCCAGTGCGCTGGGTGTGCCCTACATCCGAGAGTGAACACATGACACGCCACGCTTCGGTTAAACCGCCGATCAAAAAAGGCGAGGTCTTGCTGGAGGCTCGGGGATTGTCTAAGGGCTTTCCGGGCGTCTGGGAGCATCTGATTCTCGACAAGCTGGATTTCGATGTGCGCTCGGGTGAGGTACATACCTTGCTTGGGGAAAATGGCGCCGGCAAGACCGTCATCGCGAATATTCTTTCCGGCTACTATGAGAAGACCGAAGGCGAAATTCTCGTTCGTGGCAAACCGGTTCATCTTCGATCACCTCGTGAGGGCTTGGCGCATGGCATAGCGATGGTGCATCAGGAACTCATGCTGGTCCCCGCATTTACTGTGGCGGAAAACGTCATGGTCGGACTGGATGCTCCTGCATTTTCGTTTGACCTTCCGATGGTTGAGAAAAAGCTTGGGGAGCTCGTCGAGCGTTACGGCTTGCATGTGGATCCTAGAGCCCGGGTGGAGGACCTTTCTGCAGGGCAGCAGCAGCGGGTCGAGATCCTTAAGGTCTTGTTTCATGAGCCGGAGGTTCTTCTGCTGGATGAGCCGACGTCTCTTCTGACGCCGGGTGAAGCGGACCAACTTTTTGTTGTGCTTCGGGCAATGGCGGATGAGGGCAAGGGCATCGTTTTTGTCTCGCATAAGATGCGGGAAGTATTTGCCGTCTCCGATCGGGTAACCGTGCTGAAACTGGGCAAGACGCAGGGAACCTGCAATATTTGCGAGACGAATGAGGAAGAGCTCACCCGTCGCACGTTTGGTGAGACCGTGCCGCAATACATGGAACGACCTGCGGTTCACTCCAGCGATCTTGCGCTAGAGACTCGCGTTCTGATTGCTGGGGGGCGACGGAGTAGTGCCGATTCCGCCGGTATTTCTATAAAAATTCGACGCGGCGAGATTCTGGGCTTGGCCGGCGTATCCGGAAACGGCCAGACCGAGTTGATCGAAACCTTAACGGGAATGGTGCCTCCGCAAGGCGGCGAAGTTTGGATACTGGGTGAAAACCTTTCGGGTCAGTCGCCGCGAACCTTCATCGAAAAAGGCGTTGCCCACATCCCAGAGCGCCGGAAAGAAATCGGGATTGTTGAGCAGATGTACGTGGCTGAGAACGTGGCGCTGAAGGACTATCGAAAGGAACCTTTTTCAAAGGCGACGGTGCTCAACCGCCAGGAGATTTCCAACCATGCCGCGCAAATTGTTGAGAAATTTAACGCCCTGGTGCCGGATCTTTGGGAAACCGAGTGTCGTATTCTGTCGGGCGGAAATGTTCAGCGTTTGATTCTGGGTCGGGAGACATGGCGTAAGCCGCCCGTCATCATTGCGTCGCATCCAACGGAGGGTTTGGATGCAAAGGCGATTCGACACACTTGGGAGCTATTTCTCGAGCTTCGGGCACAGGGCTCAGGAATTCTTTTGGTGTCCGAGGATCTTGATGAGATTATGAGTCTGTCGGATCGCATCGCAGTGATTTTCGACGGAGAGATCGTCGGGACGGTGGATGGAAAGGGCGCAGATCGAGAAAAGCTAGGGCAGTGGATGGCGGGTGGAATAAACCGGGCGGCCTAGCGGTGTCTCGACCTCTATGCGGACAAGGATCCCAATAGCGACCAGTCGGTAGAATCGATGACGGTGAGAAAATCCATTTTCATGAGCTAGCCGGAACATCGAAATATGTCAGACGATCCCTATTGGTCCAGTCTCAGCGACCTCATAAGCAAGGCTTACGCGCCATACTCTAATTTTCCGGTTGCGGCTATCGTGCGTTCAGCGTCGGGAGCTCTCTACCCTGGCGTGAACGTGGAGAACGCCGCTTACCCGCAGGGATGGTGTGCTGAGGCGAGTGCGATTGCGGCAATGGTCGCCGCGGGCGAGCAAAATATTTTGGAAGTTGCCGTTATGGCGTCAGGCGACGCGCTGTGCACTCCGTGCGGGGGGTGTCGCCAGAAGATTCGTGAGTTTGCGGGCGCCGATCTCGCAATTCTTTGCTACGGTCCCGAGGGCTTGAGGCAAACCTTCACGTTGGATGACCTGCTGCCCCATTCCTTTGGACCCGATCATCTTAAATGAGCGACTTGGTACGCGTAGCGGTTGCTGGCATTCTGGAGCGCACTCAGGGGCAGGCTCCGGAAATAGCAGTCATCCTCGGAAGCGGACTCAGTGATTTCGCCGAGGTACTTGAGAATCCGAGCATCATTCCCTATGAGACATTGGCGGGATTTCCAACTTCGGGTGTTGGGCCACTCGGGTAACCTGGTTTTGGGAAGCGGAGGTCGTAAGATCGCCTGCCTGCAAGGCAGATGGCATGCCTACGAGGGCACTCTCTAGCGGATTTGGCATTACCGATTCGTGTGCTTAAGAGCGTGGGCTGTCGAACGCTTGTGAGTACATGCGCTGCGGGGAGCCTTCCGGGAAAATATGCCGCCAGGCAGTCTCATGATGTTGACCGATCATATTAATTGGACTGGATTAAGTCCTTTGGTCGGGGCGAATGACGACAGTGTGGGACCGCGGTTTACCGATATGAGCGAAGCCTATAGCCCAAAGCTGCAGGAGCTTATGCGCGATGCAGCGGCCGCAGAAGATCTCGCACTGCATGAGGGCGTTTATCTTTGGTGCCTTGGGCCGAGTTTTGAAACACCTGCCGAGATTCGGGCGTTTGGTATCCTGGGCGCGGACGCGGTGGGTATGTCGACCGTGCCGGAGACGCTGGTGGCCCGGCATTGCGGGATGCAGGTAGCGGCGGTTGCGGTCATAACAAACTATGCAGCCGGGATGCAGTCAGGTCTGTCGCACGAGCAGACCCTAGCCAGCGGCAAGGAGGCGGCGCCGCGTCTTAAAAAATTACTGCTCGCGCTGCTTCAGCGCATTTAAGTAAGATAGTTCGCGATGAGCAATGCCGGAATCAAACTCGTAAAGTCCAATCCAAAAAGCGGTCATCCCGTAATGGAGCGGCAGATTCTGCCTCTCGATATGGATTGGATTTCACGACTTCGGGTGAACCGAAGCGCTGTCCAGCGACGCTGCGTCAGTTTGCCGGTCGGCGCACCGTAAAAAGAGTGGCAGGCCGCCTGGTTACTGCGTGCCCTGACTTGCATTGATCTCACTACGCTCGACGGCGCCGACACGGCGGGAACGTTCGCCGTCTTTGTGCCAAGGCAAAACTGCCGCTGCGTGCCGATTTAGCACAAGCGCTTGGCGCGCATGACCTTACTGTCGGTGCAGTTTGCGTGTATCCGGCGTTGGTAGAAGAAGCGGTCAGGTCGCTCGCAGACTCCGGGATTCCGGTCGCTTCGGTAGCCGCTGGTTTTCCTGACGGGCTGACGCCGTTATCGACTCGGGTCGATGAGGTAAAGCGTGCCTGCGAGTCGGGGGCGTCAGAAATTGATATTGTGATCCGCCGCGGTCTGGTGCTTGCCGGCGAATGGCATGCGCTTTATGACGAGATCTGCACCTTTCGTGAGGCCTCGAAAGGAGCGCATCTCAAAACGATTCTGGGCACAGGCAATCTTGTCAGTTTCAGCAACGTGGCAAAAGCGAGTGCCGTGGCGATGATGGCCGGCGCCGATTTCATCAAGACTTCCACAGGAAAGGAAACCGTGAACGCGAACCTGCCCGTCAGCCTAGTGATGCTGCGGGCGATTCGCGAGTTTCATCAAATGCATGACGTGATGGTCGGTTTCAAGCCGGCCGGCGGTATCCGAGCCGCCAAGGATGCCATTGCCTACCTCATTCTGATGAAAGAGGAGCTTGGGGACGATTGGCTCAATGCGAGCTATTTTCGACTCGGGGCGTCTGGGTTGCTTGGTGACATTGCACGGCAACTTGAACATTTTGTGACCGGCCGTTACTCGGCAGCTCACCGCCACGCAATGGGCTAGCTCTGGAGAAATTGATGTCTCGAGTAAGAGAACTTTTTGAGAGCATGGAGTACGGGCCAGCAACCGAAGACGCGTCCCTCGCGTTTGCGTGGATTCAGGAGCAGGATGGCCCGTTGGGTCACTGGATCAATGGAGACTGGTACCCGGCAAAGACTCATTTGACGTCGCTTGACCCTTCCACCGGCAAAAAAATTGCCGAGGTGGGTCATGGGGGGAGCACTGAGATTGACGCCGCGGTTGCTGCTGCGCGCGGAGCATCTACGCAATGGCAACAACTGGGTCCGGATGGCCGCGCGCGCTGCCTTTATGCCTTGGCCCGTCAGGTGCAAAAGCATGCGCGAATGCTCGCGGTGCTTGAGACCTTAGACAACGGCAAGCCGATTCGTGAGACACGCGATATCGATATACCGCTCGTCGCAAGACATTTTTATCATCATGCGGGTTGGGCAAGTCTCGTCGATGAAGAGTTCCCGGGAACCATTCCACTTGGTGTTGTTGGGCAAGTTATTCCCTGGAATTTTCCCTTATTGATGCTCGCCTGGAAGGTCGCACCTGCTCTTGCCGCAGGCAATACCGTGGTTTTGAAGCCGGCCGAATACACGAGCTTAAGTGCGTTGTATTTTGCGCGATTGAGCAAAGACGCAGGATTGCCTGACGGCGTTCTCAACATCGTTACTGGCGACGGCGGGACGGGGCGCGCGCTTATCGCCCATCCGGATATCAACAAGGTCGCGTTTACCGGCTCGACCAGCGTCGGTCGAGAAATCAGAGAAACAACAGCGGGAAGCGGCAAAGGACTCACCCTGGAGTTGGGAGGGAAGTCACCCTTCATGGTGTTTGCAGATGCCGATCTCGATAGTGCCATCGAGGGGATCGTGGATGGCATCTGGTTCAATCAGGGACAGGTCTGCTGCGCGGGCTCCCGATTGCTGGTGCAGGAGTCTGTTTCGCAGGAGTTTCTGATGCGCCTGAAACAGCGCATGAGTCGCCTCGGGTGGGCAATCCACTCGATAAGGCGGTGGATATGGGGAGCGATCGTGGACCCGAAGCAGTTACAAACGATTAACGCCTATGTTGACGGCGCGGTGGAAGAGGGCGCGACCTGTTGGAAGGCCGAAACACCGTTACCCAGACCGGCTGTTTTTTCCCACCCACGCTGGTCACTGATGTTCCTCGCCCCACGCACACGATCGTCGCCGAAGAAGTATTTGGTCCCGTGCTGGTTTCGATGACATTTCGCACATAGCGAGGGCGATAGAGTTGGCCAACAACACGCGATACGGTCTGGCGGCCAGTATCTGGACCGAGAACATAAATCTCGCGCTGGATGTGGCCTCTAAAGTCAAAGCGGTGGTCTGGATTAATTCCACCAATGAGTTTGACGCTGCGCTGGTTTTGGCGGTTATCGCGAGTCGGATTTGGTCGAGAGGGTGGGCGTGAAGGAATGTGGAGCATATCGAAAGACTTCCGGTCGACCTTGTGCCTGATAGCAGTGTTCCGGATGAGGTGTCGAAAGTTACCGGTACGCCCGCGCAGTCGTCTGGACCGCACGCAAAGTTATTTATTGGCGGAAAGCAGGTTCGACCGGTGGGGCTACTCCCGGCAGGTGGCGTCCGTTGGGATCACTTATAGGCGAGGTTGGGGAGGGCAATCGAAAGGACATCCGTAACGCGGTAGAAGCCGCTCACGGCGCCGGGAGTTGGGCAAAAGGCAGCTCACTCACGAGCGCAGGTCTTGTATTTTTGGCAGAAAACGGCCCGAGCCGGTTGAGTTTGCTGCTCGCATCACCAGTCCCGGCATCGACGGACGCAAGGAAGTTGCGCGTCGGTCTCCAGGCTTGTCTTTTTTGCGGGATGGATAAGTAGAGGGTGTCGTGCATCAGCCGCCTGCCGGGAGGAGTTGTATTTGCCGTACCGGAGCCTTTTTGGGCACGTCGGGATCATCTGTCCCGATCGCAATCCGCTACTGGGTCTCATCTGCTTGTCGCCCGGACGATCGCAATGGGCAAACTCGTTATTGTCATTCCCTCGAGTCCGCGCCCCTTGTCGCCACGGACTTCTACCAGGTACTCGAGACCTCAGATGTGCCTGCTGGCGTGATTAATATCGTTACCGGCTCGCGCCAATCCCGGGGCCGAGCTTACAAGACACGATAACGTGGATGCACTCTGGTGCGCAGGCCATCAGCAACTGGCGGCGGAAGTCGAACAGCTGTCGGCCGGAAATCTGAAGCAAACTTGGACTTTTGCTGGGAACGTGACTGGTTCGATGCCAAGATCGCCCAAGGGGCTGAGTTCATGCGCGTCCGCGACCAAGTCAAAAACATATGGATTCCTTATGGCGAATGATCGGGCGCCGCTACAGAAATCATTCGTAGAAAACGCGATGGCCGACATCTTACTCGTCCGGGAAATTCAACGCTTTATAGATGCCGTCGACAGAGCGCCGCAGCGAGGGCCGATCGGTGCGTTCGCGATGGCGGTACTCCTGAATGGTATGGGTGTCGAAGAATGTGCGGATCTCACGCTATCGATGCGAGATTCGGGCGGTCATCGATTGGAGTCATTTGGGGGTTGCCTGGCCCGTCGTAGACAAACACTCGACCGGAGGCGTGGGTGATACCGTCAACCCTATGCTGGCGCCCATGTTGGCCGCTTGCGGAACATTTGTGCCCATGATTTCCGGCAGAGGTCTGGGCCACACAGGCGGCACACTCGATAAGTTACCCGCTATCCCGGGGTACAACACGAAGCCCATCAAAAATTCCAGGAAGTGGTCGCATCCGCGGATGCGCCATTGGGCAGAACAGCCTCGCTCGCCCCTGCGGATGGCAGGATTTACAGCGTGCGGTGATCACAGCGACCGTGAATCGATTCCTCTGATCACCGCTTCCATTCTTTCTAAAAAAGCTTGCTGCGGGCGCCTGATGCTGGCCGTCATGGATATCAAGCTCGGTAACAGGGGCGTTTGACCCGATTCCTCGATCAAGCCATCGCGCTTGCTCAGAGTATTGGTCAGGTGTCGAAAGAAGCGGGACTTAAAGTCTGTTGTTCTCTAATAACGGATATGAACGAGCCGAGCCTCGGCCGCTGGCAATGTTCTGGAGATTCGGGAAACGATCTGACTATCTCAGCGGCAGGTTTCGTGACCCCCGTCTTGCATGAAGTGGTCATTCAGCTCTGCGCGTTGTTGCTGGTGCAATCGGTGCATTTGAAACAAAGAGCCTGCGGCAGCGCTTCAGGGAGGCGCCTGGATTCGGGCGGTCTCAACGGCGTTTTGATGCAATGGTTGAAGCAGCTCGGCGGCCCAAGGGATTTGCGATAACGCCGAGGCAATACCTTGAGAGCGCTCCGCCATAGCGGAGGTGCATGCCGGGCACGCAGGCTATATCGCTCGTCGACACGCGCCTCTCTTGGACTCGCCGTAGTCGCTCTGGGAGGGGTCGAGCGCGACCGGATGATTCCCCAATTGATCTTCGTGTGGCCTCGATAGGATCGCCCGCATCGGCACAGGTCTCAGAGGCGATCTAATGTGTCGGATTCATGCGCGCAGCCAGCAAGAAGCAGAACGCATCCAAGGAATCTTTATTGAAGGCTTTTGCGATAGCGCCTGATCGGCCGGAGCTTACGCCATTGATTATTCAGGAGATGAATTAGGCGATGGCGAGGGCCATTGTATTGATGCTGGATTCCCTTGGCCTTGGAGCGGCGCCAGATGCGGATCGGTTTGGCGATGAGGGCGCAGACTTTGGACACATTGCGAGCTTGCGCCTTAAATGAGTTGCCCGATCGTGAGAGAGGTCCGCTTGAGATCCCAATTTTTGCCGTCTCGGGTTCTTGCTCACGCATCGGCTGCGAGTCGAGGCCAATGGCCGGCGGGTTTGCCCCCAAAGAGCGAAGCGCGCTTGGGGATTGCGCACGAAAAAGCGTGGGCAAGACACGCCCAGCGGCCACTGGGAAATGGCAGGTGTTCCGGTAATGACGGACTGGGGTTATTTTCCAGACCGACGCCTTTCCGGAAGCCTTTGATCGCAGAGCTGGTTGAGCGAGGCGCAACTGCCTGGGATTTTGGGAGATTGTCACGCGTCCGGGCACGTCCATTATTGAGACTCTTGGAAGAAGCGCATATTCAGACCGGTAAACCAATTTGTTACACGTCAGCCGATAGCGTCTTTCAGATCGCGGCTCATGAAGAGCATTTGGATTGGACCGACTTGCCGTCTGCGGATCGCCGGGATTGGTCGATCAATGGAATGTGGGGCGAGTGATTGCACGACCCTTTGTGGGTGAAATCGAGTGCGGACTTTTCGCGGACCGGAAACCGTCGAGGATTACACAACTCCGCCGCCTTCGCCTACTTCGCTTCTCGACGGCTCAAAGAGGACGATGGCGACGTGATTACCGTCGGAAAAGTCTCTGATATTTACGCCGGTAGTGGCGTTACTCAAGTGTTAAAAGCGACCGGCAATATGGCCTTGTTGTTAAACTCTTAAGGCGCTAGAAAGCGCGGGTGATCAATCGCTGATTTTCAAATTTTGTGGACTTCGACATGTTGTACGGCCACCGTCGTGATGTCGCGGGTTATGCAAAAGCGCTTGAAGCATTGGATAAAGACTGCCCGAGCTTTTCGAGCACTGAAGCCCGGTGATTTGGTTCACATGACGGCCGATCATGGGTGTGACCCGACGCGTGACGGCCACGATCAGCACGGGAAAACGTTCCGGTGTTGGCCTATGGGCCGGGTCTTTCGGCCACCGAGCTGGGCGGGCGATCAACCTTGCGGATGCTGGCCGAACGATCGCGAGCGCATTTAGGTCTGTCGTCCAGCGCATGGCACATCGTTTTTAGCCGAGCTTCAATCCGGAGGCTAGGTCGTTTTGGCAACCCAGTCGGTGGAATTCCCAAGAACGGCCCTGAATAAACTGGGTCGCTCGACGGCGACGCGTTGACGCACTGGCAAGCGTCAAGGGGTGTCTGGTGATCGAGGAATTTATGACGGTCTCAGAGTGTCAGGCGCTAAAGCAAGCCGCCGATCGACTTGTTGATGAATTTGAGCCTGATGAAGCGGCCACGATATTTTTTACAAGGGACGCACGGCACGTAAGTTTGAGTACTTCGAAACATCCGGCGACAAAGGTAGATGCTTCCTTGAGGAAGATGCTGTGGATGATGCCGGGCGCCTGATCGTCCCTAAATCTCAAGCAATAAATAAAATTGGCCATGCGCTGCATGACCTTGATCCCGTATTTGAGCGCTTTCTTATCAGCCTCTACTTGCAACCCTGACGAAGCAGCTGGGGCTTTCGGATCCGCTATTGCTGCAGTCGATGTTGATCTTCAAGCAACCGAGCATCGGTGGAGAGGTGACATGGCATCAGGATGGCACGTTCTTGTTTACTGAGCCCCAAAGCGTGATCGGTTTCTGGTTCGCGTTAGAGGATGCGACCTTAGAAAACGGGTGCCTGTGGATTTTGCCCGGTCAGCACGACAGGGGATTACGGTCCCGCTTTATGAGACAAGACGGAAGTCTGCAGATGGTGGACTATCCAAATGCCCGAGATTTCGACGAGTCAAAAGCGGTTCCGCTCGAGGTACCGGCGGGCACGCTGGTTGTGCTCCACGGCTCATTGCCGCACTACAGCGCGCCGAATCTCAGCCAAAAGTCACGTTATGCCTACACGCTGCATGCGATCTCCGCCTCCGCAGCTTACCCTGAGAGCAATTGGCTTCAACGCGGATCGCATCTGCCGTTGCGGCCGTGGATATAAACAGCGTAATTACCATGGCGCTGGGTCAGCTGGCTTAAGTGAGCGATAGCGACTCGTTGAAAACACTTTCATAGCGCTCACAAAACTGGTCGTGTGAGAACGTGTGATTTTGAGTACCTTCGGTTTCAACTTTAATCGCGCCAATGAGGGATGCGACTCGGCCGCTTCTCTGCCAATCCCATTGTCGATCAAGGCCGAGCAGTAGCCCGGCCCGGTAGGCATCCCCGCAGCCGGTAGGGTCTACCGCGTTATCTACGGCTACAGGTGGGATATGAATTTCGTTGTCACCGCTGTATATGGTCGAGCCCTCTCCGCCGCGCGTTACCACTAATGCGTCCACTTTTTTCGACAGCGATTGAATCGAATCCCCGGTGGTATTCATGAGAAGCTGTGACTCGTAATCATTCATCACACACCACGTGGCCTGATCGAGAAAAGTAAGAAGCTCGTCCTTAGAGAACAGCGGCAGGTTTTGCCCGGGATCAAACATGAAGGGGATGCCAAGGTCAGCAAAGTCCCGAGCATGTTGCAGCATGGCGTCGCGGCCATCTGGAGCGACGATGCCGAGCGAGATATTCTCAGCGTCAGCAACATGATTCTGGTGGGCTTCGCCCATCGCGCCGGGGTGAAACGCCGTGATCTGATTGTTATCCTGATCGGTTGTGATCGAGCATTGCGCGGAATACAACTCGGGGATCTCGAGAATATGTTTATCGTTGATGCCCAGCTTAACGAGGCGCGCCCGATAGTCCGCGAAGTCTTTTCCCACCGTGCCCATCGGCAAAGGATCACCACCCAAGAGGTGAAGATTGTAGGCAATATTTCCAGCGCATCCGCCAAACTCACGACGCAGCTGTGGATTCACAAAGCAGACATTCAGAATATGGATCTGATCCGCGAGGATGTAGTTTTTGAAGCGATCGGGGAACACCATAATGGTGTCGAATGCGAGCGAGCCGCAGATCAGCGTTGGCATGAAGTCTCCTGTCGTTAGATAACGTAAACGGCGTTTCTGTTGGTTGCGAGGGTTCCCGTTAGGACGATTTTTCGGCTACGCATTTATGGCAGAGTCCATAAAGATAAAGCGCGTGGTCCTGAAGAATAAAGCCGGCTTCTTCAGCCGCTTTCTTTTGACGTTTTTCGATATCGGGGTCTGAGAACTCAGCAACCCGCCCGCATTTGACGCAAACAATATGGTCGTGGTGATCAGCATCATTCAGCTCGAAGACCGATCGGCCGCCCTCAAAATTATGGCGAATCACAAGTCCAGATGTTTCAAATTGCGTTAAAACCCGGTATACGGTAGCGAGGCCAACGTCTTCGTCTTCATCGAGGAGCAATTTAAAGACGTCCTCTGCGCTGACGTGGCGCACGGGGCTTTTCTCCAGAATGGCCAATATCTTCAGGCGCGGTTGCGTTGTCTTCAGTCCCGCTCGTTTCAGATCTTCACTTTCAGGCATGGCATTGATCTTGTGCGACTTGATTCAAGTATAAACGACGAGCATGTATGGCCATCCTGAAACCAACCGAGTCGTTTCGTCAAAACGCTTGGTCTATCATGAATACCGTTGTTGATTCTTCGTCACTCATCCCAAGATCGATACGAACCAGCAACCCCTCCACGAAGATTCGAAGACCCAGGCCACCGGAGACTTTCATGTCCTTATGGAAGGTGGCGAGATCAAAAGACGGCGCGACTCGACCCACGTCCGAAAAAATGGTGAACTGCCACCAGGGTACGCGATAGCCTAATTTGCCAAAAAGACCTGCAAGCGGTTGCCACTTCGGAATAAGACGATACTCCGCGCGATACAGCCAGGCGGAACGATCCACAAATCGCGTGCTGCTGTAGCCGCGCAAACGATTGAGCCCGCCAAGGCGTGCGCCGAGGTACTCGGGTGCTCGGTTTAAACTGCTGCTGGGCTCCCAATTCGGGCTGTCCGCTGCGTACAGGTTTAAGGCGATGACCTGTTGGGTGACGCGGTTCTGCTCGCGGGTCAGGGGGATGTAGCCACTGAGCTCAAGTTCATTGAGCCGCCAATTGCCGCGCTCGAAGTGATTCGTACCCCAACTGCTCACAACGCTCGCCCGGCCGCCAGCGCGAGGTATCTGTCGCGATCCGGTGTTATCCCAATCCAGTTGGGTGCGGTAGACGCGTGCTCCAGTGCGTGACGTGCTTCCGTCGGAAGTGTAGTCTTGGGATTGATCCTCCCATTCAAATCGCAGACTCGTGATCCCGCTTGTAAACGGATTCCATCCCATGCGCGCTTGGCTTTGCTGGGGCAGGACAGGCCGCGCCGAAAGCGTAAATCCCGGGTCGCGCCCAGCGCCTATAGGTAGAACCCAGCGCCCTTGAATGCGAGCAGTAGAGGCGCGGAGACCGAGCCGCTCTTCAACGCGGCCCGACGCGTTACCACGTAAAGAGTATCCGGGGTCATTGCTTGAAAAATAACCGTAATCGGTGAAGTCGCCGTCGTACAAAAAGCCCGTGAAGTAGACGGACGAAAGCCGCGGAATTTGGTAGTTGACTGCTCCTAAGGAGATTCCTTTGGAATTATTTTTTGATGCGAACCCCACCGCGAATACAGCGGCTTGGGGTTGACCCAAGCCAATCGATACGCCGCCCAGGCCGAGGGCCGGTCCGATGTTTTCTGTAGCAAAAATAACGGGCACCACACGGGTCCTGATCCGGTCGGCGCTCTCCTCATCGGCGTTGGCAATTGAAAAACATCCGGCGATGAGCCAAGTAAAAGCCAGCGACCATGCTTTGCTCGTTGGATGTTTCAAATCGATCGTCGGGATACGATCCACATTTATGAGAGCATCTAAGGCTTTACGAGGGCGGGCAGGTCGCCGCTGAGTCCAATGGCGTGGCGCATGATAAATGATTTCATGAGCGCGCTGCGATCCGTGAGATCCATGCCTATGCCCCGAAGGCGAGCTGCCGGTCCATCGGACGAAGCGAACAGGGTGTAAAAGCCTTCGATCACCTGGGCGACCAGTGTGTTCTCGCCGCGGCGCCATCGCTCATAACGCCTGAGCACTGATCGGCATGCGAAATCACGGTTCTGAGAAACGGCGTCAAGCACGACTTCAGCCAGTGCAGCGGCATCAGCAAATCCTTGATTGGCGCCCAGTCCTGCCAGGGGGTGTACGGTATGCGCGGAGTCTCCGATGAGCGCCAATCGATCTGCGATGTATGTTTCGGCGTGTCGTCTATGTAACGGAAAACTTGTGCGGGGCCCAAGGGTTTCAATATGCCCCAGCCTGTGATCAAACGCTGACGCCAGCGCAAGGGCGAAGGCTGCATCATCTGCCTCAAGCAGTTCGAGAGCGCGGTCATGCGGCACGGACCAAACGATTGAGCATCGACCGTCCGAAAGCGGTAAGAATGCCAGAGGCCCGTCGGGCAAGAATCGCTGTCTAGCGACTCGGCCGTGGTCCTGAGAGGGCAGAACGGTAGCGACGATCGCGGTGTGGCTGTATTCCACATCATTCATGTTGATCTGCCCGAGCCGCCGAACGTTTGATCGCGGGCCATCGGCCCCTATCACCAATCGTGTCCCCAGCTGACGCCCTGATGCAAGCGTCAAGGCCACACCGTTGCTTGATGGCTTTATGGCGTCGATGACTTCATCGAAGACTAGGGCATGTGGGGTCGAGCTCTCAATGACTTGATGAAGAGCAAAGCGAAGCGCGTTGTTGCAGACAATATGTCCGAGCGCGTTTATGCCGAGCTCGGCGGATTCAAATCGGATTGACCCGGTGCTGGCTGCATCCCAAGTTTCGATGGCTTCGAAAGGGATCTTTTTGTCATCCGGAACTTCCGACCACACACCGAGTCGCGCAAGCATGGTTTGTGACGCTAAATTAATCGCGCTCACGCGCTGCGGCATAGCAGGGAAGGTCTTGGGCTGTGGCCCGCTATCAACAAGCGTGACTCGGAGACCGGATTGTGAGAGCGCGAGGGCGAAGGCACTACCGATCAGCCCGGCGCCACTGATGACGATATCGCAATCTGCTGAGGACGGACTCACGTTAATCACATCGTGTCGAGTGAGAGTCCTCGGGACAATCGTGGTAGTCGGCCAGCCAGTCCGACCGTGCGTTTCAATAGGAGCGTTTTTGCCGGGGGAAAGATCTCGATGAGATTGAGGCCGATATTTCGAGCTGTGCGGATCCCGGGCCATTCATTCGAGAAGGCTTGAAGTAATCCATCTGTGAAACCAAGGACCCGACCGGTCTGCGCGCGGCGCTTTTTAGCATAGGCCTCGAGTAAAGAGCGACCTCCGATATCTTGTTCTTCTCTTGTTGCGCAAGCGAGATCCTCAGCAAGTTGCGCCACATCACGCAGTCCGAGATTGAATCCTTGGCCGGCTACAGGGTGAACCGTATGGGCGCTGTTCCCAATGGCAACACAGCGCTCTGCCACAGTAGACGTGAGGACCGATCGACTCAGGATAGACCCGCAGTTGTTGGCAGCGCGTGAACCGGCCTGCCCGATAGCCAAACGCTAGCTGTAGCCGGGCCAGAAGATCATCTTCATGAAGCTCAGCTGTCTCCTCTGCTTCGCGTTCAGGAAGGGTCCAGGCGAGCGCAAAACGCTCGTCTTTTAACGGCAGGAGCGCTAGGGGTCCGTGTTTTGTAAATCGCTCGAAAGCAGTGCCGTTGTGGGGGCGATCCACGCCGACAATGCCGACCAACGCTTTTTCTGGGTACGGTTTGGTTCTTTTTTCCAACCGAGTTCTTGCGTCAGTGCGGAGCGCCCCCATCAGCAATAACGATAAGCGTGGTTTCAAACTCGCCATCTGTGGTCTGAATGCGAGCTGCAGGCGTATTTCGCTCATTATGAATGGCGGTTGCAGCAGCAGGGCAGCGGTAGTTGATCTTGGCGCTGCTCTAAGACGCTCGGTAAGCGCTCTTCCTAGCGTTCGGGTGGGAACGACATAGCCCAAGGCGTCTGTGCCAATATTTTGCCGATCCAGTCGCGTGAATCCAAAATGCCCTCGATTAGAAACATGAATTTGGTGAATCGGACCCGACTCATAAGAAACCTGGTCCCAGATGCCAATAGCTTCGAATATTCGTCTTGAGCCATAGGTCAGCGCTATGGTGCGCTCATCAAAGCTTGGCTGAGCGTTACTGTCGAGGGGCGTTTCCTCGAGCACCGTAATCTCAAGGTCGAGAGGTTCTAATGCGCAGGCAAGGCTAGCACCGACCAATCCGCCGCCAACAATCGTCAGCCTCTGGGCCATGACTCTAGTGCATTGACGCCATCAGCGCTTCAATGGCTTCAGGCGCTTTAGGCGCTTCGTCGGTGAGGACCTCTGGGGCATTTCGCGTGACCAGAACGTCATCCTCGATGCGAATGCCTATTCCGTGCCACTCTTTTGGATAGCCGCGTTTCGCGGGGATATAGATGCCAGGCTCGATCGTAAGCACCATCCCGGGTTCAAGCATTCTCCATGCGCCGTTCACCCGATATTCCCCAACGTCGTGCACGTCCATACCTAGCCAATGGCTTGTTCGGTGGACAAAAAATTTCCTATAGTTTCCACGTTCAATGATGCTGTCCAGGCTGCCTTTTAAGAGCTTCAGATCCTTGAGGCCAGCTGCGATTGTCCGAACGGCCGCCTCATGTGGGGCGTTAAAGTCTGCCCCTGGCTTCACTCGATCGATCGCGGCGAGTTGTGCTTCGAGCACGATGTCATAGATGGCGCGCTGCCGGCCTGAAAATTTGCCGCTGACGGGAAAAGTCCGGGTGATATCAGCGCAGTAGCAATCAATCTCCGCGCCGGCGTCGATCAGAATCAGATCGCCCTTTCGGAGTCGATCGCTGTTCTGGATATAGTGCAGGACGCACGCGTTGGCTCCGGCGGCGACAATAGACGGATATGCTGGATATTGTGCGCCTCCCTTGCGAAACGCGTACTCAAGTTCCGCCTCAATCTCGTACTCGAAAAGCCCCGGCTTGCATTGAGCCATCGCACGTCGGTGGGCTTCAGCAGAAATTGCCGCGGCTTTTCTCATGATTTTGAGCTCGGGCGCGCGCTTAATCAGTCGAGACTCATGCAGAAAGTAGCCGAGGTCTACCAGCTCCCCCGGCACGGTGATCCCGGATCGTTTTCTCGTTCGGGTGTCATTGACCCAGTTCAGCAATTCTTTATCAAAATCCGGATAGCGCCCGAGATTGCAGTAGACCTTGGATCGGTTCTCCAGAAGATTAGGCAGGATATCTTCCATGTCCTCGATGGGAAATGCGTCATCCGCTTTGAAGTGACTGACCGCGCCATCAAGGCCGGCGCGATCGCCGTCCCACATTTCCTGCGCCGCGTCTCGTTCTCTGCAGAACATGAGGAACTCGCCGCCCTTGCGGCCCGGTGCCAGCACGGCAACGGCCTCGGGTTCATTGAAGCCCGTGAGATAGAAGAAGTCGCTGTCCGCGCGATAGCGATAGTGGACGTCGCCGTTTCGGGTTGAGATGGGCGCGCTTGGAATCACGGCGATGCCGTCACCGATTTGGCGCATCAGGTCCTGCCGCCTGCGGGCGTATTCTTTAGCCGTGCTCATGAATGCTAATGACTCTTGATATGGGTCTCAGATAATCCCGCCGACTCAAAAATCAGCTGGGTCGCGATTCGAAGGTATTCTTCCAGTTCGGCCAGTGCCCTCTCGTCTTCAGTATCGGCAGAATTGGGATCAACATGTGCGAGCTCAGCGATATCATCGATAGCATCTTTCGCATCAGGCTCTAGCCGGTCGTCGTCCAGGCTTCCACTCCAGCGCAAACCAACGCCAAACCCATAGCACCAGTCGCCCAGAGCCTGGGTACGATCACTGATTGAATCAGAATCGGGAGGTAATAACGGCCGGAACGAAAATCCTGACCTTTCAGAGATTTTTCTATCAGGGCCATGAGGGCGCTGAGGGCGTCGCGCAGACGATCGCTGTGGCCTGAGGTGTCTTGGTCTCCCGTCAATATAGGTCGCCAGGATTCGTACTGAGCTTCCGTAATGCCTGCACAGGTCAGCCCAGTCAGCATGCCCTGAATTTCGGCCGCCGAATAATCGGGCAATTCCTCCACCAAAAGTCCTGAAAACATGCGATAGAAACTACCGTCCATCGCCAGTTGCGAAGATGAAATCATGAGCTCGTCAACGGAAGAATTTAAGGTGCAAATTATACCTTTGGGCCGTATGTCGCCGTCATTGACCGCAGTATCTTCCGGTCATATGATTCTGTGGTCGCCTCGCGATACAGATTAATGATCTGCTCTACGCGCAGGAAGGATTCTTGGGAGACAAAACGAACCATGGCGAACAATACTAGCGACGAGCTTATAGGTGAGATTGAAGCGCTCGCTGCCCAGCTGGATGGTCTTGTAAAGACCTGCAGCAGGCTTCAGGACGAGAACGATCAGCTTCGTGAGGCGGAGCAGAGTCTGGCTGCTGAGAAGGCTGATCTCATTTCCCGAAACCTGGAGGCGAAACGGCGAATAGATTCGGTTGTTGATCGTTTGCGCAGCTCGCAAACTTCGTAGTCAAAACGACGTCGGCATGTCCAAAGAAGGTGTAAAGGTTAGGATCCTTGAACGCGACTTCACCATTGCGTGCGGTCCGGGGAGCGCAGCGCTGTGGAAGCTGCCGCCGATTATCTCAATGAGCAGTTAAAGCAGGTGCAAGCGCAAAGTAAGGTGATTGGAGTCGAGCACACGGTAGTACTCGCGGCGCTGAACATGGCCAATGAGTTGCTTGCAGCCCAGGCCGCGCCGTTAAACGACATTAGCGACAGTGTTGTGGACCGCATCCGGGAGATGCGCCAGAGCATTGCGGAGTTCTCCTCATCCTGAGTCAGCGTGCCGTCACCGTGATGTGTAGGTTGCGAGACGGTGTAATTCGTTAAAATACGCCTGGCACCGCCTGCGGTGTTGGCAGTTCTTCGCCAATCCCTTAGAACCTGTATCACAGACCGGGGATCGTTTTGCAGGCGCCGTTGTGCATGTCCCGCTTTTGACGGGAAAGCCTTAAGGCGTCGTAGCGGTCCCCACTTGAACCCTTAGGTTCAAGGTACCCCGGGGAATTGCGGCATTTGCGGGTGGTGCTTTTTCTTTATGCAGAACATCGATACAAAGCGCGAACTGCGTGCCGTGATGAGAGCGCGTCGACGTGATCTTTCCGATGACGAGCGCGCCGAGGCTAACGCTTCCCTCTACTCGCATCTGTTAACGCTGATAGGGTTATCTCGACCGCATAGGGTCGCGGCATACATCCCGAACGACGGCGAGATTGATCCCATGTCGGCTCTCGATCAGCTTGTAGAAAGAGGGGTCGAAGGTTATTTGCCCGTGATCTTTGGAACCCGCCGCCCTCGCCTGAGATTCGCTCGATATCACCCGAAGGAGCCACTTACATTTGGCAAGTTTGGTATTCCTATCCCGTTTCATGACAAGCGGGAATTGAAAAATCCGGTCGATATTGACTGGCTCTTAATGCCTCTGGTCGCTTTTGATGCATCCGGCAGCCGGATTGGGATGGGCGGCGGCTTTTATGATGCGACGCTTGCGGTTTCTCAAGCGCGCAGAGCCTGGCGCCGTCCCAAGCTCATTGGCATTGCGCATGAGTTCCAACGAGTCGAGCGTCTGGAGGTCGATAGTTGGGATATCCCCTTGGATGGGATTCTTACCGACCGAGGTTTTCGATCGATTTCCTGCGTCGCGAATTCGCCCTCAAGAGGAAGATGATGAAAATATTGTTTATTGGAGATGTGGTCGGAAAAGCGGGTCGTCGGGCATTGAAGCGGTTTTTGCCGGAGATGCGCGACGTGGCGGAAGCCGATCTCACCGTGGTGAATGCCGAAAACGCAGCAGGGGGTTTTGGTGTGACCGAGAGCGTGCTGGACGAATTTCTGCAAGACAGTGAAATTGATGTGCTCACCTCGGGAAATCACATATGGGATAAGCGCGAAGCGCTTGATCTCATCCAGCGTGAGCCTCGGTTACTGCGGCCCCATAACTATCCTGAAGGGACTCCAGGCAGCGGTTGGTTTGTTGCGACCGCATCCAACGGCGTGAAAGTGGGCGTACTGAATGTTATGGGGACGGTGTTTATGCATCCGACTCTCGACTGTCCTTTTACGTGCGTTGATCGGGTGCTCGAGAAGAAGCCATCAGATGTAAAAGTAGTGCTGGTTGATTTTCATGCGGAGGCGACCAGTGAGAAAGTAGCGATGGGTTGGCACCTTGATGGACGGGCCTCTGCTGTTGTCGGAACGCACACGCATATTCCGACCGCAGATGAGCGCGTGTTGCCAAACGGCACGGCCCATATCACCGATGTGGGAATGACGGGCTGTTACAATTCCGTGATCGGAATGGAAAAAGAAGGCGTTTTGAAGAGATTTGTCGAGCGCATTCCTGAGCGTTTTGAAGTCGCTAGCGGATCAGCGTCCGTGTGCGGCGTAGTAATTAATGTTGATGAAAAAACCGGTCTCAGTCGAGGAATCGAAAGAGTTCGCGCGGATGAAAAGAGTTAAGCGATGAAGTATTGGCTAATGAAAAGCGAGCCGGATGTCTTTTCTATTGACCATCTCAGGCAAATGCCTCGTAAGACTGAGCATTGGGACGGTATTAGAAATTATCAGGCGCGTAATTTCATGCGCGATGAGATGAAAAAGGGCGATCTGGCTTTTTTTTATCACTCAAATTGTGAGGAGCCCGGTATCGTCGGCATCATGGAAATCGTATCTTCGGCCTACCCGGATCACACGGCTTTTGACGCCAAACAGAAGTATTACGACGCAAAGAGTACGCCCGATAACCCCCGATGGATGATGGTTGATGTGAAATTTAAGAAGAAATTCAAACATAATGTGTCGCTGAGCGCGCTGAAAGAGCAAAAGAAACTCTCGACGATGCGTTTGGTGCAGCGGGGAAATCGTCTATCGATCCTGCCCGTCACCGTGAGTGAATGGCAGTTCATCTTGAAGATGGCCGGTGAGGTCTGAGCAGTCATGGGCCTACGGCGGATTTTTCAAATCAAAGCAATCGGAGCGAGCGTTCTGGGAATGTTGCTGATGTTCTCAGGATCTTTCGCATCCACTCAGTTAGGAGAAAAAGTTATGGTCGAGATGGTCACCTCTAAGGGCGTAATCAAACTGGAGCTCGACGCGGAGAAGGCCCCCATCACGGTCGCAAACTTCCTGGAGTATGTAAAAAGCGGACATTTTGAAGGGACTATTTTCCACCGCGTCATTCCTGGTTTCGTTATTCAAGGGGGTGGTCTTCAGAGCGGGATGCGCGAAAAGCCGACCAATGCGCCTATTGAAAACGAAGCCGATAACGGGCTCAAGAACTTGACCGGCACGATATGCATGGCTCGAACGAACGATCCTCATTCCGCGACTTCTCAGTTTTTTATTAACCTCAAGGACAACTCTTTTCTGGACCATACGGGGAAAAATGCCCAAGGTTGGGGTTATGCGGTGTTCGGGAAAGTGACCGAGGGGATGGATGTCGTGGAGGCCATCGCGGCGGTGCGCACCGGCAATGCCGGCTATCATCAGGATGTTCCGGTAGAGGATATCGTGATCGAAAAAGTGAGCCTATCGGAGGGCGAATAATCACGCATTTCAGAGGACCGAAGTCGAATCGAGAGATTCGATTTGTGACCTCATCTGAAATGTTCTGTTTTGGGTTAGAGCTTTCTTGCTCGACTGGATAACCCTTTCCAAATGGTTGCCGCAGCTTTTTATCCACCTTAGCCTTAGCCTGCTGTTTTTGCTTCTGGCATTTGTCCTCGTGCTGTTTGGCAAGCGATGGAAGGGGCGACGTTTATTTTCCTTTCGCTCGTCATCCTTGCGTGAGCGCATCGCCTGTGTCTCGGTGGCTTTACAGCAACCACGAGCAAAAATACCCGCCGATCCCGATAGCGGAGTCCTCCTCTGCAGGCGCTATCGTGGTGTTGGGCGGGGACGTCGGAATTCCGAGCCCGCCTCTTGCCCAAAGCCAGCTTCGTGGTAACCGGCTTCTACACGCATTTCGGTTGTACCGAGCTGGTAAAGCGCCAATGATCATGATCTCCGGCGGAAACGTTTTCCCGCAAGCCGGATTTGATGCCGGGAGGCTGTCTATAGTCAAGCCATTCTGGAGGCTGGGGAGTCCCTAGTGAGGCAATTTTGATAGAGATTAAGAGCCGGAACACCATGAAAACGCTTGCCGAAACGCGCAGGTGCTTGGAGGTCTTGGCGTCGACCGGATACTTTTGGTAACATCCGGTATGCATATGCCCCGCGCAAGAGAACATTTGAGAAATCAGGTTTTGAGGTTATCCCGTCAACGTCGGCTTGGGATGAATGTGGTGGATTTTAATCAGCCCTTGATTCTTGATTGGTGGCTGTCCGTAACTAATCTAAAAATGGCCGAAGCAGTCATTCGTGAGAAGATTGGCCTGATGGTTTATTGATACGGGGATGGGGCTTAAGTCAGAAAAAGCGAATTACTGTTCTGGTGACCATTGCGCGCCATGAAATATTGCCGGGAGAAAAGACTTGCGTGTATTAGTTACAGGAGCGGCCGGGTTTATCGGCTCTACTCGCCAAAAACTACTGGACCGCGGTGATCAAGTAGTGGGCATCGATAACCTGAACGATTACTACGACGTTTCTTTGAAGGAAACCCGTCTCGACGTTTAACTGAAAAACTACTTTTCAGTTTATGCAGATGGAATAGCAGATCGCGCTGCACTGGCAAAGTTGTTTGAAGAAAGCGCATTTGATGTTGTTGTAAATCTTGCAGCACAGCTGGGGTTCGTTATTCGATAGAAAACCCCGCCGCATAACATCGATGCGAACCTAGTGGGGTTTGGGAACATTTTGGAGGGCTGTCGTCACCCTGAGGTCGAGCATCTGGTGTATGCCCCATCGAGCCTCGGTTTATGGTTCGAACGAGGATCTGCCTTCTCCGAAAAAGATAACGTGGATCACCCGATATCGCTCTATGCGGCAAGCAAAAAAGCCAATGAACTAATGGCTCATGCGTATGTGCGCATCTCTACGGCCTGCCGACTACAGGATTGCAGTTTTCACGGTTTACGGTCCCTGGGAAGCCGGATATGGCTCTTTAAAGTTCACGAGGAATCCTCGACGGAACTCCGATACCGGTCTTTAACAACGGTCAGATGGTGCAGGACTTCACGCTATCGACGACATCATTGAGGGAGTGATGCGAGTTATCGATCGACCAGCTGCTAAATCGGAGAGCCGCAGTCAGCCTGATCGAGTCGCTCAGCGCCATGGCGGAGTCTACAACATTGGCAACAATCCATCAGGTGGTGCAGATGATCGTACATATCCGCGTTAGAGAAAGCGCTCGACCAGAAGGCGGTGCTGGACTTGATGCCGATGCAGGATGGAGATGTACCGGCAACGGAAGCCGATGTGAGCGCCCTGGAAGAGGACCCAGCTACCGTCCGCGCGTGCAGGTAGAAGAGAGAAATCGAAGATTCGTTGAGTGATATAGTCCTATTACGCGATATGAGGCAGACCTTGCAGTGCCTTCTGGTCCCGCACCAGAAGCGGGAACGCTACAGGTTAAAAAATGGATTTTCCGAAGTGCCTGAAGGGCATGATCCGGGCGAGGGGCTTTCTCCGCGACCTGCGTGTCTTCGCCCGCGACTTTCGCTCAGAATGAGGAATTACGGGGCCCTGCTTGTCGTAGGCGAGATGCTGTTCCATTTCTTAATTGAGCAACATACCCTCGCCGGGTAGGTTGAATAAGCCCGGTGAGTTCGTCCATGAGCGCTTAGAATCGTATGTAACGGGTAAACGACAGCGGTTGCCGGTGGATACCAGAACTAAACGCGTCGATTACGCGCTTCGAGTGCGAGAGGAGAGTGTACCCATGAGTCAAGATCAACAAAGCAGCTTGTTGCGCAAGCCGCGCTGGACTTTATTGAATCGGGCGAGATTCTAGGGGTCGGCACGGGCTCGACCGTCAACTTTTTCATCGATGCGTTGGCCAAAGTCAAGGGAAAGATTGATGGCGTAGTCTCAAGCTCTGATGCTTCCACCGAACGCTTACAGGCCATTGGCCTAAAGGTGCTGGATCTGAATCGCACCGGTGATCTTTCGTTATATGTTGATGGGGCTGATGAGGCGACGAAGAACCTGCATTTGATCAAAGGCGGTGGTGGCGCACTCACGCGAGAGAAGATCGTGGCGTCTGCCAGTCGGCGATTTGTCTGTATTGTGGATGAGTCAAAAGTATCACCCTATCTTGGATCCTTTCCTCTGCCCGTGGAAGTGTTACCAATGGCACAGGGCCTCGTCGCAAGAAAGCTCATCAAGATGGGCGGCCAACCCGAACTTCGCGCTGGCTTTACGACCGATAATGGCAATGTGATTCTGGATGTAAAGGGGCTTGATCTCACGGACCCGCGAAACATGGAATCGAAGATCAACCTCCTTGCGGGTGTTGTAGATAACGGGATCTTCGCGGAACGGCCTGCAGACATCCTGCTTATTGGTGGTGGGAGTGGGGTGCAGCAGATAAAAGTCTAATCGTTTCGATTAGAGCGCTTGGTCGGCTAAGAGACGCTTGAAGGAAAAAAAGGACGGCATCTTTCGCATCTCGCCGTCTCGATGATCGATTAGACCGTACCCTGGATTCACAAGCTGCCACCAGTAGACCCGGCTTACATACCCCAGCGCATGTGCAATTCGGTAGTAGTCCGTGAGGTATTGTGCTTGCGTCTCCTCATCCACGGTGGATCGCGGCAGGCCTGAGTTGGGCGTGTAGGGCTTCGTGTTAAGAAGTGGCCAGTTGGTCTCGGTAATCCATAGCTCGCCCCTAGATCGCCTCGAAAGCTTCGTAATCGCGAAGATTAGCCGGAGCTTTTCCCGCAAGCTAAATAACCCGTATTGTTTAGAACGTGGTGAGCCGCGTCGGTTCACATACATCGCGCTGGCACAGGCATCAATTTGAAATGGGTGAAAGTTGATCAACGTCCGTAGCGTCGCAAGCGGCTCAAAGTCGATCACCGAAGAGCCCGCAAGGACGATGCCCGGATGGCTTTTGCGCATACCGTTGGTTGCTTTAAGGAGCGACAAATACTCACCGGTATGCCGGCATCCCCATTTGGTGCGGTTGATGGCATTACCGATCTGAAACTCTTTTGTAACAGGCAAGAACGCATCCGTGATGACCTCAAGCGCCCTTCGCCATTCTTGGGGATGTTCAACACTGTCACGAGATTGAAGAATGTTGACCAAAAATGAGTTATCAGGAAAGCGCTCTGCGAACCGAAGGTAATAATCAACCTGTTCGTAATGCCAGGAAGGGACCCGGAGTAACAGGCGCTTGACCCCAAGCTCGTTGACGAGATCCTGGAGTTGATTGACGTCTCCGTGATCAGGCGAGATGCCGAGTCCCACAAAGTCAATCGCCTTCGGGTAATTTTTCGGGCCCGGGAAGGCATAACGCCAGGCAACCGCCGGACTAACGGCCAGTGCGGTTAGAGCAGTCTTGAGATACTCGTAGACCTGCGCTGAGGTTGCGCGCGGTTTTTCTCCCTTCGGTAGTTTGTAGGGTTGATCAGAGTGAGGATCCCACCATGAAGGCTGATCGGGTTTCATTTGCGAATCAGACTGATATCAAAGACATCATGGCCCAGTCGCAAGCCGCGACGCTCATATTTTGTCTCTGGCCGCCAGTTGGGTCGAGGGGAGTACCGTCCAGAGGCATCAAGATTCTCAAACGCGGTAATCTCGGTCAGGGTCTCCAGCATTTGCTCGGCGTACTCCAGCCAGTCCGTGGCAAGATGTAAAACGCCATCGCGTTTAATTTTCTCGGATAGCATCGTAAGAAATGCGGTATTCACCAGACGGCGCTTTTGGTGACGCTTCTTCGGCCAGGGATCGGGGAAGAGTATCAGCACGCGGGAGAGCGAATCCGGCTCAATCAGAGCCGGCAGTTGTTCGGCTGCATCGCCAACGATAACCCGCACGTTATCGATTTGTTCTTGTTTTAGGCGAAGCAGTAATCGACCCGCCCCGGGTCGATGCGGATCGATACCAATGAAGCCGTCTTCCGGGCAAGCTTTGGCGAGCGCAATTAGCGTCTCGCCGTCACCAAATCCAATCTCCAGATGAATCCGGGTGTCGTGCGAGAACGGGTACGCTTTGCCAATCGTTCGGGAAGCATCGATACCGTAGGCGCTTTGTAGAGTCTCCAACGCCTCTTTTTGAGCGCCGGTTATTCGACCTTCGCGTCGTACGAAACTTCGGATCGGCCTTAAGGGTTCGTTAATACTGGCCACCTAGAGTTTTCGGGCGAAAATTGAGCCCATTGTCCTAGCCCATGAAGATTACGGATTCTGTCGTTCGCGACGGCGATCGTCTGTTCAAATGGCGCAGTTATGCGCCTTTGGTCCTTTTGCCTATTTTACTGGTTTGTCTAAGCGAGACGGCCAAGCTTCTGCCTTTGGCGAATGATGCCTGGCACCATGCCTATCTGCTCGGTTGTTACGTTATCTCGGGGTTCGGTCTTTTTATACGATGGGCAGTTATCGCCCAGGCGCCTTCAGGCACCTCCGGCAGATGCACATCACACAAGATTGCTGAGCAACTTAACACCCGTGGGCTGTATTCCGCAGTGCGCCATCCCCTCTACGTTGGCAACTTTATCGCGATTCTTGGAATCATCATGGTCACCATGCTGTGGTGGGCTGTGCTTTTCTTTGTTCTTGCCTACTGGCTCTATATTGAGCGAATCATGGCCGCCGAAGAGCGATTTCTGGAGCAAAAATTTGGCGATGAATTTTTAGTGTGGGCGCAGGCAACTCCTGCGTTCTTTCCTTCTTTCAAGCGTTGGCGTCCCTCTCCTTACCCCGTGACAATTCGCAATACATTGCGTCGTGAGTATCACGGGGTATTGGCAGTGGCGTTTTCAATTGCCCTGCTTGAATTCTTAGTTGATGTTGTTTTCGGGGTGAGTCACTCCTCGTCTGGGCTCAGGAGGATTCGCTCTGGCTCCTTCTACTGGCGGCGAGTGTGGTCCTTTATCTGCTTTTGCGTACCCTCAAAAAGAAGACATCGCTTCTCGATAACCTCTGGTCTAGTCGATCCCCGGCTGAACCCCTATACTGCCCGCCTGGAGCTAATCGCGTTAGCCTCAGGCGGGTGTAGTTCAATGGTAGAACCTCAGCTTCCCAAGCTGATGACGTGGTCTGATTCCCATCACCCGCTCCAATTTAAAGTTTTACCTCGAGGCGCTTTCTGGTCTCTTGCTGCAGTGAGACGGACCATAGACCAAGTGCGGTTGGTCAGATAAAACTTATAAGAGCACGACGAAATGAGAGATCAAGGCAAATGAAAGCAAGAGACGTCAAGACTACGGAAGATGCGAAGAAGATCGTCGCTGAGCGGGATCTGGATTATGTAAAGGTTGCTGTTACCGACATGGACGGCATCCTCCGAGGAAAGTACATGCAGCGCGAGAAGTTTTTCTCGGCGCTGGATGGCGGTTTTGGCTTTTGCGATGTCGTACTCGGGTGGGACTCCAGCGATCAGCTATATGACAACGTGAGTCTAACGGGCTGGCACACCGGTTATGGCGATGCGAAGGTGCGGATTATTCCGGAGAGCTGCCGGGAGTTACCGCTTGAGGAGAAATCGCTCCTGTTTCTTGCGGAATTTTTACCGCCTGCTCAGGCTGTCTGCCCGCGGGGGTTACTGCAGCGCATTCTGGATCGCGCGGGATCGTTAGGCTATAGCGCAACGGCGGCCTGTGAATTTGAATTTTTTGTCTTTGACGAAACGCCTCATTCAGCGAGAGAGAAAAATTATCGCAATCTAAAAAATATCTCCCCCGGATTTTTCGGCTACTCAATGCTGCGCAACTCGGTCTTCGCGGAATTTTATGAAGATCTGTTGGAACTTTGTCTCGCGATGGATTTTCCGCTGGAAGGCTTGCACACCGAGACCGGACCCGGCGTGCTGGAGGCTGCGATTTGTCACAGCGATGCCCTGAGCGCAGCGGATCGTGCCGTGCTCTTTAAAACCTATACCAAGATTCTTGCGCAACGGCAGGATTGGATGGCGACCTTTATGGCCAAATGGTCGCCCGATTGGCCTGGGCAAAGCGGTCACATTCATATCTCGCTGACGGATAAAAATGGCGACGCCGTGTTTTATGATCCCGCCACGGAAGATCATATGTCGACACAGATGCGTCATTTTATTGGCGGCCAGCAGGCTCTTATGCCTGAGTTGCTGAGTATGATTTCGCCGACCGTGAATAGTTTTACCCGACTGATACCGGGTTTTTGGGCGCCCACGTCAGCCAGTTGGGGTGTTGAGAACCGAACCTGTGCGCTTCGGGCAATTCCCGGTAAGTCATCGGCTCAAAGGGTGGAGTACCGAATCGCAGCGGCCGATATCAACCCTTACGTTGCGATTGCGGCTGCAATCGGTTCTGGCTTGTGGGGTATCGAGAATGAAATTGAGCCGGGTAAACCGGTTGTGGGGAGCGCTTACGAGGCGACTTTCCCAAAGAAATATCAGTTACCCAGAACGTTATCGGAGGCGGCCGCACGACTGCGAGATTCAAAAGCCGCGCGTGCGCTATTCGGCGAGGACTTTGTGGATCATTATGCAGCGACGCGGGAATGGGAAGAGCGAGAGTTTCGAAAGCATATTACGGACTGGGAGATGAGTCGGTACTTCGAGATTATTTAATTCGTCCAACCGGTTCGTGCGAGGCTGATCAGAAGTTCCGAGCCTCGGAAAGATGCAAACTCACAAAAAGGAAACAGCAAAGCTATGAGCGCTTTATCGGTGGTCTCGCCTGTTGATGGCTCAGTTTATGTCGAGCGCCCGTATGCAAGCGAGGCACAGATCGCAGCCGCCCTTGAAGCCGGCAAGCGAGCCGGCGAAAACTGGAGGCAATGCTCGGTAGAAGAGCGCGCCGCGTTGGTCCTCAAAGCGGTAGACATTTTTGTCTCTATGAAGGAAATACTTGCCCAGGAGATCACTTGGCAAATGGGGCGGCCCATCTGTTTCGCCCCGGGCGAGATCAATGGGTTTGAAGAGCGCGCGATATATGGCGTCAATCGCGCCAGGCGCTTTGAGTGCGATTCATCCGGAGCCTAAAGATGGCTTCAGTCGGTTTATCGTTCGCGAACCTCTGGGACAAGTCCTGGTTGTTGCGCCCTGGAATTATCCTTATTTAACGGCAGTAAATGCGGTGGTGCCTGCATTACTCTCGGGCAATACGGTTTTGATCAAGCACTCGGCTCAGACGCCACTTTGTGCAGAACGTTTCGTTCAGGTCTTTAAGGAAGCCGGATTGCCTGAAGGCGTATTTCAATTCTTACATCTCGACCATGCAGCGACCGAGAGAGTGATCAAAGCGCCGGAGATCAATTTCGTGGCCTTCACGGGATCCGTCGCCGGTGGAAAGATGGTCGAGCAGTGCACGGCGGGTCTTTTAAAGGCAGCGGTCTGGAACTGGGCGGCAAGGATCCGGCCTATGTGCGGGCGGATGCCAACCTTTGCATGCGGTTGAGACGGTTGTGGATGGCGCCTTTTTCAATTCGGGTCAATCGTGCTGTGGAATAGAGCGCGCTTACGTGCATGAGAGCATATTTGAGGAGTTTCTGGCGGGCGCGATCACGGCAGTACAGGCCTATGAGCTTAACGATCCGACGCGACATGAAACCACGCTGGGCCCGCTGGTAAAGCAATCCGCCGCTGAGTTCGCAAGAGCCCAGGTGAGCGAAGCGATTGCGCAGGGCGCGGTCGCGCATATCGACGTGGGGAGATTCAGCCGAGACGAGGCTCAGGCGCGTATATGGCGCCGCAGCTTTTGACTGGAGTCAATCATGACATGCGCTTGATGACCGAAGAAACCTTTGGGCCGGTATTGGGCGTCCAATCGGTGAGCAGTGATGAAGAGGCGATTGCCCTCATGAACGACAGTGATTATGGGCTTACGGCAGCGGTCTTCACCGAAGATCAAGAAGCAGCAATCAGCATTGGTAATCGGGTCAACACCGGCACCTGGTTTATGAACCGATGCGATTATCTGGATCCGGCGCTGGCCTGGACCGGGGTAAAGGATTCCGGCCGCGGCTGCACCTTGTCGAGCGTCGGCTTTGAGCATCTGACGCGCCCGAAGTCTTTTCATTTGAAGACCAAAATCTAAACGTCTTTTCTAGGAGCCTGTGTTGAACGCCAACTGGAACTATCCCACATCAATCCGCGTAGGGGCCGATCGACTGTCTGAGCTCGGCCCATGCTGTGAAAGCCTTGATATCAAAAAACCCTTGTTGGTGACAGATCCTGGGATCGCAGGGCTGCCGCTGATAGAGCGGGCGATTCAATCCTGTGAGGATGCGGGTTTATCTTGCGCAGTCTTCAGCAAGGTCCAGCCTAACCCGACGGGTTCCAATGTAGAGGAGGGGGTGTCGGTATTTAATGCCAATCAACACGATGGCGTAATCGCTGTGGGCGGGGGCAGCGCTTTGGATGCCGGTAAAGCAATCGCCCTCATGGCTCGCCAAAGCGTGTCTATCTGGGATCTAGAAGACGTGGGCGATAACTGGACCCGCGCGAATGCGTCGGCGATTGCGCCGATCGTAGCAGTGCCGACGACTGCGGGTACAGGATCAGAGGTGGGGAGAGCATCCGTTATCCTGGACGAGGTGAACAAGGTAAAGAAAATCATCTTCCACCCAAAATGGTCCCCGGTATCGTGATCCTTGACCCCGTTGTTACGGTGGGGTTGCCTGCCGGTCTGACGGCCGCCACTGGGATGGATGCGCTTTCGCACAGTCTGGAAGCGTGGTGTTCGCCGGTATATCACCCGATGGCTGAAGGTATCGCGATCGAAGGGATACGGCTGGTGCGGGAATATCTGCCGGAAGCAGTTAGCGATGGATCCAATCTAGAAGCGAGAACGCAGATGCTCGTCGCTTCGATGATGGGTGCTACCGCGTTCCAGCGCGGGCTTGGGGCGATGCATGCCCTCGCACACCCGCTCGGCGCGCTTTACGACGCGCATCACGGCACATTGAATGCTGTGCTGATGCCTTATGTACTGATTGCAAATCGCAGCGCTATCGAGGAGCGTATTGCTCGTTTGGCGCGATGCATCGGTCTGAGCAATCCAAGTTTTGACTCGTTTCTGCAATGGGTATTGGATCTTCGGGAGGAGTTGAAGATCCCCACACGTTGGCAGGCCTAAACATTGATGATGGCCAGGCCGATTTGATCAGGGATATGGCTGCCGTCGATCCTTCATCCGGGACGAATCCCATCTCCTTTGATGCAAGCCAGTACCGGGCGCTTTTCGTTAAGGCGCACCAGGGCGATTTGGGCTAGTCGAATGACGACGACGCCGGACCAAGGTTTGCGGGTTGGCATCCTGCAGTGCGGGGAGGTTCCCGATACGCTTCGGATCAGTTTCCGATTACAACCAGATGATCGAGCAAAGCCTGCTCGCTGTTGATTCATCCATTCGATGCGAGAGTTTTCGGGTGCTGGAGGAGATCCCAACGCCGCAAGCCTGCGATGCGTGGATTACAACCGGTCTCGGTTCAGCGTAAACGACGACAATGAGTGGACCCGGCGGTTTGAAGATTTTGTAATAAAGGCGTACGAGCTAAAAATTCCATTTGTCGGTATCTGCTATGGAATGCAGATGATGGCGAAGGCGCTGGGGGAAAAGTGGAGTTTGCAAAGAAGGGCTGGGGTGTAGGCGTTGCCACAACTCAGATCGATGCGGGTATGTCTGCCAAGCATGCGTCTTGGATGCGAAATGCGCCGGAAGATCTTAATCTTGTCGTGAGTCATCAAGAGCAGGTTACCGAGCTTCCTGCGGACGCGGAACATATTGCCGGCAGTGATTTTTGTCCTAATGGCATCTTTCTCATGGGCCCCACCATGCTCGGAATTCAAGGGCATCCAGAATTCACCCCTGAGTATTCAAGATCGCTTATGAATGCGCGTCGAAATATTATCGATAGCCAGACGGTAGAGGCAGGGATGCAATCGCTTTCAAAGCGCGTTGATGGCTCTCTGACGTTCCAATGGATTGTGGCCTTCATGCGTGGGGCCCGAGCCGAGGCATCGCGGTCCGTTTAACGCCCACCGTTGTTTCGCACAGGCCGATAAAGAGCACAGGGCACGGGTTGGGCGCGTGCGGTAGAGTCTAAGCCTTCATCCTGCACCACAAAGTCATGACTGAACGCATTCGCATCGGCACCCGGAAGAGCGATCTCGCTATGTGGCAGGCGATGTATGTTCGCGATGGGCTCATCGATGCCCATAGCGATCTCGATGTCGAATTAGTGGAATTACGACCGAGGGGATCGTACCCTTGATGTCCCTCTGGCAGAAAAAGGGGCAAGGGTCTTTTTTGAAAGAGCTCGAGCGCGCGCTCATAGAGCATCGTATCGATATCGCCGTTCACTCTATGAAAGACGTCACAGTGACCGAGCCTGACGGGCTCCATATTCCGGTGATCTGTGAGCGTGAGAGTCCTTACGACGCGCTTGTATCCGGCAATTTTGCAAGCCTTAAAGAATTACCGGCAGGCGCGCGCGTGGGAACCTGTAGTCTTCGTCGTCAGGCGATGTTGCGTAATCAATTTCACAGTTAGAGGTTGATAATCTGCGGGGTAATGTCAATCGACGACTTGAACGCTTGGATAGCGGTGATTTCGACGCGATCATTCTCGCCTCGGCTGGATTGATGCGCTTGAACATGCGTGAGCGAATCCGCGAGGTCATACCGGCCGAAGTGATGCTGCCGGCAGTGGGTCAGGAGCCGTCGGCATACAGTGTCGCATCCAGGACGAGCGTGTCGAACGTCTTATCGCACCGTTGAACCATCAGCCAAGCGCCTGCCGAGTGCTCGCAGAGCGTTCGGCCAATGCCCGACTGGGGGGTGGATGCCACGTTCCGGTTGGCGCTTTCGCAGAACTGTCGGATGCGCGTCTAAGACTGCATGGCTTTGTCGGCTCGCCGGACGGTCCCAGGCAGTTTATGCGGAACTGGAGGGCGGAAGCGAACATGCGGAAGCCCTCGGCGCAGCTGGCTGAATCGTTATTGAATGAAGGCGCAGGAGATATTCTCAAAGTTTTGCTCATGCCTGAACTGAACGGCATGTCGGTTGTTGTGACGCGAGCCGCGCATCAGGCTGAAGAACTCTGCCAGCTTATTGAGGCGGCCGGCGGGCGACCTGTTCAAGTTCCCGTCACGCGAATTGAGCCGGCGGCGGAGGCGAGCGCTAAGCTCGCCTTACTCCGACCTAATCTTCAAAGTATCAATGTTGCGATCTTCATTAGCCCGAATGCGGCCACATACGGACTTAATCTTCTGGCCGTGCCGACATTCATCTTTCAAGCCGATGCATCGTCATTGCCGTAGGGCCGGGTACCGCGCGCGTTTTGATCAACGGCGGACTTAAAGTTAACGCAGTACCGCAAGAAAGATTTGACAGTGAGGGGCTACTTGAACTTCCAGAACTACAAAAAATGGCCTCGAAACGCGTTCTGCTGTTCAGAGGTCTTGCGGGTCGAGATCAAATCGCTCGGGTTTTGCAGGAGCGTGGCGCGAGTATTGTTCACTTGCCGTGTTACGAGAGGCTTCCAACGAGTGATATTGATGCCGCGATTCTCGACGCCTGGGCCAATGACGGATACGATGCGCTCATTCTGACCAGCACAAGCGCGGTGGATCATCTTCAGCAGTTGTTGGGAGATAAGATGGAAGCCTTAACGGGGTCGATGAGATGGGTGGTGTCGAGTGAGCGGATTGCAAAACACTGTCGTGCGAATGGATTTGATGGACCTCTTCTCGTCGCACAGAATGCCAGTATGCCTGCGCTCGTGCAGGCCTTGAGCCATCAGCAAAAACTGGAAAATTAAATCATGACGCAAAGCAGCGCCGATACGCAGGCTGAGAATCAATCGGGCTCGGCAGAAGAGAACGCGAGGATCGCTGTGCGTAAAGAGGCTGTGAGCCGGCCAGTCAGCAGCGGTTCGTCGAACGGCTCCGCGCTAACAATCCTGGCGATCGTGCTGGCCATAGTGGCCTGCGCCGCGAGCGCTTACAGCTGGTACGCGTCGCAGGTCGCAGGTCGTTTCGAAATAGGACGTGAACTCGGCCGTATGGACGGGCTCCAGCGAGAAGTTGATCGACTGGTTGTGTCGGGCACCAGTACTGACGCTCGTTTATCGGATATTTCAAATACGAGCGTTACTAACAAGCAGGATCTGATGGATCGCATCAGCGCTGTTGATGCCGAGCTAAAGACCGCGTTATCAGGAGTCGCTGAGCAACAATTAAAAGATAACGCACAGCATCAAAAAGAACGCGAAGCGCTCGCAAGTATTGTCGCGCAAGTGTCGGGCCGGCTGGGTGAAGTGCAAAAGGATTGGCAGCTTGAGGAAGTAGCCCATCTTTTAATTTTGGCGAATCAACGATTAGCACTTACCCGCGATGTACCGATGGCTCTATCGGCTCTTCGTCTCGCCGATGAGCGGCTCTCTGATCAAGCCGAGCCGGCGGTGCTCGCCGTGCGCCGTGAGATAGCTCATGAGATTGACGCGCTGAGCCAAACCTCGGGCATAGGCGTGGTTGAAACCGCCGCGTCGCTTGGTGAACTGATTGAACGGGTGGGTGAGTTACCGCTTCGCGGTGACGACGATCGGCCCAGTTGGTTACAGCCCGGCGGCGATTCATCGCAAGAGTCTGGATCGGTCTCTGAAGGAGCCGCCGAGTCGAATCCGCAGGCGTCATGGTTAGGCCGGGTCTTAGAGAGTCTTAAATCGATGGTTCGAGTGCGAAAGATCGATGAAACCCGTGCGCCAAAACTCGAGAGCAGTCAGCGGTTCCTTGCCTACGAGAACCTGCGGCTTCAGCTGCTCGTTTCTCAGCTCGCGGTATTAAGACGTGATCAGAATCTGCATAAAAGCAGTATTGATCAAGCACTCGGCTGGCTCAACTCTCATTTTGCAAACACTGATGAGGTCAAGAGTTTTGCAGACCAGCTGTCTGAGCTGAAAGAAGTCGATCTTGGATCTGCGGTCCCGGATATATCCCGCTCTTTAACGCTACTGCGGGACGAGATTAAACGCCGAGAGCAGATGCAGTGATCGGAATTCTGCTGTTGCTGGTAGCGCTTGCCGTGTCGCTGAGTCTTGGTCTTTTGGCGCAAGATGATCCGGGCTATGTGCTGATTTCGAGGTGGCCTTACGAAATCGAGATCTCTTTAGCGCTGCTTGGGGCTGCGTTGACCCTGGCGGCTGTCGCTGCCTATTTTTTGGTTCGGCTGATTTTGCGTATTTTTCGATCGCCGCGGGACCTGCGAACATGGCGTGCACGCCGACGCAATGTTTTAGCGGATCAGGCCATGCTCGCGGGATATGCGAGGCTGATCGAAGGGGAGTGGGAGGATGCCGAGATGTCGCTCATCGACGGGCTCGGCGCAGGCAGTGCCCCGCTGCTTCAATATCTGGGGGCAGCCTATGCGGCGCAACAACGCGGGGATTTCGAATCGAGAGACCGTTATCTCCTAGAGGCACGCAGTCAGGATCCGGAGCGGGTAGAGGCAATCGAAATTACCCGAGCCCGACTGCTTGAGCGAGCTGGGCAAATCGATGAAGCGCGGGGCGTGCTTGAAGATCTTCATGAGCAGGGTAAACGTCCACGTGCTGTGCAGAGAATGCTGATTGAGCTTATGCGTCAACAGAATGACTGGACGGCATTAGAAAAATTCGTTCGGGAAAACAAGCAGCTTCGAGAGCTGCCTAAGACAGAGCTGGATGAGCTCAGACGTGAGACACAGATTCATCGCCTCTCTGATCAGGGGGAGCCCACGGCGGTATGGGAGCGGCTGACACGCAGACAGCGCAAAGATCCCGCCCTTCAGAGCGCCTATGCGCAATCCCTCTTGAATCAGGGCGAGAACAAGGAAGCCGAGCGTTTTTTGCGCAAGTGCATTACGCGCCATTGGGACGGCGAGCTGGTGCGACTATATGGATACGTGCGCTCTGAGCGTATGGATGAGCAGCTGAATTACGCAGAAAAATGGGCGCTTTCTCATGAGGATGATCCTGATTTGCTCATGACCCTGGCACGACTCAATCTGGAGAATAAGCACAGAGAAAAGGCTCGCGACTGCTTGCTTAAAGCAGTTCGGTTGGGCGGTACTCGAGAAGGGTATCTTGAGATCGGGCTTTTACTGGAATCAATGGGCGAATCAGATAAGGCGCTGCAGTGCTATCGCCGGGGCTTGCAGGTCAAAGATAGCCCGTTACTGCCGAAGGAAAATGATAAGGATCAACTTCGTTACGGAGAGCTTGTGCCGGTGGCAAACGATCCAAAAAATTTGACGTAGTCTATCCGTAGGGTCAAAAACCAACGCGAGATCATCCTAGCTTGCTGGCGTACCGGCAGAATCAGCGGCGTACTCGAAGGAGTCGTAGAAAAGCGCATCACTTGAAAGACCTGCAGCTACAACGGAGGCTTTCAGTGCCTCGATCATGGGAGGCGGTCCGCTGGCATAGACCTCAGCTTCCGATAGATCAGGAAACTGTCGCAGCGCCGCTTCATGAACCCATCCTGCTTCGCCCTGCCAGTTGCTGACCTCAGAGATATCGGAGAGCACCGGAACGTAATGAAAGTTTTCATGCTCGAGAGACCACGCTGTGAGCTCGTCGTGCCAGTATAGATCGTGCGCGTCGCGCACCCCCCAGAACAGCCAGAAAGATCGCTTGGATCCGGATGCAAAAGCGGCCTCAAGTATTGCCTTGATAGGTGCAAGGCCTGTGCCGCCGGCAATCAAGAGCGTCTCTCTAGGTTCGCTCTCTCGAAGGAAGAATGTCCCGAACGGTCCTTGAAACCGAAGAAGATCTCGTTCCTTCAGAGACGAAAAAACCTGCTGGGTAAAATGACCACCTGGGACCCGCCGGATATGTAGCTCGAGCCCTTGTTCGGCGCCGTCAGCATTGGCGATAGAGAAGCTACGTCGACGGCCATCTCTCAGAAGAATGTCAACGTACTGTCCGGGCAGGTATTGAAACGTTTGGTTCTGAGGTAATTTGAGAGCCACCCGCATCACGTCATGACAAAGGGCGTAATTTCGGTGACGCGACACGGAAGCGTGCGAATGGGCATCGATGATCCTGCTGGAAGCTCAGTGGCCTCGATGAGCAGATCAGTCACAGGATGCGCCTGGCAGAGCAAAATCTGGCCGGACTCGGCCTCTTCTGCCGAAAGAGCCTGCTCGGAGGCCTCAATAGGGGAAATCTCGCCGCTGATCAGGCGCGCCTTGCAGCTGCCACAGGATCCGCTTCTGCAACTGTAGGCAAAACCGTGGCCTTGTCGCGATGCGGCGTCGAGAATAGTCTCTTCGGAATTAACCTCAAAGGTGGTATCCGTCTTACGATTGGTGACACGAAAAGTCATAATTAATCTGACGCTGCCGTTATTTTGTGAGCAACAAATACATTTCGGACTGCTTTTTAAAAGCGGCCGGTTATTAGTCTGATTGCAACCTCAGTTTTTGGCAATTAACCGGTAATACTCTTTAGCACCTCTTTGCGATGCCAGAATTACCCGAAGTTGAGACCACTATGCAAGGCGTGCGTCCTTTTGTTGAAGGTCGCTCATTCAAAGAGGTGATCGTTCGGGATCACCGCCTTCGATGGCCGGTTCCCAAGGCTTTGAAGAAGACTCTGCCCGGGCTTCGGGTAATTGCGGTTAGTCGGCGTGCGAAATACATTCTCTTGCACACGAAAGTGGGCGCTCTGATGATCCATTTAGGGATGTCAGGTCGCTTGCGTGTGCTGCCCAAGGATACGCCGAGCGTGAAGCATGATCACGTGGACATTATTTTAAGTTCAGGCAAATTGTTGAGATATCATGATCCTCGCCGGTTTGGCAGCGTGCTTTGGGTAACAGGGTCTTTTTCAGATCATCCCTTATTGGCGTCGCTCGGACCTGAGCCGTTTGACGAAGATCTAACGGCAGAGCATCTTTTTCAACTCTCAAGAAGCCGAAAGATCGCCGTAAAGTCTTTCATTATGGATAGCAAGGTCATCGTAGGTGTCGGTAATATCTATGCCAGCGAAGCGCTTTTTCGGTCGGGGATCCGTCCTGGTAGAGCGGCAGGTCGGGTTACCCGAGCCGCATATTCCCGGTTGCTTGCATCAATCAAAGCTGTTCTTGCAGAGGCCATTGAGGCCGGTGGTACAACCTTGCGGGATTACTCTCGGGTGACGGGCGAGCCCGGCTATTTCGAGCAATCGCTCAATGTCTATGAGCGTGCCGGTTTGCCTTGTGTAAACTGCGGCGAGGCCATTCAAAGAAAAGTGATCGGTCAACGGGCTTCCTACTACTGCCCGCAGTGCCAGGTTTGATCGAAAAGAATCATATTAAAAATAGACTGAAGCATACGACTATGGAACTTGATCTGAAATTCGTGAGAGCGCAATTTCCCGCGTTCTCATCTCCATCAACGAAAGATTGGGCGTTTTTCGAAAACGCCGGCGGATCCTATGTGCCGGCCACCGTGAGTGATCGCTTGAGTCGTTTTTTTGTGGAGCACAAGGTGCAGCCGTACAGTTTTTCGGCACTGTCGCGCAAAGCGGGTGAAGAGATGGATGAATCCTTCTCCGCCATCGCGGCGTTGATCAATGCAAAAGAAGACGAAATCACCATCGGCCCTTCCACCACCTTGAATTTTTATGTGCTGGCCCAGAGCCTACGACATCTTCTGAGAGTAGGGGACGAAATTATCGTCACCAATCAGGATCACGAAGCCAACATTGGCTGTTGGCGAAGACTGTCCGAGCATGGTGTGATCATTAAGGAATGGCGGGTTGGTAAAGCCGATGGTGAGCTTGATCTAAATGATCTCGAAGCCCTCATCAGTGACAAGACAAAAATTGTGTGTTGCACGCTCTGTTCAAATTTGGTCGCGACCTTTAATGATCTCGCCGCAGTTGCCGAGATGGCGCACAAAGTAGGCGCACTGGTTGTCGCGGATGGTGTGTCGTATGCGCCGCACGTCATACCGGATGTGCAGGCATGGGATGTCGATTTCTACGCATACAGCACCTACAAGACCTTTGGTACCCACCAGGGCATTCTCTGGGGCTCAAAAGAGGCTCTGAAGCAGACCGAGGGCCAGGGGCATTTCTTTAACGAGGAAAAATCCCGCTATCGGCTCAATCCGACGGGGCCGCAGCACGCTCAGGTCGCCGCTCTTGCGGGTATCACGCAATATTTTGATGCCTTGCACCAACACCACTTTGGCGACAGCTCGCTCTCGATACATGAAAAATCAAAGGCGGTATTCGAGTTGGCAGAGGCTCACGAGGCGGTGCTCGCAAATCGATTGCTGGATTTCTTAAAAGATCGTGAAGATGTTCGTATCCTTGGGCAAGATCACGCGGCCCCAGGCAAAAGAGCGTCGACGATTGCGTTTCATGCGAGGGCAATGCCGTCTCATCACATCGCGCAGAAGCTCGCTGAGCATCAAATCGCGGTGGGCGCAGGCGATTTTTACGCGCTGCGTTGTGTGCAGGCTTTAGGTATGGACGCAGACGACGGAGTGGTTCGGGTGAGTCTTGTGCATTACAACTCTATGGCGGAAGTCGACCGTCTTGTCGAAGCGCTGGACGAAATTTTGCCCAGCGCTTGAAGTGGACTACCCGCTTTTCTAGATAAATCCGCGTCGGATACAAGATGTTCAGTCTGGATACCATCAAGGAAAATGTCCCCATGCAAACGCGGTTATTGAAATTCAGGACAGTTTTATGAAGCAGCACGCGCGGGTAGTGGTCATAGGCGGTGGCGCGCTCGGCGCTGGTCTTCTTTACGCCCTTACAAAAGAGGGCTGGGACGATGTGGTGCTGATAGAAAAAGGAGAACTGACTTCAGGTTCCACATGGCATGCGGCAGGTTTGATTCCTCATTTCATTGGGGGTCTCAGCATGGCCAAACTTCATCAAGAAGGCCCGCGTCTTTATAAGGCGCTTGAAGCCGAGACCGGGCAGGCTACCGGCTGGCATGGGTGCGGCGCGATCCGTCTAGCGCTGAACGATGCAGAAGTGGACTGGTTCAAATACGTCAAGGGCATCCTCGACTACGTCGGCAGTGAGTGTCACCTAATAACCCCAAGTGAGATCCGCGAGCTTCATCCGCTGCTTGTGGTCGATGACGTCAAGATGGGTTTTTACACTCCGAGTGATGGTCATACGGATCCTGCAAGCGCGACAAACGCCATGGCTGCAGGCGCTCGATTAGGTGGTGCGACTATCTATCGCCACACACAAGTAACAGGCACAAGGCTTCTCGATAGCGGCGAGTGGGAAGTAAGTACGGATAAAGGAACCATTGTCTGCGAGCACGTAGTGAATGCGGCAGGAAGCTTTGCAAAACAGATTGGTGAGTGGGTTGGTCTTGATCTTCCTATCGTGAACATGGAACACCATTACCTGGTGACCGAAAATTTGCCGGAAGTTGAGGCTCTCGATAAAGAACCGCCGGTCGTTCGAGACCCGAAAGCCTCCTGCTACTACCGCCAGGAACAAAAAGGGATTTTGATCGGCCCATATGAGCGTTCAGGAGCGCAGGCATGGGGTCTGGATGGGATCGACTGGAGCTTTGATATGGAGCTTTTGACCCCGGCGCTTGATCGCCTTGAGACCAGTCTGGAGCATGCCGCCGAGCGAATACCGTGTTGGACCAATGCAGGTATTAAGCGCGTGGTGAATGGACCAATTACACACGCCCTGACCGGAGGGTTTTGCTGCTGGAGCCGCCGGCTATAATTATTGGCTTTGTTGTGGCGCGTCGATTGGTATCACGCAAGGTCCGGGATGCGGCAAGTATCTCGCCCAGTGGATGGTGCACGGCCAGACGAAATTAATGTTCGCGACATGGATCCGCGCCGATATGGAAAATGGGCGAGTGGCGATTACGCGATCGCCAAGTCAGTGATAGTATCAGCAGATGTATCAACCGCATTACCAGGTGAGTATCGCGACGCTGGGCGACCGACTCGAGTGACCCCTCTCTATGAGCCCTCAAAAAGCCGGGCGCTTTACGGTGATACAACTTCAGTGGGAGCGCGCAAGGTGGTATGCCAGCTGATGTCACAGAAGAAGGTTTGGTTTTCGTCGCAACAACGCTTCGAGTTTGTAAGCAGAGGAGTGCCGAGCGGTTCGCGAGCGAGTAGACCAACAGGATCTCACGGGCTTTGCAAATATGAAGTATCGGGGCCGATGCGTTTTCATTTTATGACCGCGTATGCGCGCCGTATTCCATCAAGCCCGGGGGCGTGGTTTATCCCAAATCTTGAGCGGAACTTGGAATCGAGGCGAAGCGACCGTGACATGTCTCGCCGAGAATCATTATTACCTGTTGTCGGGTGCTGTAGCTGAGCTTCATGACTTTGACTGGTTGGTGCAGCATGTTGAGCTGGTGGGATGTTGAGTCATGAACGTGCAGCAGTTTGGCGTTCTTGTTGTTACCAGTCCAAGGTCTCCGATATGGCAGAAAGCCTCACGGAGGCGGGCCTCAAAAACGAAGATGGATTTACCTGGATGCAGGCGCGCGAGATTAGCGTGGCGGGGATCACGGTACAGGCGCTTCGGGTTTTTCACTTACGTTGGCGAGTTGGGCTGGGAGCTGCATTGTCCTATCGGTCGCTCGCCGGGCTTCATGCCCTTCTGGCGGTGGTGAGCGTTTGGCATTCGTCGGTTTTGGAACCTACGCGATGAACTCCTTGCGCATGGAAAGGCCTATAAGAAGGTTGAGTCTGAACTTACGACAGAAATTTCACTGATTCGAGTCCGATATGACCCGTTTCGCAAAAAAATCAGGAGGGTATATCGGCTCCGATGCGTAAAGAAGATGCGCGATAGATCCCAAATCACCTGGTATATTGCGAGTTGGCTGACGATGCCGACCCTAGGTAACGACCTTTTCCGATGGCGAAAAAATCATCGGTGTGTTACAACCAGTGGCTACGGCATCGGTGAAGAGCCTCGTGTTTGCCTATGTGCAGTCTGGTTATGAAAACCTAAACTGAGTTTCAGTCAGGGTTTTAGACTTCGCAACGCCAAGTTTGGGCGCTGTTTGGGATCCAGATAATGCTCGACTTAGGGGCTGATTAGAGTTCGGCATAAGTTAAGGCAGCGTCAAGCCTTGTACCCCAGCTGAAGCGTTGCGACTATCACCTGCCCGGTTCTTGACTCGCGGGGGATAGTAATTGACGTGTTGACCTTTAGGACGAAAAAACCTCTTTCCTGCCTTAACCGCTTTGCTGTTTTGTCACTGCCGCGGTGGCACGTCAAATCAGTCTTCTAGATCATCCGATCAGCGCAAGCACCATCGACCATAATGTGGTGGATTCGATCGTCTAACCGTTAGTGGGATCCTTCTACATCTGGAATCTCGACGCATCGGATTTTCTTAGAGTTGGTGGTGATCTATTGGTTGGGGTCATGTAGTTGCGATCTATCGTATCGACTCAAAATGTTCTGGATATGTAGCTCCCTTCGTTGGCGTGTGGGGAACGGTTACGCATATTGGCTATATCTTCTTTCAGATGTGGGCTATGCTTAGGACCTTCAGTCAGGTTTTCATAATTGCTGTCGTCGGCCTGATGAACGCCTACAACATGATTGATGGCACGATGGCCTTGCGGGGGATGCGCGCTAATCACTCTCTCAGTGGGACTCGGCGCTCCCGTTGCTTTACAGTGCCCCTGCTATCTTCTACAATCCGTCCCGACTTCCTTCATTTTCAACTCGGGCGTGGTTGGCTCTACGCGCCAGCGTTCTCGGCGTGCGGGGAGTTTGATGCTCTAGGGCTTGGCGTCTTTTCAAAAGTATTCCGGACTTCCCATCAAAGTAAGTGCCGCCGCCCTGGCTCGTTGGATTGCCGCTCATTGGCGGTTCAGCGCGTCGGTCATTGCGTGATGCCTTTCAGGGCGATCGAATACATTTCACCACGTCATGATGGATTACAGCGGTTTAGCAAAGCGATGTTGCTCTGGCTAGTCTTGCAGAGTTCTCTGGTAGTCGCGGTGATGAAAAATTGCTACCAGCTTTTTGTTGGAATCTTTTATTTGCTCCTCTGTTATCAGACTAATAGAACAGCGAGGAGCGATTACTAGCAGGTCATCGTAAGACTAGAGCGTCATAATACTGTGGACTTGACATCACCGCATCGCCGATTCGAAACAGTTGGTAGTGCCCATCAGGATTGACGAAGATGTTGCAGCCTGCCACGATCAATGCCTCTGGTCAACCTCCCCCAGTTGCTTGATGCGGCCTTGAGGTCAAAATACAGATCATCAACCGGCAGCGTTCCGTTATCTGCGACAACCTGGTCAACCCGCCGCTGTTCATTTGTATTCTGTACTCGTTGAAGATAGTAGCCGTGTAGCCATCATCTTCGCGGTAATGCCAGTCAAACGCTGATTGAGAGTAATGGTCATTATTCATATAGGGCCCTCAAGTAGGCGGGGTGGTTTGTGCCTCCGATATCGGGGGCGATCATCATTCGGGAGAAAGATACTCAAGCGTGCAGCTCTCCGCCAGAAATTCCGCGCATGTCATTCCGGCGTACTGGCCATTATCATCAAAATAAAGCACGTTCTTTTTAATAGGACAGCCCCAGAGGATGTCAACTGCTATACAAGGTCAGCGCCGTTTTAAGATAACCCGGATGAGGAACCCGCCAGTGGCGACCAGCACAAGATCTGGGGATAGACCGAGGACCATCTCACGATCGGCAAATGCGTTGAAATGAAACTTCACCCGGAACCGCTGGCACTGATCAAAAAGCCAGTCGGTAATGCAAGAATCTCAATGCGGCGTTTGAGTTTTGGCCGCGATATTGAGCTGACCGCCGTGAATGCTCGATGCCTCAAACAAGGTCACCTGATGTCCACGAGATGCGCATACCCGTGCGGCCTCTAAACCTGCCGGACCCGCACCCACAACGACGATATTCCTTTGCTCACTAAGACTTTTAGTAATGACATGCGGAAGTGAGGTTTCTCGGCCGGTTGCGGGATTGTGGGCGCAGAGCGCTTCGCCTTCGCCATAGATTCGATCAATGCAGTAACCCATACCGACGCAGGGCCGGATCTGGTCTTCTTCGCCGCGCATGATTTTTGCAACGATGTGGGGATCCGCAATATGCGCTCGCGTCATACTGACGAGATCGAGCAGCCCCTCGCGCACGGCATAGCGCGCGGTCGCTACGTCGTTTATGCGGGCAGCATGCATCACAGGGAGATTGAAGTGCTGTTTGATTTGTCCGGCAAAACTGAGGTGCGGAGCCTGGGCAACGCCCATATTGGGAATCAAATCAGCAAGCCCTGCACTTGTGGAACAGTGCCCACGGTTCACATTGAAGAAATCAATCATTCCGGTCTCGACGAGGATCTCGCCGATCCGCAAGCCTTCATCAAACTGCAGGCCTCCTTCAAGCGCTTCGTCAAACATCATTCGAATGCCGACGATGTAGTCATCACCCACCTGACGGCGAATTTCCTCAAGGACTTCTATTGAAAACCGCATCCGATTCTCAAGAGGCGCCATATGCATCCGTTCGACGGTTGACAGCCGGCGTCCAAAAACTATCCAGGAGATGTCCGTTGGCGAAGGCCTCAATTCATCAAGCTCTCTCTGGCATCGACGGGCAGCTTCGCCATAGGCTTTTACAATTCGACGGATATCCCAGTCTTCCATCGCTTTGGGGAAGGCGCGATGTGCAGGCTCTCGGACAGCTGATGGCGCGATGACAGGGAGCCATTCCCCCGCATAGTTTGAGGTGCGGCGACCGAGATGGGATAACTGACACATCGTCGCCGCGCCATGAGCATGAACCCTCCGCGCGAGCGCTTGAAAATGCGGGATGATTTCGTCATCACCCGCATAAAGATTGCCGTAGGCGGCAGGAGAGTCGGGCGCTACGAGTGTGCCGCCGCCAAACATGGTGAGACCAATGCCACCTTTGGCTTTTTCTTCGTGATAGCGCTGATAGCGTTCCTTAGGCAGCCCGTTCTCGGAATACGCCGGTTCGTGACTGGTCGACATCACTCGATTCTTGAGTTGCAGGTGCTTGAGCGTAAATGGCTGCAACAACGGGTCTTTTGAGGGGTCCATGAGTCAATTCCTAACCAGTGGGAGCGTCGCGCATCGAAAAGAGCCGCCGATGGAAGGCACACTATCGAAGCGCATTCTTTGAACGTTGATGTTGTGGTCACTTTCGATAAGGCGGTTCACCCTTTCACACGTCGGGTCATCCCGCGCTATCAAATGATCCGGCGTAATAACCAACACATTGGTAGCGAGCGCGGCTTGTTCTTTTTGATCTATCGTTATTGTCTCGTAATCCATTTTGAATGAAGCGCCGCTTATATGCGTAAAGGATTCTGTTGAGCCTGCGCTCCAAAGCGCAAGGTCCGAACGAATGACATTCCAGCAGCAATCAAGATGGAGAACGTCATGCGGGACAATAATAATCTCTCGTTTGATGTCGTACTGCTCCAGGATCTCGGCAAGCCAAAGAATGCCCGCGCGGTTGGATCGTGCCCCGAGTCCACAAAAAACCCGACCGGGTGCGAGCACCACGTCACCCCCTTCGAGAAAAGCGCCCTTCGGCATGGTGATCCGATACTCCGGATCGAATGCATCAATGAGATGGTCGATACCCCTGTGTTCACTATTGCGGGATTGATACTTTGATCTGGCGTGCACGTACAGCCCATCTACGACAAATCCAATATCCCGTGGACACGTTTGGTCGACCACTTCGGGCAGATTAACGCGGACCGGTTGGTCGACCTGAATGCCCGCCGATTCAAGGATAGTTCTGAAAAGCCGAAACTCTGTTTCGGTAACTTGCGGGTCGGGCTGGTCATAAAGAGAGCTGGTTTTCGGTAGCCCTGCCAGTAGCTCTGGATCGGGGTCGGATTTGAGCCCCTCGGCGGTACCCAGAATGACTCTGCGAAGAGGATGAAACTCGTCCGAGACGCAGGGTTTTAAGACACTGCTCATGCTTTGAGGTTTTTGTGTTTCGGAGAGATAAATTGTAGTGCGGTTATGGGCAAGCAAGTTGGATAATCAAAGAACTCATGGCCGGCCGAGTGTAGACTTTGTGGGCAGCCGCACTCTTAGGCGTCAAACCAATACCCGCGATCCTATCGAGATCGTTAAACCGGCAGAAGTTAGGGTTGCTCACTGAATCTGGTGGAAAGAGCGTCATTGACATAATTTAAGAACAACCATATCTGATCTCTGACGAAAATCGTTCGCAAACGCGACAATCGTCGCGTTGATCAGTTGTTTATCCATTTACGGCGTCACGATTAGCCTTTTTACCCCGTTGCTTTCTCTTTTGCTTGAGCAAAGAGGAACCAGTTCCACCGCAATTGGCGTACTAGCGATGTCTGCCCCGACAGGTGTTCTCATCGGATCTTTTCTGATGCCAAGGGTGATGAAGCGTTTGAGGGCAGAAATCTGCTTGCTGGCGGGGTGCTGGTTGAAATTCTCTTGATCGGCGCGCTCATGGCGACAGATTCCTTCGCTGGCTGGATGCTCATACGCTTTCTTGCAGGCCTGACCGGTACGGTGCGCTTTTATCGTCTCGGAAACCTGGCTGGTGGAAATCGCGCCGGCCCGTTCTCGGGGAAAGATTATGGGTCTTTACAACACAGCGCTCGCGCTCAGTTTTCCGTGGGCCCGCTCATCCTCTCTATACAGGGTAATCAGGGCAACCTTTTGTGGTTGCGATAATCACTTAATGGCCGTTGCTGGCGCACCATTATTTTTGCCGGACGGTATCGCTCGGTGTCGGCGGCAAAGCTCGGTTTGGGATCATTGGATTTGTTGCGGTGGCGCCATTGCTGGTTTTCGCTATCTTTGCGGGCGCTTTTAAGGACTTAGCTTCAGCAAGCTTGATGCCCGTTTATGGGCTTCGAATGGGAATGACAGAATCAAGCGCTGCACTGATGCTTTTTTGACGCGCTTGGCGGCGCGATCATGCAGTTGCCTATCGGATGGGCCGCGGATCATTTCAGCGCGCGCCGAATTTTTCATGTGCGCGGTGATGGGAGTTCTGGGCGCCGCTGTACGGCCCCTGATGATCCATCACGAAGTTCTGCTGTGGACGATGCTTTTTCTATGGGCGGGTTTTACGCAGGCTTTATACGGTTGCGATGATTCTTGCGGGCAGTGGTCTGGTGGGTCGGAACTGGCGACAGCCATGTCTGCCTTTGGTTTTTTGGGGCTTGGGGCTTTCGCTGGCCCGTTAGTGGAGTGGGCTTGCTATGGACATCTGGAATCCTTACGGCTTACCGCTTGTGCTGTCAATTGTGCTAATCGGCGTCCTGGCGATGAGCCTGGCGGGTCGGGCCTATCAGCCTAAACGCTCGTCTCAGTCATGACCTTCTCTTATCTGCAGTATCGGAATATGCGTCGATGAGAACCGCATTCGACTTAAAACCCGAGATCAGAGGCCTGCTCAAACTGGGTTTGCCGGCATGTGCTCACCCAGTTCATTCAGGTCAGTAACACGACGGTGGCTGTTCTGATGATGGGTCGAGTGGGCTCTTTAGAGCTTGCGGCCTTGGGTTTGGGCGGGTCGTTCATGATATTTGTTTTTCTGGTGTGCCTTGGCATCATGATGTCCTTATCGCCGACTATTGCCCAGCACTTTGGAGCAGGTCGCGACGAACAAATAAAAACAAGTTTTCAGCAAGGCCTGTGGCTTGCGCTGGTAACCGGCATCGCGCTTTCTGCTCTTGCGTGAGATGGATCATCTGATGCTCTGGATCGGCATCGATCCTGCTGTGGTGCCGTTGGTGAAAGCCTATTTAGCCTTTGCGGCTTGGTCGATGCCCGCCACCTGTCTGTATCTTGCCCTTCGCTTCCTCTGTGAGGCTACGGGTCATTCGAAGCCTATGCTGGTGATCAACATCGCAACCCTTCCCGTTGTCCTGGTTGGCAATTGGGCGTTCATTTTTGGACATCTAGGCTTACCGCCGATGGGTGTTGAGGGAGCGGCGGCTAATCTGATTCTTGTGATGTCGCTTAATGCGCTGGGGATGTTGCTGTACGTGGTGACCGCAGAGCGTTATCGCGCCCGAGTCTATGGAGCTCATTCACGCCGCCGGGGGCGGGTCTCATATCACTACTCAGGCTAGGATTGCCAATTGCCGGCACTTTGATTCTCGATACGAGCTTTTCACGGCGATTGCGCTGATGATGGGCAAGATCGGTCACGTGTGGCTTGCAGCCCACCAGGTCGCCATTAACTATGCAACGGTTGCATTCATGATTCCGTAAGCCTCTCGAGCGCAACAATGGCTCGGGTCGGGCAGGCTATGGGCCAGAATGATCCACGCCTCGCACGAGCACGTGGCGTCTTGGGCATCTCATGTGCGCTATTGTTAGTGGTTCCATCGATATTGATGATTTTTATTTTTCCAGAGTGGGTGGCCGGGCTTTATACCGATGATGTAGAGGTCGTTGTTGCGGCAGTGCCGCTTTTATTTGCAGCAGCCTTCCTGCAAATCTTTGATGCGACCTACATAACCGCTCAGGGCGCGCTTCGTGGTTTTAAGGACGTCAATGGACCTTTATTAATTTCCTTCAGTTTCTGGATCGTTGGCCTTCCTGCCGCATGGGGTTTCGGCTTGGGATTGAACTGGGGCGCCTCCGGTCTATGGTGGGGAATGATCGTTGGCGTTGCCTCTACCGCCATTCTTTTGCTCTGGCGCTTTCACTGGCGTGCCGCAAATACACTTAGGCAAGCTTCGGCATAACCTTCATTAACTTGCGTGTCGTCGTACCGTTGGCCGCAGATTTTTATAGGGGACCTCAGACAGGTCGCAAAAATTCACCCCTGGCGACTTGGCATGCAGGATGCCGCCCGCGATCGGCTCAAAATCGGCGCGAAAATGCACCGTACTTTTCACGCCAATAATTTGCTTTTTCTCAAGCTGAACGCCCAGATGCCTAAAGATCGATTGATCCAAGCATTGGCATCGTTTGCTTCCTACAACAACCTGCACGCTCGACTCTTGATCAATAATTTCGAGGAGCGCCGTCGGACCTATTTCAGCTTGCGCGCCTGCGTACATAGCGCCTCCAAAGGCAAACCGTCCGTCACTTAGTGAGAGCACTCCGCACGTCGCCGGATAAGACTTCATGTCGGGCAACCCCGACATGCCGCCAAGGGAGGCATTGAATTGCGCACCTACCCCCAGGGCATGGGCAGTGTCTGCGGTTTTCGGATCATTCAGAAGCGCGAGGATCGCGTTTTGGGCCTTGCCCTCAACCAGCGCCCTCAGGAGGCCTGTCGTATCCGAAGTGGCGCCCGCTCCGGGGTTGTCCTGAACGTCGGCAATCACGATGGGTTTTTCGCCCTCGTGTTGTATTGCCTGAGCGACAGCCGCTTCTGCCGAGAGCAGGCCGCTGTCAAATTCTGCCTCTCGTGATTCGAAGTCTTTAATGACCCGGTCGGCTAATCGCTCGGCCTCTGCTTGGGTGGGAGCAAAGGCAACGACGGCGGGCCCCGCATCAAAAATGTCCGCCGGCGGAAAGCCCATCGCGATATCTGCGTAGGCGGCGCTGCCAGCAAGATCTGGCTTGAGTGAGTCATAAAGTTCGCGACAGGGCGATGCCCCTGTGTACTGTGCGGAGAGCGGCACTAAAAATGAGGCCTGGCGTAGAGCGGAGTAGCACCGAGCGCCGGACAGCATTTCGCGCAAGATGGGGTAGCACCGAGCGCCGGTTTGGGCCATATCAATGTGCGGGTAGGTTCGAAAAATACAAAATGCTGAGATGTGACTCATCATGCGAGGCGTCACATTCGCATGAAGGTCAAGGCTTGCAACGATAGGCAGGTCATCTCCAGTGAGATGGCGGATCCGGGCAAGCAGCTCGCCCTCGCCATCCTGATGGGACTGGGTCACCATGGCGCCGTGGAGGTCAAGATAAATGCCATCAAGGGACGGGCTGTTTCGGATACCTTCAAGAATCTGATGAGAAATTCGTTCGAATGCATCATCCGTGACATAGCCGGACGGCTCTGCCGATGCCCAAACGATGGGAATCAGATTGATGTCTGGCGCCTGAGCGGCTTCAATAAAACCGGCGATGGGCAGATTAATACCTCTTGTCCCGGTGATCACCGCCTCCCCCTCGAGCAGCCCCGGCCACCCATCTGCCTCTAAAAAATCTTCGTAAGTCGCTTGCGTGACGCCAAAGGTGTTGGTCTCATGCTGAAAACCGGCGATCAAAATATTCTTCATTTGTGAGCGTTGGCTGTGGAATAAAGCTTAATCAAGCGATCACCTTCTTTGCTGGATTACGAATTTCCTTGACGACCAGCAGGATGCCACAAGCGACAATAATGCCGGCACCGGTCAGCGACAATACATCAGGCAGTTCTTCCCATATGGCGAAACCCGCGATCAGCACAAGCGGGAGACTGAGATATTCAAAGGGCGCAAGCAAGCTTGCATCCGCATAACGAAACGAATAACTCAGCAAAATTTGTTGTGCCGCACCCAGAACGCCCAGCAGCAATATCAGGCCGAGCAATGCCGGTGCCTGCGTCCAGGCTTCAGAGAATCCAGCAACGATGGTCCACGCGAGAAAGACGCTGAATCCCGATACGTTGTAATAAAAAGAAATACATAGCGGATGCTCAGTGCGATTTAGCTTCCTCAGCCAAACAATGACAAAGGCGAAAAGCACCGCCGCGCCGAGGGCCGCGTAGATGGCCGGATTCGAAGAGCCCCATCCCGGTTTGACAATCAGCAGGATGCCGAAAAATCCGACGATCACGGCAGCCATCCGCGAGAGGGGTACCGTTTCTTTAAGCACAAAAATCGCGAGCACCGTAGCGATGATGGGAGCGCTCAACACGACGGCGGTCGCATTAGCAATATAGGCATTCGAGAGTGCGACGAAGGTCAGCCCAAGGGCGGTCATCCCGCAAACCGTTCGGACAGCATGATCACCAGCAAAGCGGGTCTTTAGAAAGGCAAAGTTACGCCTCATGCCAATAATCACGAGCAACACCAGAAGAGTAGCGCTGAAGCGCACCAGCAAAAGCTCCGTGACGGCAAAGTCCTCAGCCAGTGTCTTGACTAAAAGACTGATGACAAAAAAGCAAGCGACCTGGGAAACGTAAAGAAAAACCCCCCACAGCGGGCGATCGATAAGAGGCGATGACACGTAAGCGCCTATCGCATTTCCGCTGGCTGCGTCGAAGAGATTACGCCCCCGCCGAGAACCATTGCCCCTTCGTAAAGGGCTAACGACTGCCCGGGCGTAGGCGCACGCTGGGGTGAATCGAAAGCCACTGAAATACCGCCCATATCATTGACGATAACCGAGCAGGGTTGGTCCTCCTGGCGATAGCGGGTTTTCGCGCTGCATCGCAACGTACTGCCGGGTGCGGACCCGGATATCCAATGCATCTTATCGACGATGAGGGATTGTTTCATCAAGGCGGAGTGATCGTGGCCCTGAACGACATACAGGACGTTATTCGCCATGTCCTTTTCCGCGACGTACCACGCCTCGCCGGGCCCGCCGATGTCGAGGCCGTGGCGCTGACCCGCTGTGTAAAACCATAAACCGCGATGCTCTCCTACGGTTTCCTGCTCAAGCGTTTTGATCGGACCGGGAGCCGTGGGGAGATAACGCGCCAAGAAATCAGAAAATTTCCGTTCACCGATAAAGCAGATACCGGTGCTGTCTTTTCGCTCTGCATTGGGGAGGCCTAAATTGCGCGCCTCCTCTCGCACAGACTGCTTATCAATCTCGCCCAGCGGAAATATTGTGACACCGAGAGCTGCTTCCTCAAGCTCGTGAAGAAAATACGATTGATCTTTGGCGAGATCCAGGGCCTTTAACAAGCGATGGGATCCTCCTTCTTTGACCACCCGCGCATAATGGCCAGTCCCAATATGATGGGCTCCAAGGTCCTTGGCGTACGAGAGAAACTCTTTGAATTTGATTTCGCGGTTGCAAAGCACATCGGGATTTGGAGTCCGACCGGCACGGTACTCGTTGAGAAATATCGTGAAAACCCGCTCCCAGTATTCGTGGGAAAAATTTACCGTTTTCAGAGGGATGCCAAGGGCCTCACTGACCGCTTGAGCGGCAGCCAGGTCCTCTCGGGCTGCGCAGTAGGTTTCATCGTCATCCTCTTCCCAGTTTTTCATGAAAAGACCGATGACCTCATAGCCCTCAGTCTTCAGGCGATGAGCGGCAACGGCAGAGTCCACCCCGCCGGATAAGCCGACAACAACAGTAGGTGGCGACGCAGGCATTCGGAGAGTTGCTAAAGAATCGATGCGGGTTTAATTCTGTATGGGAAAGATGATGGTCTCGGCATTGCTCATATCATGCCATTCGATGCTGTCCGCGACATAAGGCAGCATCCCATTGTCCTGAAACCAGCTATCAATCACGAAGCGCCGGCCGGAATCGATTTCCTCAATCTGCCCCGCCCAGTGAGCATAAAAACCAAATTTCCGATAGGCGCGCTCGACAATTCGATGAAAGCGAAGATATCCCTGCTCTTTGAAGAGCGTCATGTAGGTCGTGATGTTCAATGATTCGTCAATACAATCGAGCTGTCCGAGTTCCGGTGGGTTTTTCTCCCAATTAAGACCCAAATCGTTATGGGTGGGCGTGTGTCGACCCACCACAACCTCCAACCAGCCAACCGCTTGTCTTAATCTCTCGCGCTCCTCCTCGGCATCCACCGGGGCGGGGCGAAACCATCCGATCACGCTCTTCCATTCCTCGCTGGAAAGGACAACCTGAGCTTCGGTTTTGCAGCTGAAGTCATAGCAGACCGAGAGCCTCTGGGGCTGCGCCTCGGCCGATTTATGGGTCACAAGCGAGACGAGCGCGACGGTTAAGCTAAGGAAGAAAACCCCAGTAGGGCGGAGACAAGACATCGTGAAGCGACCTTTAAGACCTTGGAAATATTATAAACATCCCGAACCTTGAAAATCCTTAAGGATACGCTCCGGGGTACCGATGACTTCAAAGATCAAGGCTCACTTCGCGTCAACTAGCCGCCTGCTACTCTTCATTTCTAAGTAAAAAGAGAGAGCAAAGTGCTCTTGAGAAACACGTCAGGTTGACCCTATATTTAGGTTATTAGTTCATCCGTAGTAGGCCACTCGTGAGCGACAGAAGAGAGATTTCCAGGACATCCGGCACCTCGGTGGAGGAGGCAAAGCCGCGTCTCAAGAAGCCGAGAATGTTCCGAGTGTTGCTCGTTAACGACGACTATACCCCTATGGAGTTTGTGGTGATGATTCTCCAGCGTGTGTTTCGTCTCCCGCAAGAGCAGGCTGTGCAAATCATGCTCAAGGTTCACACGGAAGGGTCAGGCGTCTGCGGGGTGTTTACGGCTGAGGTTGCCGAGACCCGAGTTCGCGAAGTATTGACGCTCGCTCGCGAAAATCAGCATCCGCTGCAATGCACCATGGAGCCGGAATAACCTAATGCTCTCAAGTGAACTTGAAATTTCGCTGAACAGCGCGATTCAAAGCGCTCGTGAAGCGCGGCATCAGTACATCACGGTGGAGCACTTGCTCGCCGCCTTGCTGGATAATGCACCTGCGTTGAAGGCGATAAAAGCCTGCGGAGCCGAGGTCACGGGCCTTCGACAGAAACTCTTAAGCTTCTTAAATGAGCACGTTCCTGTGCTAGGAGAAGATGAAGAGGCAGATCCTCAGCCCGCCGTCGGTTTTCAGAGGGTTATTCAACGCGCGATTTTGCATGTCCAAAGCTCGGGCAAGCGTGAGGTTACCGGCACAAACGTCTTGATTGCGATCTTCGCGGAGAAAGATTCCCATGCGGTCTACTTTCTTGGCGAGGAGGGGGTATCTCGATTTGATGTGGTGAATTACGTTTCCCATGGCATCAGTCAGGCGGAGGTACGAAAGGAACTGCCGTCCCCTGAAGAAGGCGAAGAAGACGACACCGAGGATGAATTCCAAAGCGCGCTGTCAGCGTTTGCGGTTAACCTGAACGAGCAGGCTATCGCCGGCAAGATCGACCCGTTGATAGGGCGCGATCTCGAGGTGACGCGAACCATGCAGATTCTCTGTCGCCGGCGAAAAAACAACCCGCTCTATGTCGGTGAGGCAGGCGTTGGCAAAACGGCTATCGCGGAAGGGCTGGCAAAGAAAATTGTCGAGGGCGAAGTGCCCGAGGCGCTTATAGGCAGCACGATTTTCGCACTCGATTTGGGCGCGCTTCTTGCAGGCACTAAATATCGGGGCGATTTTGAGCAGCGTCTCAAAGCCGTCTCGCTGATCTTGAAGAAACGGAAGGCGCTGTTCTTTTTATTGACGAGATTCATACCGTCATTAGCGGTGCAGCTTCCGGGTGCCATGGATGCCTCTAATCTCTTAAAGCCCGTGCTTGCGTCGGGCGCAGATACGTTGTATCGGTTCAACGACATATCAGGAGTACCGCGGCATCTTCGAAAAGACCGAGCCTTGTCAAGACGCTTCCAGAAGATTGACGTGCTCGAGCCCAGTGTTGAAGAAACCGTTGAGATTCTGCGGGCTCAAGACCCAATTTGAGAAGCATCACGAAGTGCGTTATACCGCGCCCGCCTTAAGAACAGCGGCTGAGCTCTCGGCGCGGTATATCAACGACCGGCAGCTGCCTGATAAAGCAATCGACGTAATCGATGAGGCCGGAGCCCGCAGGCGCGACTTGCGCCAGCTTCCAAACGCCGTAAGACCATCGGCGTTGGCGATATTGAACGGGTCATTTCAAGATGGCCCGCATCCGCCAAAGACCGTGAGCGCGTCAGACCGAGATGCGCTTCGTACCTTGGAAGGTGATCTCAAGCGGGTGGTATTCGGTCAGGATAGCGCGATCAAGGCGCTTGTAAGCGCCATTGGTTATCGCGATCAGGCCTTGGAAATCCGGATAAGCCTATCTCCTCGTTCCTGTTTTCCGGGCCCACCGGGTAGGCAAAACCGAGGTTACAAGACAGCTGGCCTTAACGCTAGGTATCGAACTTGTTCGTTTTGATATGTCTGAGTACATGGAGCGGCACACCGTATCCCGATTGATCGGCGCTCCTCCCGGCTATGTGGGATTCGACCAGGGGCTTCTGACGGAAGCCATCACTCGCAATCCGCACGCCGTGCTGCTGTTGGATGAAATCGAAAAGCGCACCCTGACGTTTTCAATCTTCTGCTGCAGGTGATGGATTACGGCACGTTGACGGACAATAACGGCCGCAAAGCCGATTTTCGAAATGTCATTATCGTAATGACAACGAACGCCGGCGCCTCTCAAGTGGCTCGCGGATCGCTGGGATTCGTAACGCAGGACCACAGTACGGACGATACTGAGGTCATCAACAAGCTATTTACGCCAGAGTTTTCGAAATCGACTCGACTCCATCATTCGCTTCGGCGGTCTGGATGAAAACACCATCAGCCACGTCGTGGATAAGTTCATCCTGCAGTTGGAGTCGCAGCTGGCGGATAAAGGCGTAACCCTCGATGTCGACGACAGCGCTCGCCAGTGGTTGGCCAAGAATGGACACGACGCGACGATGGGTGCGCGCCCCATGGCCTGATTAATTCGCGATCGAATTAATGAAGCGCTCGCTGACGAACTGCTTTTTGGCAAGCTATCTTCGGGGGCAAAGTCCACGTGTTTGAGAAAGACGGCGATCTGTCGTTTGAGATGAAAGCCCGCAGATCAACCTTAGTAGATCACTCCGTCTAGACGCTCATAGTATCTGGCCACCGGAAATGAGGTTGCCATCCAGCGTTGCATGGTGGTCCTCGAGCCGTAGCCGCCCGGCAGCAACCAGGCGATGGCTTGTGGATAGATCTGGTGTTCGATGGCGTGCACCTTGTCAGCGAGTGTCGCCTCTGTATCCGTCCGATCTACGGACGTTTGGGCCTGATAATAACGGGGCCTTCATCCAACCCTCGGTGACGAAGTGAACCGTTGCGCCATGGACGCGCTTTCGGTCAGCTAAGACGCGTCGATGTGTATCTAAGCCACGATAATCGGGCAGAAGGGACGGGTGAATATTGATGAGCCGGCCTTCAAATTTTTACAAAGTCAGCACTTAGGATTTCACGAATCCCGCAAGAACAACGAGATCTGCGGAGAAGGTATCGATAGCATCGCCGAGCGCCTGATCGTAAAGCGTTCTCGATTCTGTAATCTCGGTGATTTAGGTTGACGGCAACAATGTTTTGCGCGAAGGGCCCGTGTCAAACCGTATGCAGAGGGTTCATTGCTAATGACCCCAACCACGTTCCCGGCTATTTGACCAGACCCGCAGGCGTCGATGATTGCCTGTAGATTGGTACCGCTACCGCTGATCAGAACGACGATCCGGCACGAGATCCTGTTCAGCCAAAACGACTCCGCCGGCGCCGTTTTTTATCTCTCCAAGCTCGTAAACTGTTTCTCCAGAGCTTTCGAGAATCTCGTTTGGCGTTGATACATTCTCACGGGCGACGATAAGAACCATGCCGATTGCCGCAATTGAAGAGTGCTGCGCATTTCTGACGGAGCAACGTTTCCGTGCGATTGGAGCCACGCGAATATCGCGGGATGCGACCACGCAGAAGAATCGATATGACACTCGACGCCGGCGGGTAACACTCGAGGAACGTTGCCGGGCAGGCCGCCGCCCGTGATATGGGCCATCCCGTGAATCGGAACAGATTCCAGCAGCTTCAAAATGCTTTTCACATAGATCCGAGTCGGAGTCAGGAGCGTCTGGCCCAACGTGGACTCCTCAAACGGTAGATCGAGCGAGGTGTTGCTGCGCTCGGGATGATCGGCGCAGCGAGAGGAATAGCCGTTGGAGTGCAGACCGCTCGAGGCGAGCCCCAGCACACAGTCCGAAGCCCTAATGGCGCTACCGTCGATGATCTCATCTTTTCAACCACGCCGACGCAAAAGCCGGCAAGGTCATATTCGTCGGGCGCATACATGCCCGGCATCTCGGCTGTTTCTCCTCCAATCAGGGCCGCGCCTGCAGCTCACAGCCTGACGCGATCCCAGCGATGACCGATTCTGCCTGAGCGGGTGAGAGGTGTCCGGTGGCAAAGTAATCAAGGAAGTAAAGTGGTTCAGCGCCCACCACGAGCACATCATTGACACACATGGCGACAAGATCGATGCCGATCGAATCGTGTTTTCCCAAAGCGAAGGCTAGCTTGAGTTTGTTCCCACGCCGTCCTGTACCCGACACAAGAATGGGCGTTGATAACGATCCACTGGCACTTCGAATAACCCGCCGAAACCGCCAATTCCACCAAGGCATTCGGGGCGCCGGTTCTCTTCACAAGGGGTTTGATGCGGTCAACGAGTTCATCTCCAGCGCTAATATCGACGCCGGCATCACGGTAGCTGAGCGTGGTTTTGAGGGTCAGTCAAGAGCTTTAATCAGAGCGGAAAACGCAAGCCGATATGGTATCGTATGTGTCCGTTCTGAAGGGTCTCTTTTTCGAGGACGGGTTTCTCGTCCGCAATCGCCCCAGCGCAAATACGTCGATGTCCCAACGCTCGTTACGCCACCAGATCCCCAATCTCCTCACCCTAGGTCGAATTGCGGCAGTGCCGGTGCTGATTTTATTTTGCGTGATGGACGCTATGGCGCAGCTCTCGTGATTTTTCTCCTGGCGGGGATCACCGACGGGCTGGATGGATGGATCGCCAAGCGATTCGATTCGGTGACCGACTGGGCGCCATTCTTGATCCGCTCGCGGACAAGATGCTTATTGTCAGTACCTATGTGATGCTGGTGCTGTCCGGTGATCTACCGTTTTGGCTATTGCTCCTCATCGCTTTTCGCGATCTTGGAATCATTGGGGTGTTTTGGTTCTTCATACTCTGCAGGGTGAGATCGAGATGCGGCCCAGTGTGATCAGTAAGATCAACACTTTTCTTCAAATCAGCCTTGTCGTTCTTATCATGGTGGAGCGCGTGGAGCTGGTGATGCTCAGCGCTTTGACTGACGGACTTCTTTGGGCGGTAGCCCTAACTACGGTAGCGAGCGCTTTTCACTACGTCTATTTTTGGTTGATACATCCCTCGGGCAGTAGAACTTAACGGGGTGCATGTCTGGTGCCATCGTTAGAACAGATCCGCCTGCCGTTGCGCCTGAAGGAAAGCGCATCTTTTTCAAATTTCTATCCTGACGGCAATGAAGAATGGTGGAATTCTTCAATCCATGAGAAATCCGCTCACCGGTAAAGTGGTCTACCTTCACGGTCCTGACGGGTCGGAAGTCTCACCTCCTACAGGCGGCGTGCAAGGCTAGCCCAGACGAAGCCACATCAGCTTTCTATGTGTCGCTGGCGATCGATGGGGTCCATCCCGAATTACTTCTCGACTTATCCGCTTATGGACTCATCTGCCTGGATGATGTGGATTCGGTTGCGGGTGATGGATCCTGGGAGGAGGCGCTGTTCGCTCTTTATGAGTCCATCCTCTCCTCTGGCGGAAGTTTAGTGATTGCGGGGCGTTATCCGCCGGGTCAGGGCAGGTTTCAGCTACCGGACCTTGCGACGCGGTTAGCCCTCGGGTGGGGTGTGGGCCGTTCTAACCTCTCTCGGAGGAAGACGTCCCCATGCGATGCAGCTTCGCGGCCCGGGAGCGAGGTATTGAGATTCCCGATGCGGTAACCGCCTATCTGATGCGCCGTATGCCTCGGGATACCGGGACGTTGTTTCTCTGCTGGATGAGATTGATGAGCAGGCGTTCGCCACCAGCGCCGACTCACGGTCCCGTTTGTGCGCGACCTCGCCGCTCGGTTGCTGTCGGAATAAAAACTTACGCGTTTTTCAGTTTTTTTGCAGTTTGCGCCAGGCGTTCACCGAGCGCACGGCAGAGCGTCGTTTCATCCCGACTGATTGCGTGCTGATTGCGGTTGCCGGCTACGTGGCTTGCACCGTAAGGTGTGCCGCCGCTGGTCGTCTCATTCAGTGCAGGCTCTGTAAAGGGGAGCCCGCATATCAACATGCCATGGTGCACGAGCGGCAGCATCATGGATAGAAGGGTAGATTCCTGTCCGCCGTGCTGCGTGGACGATGACGTGAATACGGCAGCCGGTTTTCCCACCAGGGTGCCGGCGAGCCAATCGGCGCCGGTGCGCTGAAGAAAGTAGCCAAGCGGTGCGGCCATTTGGCCAAATCGGGTGGGGCTCCCCAACGCTAGACCGTCGCATGTCTTGAGATCATCAATCGTGACATACGGTGGGCCCTCATCGGGTATTTCGGATTCGGTTTGTTCGGTTGCCGGTGACACCGCCGGCACAGTGCGCAGGACCGCCGAGCAGCCCTCAACACTCTCGATGCCCCGACAAATCAGTTTGGCCATTGACGCAACGGCGCCATAGCGGCTGTAGTAAAGAACGAGGATGGAAGTCATTGCGTCTCCAATCGCTAGAGAATATCCAGCACATTCTCAGGCGGTCTCCCGATGGCTGCGCGGCCTCTATTTAAGACGATGGGCCGCTGAAGCAAAATAGGATGCTCGGTAACCGCTCTCAGCAAGGTCTCGTCATCGGCATCTGCCAATCCCAGCTCGTCGAAGATGCTCTCCTGCGCCCGGACCATCTCGATGGTGTCGCACCCCAGCGCGCGATGCAGGTCTTTGAGCGTTTGAAGGCTGGGCGGCTCCTTCAGATATTCAACAATGTGCGGCTCGAGGCCCTTGCTTTCAAGCAAGGCGAGCGTAGCGCGTGACTTTGAACATCGAGGATTATGAAAGAGCTGTAAAGCCATGTGATTTCCTTACTTTTCTTGACAGGAAAGGGGGTCAGCGGTACAGTCCGGCCGATAAGTTGCGGGCAAATTTCCGCGCGTAACTACCCTGATTTTATACGTAAACATTTTAACGAGACGGATCCGATGACAATAATCACCAAGCCTGTCCGTACCCTCTTAGCGCTTCTTGCCGTAGCCGCAGTGGCCACCGGCTGTGTGACCGCGAAACCTACCGAGACTGAGGCCGGTTCAGCGACCTCTGCAGCGCCCGCCCCAGCGGTGGTACTAGCGCCAGCGGTGGTCGCGGCGGTAGCGAAACCAGACGACTGGTGTACACGCTATCCGGATGCCTTCGAGTGCGCCGACGTTGCCGCAGCCGCTGCAACAACCTCGGATGACTGGTGTGCCCGATACCCCGACTCTTTTGTCTGTCAGGAAGAGGCTCCTGTACCGGGGATTGCCGCGTATGTTGTCCAAGCCGGGGATCATCTATGGGGAATTTCGTCTCAGCCCAAAGTCTACGGCGACCCTTACCAATGGCCGTTGCTCTTCAAGCGAAACCGAGGAGAGATCAAAGACGCAGACTTGATCTACCCCGGCCAGATGATTCAGATCGAGCGTGATCTCACCGACACGCAGGTGCAAGAGGCTATGACGCATGCCCGCACGCGCGGGGCATGGGTGCTCGGCGTGACTGAAGGCTCTGATTTGGCATACCTGTCTGCGTCAGCGCTTTCCGACGCCCAGAATGCCACTGCCGCTCAGGCGGAGCAGATGATCGCTCAAGCGAAAGCCGATGTGGATGCTGCCAAGGCTGCAGGGGCAGAGTGGCGCGTCGTGGATAAAGGGACCGGCGGCAAGGCTGTTTCTCTCAGCAAGCTTTTAAAGGCTGCAGAGAAGGCGCTTGCCGATGGCGACGCGTCTGAGGCCTATCGCATGGCGCACCGCGCATCTGAATCTGCTCAGTTGGGCATGACGCAGGCGGCTTCTCAGGCGAATGCGGCGCCAAGCTACAACTAGGCCATTTTGCAAACCTAGAAAAGGCCCCGATCTGTCGGGGCCTTTTTTTTCAACACAAAAATTCGTCGAACGGCGCTGACCGCTGCCTGGGAGTCAGAGCATCATGACAAGTCCTCTCGCTTCTTTTAATCATCACGCGCAACGTGTGCTTAATCGGGTGGGTGAAGCCCGTTTGCCCACTACCGCGTCAGCGCTTGCGTTCACCACCATGCTGGCGCTGGTGCCGTTAGTGACCGTCAGTTTTGCTGTCCTGTCGATGTTTCCTTTTTTTGAGGAGTGGGGTGAGGCGGCTCAGACGATTCTTTATGACAATCTGATCCCAGCCACGGGTGACGTGGTGCGTACCTATGTGGATGAGTTTGCAGGGCAGGCGGGAACGCTAACGGGGCTTGGGCTTGTGACGCTGGTGATCACGGCTCTGCTTTTGCTTTCAACGATTGAGGATGCCTTCAATAGTATTTGGGGGATGAAAAAAGGGCGTACCTTTGCGCAGCGGATTTTGCTTTACTGGACCTTGCTCACCTTGGGCCCGGTTCTTGTTGCCTTGAGTCTTTCGCTGACTTCTTATCTTGGCTCTTGGGTGGTCGAAGAAATTGCCCCCGGGATGCGTCAGAGCGCCCTCGGCGGGTGGCCGGTTCAGATGTTGCCGCTCGTCTTTGAGGGTCTCGGGTTTCTGCTGATGTATATCATTGTTCCGAGTCGGCCGGTGCCGATCCGCTTCGCCTTACTCGGCGCTGGAATTGCTTTAGCGCTCTTTGAGCTGTCAAAGTTTGGCTTTGTTCTATTTATTACAAACTTCCCAACGTACCAGATTATTTATGGAGCGCTGTGGACTATCCCGGTATTTCTGGTTTGGATCTATCTTTCCTGGTTGGTGACTCTCGTAGGCGCCTGCGTAAGTGCCGAGCTGACGATGACATCCAAAACTCCGGTACCGGCGCCGAAGGTGCCCCCCGTCATCGGTGGGAAATTCCGGGCAGATTAGTAGTTACCCTAGCTGCCCGCTTAAATTGATGGCTTTAAGGTGCTCAAAGAACTCCTAAAATATGGGCCCGTTAGACTCTCCAATGTTTCAAAGACCGGCCGGAGAATTGGCGGAAAACGGTATGAGTGGATTAACGCGATGAAAACCTTTGCGGCTTTCGCTCTCACTGTCGTGCTTAGTGCAGCAAGTCATGCACCACGAAACCCGTGATCCCAACACGCATTTTTCAAGACAGTTTTAATGATCTCTCTGAGAGGTCATGACCGCGGCTGACGAAGAACAGGCTGAATGCTGGTGGTTTTGAGACGGGCGTTGTCCCTGGTGTGGAAAGCGCATGCATGAGACGGTTTGAATCCAAGCATCGTACAGGATTACTTTCGCAGTCACTTTCGAATCATCAAGCTGAACACGGATGGCGATGCAACGGTAATCGGCTTTGATGGGGTAGAAGCCTCGAAACGGGTTGCTCTAAAGCATAACCGCATCCGGGCGACCCCAACGTTTCTGTTTTTCGACAACGAGGCAAGCTGATGACGCGGTTTACGGGCACCACCCGAGATCCTCAGGAGTTCTCTGGCGGCAGGTTTGTCGTTGATGCTCGCTTTAAGACGGAACGCTTCTCAAGCTACAAGCGTAAACGTCGCGACGAGTCTTCTTGATCGGCCCGTTGCCCCCGCGTGTTCAATCAGTGAAGTCATGAAGCGCCGATCTCATTTGTGGAGCTTCGTCGACTTGTAGTCCTCGGGGCTACTTTCACGTTAGCCGCAAACAACTACGCGCAAACCGCACAAACGCACTCTTTCGGAGCCGCTCACATTGAGTACGGCTCTCAGGTAAGCAACGAAAGTCATCCGGATATTGATCTTGCGCAAACTCAGCTGCGTGCCGCCCAGATTCGTCTGAATCAGCTGGAATCCACTTATGGCTTTGACGCGTTTGTTGAGCTGCAGCCTCGTGTGGCGAGTCGCGCTTCAAATCCGGGCGTCGATTTTCAGAATGACAGCCGCTACAGGTAGTGCTGGATAAGCGGATCAGTGATTTCAGCCGAACAAAAACCGCATCTCAAAGAAGGCGGCGGCTCAGGCTGAGATCGAGGCACGCGCGGCTGGACTGATCGCGCAGCGGATCAACACCTGATTCAGGTGATGAGGCGATTTTTCGGTTTTGGCGGATCAGGCCTACTATCAGATGTACAACGAGCGCCTCGCGATCGACTTCTTCCGATACTCAAGAGCTCAGAGCGACGCGATCGATTCGAACAGTTCTCAGATCTCGAGATTGCTGAGAAGGAAGCGCTCTATCGAAAGAAGTTACGCAGCAGAGACATCGTGCCGGATCTTGAGCGTCGGCAGCGACGCCATGATGGCTCTCGCGCTGGGTCGACCAGGTGGTGTCGGGTCAGCTTCGGCGGCCGGATTATCTGAGTACGCGAACGAGCGGTCCGGACTGCGCGAAATTGGTCGATGACATTTCTCGCAGAAGTCGCCGGTCGTGCTGGCGCGGCGTAGGAACGGATGCTGCAGGCGAAGATTAGTGGCGAAAGATTAATTCACCTGTTCTGAGTTTTGAATTTGAAAGCTCGGGAATATTACGACGCCTCGTTTGCAAGTCACTGACCAGTATCGAGCAATCTTAAGTTCATCGCGCCGATTTTTTAACGGCACCGTCGCCGCGATACGGAAATCGCGCTTGCAAAAATGCGGTATTCAAAAGCGTGCAGAGCTTCTCGCGGCTGAGTTTGCGGTTCGCGGAGGAGGTTTTAGGCCTAATAGCCGATCTGCAGGTGAGGCGAGCGGAAATTGCGGCTGCGAAAGCGCAGCAAACGTACCAGAGCTACTATCAGGATCGCGCTCGCGCGATAGCCTTGAATGGAGATGAGTGCCGATCTGGGTGATGCACAGGCAGCGGCAGTAGTCAGCGTACTCGACATGAGCCGAGCCGAGTTTCAACAAACCCTGCGGTGGGCCCGCTTGGACGCACTTCGGGCAGAGCCCGTCGTTCTACAGGAGAAAATTAAAGATATGAAAGGTATACATCGAGCGGTCTTGGTCTCAGTCGCGACGTTGATGTCCACGTCACTATATGGGCGAGCCTTGAAGGTACGGTCGATTGGAATCGTCGCGTCGCCGTAGGGTTCGGTCTCGGGGCAGGTGGCGGCGGTTGACGTCCGGCCTGGGGACACGATCTTATCGAATTGTGGCGTATGGCGAGCCTGGATACGATACCGCTGAAAATCGCCCTGGATAAGGCTGCCAATATCGCGGAGATTCATCAGGCACAGCTCGAGGAGCAAATGGCGGTTTTGGATCGGGAGCGAACGCTTTATGACGAGGGCGCATTGTCAGGCGTACAGTTGGAACAGGTCGAGATTGAGCTTTCACGCCGTGACTATGCGTTAAAGGATGCAGAGCTCGCCGTCCAGCAGGCGCGTTACCAGCTGGACTTAGCCCAGTTGCGGGCGCCCTTCGATGCTTGGATCGTGGAATCGGAGTTGACTCTCGGTCAGTTCATCAACCATGAGTCGGAGGATCCTCCGATGGTTACGCTAGCTGAGAAAGGTCGTTATCTGGCCCGAACGTTGATCGACGCTGAAAGCCTGCAGGCCTACGAATCCGGAACCCCCGTGGTGATAGCGATAGGAGATCAGCAGTTTGTGGGGCTTGCCAGTCGCGTTGGCCTTGAACCGGTCAGCACATCAGGCGAGACGCTCCGCTATGCCCTTGCGGTAGAGTTTTCTAGCGATGCGTTGATTCGCCCCGGGACGGCGTGCACTATTGCTTTAGCCGAGCAGTAGATGACTGATCGATCTTAATTGCGGCCTAGCTTTCTTTTTCTACAACGCTAAGGGTCCTTAAAGTCGCCACAAGTTCGTTGAGCGGATAGTCGGCAGAATCGTTCGCTGATCGATGGCGGTACTCAACGTTTCCGTTCTTTAGGCCCCGCTCACCAACGACAATGCGATGCGGTATTCCGATCAGGTCCATCTCGGAGAACATGACCCCTGGCCGCTCATCCCGATCGTCCAGAAGAACCTCAAAGCCTGCGTTTTGCAGATCGGTGTAAAGCGTCTCAACCGCTTGCGCAACGTCCTGTGATTTTTTAAGCCCGATCGGCACAATGCAAACGTCAAAAGGCGCAAGGGGGCCCGGCCAAATAATCCCGCGCTCATCGTGGCTTTGTTCGATGGCCGCGGCAACAATGCGGGTAATACCGATGCCATAGCAGCCCATATGAAACGGCTGACTGCGTCCGTCTGGATCAAGAAAGTTGGCTTCCAGAGCCTCGCTGTACTTGGTGCCCAGCTGAAAGACGTGACCCACTTCGATTCCGCGACGAACGCTGATGGTGCGGTCGGCATCGTTCGGGCAGGGATCACCCTCGACGGCTTGCCGCAGATCATGACTCTCAGGCTCAGGGAGATCGCGACCCCAATTCACTCCGGTGAGATGAGCGTCGTCGCGATTGGCGCCGCACACAAAATCGCCAAGCGCGGCTGCAGCATGGTCGACGAAAACGGGGATCGTTAGCCCCACCGGACCGATAGAGCCCGGCGAGGAACCGGTGGCCTGTTTTACGCTTTGTGCGCTCGCAAATCGAAGGGGGGCGGCGACTGCCGGCAGAGCCTCCGCTTTGATCGCGTTGAGATCATGATCACCTCTTAGGACGAGCGCGACGGGGCCGCCGTCGAGACCATCAACCAGAAGCGTTTTTATGGTTTGCTCTGGTTTAACCTTCAGAAAATTGCAAAGACTTTCAATCGTGTGCTGATCGGGTGTTTCAATTTCACGCATGGTCTCGCTTGCTGACGGGCGGGGGTGGCGCGCTGGGCGGAGAATCACCTTCTCGACGTTCGCGGCGTACCCGCATTCAGAGCAAAAAGCGATCGCGTCTTCTCCCGAATCCGCAAGGATATGAAACTCATGCGAAAAATTACCGCCAATCGAACCGCTGTCAGCCTCTACGGCCTGAGCGGCAAGACCAAGGCGCTTAAAGATGCGGCCGTAGGCGTCATACATCGATTTGTAGCTTTCCGCCATGCCCGCTGAGTCCCGATCAAACGAGTAGGCATCTTTCATGATGAACTCGCGGGAGCGCATCACGCCAAAGCGTGGTCGGATTTCGTCTCGAAACTTGGTTTGAATCTGGTAGAGATTCATCGGCAGCTGTCGATAGCTGCGAATTTCAGTCCGAGCCAGAGTCGTAATGACCTCCTCGTGAGTAGGGCCAAAACAGAAGTCGCGTTGATGACGATCAGAAAAGCGCAGCAATTCAGGGCCGTAGGCCTCCCAACGACCGGATTGCTGCCAGAGTTCGGCAGGTTGCACGGCGGGTAGAAGCACTTCCTGGCCGCCCGCTCTATTCATCTCCTCACGAACAACCTGCTGCACTTTACTGAGTACTCGATGGCCTAGCGGCAGCCAGTTATATACCCCGGAGGCGACCTGACGGATTAGCCCCGCTCTCAGCATCAACTGGTGGCTGATGATCTCAGCGTCGGCAGGAATCTCTTTGAGAGTGGTCAGGAAGAAATTTGAGGTTCGCATACTTTCTCGATTGCTAGGAGGCTATTAATGTCAACATTACGGAGAGCGTGGCGCATAGCGCCGGTCATCCGATCCGGTCGCTTATCTCCGGTCCACGTCCGGTTCGTCGTCGGAAACGGTTGATACCCCGAGTCGCCCAACCGCATTCACAACAACCGCGAGCATCGCGAAATCGAGATCGCCAGATTTATGCAGATCTGCGATCATGTGTTCGAGACGCTGATGGTCCGTCGGATGGGCGGCGATCCAGCTTCGCACAGCAGCCTTACCACGGCCAGTCTCGCGGGATAATATTCTAGCGGTGATCTGCCTTTGCGTGAGCACGAGGTCGCTCCGCAGAGCCGCTCGGGCGAGACCATGCCAATGATTATTTATCGGCAGTTTGCCTATCCGCTCGAACAGCCACTGCAGATGCAGGCGATCGCCGACATCAAAATAAACCGACGCCACTTGCGCGATGCCATAGTCCCCCGAGGCTGCGAGTTCGGCGATGTCAAGACCGCGCGAGAGCGCTGCAAATTCAGCCACGGTATTGGCGATTGGGGCAGGTGTTTGCGCGTTCAGATAGCGCTTGACCCGTCGTTTCTGAGTCAGACGATTGGACGCCGCGAGCACGCGCGGAAAGCCCCGCTTCAGCTGGTCGATATCTCCCCGAAATTCTTTGACTGTGCTCGCAATATCGAGAGGCTGGGGTCGGTACGTCAATAACCAGACAGTCGCATACTCAAGCAGCTGACGAGTTTCATGCATGAGTTCCTTTTGCGCTTGCGACCGTATCTGGTTGTCGAGACCCTCAATATCTTGCCAGCACTCGCGCAAGCGGAATATCTCGCGCGCCGCGGTAAAGGCCCGTACCGTGTCGGCGGGAAGCGCGCCGGTCAATTCGTTCATACGCATGACGAACCCCGGACCCACTCGGTTGATCATGTTGTTGGTCAGGTAGGTTGCAATGATTTCTCGGCGGAGCTGATGACTGGCCATGAGGCCATCGAAGCGTGGGGATAGGATTGCGGGGAAGTAACGGGCTAGGTCCTCAGCAAGAAAAGGATCCTCTGGCACGTTGGAATCGAGGAGAATCTGATAAGTGGATATTTTGCTGTGACTCAATAGGACCGCAAGTTCTGGACGGGTAAGCCCTTGCTTTCGGGAAATTCGATCATTAATTTCTTCGTCGTTTGGTAACGCTTCTAGCGCCCGATCCAAGCCATAGGTCTGCTCCAGTTGGCGAATGGCACGCGAGTGCTGGTGGATTAAATTCACGGCCTGGTCACTGGCGAGCGATATCGCCTGAGTTTGCGCATAGTTGTCCCGAAGCACGAGCTTCGCTACCTCATCTGTCATCTCTTCCAGAAGCGCATTGCGCTCGCTGATCGAGAGTTCGCCGGCATCGACCGCCGCGTTAAGAAGAATTTTGATGTTTACTTCGTGATCAGACGTATCGACACCGGCGGAGTTATCAATGGCATCGGTATGGCAGAGACGACCCAACTGACTGAATTCAATTCGGGCACGCTGCGTCATTCCCAGATTGCCCCCCTCGCCAATAATTCGACAGCGCAACTCAGAGGCATTCACTCTGAGATTGTCATTGGCGCGATCACCCACCGACTCATGGCTCTCGAAAGATGCTTTCACGTAAGTGCCGATGCCGCCGTTGAACAGTAGGTCTACCGGACTCTTCAGCATTTCGTGGATAAGCTCCTCTGGACTTAGTGCAACGGTGCTGATGCCGAGCGCCTTTTGTGCTGCTTCTGAGAGCTCTATTTTCTTTGCAGAGCGGGGCCAGACGCCGCCCCCTTCAGAAATAAGAGCACCGTTGTAATCCTCCCAGCTGGACTGCGGGAGCTTGAAAAGCCTCTGCCGTTCAGTGAACGAGCTCACGGGGTCAGGATTGGGATCGATAAAAATATGTTTGTGATTAAACGCGCCAATCAGTCGAATTTGTTTTGAAAGAAGCATCCCGTTGCCGAACACGTCCCCGGCCATATCCCCAATCCCGATCACGGTAAAGGGTTGAGTTTGTGTGTCTAGGTCGAGGTCGCGGGCGAGCCGTTTCACCGATTCCCAGGCACCGCGGGCGGTGATCCCCATGCCTTTATGGTCGTAGCCTGTCTTGCCGCCAGAGGCAAAGGCATCGCCAAGCCAGTAACCGTATTCATCGGCAATTTCGTTCGCGATATCAGAAAAAGTCGCGGTCCCTTTGTCTGCCGCAACCACCAGATAGGGGTCGTCAGCGTCATAGCGGACAACCCTTTGGGGCGGCAGAAGAGCGCTCTGGTGTCGATTGTCCGTGATGTCCAGCAGTCCCCGGATGAAGGTCTGATAGCAGCTGACAACCTCCGCCGATCGCTCTTCTGCGGCGCACTCAGCGAGTCGACGAACGATAAAGCCACCCTTTGAGCCCACCGGAACAATCACCGCGTTTTTCACGATCTGTGCCTTGACCAGCCCAAGCACTTCGGTGCGAAAATCTTCAGGGCGATCGGACCAGCGTAGCCCGCCGCGCGCCACCTTGCCGCTTCTGAGATGTATCGCTTCGACCCGCGAAGAGAACACGAATATCTCAAATAGGGGGCGCGGCTCGGGCATCCGGGTAATGGATCGACAATCAATTTTCAACGACAGCCGCTCTGGCTGATCTGGGTCGTGAATCTGGTAGTAATTGGTTCGCAGCAGCGATTCCACCAGGTTGATGTAGGCAGACAGGATGCGATCCTCATCGATATTGGTCACGCGCTCCAGACCATTGTTGAGTTCAAGACGAGTATCGGAGATCAACCCGCCACGATCGCCACCGATATCAGGATCAAACTTCGCTTCGAAGAAGCGCACGATTCTGCGGACCATATTGGGGTTGCCCGCAAGGGTCTGGATGACATAGTCCTGGCTGTAGCGAAAACGGATTTGTTTTAAATACCGATAGCTTGCACGTAACAGCGTCGTTTGTTTCCAGTCGAGGGTCGCTGCCAGAGCGAGCTGATTAAATCCGTCGTTATCGGTTTGCCCCTGCCATACCCGATGCAGTAACTCTTCGATTTCTAACTTTGATGCGCTGATGTTCGGCACCTTGCCGGCTGCATCATTGAGCTCAAAGACGTGAAGAAAAACAACGAAACCATGACTATTTCGAATGCAGTAGGGTGTTTCCGTAAGAACCCTGAGACCCATGTTCTCAATCATCGGCAGGATATCCGAGAGAATAACCGGCGCGTGCGGGGAGTAGAGCGTGAGTTGGACACTGGCAGAATCAGTACCTGGGGCGGGCTCAAAGCTAATGACGAGGCGTGCCGATTTCTCTGCCGCCTCTAAGTGCTGCACGTCCGCGGCGCCCTGCTGTGGGTTGAACGTTTCGCGATAAGCGGTCGGGAAAGCACTGCACCAGACATCGGCATAGTCCAGCCCGGGACGATCGCCGTAGCGCTCCCGAAGCGCTTGCCGCAATTCGTCCGGCCAAAGCTTTGCAAGATCTGCGATTACAGATTCCAGTCGATCCAGGTCTGCATCGGCGGGCGTCGTTCCACCAACGCTCACGATAAAGTGAATGCGCGCGAGTATTGACTCCGAGAAGTGCACGTTGAATTCATATCCCGAGCCTTGAAAGGCTTCGAGCAATGCCGATCCGATCCGCTCCCGAAGGTCGCTGTTGAATCGCTCTCGCGGGACGAAGACCAAACAGGAATAAAAGCGTGCAAACCGGTCTTTGCGGGCGAACAGGCGTACCCGTTGTCGCTCCTGAAGATCCAGCATGCCCATGCCGGTTTGATAGAGCTCCTCCTCGGTCATTTGAAAAAGATCGTCTCGCGGGTAACGCTCCACAAGATTTTGGAGGACCTTGATGCCGTGTCCATGAGCCGGGAGTCCACTGCGCTCAAGGATCTGGGCTAACTTCCGTCGCAGGACAGGAATCTCCGTCACGCTCCGGTTATAGGCGTCAGCTGAGAAAAGACCGACAAATAAGGTATGTCTTTGACGGTTATCGGAGTCAACGGGATGCTGGATTGAGATCACGTCCATGTAGGCTGGACGGTGTACAAGCGATCTCTTGTTCGACTTAGTAATGAGCAGCAGTTCTTGAGTGTTAAAGCTTTTCGCAATCGCCTCGGGCAAGACCTGAAGGCGTGCGTTGACGTCATACCCATAGCTGGCTTTGAGGATGCCGAGCGCGGAAGTCTCGTTAGGCTCTATGTTTGATCCGCTCTTGTTTGATCCCTGAAAGTGGATCGCGCCGAGAAAAGTAAAGTTGTTGCCTGCGATCCAGCTGCAGAGCGAGGCGACTTCATTTTGTAATTCATTGCCTATTGCTCCAGGGGAGGTTCCCAGCGAGGACGCAAGTTCCAGAGCAAGATCACGCATGGGATCAAGGTCCTGATTTGCGGCGGCAACTGCATCCAACGCGTCACGGATGCACGATTCAATGAGTTCGAGCTTTTGGCGGCGATGTTCACGGTCGATTCGGAAACTCAGAAAGGACTCGGGCTGCCCCCCTTCGCTGTGCCCACTGATCGCGCGGATTCGGTGATCGGAATCGCGACTGATGCCGATGACCGGATGAATCGTGAGATGGATCGTGTAGCCCAGTCGGTTAAGCGCCATCCGAATCGAATCGACAAGGAACGCCATGTCCGGCGCGACGACTTCAACGATGGTGTGCCGTGAGGTCCATTCATCGTCTTCGTCTATCGGAGTGAAGGCGCGAATCCGAAACTGCGCCGGTTGTTTGCGCTCGGCAGACCGTAGGTGGGCGAGGGCGCTGCCGTAGAGTTCCAGGGGGTCTGCATCGCGCAAGTCACGCGCCGGGACTCTCTGGAAATAATGGGAAAAGAACGTCTTTGCGAGATCGGCCTCACTCGCGACCAGTTCTTTCTTGGCGCGCTGACCCAAGTGGGCAATGAGTGCCTGGCGATCAAAATCTGATGCTAAGTTCATGTTCAACCGCTTTTGATTGGAATTCTTCCGCCAGACATCTTGTTCCCGCGCCGCAAGACCTGGTTGGGCCGAGCGAAATTCACCGGGGGATGAGTTAATCATGGGAGAGGAGCGGGGTAAACTCCCCCCATGTTTTGCAGCATACAACCGTTGAGCCGTCAGCCATGAGCGATCATGCCCTGTGGTCGCCCAGTCCCGAGCAGATAGCGTCGAGCAACATGACTCGGTTTGCGGAAGATGCATCCGTTCGGTGGAGCCGATCATTCCCTGACTATGTCTCGCTGCATCACTGGTCAGTAACGCATCCTGAGGAGTTCTGGCGCAGCGTGTGGGATTGGACTGGCGCAATAGGCAGCGGATCATTGGATTCGGTCATTGAGAGTCCTGAACGTATTCCCGGCGCGATCTGGTTTCCCAATGTAAAACTGAATTTTGCGCGTAACTTGCTGCGGCGACGCGACGATGGTCCGGCGCTGTTGTTTTGGGCCGAAGATAAGGTCAAGCGATCTGTCAGCCATCGCGAACTGTATGAGCAGGTAGCGCGCATCGCGGCGGCACTGCGTGGAATAGGGATAAACCCCGGGGATCGAGTCTGCGGGTTCATGCCGAATATGCCTGAGACCGTCAGCGCGATGCTTGCGACCGCCTCGCTTGGCGCTACCTGGTCTTCGTGTTCGCCGGATTTTGGAGTTCAGGGCGTGCTGGATCGATTTGGTCAGATCGAGCCCAAGGTTATTTTTAGTGCCGATGGATATTGGTACAACGGCAAATCCCACGATTCACTCGAAAAACTCAGAGCCATCCGGGAAGGCTTGCCATCGTTGACGCATGCGGTGGTGGTGCCGCTGCTTGCAGCGGATCCAGACATCTCGGGCATTCGTGATGCGATGACGCTCGAAGCGTTTTCTGTGGATGCCACAGAGATCGATTTCGTTGAAGTGCCTTTTGATCATCCGCTCTACGTGATGTATTCCTCCGGGACCACCGGGGTACCCAAGTGCATTGTTCATGGCGTCGGAGGATCGCTCCTTCAGCATCTGAAAGAGCAACAGCTTCACGTGAACCTGAATCCAGACGACAGGCTTTTTTATTTCACGACTTGCGGATGGATGATGTGGAACTGGCTGGTCGGCGGGCTGGCGAGTGGAGCGACGTTAGCGCTTTATGACGGCTCACCGTTTTATCCAGACGGAAACATTGTTTTTGATTTTGTGGCTGAGGAAAAAATTAACGTCTTGGGTACCTCAGCAAAATTTATAGATGCCATTGCAAAGGCGAATCTGCGTCCGAAAGAGACCCATGACCTCAGTGCGGTACGCACCATTCTTTCCACGGGGTCGCCTCTAAATCCAGAGGGATTTGATTACGTGTACGACGCGGTGAGTTCGAGCGCCTGCCTTTCCTCAATCTCTGGAGGTACTGACATTATGGGCTGCTTCATGGGGGGCAACCCTAATCTGCCGGTGTGGCGAGGCGAGATCCAATGCCCTATGTTGGGTATGCAGATTGAAGTAAGGGCCGATGACAGCAGCCTTTTGGGCGTCGGTGAGAAAGGCGAGCTGGTCTGTGCAAACGCTTTTCCGTCCATGCCGATTGGATTTTGGAATGACCCTCAAGGTAATCGTTACCACGAGGCCTATTTTGAAAAATTCCCGAACGTTTGGTGTCACGGCGACTATATCTCGTTCACCGAGCATGGCGGCATCATCGTATTTGGGCGCTCTGATGCCGTCTTGAATCCTGGTGGTGTCCGGATCGGTACGGCCGAGATTTACCGGCAGGCCGAACGTATCCCGGAGGTCGTCGAAAGCCTCGTTATTGGTCAGCAATGGCAGGGCGATGTGCGGGTCGTCTTGTTTGTGAGACTGAAGGAGGGGCGGATCCTTGATGATGAATTAAAACACCGTATTTGTGAGGAGATCAGAAAGAACACAACGCCTCGGCATGTCCCCGCAAAAGTCGTTGCCGTTAGTGATATTCCGCGAACGAAGAGCGGAAAGATTGTAGAGCTGGCGGTGCGGAAAATTGTGCACCATGAGCCTGTCTTGAATCGTGAGGCGCTGGCTAATCCAGAAGCATTGGATCTCTTTGCAGACCTGCCCGACCTCGCAGACTGACGTATCGCTGGGCGGCTTCCAATAGTCCCCGAACTCCAGAATGCGATAACCCCGGGATGCCGAGCTGAAGCCCGGCATCCAGATGGTCGATAGCAGCGACTTCGGCTGTGTAATCACCCGCGACATTCTCGATTCGAATCGGAACGCTCGCGTCATCAGGCAAACCCAGCGGGGAAGACTAAACCCAGCGGTGACATAAGCGCGCTCGCGAGAGCTGAAGATCTTGAACGTAAGCCGAAAGTGCCAGCAAAGCGCGGTAGTCGTTCGGGTCAATCTGAAGATCCCCATTGTTGCTAAGGCAGCTTCGACTGAGAAGCGTGTCATCACGACTTACCTGCCACAACTGCACGCGAATCCTCCAACCTCATGCGCCCTGCCGAGTGCCTTGATTTTTAGCGTGCCGGAGCCAATCTCATCCGGGTTCATGATGCCGAGACTCTCCAGCATGGCGTCGAGCTGCTCACGCTTCTCTTCAGGTAGATTCTCTCGCTGGGCCTGGAGCTGGTCGGCAATGCCGCGAGTTGTCCCATTGATTGCTTTAAGGCGTCAGAGTCAACACGCGTTATTTCTTTACGCGGATGATTTATGAAAAGGACGAGTTGATCTGCAACATTAAAAAGCATTTCCTGTCGTGGGGCTTGCGAGTGAGTGACGCGAATACGATTTTGCTAACCACAATCTGTGCTTGTCCGGAAATACCTTTATCCATTGTCTTCACGATGATTCGTGTCGCGACCTGCGCGTTGCTTGCGACCAAGAAGCAATAAGAAACACAGTATCCTTCGAGCAGAACGGCTGAAAAATGTTGATCTCATAAGAACCAAGCCTGTAAGCGGCTGACAAGAAAAATGAAGGTGAATAACGATAGCACGGCCACGGGACCGTGTGATCAGATCAGTGCGGTGAGGCATCGCGCACCGCAGGCTGAGGCCAAAAAAGTCGACTCTGATGTATGATCGCGGGGTGAAAAAATAACTTAAAGCGCAACCGTTACTTAGCCAAATTCATCATCAAAGACGTTAGCGCCGATTAAATTTCGGGTACCAATTGAATTTCCCAGATATTGATCCTATTGCGCTAAGCATCGGACCGGTTGCAATCCATTGGTATGGCGTGATGTATCTCGTCGCCTTTTTGGTGGGAGGAGCTCTAGGTCTCTATCGCGCAAAGCGCTCCGACGGTCGATGGACGGGATCAATGGTGTGGGATCTCGTGTTTTATGTCGCGGTGGGTACCGTCCTTGGAGGTCGCTTAGGCTACGTGTTGTTTTACAACGCGACCTATTACCTCTCGAATCCCCTCGAGATCTTTTCGGTCTGGACTGGAGGAATGTCCTTTCATGGTGGATTACTCGGTGTCATTGTCGCGATCTTGATCTTTGCCAGAGCGCTTTCACACGTCGTTTTCGCGGTCGCCGACTTCCTCGCGCCGCTCTGCGCGCCCAGTCTGATGGCTGGACGTATCGGAAATTTCATTAATCAGGAGCTGTGGGGCCGAGCAGTGAAGTTCCTTGGGCGGTGGTGTTTCCGGCAGCCGGCCCATTGCCCCGACACCGTCGCAGCTTTACGAGGCGGGCTCGAGGGCGTAGTTCTTACTTTTTCTTGGTTTGGTTTTTTCTGCTAAACCCCGGCCGGCCGGTCGCGTTAGCCAGGATGTTTCTCTTGGGCTATGCCCGTCATGCGGCTCGTTGTTGAGATGTTTAGAGAGCCGGATGCCCATCTCGGATTTATTTTCCTGGAGAGCATCACTATGGGTCAGATTCACGAGTATTCCCGTTGGACTGTTCGGCTTATGGCTCCTGTTGCGCTGTCCAAAAACCCTCCGCTGCTGGGCGCTGACGCGTCCAACGAATTTATGCGCTGGATTATTCTTGTCGGATACGCACGGATTCGTTGACCCTTTCATTGCGCAGCTTGCGCAGAATGCAGACGGCGTAATCCACGCTGGGGACATTGGCGGCGTTGATGTGCTCTCATCGATCAAACCAAGAATGGGCAGCTAGTTGCCGTATCGGGAAACAATGATTTTGCACAGTCCTGGCGCTACCCGGACACCCTTGGCTTCTCCGATCTTCAGGAGAGCGCGGTGGTTAACCTGCCGGGGGGTGATGTGGCGGTGGAGCATGGGCATCGCATATGGGATACCCGCCACTACCATCGAAGACTAAGAGAAAAACATCCCAACGTACGGGCAATCGTCTACGGACACACCCATGTCCGCTGTAAAGATGTGTCGCGAAATCCCAGGGTGATTAATCCAGGGGCTGCCGGGCGGGAGCGCACGAAAGGCGGTGCTTCCTGCATTGTTCTCGAGGCGAGCGAACGAGCGTGGCGCGTTAGCGAATACCAGAACGGCGTGATCAGTGATTCCGGCCGAGAGGTAGCCTGAGTGGCAGAGGACCGACTCTCGCCGTGCGCCAAGACGACGTTGTGGAAACCCTCGATGAAGGAGATGTCGTCCGGCTGCATGACGACTCGGGCGATTTCATTGTCTACACCGTGGGCGACGGTCTCAGCGTCATAAAGCGAGCGCCCGTATTCGATTGGGAGTACGACCGGTTAGTAGGGCTGGATTCAGACGAGTCCGCCGCAGAGCTATACGCGTCTCATCTGGCCTGAGGATATCGCCGGAATTCAATATCGCACGCCACTTGAGCCGCAGGTAGGGGACCGGGTTCTGACACGCTGGCGCGATGGAATCGGTCTGGAGTTCACACCGGTTTTGTGGACGAGGTAAAGGCCGCACGTATCAGGTTGCATCTTGTCGCGGGCGCGGATGCGGATGATCTTCATTGGGATATGGAAATCGACGAAGAAGATATCCTGGATATGAATTCGCAGCATCGCTCGAAATATCAACGCTGTATGCCTCTCGAAGCCTTCATCGCATACCGCTGGCGCGCGTCTCGTTTACCGGCCAACAGTCCGCCAATCCACTGCCGTGGCAACGAAAACCCGTAGCAGGTCGGATTTCGTCGCCCACAGAGAAGGGTTTTGGCTTGTTATTGTTTTTAATCGCCTTGGCCTCAGCAGGAACCGTTTTTCTTCTCTGACGGCATTCCTTGTGAGCGCGTTAGTACATATTCTGCACCGCGGGCTGATTCGGCGCGTTGAGATCCACCGAAGGGCCCATTTAGATCCACTGAGTGCTTGTAAGCAGAGGCCCTTCGTTAGCAAAATAGGGGTGAAGTCATCCCGTAAAAAAACGAGAGAGAAATCTATGAGTTCAAACCAGGGTTTTGGCGCCTATACGGACTACGGTCGACTGAGAAGCGCTATTGTGGGAAGTGCGGAGGGCCTCGCTCTGCCGCCATTCAATCCCACATTGCATCACTACAACGAGGAAGTTCAGGCCGCGCTGAAGGCCAGCGGTGACCAGCCCCTCGATATTGTGCCAAAGCGATGCCGGAGCGCTGGGAGAAGACGGCCGAGCAGTTGGATAATTTGGCTGCACTTTGTGAGAAGCATGGCGTCAAGGTCTATCGACCGCGACCTTACAGCGAGTCGGAACGGCAATATCTTGCCGATCTTCAGCCCGGCGCATCTTTGCTTTATCCCGCGGATCCGTGTACACGGTCGGCAAGCACTATCTTGAATTGAATATTCGGCGCGCTTATCGACGCAAGGAGGTGTTTCCTTTGCGAGAGGTGGTGGCGCCTTGCTCGCGGCAGACGCGGAGACCCATCACGTCGTGATGCCCGCGGCGCAACCCTACTCACCCTCAAGTGGGGCCGGGCCCTTATCTTGAGGGCGATATCGTGTGCTACCAGAATCACCTTTTTGTGGGCGAGTCGGATATCGCGAGCAACCGAGCGGGAACGGATTGGCTGGCGGACTACATCAAACCCTTTGGTTTCGAGGTGCATCCGATGCCGATGCACGGAACCATCTTGCATTTGCTCGGTACGATGGTGCTGGTAGCAGACGGTGTGCTCCTGCTATACCGCGAAGAGCTCAGGGAGCCTTTACCTGCGCCGATTGCGGATTGGGACGTGATCGAGCTCACCGAAGCAGAGGCCAGAGCCTATGCCACGGTAGGCGTGAGCCTTGATGACAAGCGCTATGTTATCCCCGCAGGCCTTGGTCGCGTCTGTGATGAGCTCGCCAAGCGCGGAATAGAACCCATTGAGATCGAGTATGACCACGTGAGCTATTGGGGCGGCTGTGTATCTTGCTCAACCCACGGTATCTGGCGTGACCCATAGGGCCCACTCCCATACTACGAAACGATGCCCAAGTGAACGAAGCGCTTGATCCAAAACACGTTGAGGAAATTCTAGATGCGGTAGACCGCCGCTTTGGAACGCAGCTCGCGTTCACCAAAGAGATGATCGCCCTCGACTCAACGCGGGGAAAAGAAAGTCAGGCGCAGGCATGCTTTTATGATGCTTTGGCCGCACGGGGCTATGCGATGGATCGCTGGTCGATCGATGTTGCAGCGATTGAATCTCATCCCGGCTTTTCGCCTGTGAAGGTCAGTTACGAGGATGCGATCAATGTTGTCGGCACGCATCAACCTGATATTGAGAAGGGGAGATCATTAATACTTAATGGACACGTCGATGTCGTTCCCACAGGCCCTTTGGACATGTGGTCGCGACCTCCGTTTGAACCTTGGGTCGACGGTGATTGGCTTTTCGGGCGCGGCGGCGCAGACATGAAGGCTGGCTTATGCGCAAATGTGGCAGCGCTCGACGCGTTAGCGAGTCTGGGATTTCAGCCCGCCGCTCGGGTTCATGTGCAGTCGGTTACAGAAGAGGAATGCACCGGGAACGGGGCTTTATCGGCACTGGTTCGAGGTTATCGAGCTGACGCGGCCCTCATTCCTGAACCCGAGGAGAACATGCTGGTGCGCGCAAATACCGGCGTTATCTGGTTTCAAATTCACGTTCGGGGACGGCCTGTACACGTTCGCGAGGCAGGGAACGGTGCTAATGCCATCGAAGCGGCGGTTTCGATAATTCCGACGCTTAAGGCACTTGAGCAAAAATGGAACAGCGATAAGGCGTCCCATCAATACTTCGATCAAGTCGCCCATCCGATCAACTTGAATATCGGAAAGATCGCTGGGGGAGATTGGGCCTCGTCTGTGCCGTCATGGTGCTCGCTTGACGTGCGCGTGGCAATTTATCCGGGGATTGATCCACGGGATGCGGCGAGCGAGATAGAACAGTGCATCCACGAATACGCCGCTACCCATCCGTTCCTGAAGCACAATCCCCCGCAGGTTGAGTACAACGGATTTTTTGCCGAGGGCTATGTGTTAGAGGAGGGCAGTGACGCGGAGCAGGTTCTTGGCCGAGCGCACGCCCAAAGCTTTGGCTCCAGTCTCGAGGCCTTCGTTACGCCTGGATATCTGGATGGTCGGGTCTTTGTGCTGTACGACGATTGCCCATGCTTGGTGTATGGACCGGTGTCCAAGAATATTCACGCGTTTGATGAATGTGTCAGTCTCGAATCTTTAAAACGAGTCACCGGTACGATCGCGCTCTTTATCGCGTCTTGGTGCGGGTTAGAACCGCTTAGTCACCCCAGTCGTCTCCCCGCTTCACTTGGGTAGAAAGACCCACCTGCTCATGGCGTTGGGCAGATAATTCGCCGATCGCTCGTTTACCGAAGCGTTGCGTGATCTGATCGACCGTTTTATTGATCACCGACCGGCGCGACGTTTCTTTCCCGTTGAAAAGGCCTAGCTGATTGGTATGGTCTTGGCTAAGTCCTGTACATCCGACACCTAGAAGTCGGATCGCGGTCGTGGGACCGTTATGGTAAAGGAGTTTTGTCGCAGTTTCGGCAATGACTTTCCCGTCGTCGGTGGCCTGGGACAGCGTGAATCGCCGAGTGAAAACAGGATAGCCTCTCGCACCGGGACCGGTGCGCTTTGCGGACTTCCATTTGAGGATGACCGTGCGAGCCCGGACCTCGCTGCGTCGCAGACGTCTTGCGACGGATTCTGCATGCTCGCGAATAAACGGCTCGAGCGCGGCGAGTTCACCCATGTCGTTTGTGAAGGTGTGTTCCTCGCTGTAGGAGACCGCCTCGCGGTAGGGTTCCACCTCTCGAAAATCCCTGCCGCGAGCGAGCCTCGCGATCTCCAGACCCCACTCACCCAGAGCGCCTTCGATAGTTGCATCATCTGCGGCGATCAGGTCGCCAATGAGATGAAACCCCATATCCGCCAGACGAGTCTGGGCGACTGGCCCAACGCCCCAGATACGACCCACGGGTAAGGGCGTCAAGAATGCCGTTACCGCATCGGCCGTCACTTCGAGCAGGCCATCTGGTTTAGCGCTGGCGCTGGCAATCTTGGCGACCATTTTTACCGGTGCGATACCTACTGAAACCGGCAGGGACAATTCATCGCGAACGCGTGTACGTAACTGCTCACCGACGGCCGCCGGGGCACCCAGCAATCGCGATGTACCGGTCAGGTCAATAAATGCCTCGTCCAAGGAGATCCGCTCAACAGCGGGTGAAAAATTCTTAAATATGGAAAAAATCTTTTCAGACTCGCGTTTGTAAAGTGCCATATTGCCCCGCACAAAAATCAAGTCCGGGCAGCGTCGCTTGGCTTCGACGGAGGGCATTGCCGATCGCACACCGTACTGACGTGCTTCATAGCTTGCGGCCGTCACCACGCCGCGCGGCCCACTCCCGCCGACAGCAATCGGTTTGCCTCTCAGGTCGGGGTTCTCGCGTTGCTCTACCGATGCATAGAACGCGTCCATATCGGCATGCATGATGACGCGCACATCAACCGGTGTCGGATCAGAGTGACTCATAAAAACGATGAGAGAAGATCTGCTGCGACCCAAGTGTCACGATGCGTGAGTGAGATGTTCGGTAAGTAACTTGCTGTAACCAAAAATCCCGGGCGTGCCTCCCGTGTGGATAAAAAGAAGAGCCTCATTACCCACCAAGCCGCGGGCAATTTTGATGCAGCCGGCCATTGCCTTTCCGGTATAAACCGGGTCCAGCAGGAGTCCCTCATGGCGTGCGCAGAGGTCGATGGCTTCTAGGGTCGCATCGTTCATCTGCCCATAGCCCGGCGCCAGCGTATCGTCGACAACCTCCACGCGCTCGGGGCTAACGGGATTATCCATGCCGATTAATTCGGCTATCTCATGACAGCGACGGGTAATGCGCTGGGCTTGTTGATCCCGGTCGCGTCGGACACACACTCCCGTCACGCGAAGGGGACTTCCAAGTGCCGCAAGACCGAATAAGAGTCCGGCATGCGTGGTCCCACTACCTGACGCAACAACAATGCGGCCTATCGTGTGTTCCAGGGCGCTAAGCTGAGTCAGCATTTCCTGAGCGGCTTCAATGTAGCCGAGCGTGCCAAACGGAGGATGACCGGGAGCAAGCGGTATGACGTAAGGCCGGCGTCCTTCCTTTTTTAACTGGCTTGCGATGTGTTGCAGATTTTCATCCGCTCCGGTTTCATCCTCGCCTTTTGGAAATCTGTGAATCACAGCGCCGAGCAGCCGGTCCAACAGTACGTTTCCGGATTCGCGATATTCTGATGCTGTGTCGCCCACGCGTTCCTCAAGCTGAATATGACACTGCATTGCGCATTTGGCGGCAGCGGCAGCGGTCATCCGCACGAAGTTCGACTGAACGGCACCCGTGATTAGGATCGTATCGGCGTCGCTCGCCTTGGCCTGGCCAAAGTAGTATTCCAGCTGGCGGGCCTTATTCCCTCCCATCGCGAGGCCGGTGCAGTCATCGCGCTTCACGTAAATCGGCGCAGATCGAGCGTTGCTGAAAGATTGGTGAGCGCTTCTATGGAATTGTGGGCAGATGGGCAAGTTTCACCCGCGGGAAAACGTTGAGCTGGTCGAGGACGGTCATGGGGCGGCTGTCACACCTTAGGCCCGGCGGCTGTGGGTCTCTCGGTAATCCACGACGAGTGATCTCAATTTAGGCACTGACTTCTAGGGCGCATTTTCTTACCGAGTGGGTCCCAAGCTGCCTCCGATAGAACGGTCGCTGTCCTGCGCTTACCCACCACGTCGATAGCGAGCGAGGTGCCGGTCTGTGCGCAGTCGGAGCGAAGAAGGCCCATTGCCAGAACTCTTCCCGGTGTAATGACCGTAACCCCCTGAGGTGACGAAACCGACTTGCTGGTCATCTTGCCATACGGGCTCATAGCCGGACGCGTCAGCATCTTCGGCATCAATTTCAAAAGTAACCAACGTCTGACTTGGAGTACCCGCGGAATTTTTTCTTTGGCTGCCGCCTGATGACCGATAAAGTCATCGCGCTCCAGTCGATCCAGCGATCCATGCCGGTTACCGCGGGCGTACGGTCCTGGGTAAATTCAGCATTCCATATGCCAAAACTTTTCTCAAGACGAAGTGAGTTCATGGCATAAAGCCAAACTCCCTCATCTCAAAGTCAACGCCTGCTTCCAGAAGCAGATTCCTTAGCGTGATGTGTTCCGAGGCGTGACAGTTGATTTCATAGCCCAGTTCACCGCACACGGAGAGCCGGCCTACTTGCGCGCGGATCAGTCCGATGTCGATGGTGTTGCAGCCCATAAAAGGCAGCGCGCTATCACTTACGTCCTGATGCGTCAGAAGGGCGAGGACGTCTCGTGATTTAGGACCGGCCAGCCCAAAGCCCACGGTGATATCGGAGATATCTTGCACGGTCACGCCCTCGTCTCGATGGTCGTGGAACCAGCGCATGTGCCAGTTGCGAAGATAATAAGAACCCATCAGCCACCATCGTCCGTCACCCCAATTAAATGCGGTGAGGTCTCCTTTCAGCCGGCCGCTGGGCGCTGAAGCAGAGGCGCGAGTCGTGCTTGGCCGGGTGCGGGTAAACGATCCGCTGATTATTTTGCGCAACCAGGTCTCAGCATGGGGTCCGGAGATTTCATATCGGGAGAACCCGCTGATGTCAGAGCAATCCCACGTTTTCACGTACGGCACGGCACTCCTCTGCCACGATATTGAACGCGTTGGAGCGACGCAGGGTAGGCGTTTTCTTCAAAGCTTTTCCGGCAAACATCAGCGGCACCTCAAGACCCCAACTGCATCCCCATTGTGCTCCAGCGTCGTTCATATCCGACCACGCCGGCGCTTTTTGAGCGGCCGACCTGCCGGCAGTTGCTCATTGGGTAGGTCATCACGAATCGGCGCGAATAGAACTGGCCGGTGGTTTTGTCGAATGTATTCCCGGTTGGACGTGAATGCCCCGTAGCGGAGCAATATCCATCGGCCAGGCATCGGCCTCTGTCTCCCCGTGGATCATCCATTCGGCGAGTGTTTTTCCCACGCCACCGCCCTGTAGAAACCCAGCCATGACTCCGCATGCCAGCCAATAGTTCGGTACGGAAGACACCGGGCCCGCAAAGGGTTGCCGTCGGGTGAAAACGTGAAAGCGCCGTTGACCCAGTTCTTTACTCCGACCTCTGTTAAAACCGGATATCGGGCGAAGGCCATTTCAAGCTCGTCAGATATCCGATCGATATCCTCCTGAATCAGCTCGATCCCGTAATCCCATGGGAGCGCCGTCCATATTCCAGTGCTTATGGTTGATCTCATAAATACCTACCAGCACCCCTTTTTTGATACTGGCGCATATAGGTAAACCCCCTCCAGATCCACGGTCATCGGCAGTTCAAAGTCCAGAGCCGCAACCTCAGGAATCGTGTCGGTGAGCAGATAATGATGCTCAAGCGGTGACAGAGGCGAATCAAGTCCAACCATACGCCCGACCTGTTTTGCCCAGAGGCCATACCGCGTTCACCACATGCTCAGCGTGGATTACACCTTTGTCGGTGACGACATCCCACGAGCGATCTGGTCGTTGGTTTAAGGATTCAACTTTGGTGTGTTCGATCACTGTCGCGCCGCGTTTTTTGCCGCGCCCGCGTAGGCGTGAACTGTGCCCGTGGTATCGACGTATCCCTCACGATCACACCAAGTCCCCGAGAACACCCGTGATATCCATAATCGGGCACTTGTCTTTAATCTCCTGCGGGCTCATCAGGTAGCAGTCTTCAATCCCGATCGTCTGGAAAATTCTATAGGCCGATTGCAGCCACTCCCAACGAGCGGGTGCGGACGCCACGGTAATCGCCCGTCATACTGAGACCGATATCCTGTCCGGACTAGCCTGAATCTCTGAAAGAAGATCGATGGTGTAGGCCTGAAGAGCGGCCATGTTGGGGTCCGCGTTAAGCGCATGTACGCCGCCGGCCGCTGCCAGGATGATCCTGCGGTGAGGACAGAGCGCTCAAGAAGACACATCCGACCATCCAATTTTGCAAGGTGGTGAGCACTGAACTGTCCCACCACGCCACCGCCAATCACAACGACTTGGTAAGTGATCCTTCATTTCATCTGTCTCCTTGCAGTTCCGAGGGGCGTTCGCTTGGCCGTTAGGTAGGCCGACCTTCCCAGTTTTGCCACCATGCTTTAAAAGCGGCCAGGTGGCTCGTGGCAAACCCCGCTTGACTCTTACTTAACTGGTCGCTGGCATTGAAATGATGTTCATAGCCTTTTCACCCAGTAGCGTCAGTAAATACTTAAAGTACAGCACCAGATCAGGGCCCTCATCAAAGATGGCAGGGTCATCATGGCCTGATCAGAGTTCCCACGCCTGACGCCGCGCCACTTGATCTCCGCCTGCCGCCCGCTTGCAGAGGGTTTCGAGATAAAGCACTTCTTTCGGTAGGACATTACCAATTCCCGTAATGGCTCCAACCGCGCCGCAGTTGATATAGCCATGAAACATCTGGGTATCAACGCCAATCAAGAGCCGTAAATCGGAGTCACCGCTGGTGATATGTTCTGCCGCATAACTTCGCAAAGCGGCCGCGCCACAGAACTCTTTGAAACCCACAAGATTGGGATACTTCTCACGCAGGCTAAAGAATAAGTCGGCACGGGTCTCAAAGCCGTAATAGGGACTGTTGTAGATGACCGCAGGTAGATCAGGTGCCGCCGCAAGAATGGCGCCAAAGTGATCCTTTTGTGCAGCGCTACTCGAGCCGCGTGACAGCACTCTCGGTATCAGCATGAGACCGGCAGCCCCAACCTCTTGCGCGTGTCGCGCGTGGGCTACCGCTTGTGCGGAGTTTTGTGCGCCCGTGCCCACAATAACGGGGATGCCTGACTGACTGAGCTCGGCAACACCTTCTTGACGCTGGGCGTCTGAAAGCAACGGCCAATCGCCCATTGACCCGCAATAAATCACGCTGGTCATCCCAGCGGATATCAGGCTGCTGGCTTTTTCGCAGAGAGCCCCGAACTGGGGGCGTCTTTCGGCATCGCACGGCGTCATCAATGCCGGCATCAGTCCTGAGAAACAGTTCGAGGATTTCATCGCTGAGGGGTCTCGCTAGGGAAAATTATTGGAATGCATGAACTAGAGTCAGAGCGTCCTCAATGGGAGTCACCCCAAGGCCTGGCGCATCCGAGGCGATCATCGTCCCACCGCGGACTTCGGGAGCGCCCGTCGCGATCGTCGTCGTTGCATATTCATGAAAAGCGGAGGACTGGAACTGGAAGGAGGTGGGCGTCGAGTGGGCCAGATGCGCAATCGCAGCAGTAGTAATTTCCCCGCCCCAACTGTCCTCGATGTTCATGGGTAACCCTAGAGATACACAGAGGTCTCTCACTTGTTTCGCCCGCGTTAACCCCCCGAATCTGCTGATCTTTAGATTGATCATATCCATCGCATGATCCTGAACCCCTCGTAGTACAGCGCTGAGGCTGTCCATGCATTCGTCCAGAACGAACGGCAGGTGAGTGTGTTGTCGAACAGACAGACACTCCTCATAAGTCAGACAGGGCTGTTCAAACGTGAGATGAACGCCCGTCTGTCTGGGTAGATCACGTATTGCGTCGGCGACTTGCAAGGCACCGACACGAGTCCATCCTGTGTTTGCATCCGCATTGAGCACATCACCGGCCTCCATTTGTTCTGCGGTAGCACGAATGCGCTCGATATCCGTCGATGGATCCTCTCCAACCTTTACCTGGAACCTTCGAAATCCCTGTGAGCGGTACTCGCGAACATGTGACGCCATGTCGGCGGGATCCTCACGCGAGACCACTTTGTAAAGAGCGACCTCAGTTTGGCGCAAGCCGCCGAGTAGGGTGTAGACCGGAAGCGCAGTGACCTTGCCCAGTAAATCCCAGCAGGCCATGTCAACGGCAGACTTCACGTAGGGATGCCCCTTAATCAGGCCATCCATTGTGTCGTTCATGCGTTCGAGGTGCGTGGGGTCTTCACCGATAAGAGCCGGGGCTATCTGTGCGATTCCCGCGCGGACGCCTTCGGCGTATGCGGGAAGATAGGTGGGGCCCAGAGGGCAGCATTCGCCGACGCCGGTCAGTCCGCTGTCGGTATCAATCAACACGACGGTCGTATCAAAGGCGCTATGAGACTGATTCGACCAACTGTATCGACCCTCTCGCATCGGAAGGTCTGCCCGAAAAACTCGAATTCGACTGATTCTCATAGATAATGCGACGACTAGTTCAAGACACGGATTTACCGTTTTACTATCAGATGTTCACCTTGGGGACTTCCATTAAAGTCGGCTCAGCTTCGCCGAGTCTACCTGAGTTTTGGACAAAACCCGCTGGCCTCCATAGAGTCCGATCCACCCCTGCGTTATCGCGATCTCGATCTTGAAAGTGAGTCCACCCCTTATCGTCGTTATGGGTATCGCGCAGCTGTTTGCGATGGCGAGCTTTGCTAATTTTGCAGTGCTCATCAATGAATTCACCGCGCTCTGGCAATTGAGCTCAACCCAGGCCGGCTGGATCAGCGGCATCTACTTTGCCGGCTATGTAACGGCCGTACCGGTGTTGGTGGGATTGACCGATGCGCTGGATGCTCGTCGGATTTATGTCTTCGGCTTGCTCTGTGGCGTCGCGGGTTCGGTTGGGTACGCGCTGTTCGCTGATGGATTTGTTAGCGCCATGGTGTTTCGCTTTGTGGCCGGGATCTCCCTTGCCGGTACCTACATGCCGGGGCTCCAGATCATCAATGACCGCCTGCAAGATCGGGCGCGTCAACGCGTGCTGCCTTGGTACCTCAGCATATTCAGCATTGGTACGGCGGCGTCGTACTATTTCACAGGACTCCTAAGCAGCCAACTGGCTTGGCAGGAGGTGTTTTTGTTTGCGGGCGTTGTGCAGGCTCTGTGTATACCGCTGATCATTGCTTTTGTGTTTCCCAAGAAGCCGGATCATCCTCAAGCCGGAGGTAGACATCCGCTGGATTTTCGCCCGGTGTTCAAAAACAAAGGAGCGCTTGCCTACATCTGGGGTTATGTGGGTCACACCTATGAACTCTTCGCCTACCGGGCCTGGATTGTGGCTTTCCTTATTTTTGCGGCGGGTGCGTCTGCGACGGATATCAGTCGGGAGGGTGTGGCAAGCTTGGCGGCAGCTTTTAGTCTTCTCGGCATGCCTGCGAGCCTGATTGGTGCTCAGATATGTCTTGCGCGAAGCCGGCGCCAGACCATCTCTATAGTGATGGTTCTATCGGTAATCGTTGGATCAATATTGGGCTTTATCGGCGCATTGCCCTTTATCTATGTAGTAATCCTGGCTGCTCTTTATTCCATCTTCATCATGAGCGATTCTGCAGCGCTCACGGGAGGCGTAGTGGCCGCGGCTCGTGAGGGAGAGCGCGGCGCAACGCTTGCGATGCATTCGGTGTTCGGCTTTTCAGGTGGTTTCTTAGGGCCCTTGTTGGTGGGGTGGGTGCTTGATATGGGCGCGGGACCGGCGTCCACGACAGGATGGGGTGGGGCATTTCTTGCATGCGCAGCCGGTTCACTCGTTGCCCTCATTGGTATGAGAGCGCTCTCTCGCAGCTAATTGGTTCGAGCACCGAAAGTTAGCGGCCACGATTCCGAACCCGGCGAGTCTTTGAGGATCCGGGCGCACATGCGCGCTTACGAGAGATGGTGAGTTGAATCCAAACTCGCCAAAACGCTCGCGACATCGCGGGGATATGCCAATCCATAAACTTCATGTGGGAATGAAAACCTCTGCGCTCAGTTAATAGAGCGAATCAATCAATCGATCTGCTTAAATAACTTTACAAATCACCAGCGCTGGGGTGAACTGGGGTTCCGCTGTAGGTATCAGGCCTAATACCAATTGGATAGGGCCACGGCGGCAAGAGTACAGAAATCAACTTCATGGGAGGAGTTATGCGTAATTTGAAAAAGCCCATTGTCGCCGCTGGCCTGGGAGTGTCGATGCTGGCCGCGGGGCGCTTCAAACCGCCTCTGCAGAGGTCGGCTTCGGGAAACCGGGTGAGGCTGTCAATCTCGTGGTGGGCTATCAGCCTTACTACACAGAGTCTTGGTCCGGCGTGGTTATTAATGGCCAGCAGCTATGGAAGAAATACCTGCCCGCAGGATCGGACGTTAAGTTCGAGATCGGCCTGCAGGGTTCGGTCATTGTCGGCAAGATGCTCGGCGAAAAAATCACCTGGGCTACATGGGTGACATGCCTGCCATCGTGTCGACCACCAAGCAGGATAAGGTCGACATTCGCATGATCGCGGTGTTGGGTACGTCCCGTCAGCAATGCAACGTTTTCTCGTGAAGAACGATGCGCCGCAGTTTGCGAACGGAATGGAAGCCGTAAAGTGGATGGATGGAAAACTCGTTGCGGCGCCGCATGGAGCCTGCACAGACCGTTTCGCCCGCTGGGCGCTTTGAGCAGGCTGGCGTAAAACCGGCCAAATACCTCAACATGAATATCGAGGTGATCACGTCAAGCTTCAAGAATAACAAGCTAGACGCCGCCGTTATTTGGGAGCCAACAGCGTCCAAGATCCAGTTGTCTGGTTTGGCACGTCGGGCCGCCTCGGGTGAGCTTCGATGGCGTGGAAGGCGGTGATGCCGGCTTCCTCGCGATGCTGTACGAGATCATTCGTGACCGACCGGACGTTCAGCGCGGCTGGCTTGAGGCAGAGCTTGATGCTCAGTTATTCATGAAAGATCTTGGCAACGCGACGGCTATCTCCAAGATGGCGGACGACCAAACCGAAGGCATGGATCGACGCGTGTTGTGGGCATCGCTCTACGGCAAGAACGCTCCTGAAATCGGCGGCGGTCAGGAAAAGTTAACGCTTCGCTATGTTTTTGATGACACCGCAAAGCAACTGGTGTCCGCAGCGACGCGCTTCCTACACGGCCGAAAAGTTGTTCCGAGTGAGCAGCTTCGACCTGAAGCCATCATGGATCAGGTAGCAAACGAAGTCTTAAAGGCCAGAGGCCTGACCGCCCCGATCGGTTTCGTGGGCGAGCAGCCTGACTCGGCTTATCAGTAAAGAGCTGAAGCTGTAATCAGAAGGTTGGTTGTGATCACCGGCGGGGTAGACCTATCCCGCCGGTGATCCACAGCCAAGCGATCGGGCTTTGCTCGGTCAATAACTCAGAAAAAATTGCAGGGACGCCCTGGGGCGTCTTCGCATCAGATAATTGCAAGGCCACGATTTCTTGGATGAGATCTGAGAACCGAGGCTCTTAGATTAAGAGGAATGCATGAGTAACCAGACTGCGCCAGGATCGGCTCCTTCGGGCGGCCAACTGATGTTTCTTCGGGCGGCAAAGGCACTGCGCACGCCTATGCCCTATCTTGCGTTCATTGGGATCGCGTTATGGCTCGGGATTTACTTCCTTCTGAATGAATATTGGAAGATTTTTCCTTTTTACAAGATCCCAGGTCCCGTCGAGGTGGTTACAGAATGGATGAATAAAGATCCCATTTGGGGCACGTCTTTATTCACCGAGGATTACTACCGCAACATATGGGTAAGTTGCCGGCGAATCGGGATCGCGTTTGCGCTTGCAACGGGGCTCGGTGTGCCGCTGGGTTTATTTATGGGCTGGTCAAAGAAATTCAAGGACTATACGTTCCCGGTTCTTGAAACCCTCCGACCCATCCCAATTTTGGCGTGGGTACCGCTCGCGATCGTTATGTTTGCAGGGTTCGAGACGCCCATCATTTATCTTGCAACGCTTGCCTCGTTTTTTGTGACCGCGCTTAACACCATGCTGGGTGTGGAGTCTATTGACGAGTCCTATTTTCGCGCGGCGGGCTGCCTTGGATCAAAGAAGCACCATGTGTTCTGGCATGTGGTTGTCCCCGGTGCGCTGCCGTTCATATTTACGGGTCTGCAAATAAGCATAGGCGTTGCCTGGTTCTCGCTGGTGGCGGCAGAGATGATCTCAGGTGATTACGGCTTGGGCTACATGATCATGGATTCCTACATGGTGAATAAATACACCACGATGGTGATGGCGATGCTGACGCTCGGATTCGTAGGGTGGATCACCTCAGCGATGGTGCGCATAGCAGGATACCGAATGATGCAGTGGCGGCAGAAGGCCCTCGGCCAAGGGGGTGCGTAATGGCCGCTAATCCAAACGTGGCCAGTACGGCCGCCACGCAAACGCGCGGTGCGATCAGCATTCGGAACGTCAGCAAAATTTATGACCCCGGGGGCGTAAACGTTCTCGCGGTTGATGATTGCTCGCTTGAGATTGCGGGTGGCGAGGTATGCATGATTGTCGGACCCTCCGGTTGCGGAAAGACCACGCTGCTCAATGCCATCGCCGGGTTTCATTCCATTACTGAGGGACAGATTGATCTTGACGGCGAGATGCTATGCGGTCCGGGTAAGCCGCTTGCCGATCAGGGCGCTGATCGGGTGGTGGTCTTTCAGAATGGCGCGCTTTTCCCGTGGAAAACATTGGCAGACAATGTGGCTTACGGCCCGATTGTTCAGGGGGTGATGAGCAAATCGGAAGCCCGTGAGAAAGCGATCCATATGCTGGATGAGGCCGGACTCTCGGGCGTCGCGGATAAATATCCCGGCGAGGTGTCCTCTGGCATGGCGCGGCGCGCCGAGATTGTCAGGGCGTTGATAAACGATCCAAAGGTTTTGCTTCTTGACGAGCCTTACCGCGCTATGGACGCGTTAACGAAATCCATCATGCACGAATCGCTACTCGAGGTGTATGACCGAACAAAAGTCACGATATTTTTTATCACCCATGATCTCGAAGAGGCAATCTTCCTCGGTGATCGGGTAATTGTCATGACCACGCGCCCCGCGAAGACAAAAAAGATCGTGGATGTGAAGATCGAGCGACCGCGCGATTATCGTCTCCTATCCTCAGAAGATTTCCGAGTCCTGATGGAGGAAACGAAATCAGCGGTGCACGAAGAAGCAGTAAAAGCTTTCGAGGCTGGCGAGCGAGAGCTTGCCTAGACCCGTACGGATAAATTGTTTTGATGACTTTTAGCAGTCCTCAGTAGCCCTATTTGAAACGAGAGACCCGAATGGTAGAAAAAACAGTAAAGGCGCCTGCAATTGTTCGCCTCTTTCGCGATGAGACTTTCCGCCGCGGCGTTGTGGCCATATTGGTGTTTTTAGTCCTATGGGAGATTGGCGCGCAATTTAAAAGCTGGTTCGGTGTGATGGTGCCGTTTATCGGGAAAGTAGCTCCGCCCTCAGCGGTCGTCGTTCGCTGGCTCGAGGTCGGGCAGTGGGCAGGCTACTGGGAGAGCTGGTATCTCAGTACAGGCCGGGTCTTCCTAGGTTTCGTGGTCGCTCAGGTCATCGGAATCCCATTTGGTTTGGCGATGGCTGTCAATAAATATTTCCGGGGCATGTTCTTCCCGCCGTTCGAAATTTTGCGCCCCATTCCGCCACTTGCGTGGGTGCCGGCCTCCATCATTTTCTGGCCGACGACAGAGCTCTCCATTATGTTTGTGACGTTCTTGGGAGCCTTTTACACAATCGTGATCAACGTGCTGGGCGGCGCGCGCTCGATCGATATCCAATACCTTCGGGCGGCTCAGTCGATGGGCGCAAGTCAATGGGATCTGTTTCGTAAGATTATTTTGCCGGGCACGTTGCCATCCATATTTATCGGAGCGGCGGTCGGTATGGGCATCACCTGGGAGGTGGTGCTGGCCGGCGAGATGATCTCAGGCGGCGGTCAACAGGGCGGCGGCGGTTTGGGCTTCTTCATTTGGAGCTCTTATATGGGTGGAGTGATGGACCAAGTTATCGTGGGCATGATCAGTATCGGACTTGCCGGCTACATTTCGAGCAGCCTGATTCGCTATGTCGGTTACCTCGCAATGCCCTGGCGGCGCATGTTTTAGACCGCAGAGCATGACCCAGCAAATTTAAATCGAGACCGACGCATGACATCAGCGACTGACAATATGATGGAAGTACAAGACGTCACCAAGAGCTTTGGTGATGACTGGGAGCAGGAGACGGTTGTAGAAAACCTCAGCTTTTCGGTGAAGAGAAACCAGCTTACCGCCATTGTGGGACCCTCTGGGTGCGGTAAGTCAACGGTGGTGAATCTGCTCGCGGGATTTGAGTTGCCGGATAAAGGCAAGATCCTGCTCGATGGTAAACCCGTGACGGGGCCGAGCAAGAACGCGCTTGTGGTGTTCCAGGAAACCGCGTTGATGCCCTGGCTGACGACCTATCAGAACGTGACCTTCGGTCCCAAGCTGCGCGGCGATATGAAGGCAGGAGATCTGAAGGCTGCCGCCGAAAAGATTATCGACACGGTCGGTCTTCGGGAATTTCGCGACAAATATCCCTTACAGCTCTCCGGCGGCATGCAGCGCCGCGCGGAGCTCGCGAGAGCGCTTATCAATCAGCCTCTCGTCATGATCATGGATGAGCCGTTTCGCGGGCTTGATGCGATGACACGGCAGCTCATGCAGGAGTTTTATCTTCGGCTCTGTGAGCAGGAGGCGCGAACTAACGTCTTCGTAACATCGGAACTTGAAGAAGCGATCATACTCGCGGATAGGTTGATCATTTTGTCGAACCGACCGGCTTCGGTGCGGGAAGTGATGGAGGTAGATCTGCCAAGGCCTCGAAACCTCGACATGCTGGGAACTCCCGAAGCGTATGAATACAAGCGCCACGCGATGGAGATCCTCCACGAAGAGGCATTGAAAAGCTTCAAGGGCGCAAGCGGCACTTCAGATTTTTTGGAAGCCTACTCCAGAAGAAGCTAGGCAGCTGTTCAAGCTGACGCTGGAATCCGGGATCGCTTTTGGACCCCATTGATTTTCTTTTGAGCCGACCGGTCGTTATCGCCATGGCAATTGCGGGTGCGGCAATCGCATCTATGGGGCCGGCTATCATGAAAAAATTACACTGGGGCGGTGCGGCGGCGCAGCGATGGGTGACGCGTCTGGGCTACGCGATCACCTGGGGAAGCGTCATTTTGTTCATCGCGGCAGGATTTTTTCCACGACCTGATTCGCTTTAATCCAAACCGTTTTAGACTTACCGTGATTTGCAACGGGATGTATGAAGCGTGCTTGAGATAAACGACCTTTCTAAATCCTTCGGTTCTCTGAGGGCTGTTAATGAAATTTCGCTGAAATTTTTGCCGAACCAGGTAGTGGGTTTGCTGGGTCCGAATGGGGCAGGAAAAAGCACCACCATGCGTATGGCGGCAGGCTTCCTTATTCCTGACTCCGGCACCGTGCGCATCTGCGGCTACGATATCCGCCGCCAAAGCGCGCTCGCTCAGGCCGAACTGGGCTACCTGCCAGAAGCGCCCAATGGGTTTGGACACCTTCGTGTCGTGGAATTTCTTCGTTTCTGCGGTCAGGCACGCGGTTTATATGGATCGGTCTTGAAGAAGTCGATCACTGAGATATCGGATCGACTCGATCTTTTGGTGCGTTAGATAGACCCCTGAGTCAACTGTCTAGGGATGGCGCCAGAGAACCTGGCTTGCGCAAGCTGTGATGCATAAGCCTCGAGTGCTCGTGCTGGACGAGCCCACGGATGGTCTCGATCCCAATCAAAAGGATTTAGTTCGTGGACTGGTCCGTGAGCTGAGGCAGGATAGAACCGTTATTCTGTCGACGCACATTTTGGAGGAAGTAGAAGAGTTATGCGACCGTGTCGTTGTTCTCGACCAGGGTCGATGCGTAGCGGATTCGCCGTTGGATGAGTTGGCGGATCAAAGAGGGCGCCTCGCCACGCGTTTTCGTATGCTGACCCAGGCGAATGGCGACAGCGCAATGAAGCCATCGGCTTCATCCGTGCGTTAAGGTGAAGCGAATGCGGTCACGACATTCCGGACTCGGCGCCATCGTCCTGCATGAGTGGCGGATGCTGTTTTTTTCACCTCTGACCTACTTGTTTCAAGGCGCGTTTTTGCTTGCGCTCGCCGCCTGCATCTTCTTGGTCGCTAACTTTTACACGACTGACGAGGCAACGCTGCGCCTTCTGCGGCTTTTCATGCCGTGGGTGTCCCTGGTTCTGATTCCTGCGCTTTCCATGTCGGCCTGGGCCGACGGACACTCGAATCGCGAGCTTGAATTGGTGTATGCGCTGCCGATCACGCCGATCCATGTGGTGTTGGGGAAATATGTTGCGGGTTGCTCGGTACTGCTGCTGACCTTGTTAATGACGCTTCCGTTTTGCGTCACTCTTTTTTATCTCGGCGAGCCGGATCTTGGGACGGTGTTCTCGAGCTATCTGGCGTGCGCCTTGTTCTTGATGAGTTGCTTTTCGCTTAGTCTCCTCGCCGCATCGTTGACCAAAGAGCCGGTAGGGGGATTCGTTGCAGGATTGGCGGTGCTTTTTCTGGTCACGCTTTTTGGATGGGACGTCTTTGGGCGTTTTCTCGGCGCGTTCGTTCCTCAAGCGATCTGGGAGGCGCTCTCTATGTACAGCCCGGTGACCTGGTTGAGCGTGATGGGCGAAGGGCTGATACCGATGCAGGGTCTGTTGTACTTCGTTTTAACGATAGCGGTTTCGCTCTCACTTACGCACTTGATCATTTCGCGGCGTCGCAGCGGCCGCACAAGCGGTGGATACCCTCTGAGTCTCGCTGCGGCGGGCGCTCTCATCATCTGGGTGTTAGGCACTTTTTTCGCCGGGAATCTCACAGGTCAAGTCGACCTTACGGCTGAGAAAGAATTCACCCTGCATGCCGGCAGTAAGGAAGTGTTGTCGAGGCTCCCTGCGGATACCGAGCTGCGGTTTTATTGGAGCTCCAATGAAGCGTCTGTGCCAGCCGCTATTAAGTCTCATGCCGGTCGGGTGAAGCGTTTACTTAATCAAATGCGAAAGGTATCTGGGCTCAATTGGGTTGAAGTCGATCCACAGCCGGATACCGATGCAGAGCTCGAGGCCCTCGCCCGGCGGATACATCGAGTTCCGATGTCTTCGGGCGATCACTTTTTTCTCGGACTCACGGTTGAATCACAGGGTCGACGAGGACACATTCCTTATCTCGACATACAACGGGAGGGATTTCTCGAATATGACATTGTTCAGGCACTTAATGGCTTAACCGCGGTCAAAACACCTAAGGTGGGTATCTTAAGTCCCTTACTCCCATCAAGCGCTGCGCTCGCAGAGCAAGATGGCCTTTCCTTCATGGCCGAACTGAAGAGAGCTTATGACGTTGCTGTCATTCCATTCTTTAAGACGAGTCTGCCTGGTGATTTGGACGCGCTGGTACTGATCGGTGCAGATATTCTGCACGAGGATATGCTTTATTCGATTGATCAATTCCTCATGTCCGGGGGCAGTCTTATCGTGATGATGGATCCGTACTCTCGGATAAAGCGCGCAAATAACGTGACAAATCCCGCACCATCTGAAGATATTAACGATATCTCCGATCTGCTTAGCGCTTATGGAGCAACCTATGAAGGCGAGGCGGTCGTGGGCGATGTAGAGTTCGCGTCGCCCGTGGGTGACGGCGGGGACGGTCGGATGAACTATCCCTATTGGTTAAGAGTAAATCGCCAAGGATTGTCTGAGTCACATCCCACCACGGCAAATCTCAATGAGCTCCTCATGGTTGAGCCAGGTGCGTTTGCTGTATCGCCGACGGCAGACGCGGACTTACTGGTCAGCACCACAACGCAATCAAATATCTATCTCCGCGAGGAGTTTTCGCTGCAGTCTCCCAGTGACTTAGCATCCGCATTTGTGCCTGACGGTGAAAAGCGCACACTTGCGTTGAGTTTGTCTGGACCGTTTCGGAGCCCCTACCCGAAAGAAAAGACAAACGCGGGAGCGGTTCATCGAAGCGAGTCTACAGAATCTTCAATGATATTCGCGGTCGCAGATGTAGATTGGATTTTTGATCCATTTTCTGTGCAGCGCACGGTTGTCGGGAACGAGGTGGTGGTTCGACCCCTTAATGACAATCTGACCTGGTTGCTGAATATGGTTGAGTTCGCTACGGGAAGCGAAGCGCTTGTGCAGATTCGCTCAAGAGGTCAGTTACAGAGACCCTTCACGCGTGTCGGTGAGTTGTTTCGCCAGGCCCAGCTGCGACTTCAGGATCAGGAATCCGCGATGCTTGCTAAGGTAACCCAGCTCGAGCAGCAGATGGGAGCGTTGTCTGGCCAAACCCAAAATGTCGCGTTTGAAGACTTGCCTGAGACCATTAAGCAGAAATTTGGCGAGTTCCAAACTGACTTGCTCTCGGCCCGCCGAGCCTTGCGAGAGACCCGTCGCGAAATCCGCTCCGACGTGGAAAGCCTGGGCAGCCGCCTGACACTGATCAATCTCCTTGCCGGACCCTTTCAGATTTTGATCCTTGCGGCAGTGGTGTTTGCAGGTCGCGCAAGGTCCTCAGGATTCAAGCGCGCCCACTGACTCGACGAAAGCGGGTGCGATCAGATGCTTTTAGGCAACCTGTTTCGATTTCCCTCGAGCCGTTTTGGTAGAAGCGCCTGCGGTAGCAAAAAGCTCATCCATTGATTCGCCCAGGAGATCCGCCATAGCCTGGGCCATGGGTAGCGGGGGTGATACTTTTTCCCATATCAGGCCGACAGGTTTACTGACAATCGGATCTGTGAGTAAGACTTCTCGGGTACCGGGGAACGCGTTATTGGTCTCACTGAATCCTTTGGGGACGATTGTGGCGATATCCCCCTGCATGACATGGAAAGCCAGTTGAAAGATAGAGTTGCATTCCAACTGTGGGCTTGGTTTACAGCCAACGCTGTCAAACGCTTCATCCATTACCTCTCGCTCGCGCATGTTTGGAGTGAGTAGACCCAGTCGCAGCTCTGCCGCCTCGGCCCAGGACAAGCTGGAGCGATCTTTCGGCAGCATGTTGGTGGGCACCATGAGGCTTAACTGCTCTTCATACAGGCTCATGGTGTTGAGCTTTTTCAGGGAAAATCCCTCGAGGTAGGTAATGCCAACGTCGAGCTCGAAGTTGCGCAACTCGTTGATAAGCTTGTCGGAGCCAAGAAATTGAATATCGACTTCGACGAGAGGGTATAGCGACGAAAACAGACGATTAATGCGCGGCAGGACGGGAGAGCTGGTCGGCATGGCGCCTATGCGAATTCGGCCGTTTAGGTTGCGGCGCATAATCGCAAGCTCTTCGATCATGCTTTTCTTGTCCGCCAGTAAGCGCTTTGCCCAACTCACAACACGTTCACCCTCTGGCGTAAAACCCTGGTAGCGCTGGTGACGAAGGATGATGGGCACATCCAGCTCAGCTTCAAGTTGCTGAAGGGCGCTCGAGAGACTGGGCTGGGAAACGTGACAGCGTTCGGCTGCCCGACCGAAGTGGCCTTCTTGCTCCAGCGCGATGAGATATTCAAATTGCCTCAAAAACATGATGACTGTCCCCGGTGTGGGCCGATCTCGTCCATTAGAATTTGCTATTTATTTAATAGACGAAGGCGATGATTTTTTCTTTTCGATAGTTTTATAACTGTCTCCTATCAAAATCACAAGTGCTGCGGTATTTCTGATCTAGCGGATGCGGGTGAGCTCCGGTGTCCCAAGGGGCGGGCAACGTAATTAGCAATCACTCGCGACTGCCGGTCCGCATACACTACCGGACGGTGTTTTTAATCAAAAGCGGGGGGTAAGTCCTGGGAATCATTGCTCTGACCGTCACCGCTGCTGCGGTGATTCTGGTGGGTACGCTCATTGGCGCCATCGGTATTGGAGGCGTTCTTCTGGTGCCGCTGCTCACACTCGTCACCGGAATGGGCGTCCATGTCGCTATTGCCAGCGCGATGTTTTCGTATCTATTTACCGGAATCGTCGGAGCAGCTGAGTACGCGCGAAGAGGCACTATTCAGTGGCGCACCGGTCTTTGGCTTTGCCTGGGCGGAATGCCCGGCGCTTATGTGGGCGCTCTAACAACCTGGCTGCTGCCCTCTTCTGTTTTGGAGGTAGTAATCGGTTCGTTAGTGTTTGCGTCCGGCATCAAGGCGATGCGGCCCGCGAGCGCAGAGGGTCTAACGCCTCGGGACGTTCATCCAGGGCTACTTCTCGTGATCGGCGTAGTGACAGGCTTTGGCTCGGCCATCACGGGCACGGGTGGACCGCTGGTTCTTGTACCGATTCTTCTTGCGTTGAAGGTAGCACCACTAACCGCAGTGGGTCTGAGCCAGATCATCCAAATACCTATCGCGATCCTCGCCACGTGGGGGAACGTAAGCTTCGGGCACGTGGATTTCAAAGTGGGTCTAATGCTTTCCGTACTGCTTGTGCTGGGCGTAATCATCGGCGCAAAAATTGCCCATCAGGTGTCCAAGCAGGCGTTAACAAAAGTCATCGCAGTCGCATTGCTGGGCGCTGGCGCAGCGATGCTCGCCAAGGTAGCCGGCTTGATCGGATAGATAAGAATGACCTTGTCTTTTGAGCGAGAGCGGGGTCTATCTTCGCAGCCGTGGCAGGACGCATTGGTATGCCGTCGGTCGGCCACGCTCTTTGATTTCTCATTCATGTTTTCTGCGCGAATCTCAGGTCCCGATGCGGCCTTCACCATTGAGCGTTATCTGGGGCGACGTGTTTCCGATATGGCTCTTAACACCATCCGTTACGGCGTGCACTCAGATGCGCGAGGTATGGTCATCTCGGATCTGACCGTATGGCGGGTGAGCGCGGATACCTTTGATCTGATGAGCGGAGCTCGCTCGGACATTTCCTTTTTTGAGGGTCTAACGAGTAACCGACTCCGCGTGGAGGAGACAAGCGATCAATCGAGGGTTTACGCTATTCAGGGGCCCCAATGCTTGTCTCTTTTAGATCGCTCTCAAGTTCCCGCGGATGTCGAGGCGCTGAATTATTTCCAGTTTACCGACACCAAAATGTTCGGGGTGCCTGTGCGTTGCGGGAGGTTAGGCTACACCGGCGAGAGAGGCTTTGAGTTGATCGTGGCAGAGCAGTTCGCCGAGGAATTATGGAGGTCACTTCGCGAGCGGATGCCGTCTGCAACTTTTGCGACAGCGGATGTATTACGAATAGAAGCAGGATTTATCCTTTTCTGTAATGACCTTGCCTTTGGAGCGGATTTGTCGGCCTTTGACCTTCCGCGTTGTTATCCGTCGGGCAACGCGGCTGAAAAAGAGCCCTCCGTTGTGTTGGTTTCCTTCATCGCTCAATCCAATCAGCCTCCTGTTCTATGGCAGCATCCCAAGGGGGAACCGCCGTGGCCCAGCAGAGGAGAATTAGCGGTGACATCTGCCTGCTTCAGTCCATTGGCAAATGCGACGCTCGGCTTGGGATTTGCATTGACGACAGACCTATCCGATGGCGTCGAGCTTGCGGACCCATTAGGCGATTTTCAGAGCGTTCGCATTACGTCCAGGCCTTACTATGATCCGCTGAAGCTCAAGGTGCGCGGCGGCTGGGATAGCCTATTGCAGCCTGATTCATGAAGGACACCGAGAGCGCGTAGCACCGGTGTCTCAGCGGCCCCGTCATTCGTCTGAAGCCGACCTCTATCAGATCATAAGACATTGCTTTTGACGGACAATAAGCCGCTGTCTACTATGGCCTGCTTATCTGAACCCCGATCATAATAGCGTGTGCAGTTCACGGCCTGCTCGCCGTGGATCGTGCGCGCGAAACGAGGAATCCACTATCAAGGAGATAGTCAATGTCTGAGGAAAAACCACGCAGAAAAGTCACCATTAATCAGCTCCGAAAGAAGATGCGCGAGGGGGAGCAAATTGTGCAGATGGCGATTTACGACTATCGAAGCGCCGTGATCGCCGATCGATTGGGCATTGATATTTTGTGTGTCTCCGATACCGGCGGCATGATTCTTTTCGGCCACAAGAGCACGGTGACCGTCACTTTCGATGAAGTCATGATGATGTCAAAGGCAATCGACCGCGGCAGCCAATACGGGCTTCGTATGGTGGACATGCCTTACTGGAGTTTTCATGTGTCCCCAGAGCAGGCGGTGGAAAATGCCGGCCGCTTTGTGCATGAGGCAAATGCCGAAGTGATGAAGTGTGAAGGAAACCAGTATCACGCCCGGAATATCGAGGCGATCAATCGCGCGGGAATCCCGGTTCAAGGCCACATCGGTATTACGCCTATGCGCATGCCGCAATTAGGCGGATTTTTTGCGCAGGGGAAGACAGCGGACCGCGCGGCCGAGTTGGTCGACGATGCCTGGGCGATGGTAGATGCGGGATGTTTCTCTCTCATGTGTGAGGTTACGACCCAGGAAGTCAACGAATATCTTGCGCAGGTACTTCCGGTTCCGGTGATCAGCCTTGGCGCCGGCCTGGGTGCGCATGGCGTGCACATCATTACGTCTGACCTCATGCATCTTTATGAGGAGCATACGCCCCGACACTCCAAGGTCTATACGGACCTCATCCCCATCATGGAGGATGTGTTCACCCGTTACCGTGATGAAGTTCGCGACCAGATTTACCCTGGTCCCGAGCACACCGTGTATATGAGCGACGATGAGGCGATCAAGTTCGCGAAGAAGATGAAGTGGGACTGGAAGCTGGAGCAGCTGGACGTGAAGGCCAGCCGTAAAGGGCGAAAGAAAACGGCAAAGAAAACCTCGCTTCCAGCTCGAAAAACCGCTAAGAAAGTGGCCAAAAAAGTGACAAAGAAACGCTGACGGGCGGGGAAGGACTAATCATTCATATAGCCTATCAAATTATTGATTTGAGTCATTTTACAAATCAAATGGATCGGTTTGTAATGTCGGAAACGATGTCCGAGAGACCGCTGCCCGCGGTCAGGTAAACATAAAAGGAGCGGCGTGTCATGCCAGCAAGAAATTCAAAGCAGTGGGAGCAAGTCCCTGGAAAACTTAAATCTGGGGAGTATGTCGACAGTCGAATTTATTCCGATCGGGGAATTTTTGAGGAAGAGATCAACAAGATCTTCAAAAAAGTGTGGACCCCCGTTTGTCATGAATCCGAGCTGCCAGACCCCTACAGCTTCCGAACCATGACGGTCGCCCGTGAGCCCGTAATGGTGGTCCGCGGTGCCGACAACCAGATTCGAGCTTTCCTGAACGTATGCCCCCACCGCGGCAACATGATTGAGAACCGGCCTTCTGGCTCGTTCGAGCACGGATCGCCATCGGGTGCGCCAAAGCACATGACCTGCATGTTCCATGCTTGGCAGTTCGATATGAAAGGCAACTGCGTTCATATCTCTCGTGCGTCTGAAGGGTATCAGGATCGCTTGGCCTGCTCGGATGTGGGGTTAAGACGCCTGCGCTGCGAGGTTAAGTTTGGCGGATTTGTTTGGGTAACGCTGAATGACGCCATCGATCAGACGGTCGAAGAGTGGGCGGGTGGAGCGTTCGACTGCATGCGCGAATCCATCGATGCTGAGCC